>NZ_JACYXC010000001.1:607047-1214095 GCF_016031615.1 Streptomyces pactum
TGGTCAGCGGCTCCCCGCAGTGGGCGCAGACGGTCACCGCGGTGGTGTCCCGCGCGCAGCCGAGGTGGTGGACCCGGGCCGGCGGACCGGACCCGTCGGCGCACCAGCGGTCGCCCCAGTTCATCAGCGCGAGCAGCACCGGGTACAGCTCCCGGCCCTTCTCGGTGGCCCGGTAGTCCTCCCGGGGCGGCCGGTCCTGGTAGCGCCGGCGTTCCAGGACGCCCTCCTCCACCAGCCGGGCCAGCCGGGCGGCGAGCACCTTGCGGGAGATCCCCAGGTCCTCGGCGAGGTCGTCGAACCGGGTCACCCCCAGCAGGACGTCCCGCATGATCAGCGCGGTCCAGGCGTCCCCGAACAGATCGGTGGCACGGGCGATCGAGCAGGCCACACCGGCGAGCGGGGTACGGGTCATGACCCGACGGTACCTCGGGTTCCCCGAGGGAACGCAAGGTGTAAGGTTCCCCGAGGGAACCCGGAGAGACCGAGGTCCGCGGCCCGCCGCGTGACGAGTTGAGGGAGAAACCGATGGCCAGTGCTTTGCGCATCGAGCTCGACTCGCCCTCCCCCGAGGCGGTGGACGGCCGGCAGATCAGGGCGGTGAGCTTCCAGGACGCGCGCCTGGAGTACGTCACCGGCACGCTCCGGAAGCTGGGACTGGACGCGGCCGGCAGCCGGCTGCTGGTGGTGGGCGGCGGCCGGGGGGTGCTGCCGCACGGACTGGCCCGGCTCGGCTTCGACGTGCTCTCGGTGGACCCGTCGGCGACGGCGACCGAGCTGGCCCGCACGGCGGCGGAGCGGGAGGGGCTGGCGGTCACCCACCGCACCTCGGCCGCGGAGACCCTGGACGTCGAGGACGCGGCCTTCGACCTCGCCTACTACGCGGACACCTTCGAGGTGACGTCCCGGCTGGACCAGGTGATCGAGCACGCCGCCCGGGTGCTGCGGCCCGGTGGGGTGCTCCTCTACGACACGGTCAACCGCACCCCGCTCTCCCGGCTCATCTACCTCGGCGCCTTCCAGGCCATCCCGATGACCCGGATCATGCCGCCCGGCCGGTACGCCGCCGACCGGCTCCGCACCCCGGACGAGATGACCGCCGCGCTGGCCCGCCACGGGCTGCACAACGAGGACGTCTGCGACTTCAAGCCGAAGAACCCGCCGTCCCTGGTGAAGGCCGTGCTCGCCCGCCGCAAGGGCCGGATCACCGACGAGCAGATCCCGCCGATCGTGGACTTCGTGCTGGCGCCCCAGGCCCGGCCGCTGGTGACCTACCTGGGGTACGCCCGCAAGGGGTGACCCGGCACGGCCGGCGGGCGCCCGCGGACGCGCGCCGGCCGGCCGCCGCGCCCTCCCCGCCGTCCCGCCCGGAGCCGTCCGGCGCCCCGCACCCGCCGGGCGCCGGGCG
Organism: Streptomyces pactum; assembly: GCF_016031615.1. Classification (GTDB taxonomy): domain Bacteria; phylum Actinomycetota; class Actinomycetes; order Streptomycetales; family Streptomycetaceae; genus Streptomyces; species Streptomyces pactus. Next base: position 608,453 of record NZ_JACYXC010000001.1, read on the forward strand.
GCTCCGGGCACGAGGGCGTCCCGGGAGGGGGCTGTGCCCGGTGCCCCGCCGGGGGACGCTACGCTGCCTCCCGACTGGCGCGCGATCATCGTCCGTTACCGCGCCACGGCCATCCAGTGAAGCTGACACGCCGTCAGCCCAGTCCGTAAAGGGTCAGCATGAGTAAGGCCACAGCCCCATCCACATGATCGAACGCGTATACCGCCACCGTCTGGCAGCCCACAACCAGCCCCTGACCCGCGAGGACGCCGGTGGGGGCTCGATCATCACCTGGATGGCCTAGTTTCATGTCTTGGTTCGAATCACTCATCCTCGGGCTCGTTCAGGGGCTGACCGAGTTCCTGCCGATCTCCTCCAGCGCGCACCTGCGGCTCACCGCGGCGTTCGCGGGCTGGGAGGACCCGGGGGCGGCCTTCACCGCCATCACCCAGATCGGCACCGAGGCCGCCGTGCTGATTTACTTCCGCAAGGACATCGCCCGGATCGTCACGGCGTGGCTGCGCTCGCTCACCGACAAGCGGATGCGTTCCGACCACGACGCCCAGATGGGCTGGCTGGTGATCATCGGCTCGATCCCGATCGGCGTCCTCGGCCTGACCCTCAAGGACCAGATCGAGGGCCCATTCCGTGATCTGCGGCTGACGGCCACCACCCTGGTGGTGATGGGCATCGTGCTGGGCCTGGCCGACCGGCTGGCCGCCCGGGACGAGACCGGCGGCCGGCACCGGGCCGTCAAGCAGCGCAAGACGCTCCAGGAGCTGAGCGCCAAGGACGGCCTGATCTTCGGTGTCTGCCAGGCGATGGCCCTGATCCCCGGGGTGTCCCGGTCCGGCGCCACCATCAGCGGCGGCCTGCTGATGGGCTACACCCGGGAGGCGGCGGCCCGCTACTCCTTCCTGCTGGCCATCCCCGCGGTGCTCGCCTCGGGAACCTTCGAACTGAAGGACGCCGCCGAGGGCGGCCACGTGTCCTGGGGCCCGACGATCTTCGCCACGATCATCGCCTTCGTGGTGGGATACGCGGTGATCGCCTGGTTCATGAAGTTCATCACCACGAAGAGCTTCATGCCGTTCGTGATCTACCGCATCCTGCTCGGCCTGCTCATCTTCGCGCTGGTCGGCACCGACACACTCAGCCCGCACGCCGGCGAGTCGGGCGACTGACCGCCCCGGGTCCGGCGCGCCGCGACCGGCCCCGGTTCCCCTCCCTCTTCCGCTCGTGGGGCCGACGCCCGCCGGCCCCACGAGCGTCACCGGGCCCCGGTCCGTACCGCACCGGTACGGACCGGGGCCCGTCGGTGTCCGGCCCCACGACCACGCCCGGCGGACCTCCGGCACTCCGGGACGGGCCGGGTCCCGCCGGGCGGACGGCTGAGTCCCGCGGGGTACGGGCCCGGGCGCCGGTGGGCGCGGGCCGGGGCGACCGGGCACGGGCCGGGGGCGGTGGGCACCGGCCGGGGCGCCCTGCCCCGCACGGCCCGCCCGGCCGTCAGGCCCCCGCCGTCCCCGGTGGTCCGGTCCGCGTAGCGGGGGCGGGGCAGCTCCAGCACCTCGCCGAGGGCGCCCCACTCGTCCTTGCCCAGCCGGCTGAGCGGGTCGAGCCGGGTGATCTCCGGATGCCCGTCGACCAGGGCAGCCGCGTCCACGACCGCGTGCACCACCCGCCCGAAGACCACGGTGGAGTCGCCGATCCGGAGCATGCTGTGGGTCTCGCACTCCAGCGCGACCGGTGAGTCGGCCACCCGCGGTGCCTTGACCCGCAGGCCCGGCTCCCGCTCCACACCGGCGGCGTCGAACTCGCTCATCCCGCGCGGGAAGTCGGTGCCGGTCACGTTGATCTGCTCCATCAGGTGCCGGGGGGCGAGGCTGACCGTGAACTCGCCGGTCTCCTCGATGTTGCGCAGCGTGTCCTTCCGGCCCACCGAGGTGAACTGCACGACCGGCGGGGCCACCGAGGCGATGGTGAAGAAGGAGTGCGGTGCCAGGTTGTCGGTGCCGTCCGCCGAGACGGTGGACACCCAGGCGATCGGCCGGGGCACCACGGTGGCGGTCAGCAGCCGGTAGAACGCGGTACGGTCCAGCTGGGCGGGGTCGAAATCGATGCGCATGGCAGCCAAGTATCCCGTCCGGGCCTCCCGGCCCCGCCGCCGCGTCCCGGTACGGCCGGCACCGGCCACGGAGGGCCCGCCCACGGCAGCCGGGTCCGGGGCGGGGGACCCCGCACCGCACCCGTCCGGTCCGCCGCACCGGCCCGGCCCGGCGGACCCCGCCGGAGCAACCGCACGGACCGCACCACCGGCCCGCCACCGCACCGCCGGACCATCCCGGACACCACCGGACCACCGACCCCTCCCGCCGCACCGCGCGGCCCGCCGTCGAGCCCCTGCGTACCCCGCCCGGCGGGCGGCCCCGGCCCGGTTCACGGATACTGGGAACCAATCTCCTTCAGGCGGGGAGGCACCCGCCGGGCCGGGAGCACGATGGGAGCACAGACCGGTCCCCCCGTAAACGGGTCGGGGCTCTTCGACGCCGTCGCCACCGCGGTGCTGGCCGCGGACGGCACGGTGGTCCGCTGGTCCCGCGCCGCCGCGGAGCTGGTCGGGCGGCCGGGCGCGGACGTACTGGGACGTCCGGTCAGGACCCTGCTCGCCGCCACCGCCGGGTCACCGGGCCCGGCCGGCTGTCCGGGAGGCGTCCCGCCCTCCGGCCGGGTGCTGCTGGACGGCGGTGACGGCCGGACGGTGGACGTCACCTTCCGGGTCATGCCGCTGGACGGCTCGGCGGAGCTGCTCGTGGCGGCGGTGCCCTCGGAGCTGGTGGAGGACTGGAGCTACGGCGCCTCCCTCCTGCGGGCGGTGTTCGGCCAGGACCTGTTCGGCATCGGCCTGCACGACACCACCCTGCGGACGGTGCGGAGCAACGCGACCGGCGACCCGGCCGGCGGCCCGGCGCTCACCTTCGACAGCGTGCCGGACCTGGACGCCCGGGCCACGCTGCGCCGGGTCCTGGAGACCGGGGTGCCGGTGTTCGACCGGGTGGAGCAGGTGGACACGCCCGGCCGGCGGAGCCGGACGGTGTCGCTGTCCGCGTTCCGCCTCCAGGACCACCGCGGCCGTCCGCTGGGGGTGGCCTCCGCGCTCGCCGACGTCACCACGCGGCAGCGGGCCCGGGACCACCTGGCGCTGCTCAACGAGGCCGCCACCCGGATCGGCGGCTCGCTGGACGTCACCAGCACCGCCGAGCAGGTGGCCGGCGTCCTGGTCCCGGGCTTCGCCGACCTGGTGGGGGTGGACATCGCCGAGGCGGTGCTCGCCGGCGAGGAACCGCCGCAGGCGCTCGGCGCCCGGCAGCATCCGCTGCGCCGGGTGGCGACCGCCTCGGCGACCGGGGAGTGGCCGGACGGGCTGCTGGCCCAGGGGGAGCGGGTGCCGCGGATACCGGACTTCCCGGCGTTGCGCCGGGTGCAGCAGGGCGAGGTGGTCCTCACCGACCGGGAGCGCGCGGTCACCGAGTTCCGGCAGGACGGGCTGGCCCGGCGGCTGGTGCCGCCCGAGGGCCGCTCACTGGCGGTGGCCCCCCTCTTCGCCCGCGGGCTGATGCTGGGCACGGTGATGGCCTGGCGGACCGAGCGGTCGGGCCCGTTCCGCCCCGACGACGCGGCGCTGCTCCGGGAGATCGTCTCCCGGGCCGCCGTCACCGTGGACAACGCCCGCCGGTTCACCCGCGAGCACCGCACCGCGATCGCCCTCCAGCAGAGCCTGCTGCCGCCCGCGGTGACCGACATCCCGGCGGCGGAGACGGCGGGGCTGTACCTACCGGCCGGCGGCGGCGTCGGCGGCGACTGGTTCGACGTGATCCCGCTGCCCTCGCTGCGGGTCGCCCTGGTCGTCGGCGACGTGGTGGGCCGCGGCCTGCACGCCACCGCGACCATGGGCCGGCTCCGCACCGCCATCCAGACCCTCGCCGACCTCGAACTGGACCCCAAGGAACTGCTGACCCACGTGGAGGACCTGGTGCTGCGACTGGCCCGGGAGGCCGGTCCGGGCGGCCAGGACGCGGTGGGCACATCCTTCCTGTACGGGGTGTACGACCCGGTCACCCGCCGCTGCGACTTCGCCAGTGCCGGGCACGAACCGCCGCTGCTGGTCCGCCCCGACGGCGGCACCGAGGTCGTCGAGATCGCCGCCGGCCCTGCGCTGGGGGTGGGCGGCCTGCCCTTCGAGACCACCACGGTGGAACTGCCGCCGGGCGGGGTGCTGGTCATGTACACCGACGGGCTGGTGGAGCGGGCCGGCGGCCGGGACGAGGGGCTGCGGCTGCTGACCGCCGGACTGACCGAGCACTGCCGGCCCGACCGGCCGGTGGACGAGCTGGGCGGGCGGCTCCTGGCGGACCTGGGCGGCTGCCCGCCGCGGGACGACATCGCGCTGCTGCTGGTGCGGCCGCGCGCGGTGCCGGCGGAGGACGTCGCCGAGTGGGAGTTCCCGGCCGACCCGGCCGCGGTGGCCGTCGCCCGGGAGGCGACGACCGGCCGGCTCACCGAGTGGGGGCTGGCCGACCTCGCCTTCACCACCGAACTGGTGGTCAGCGAGCTGGTCACCAACGCCATCCGGTACGCCGGCGGCCCGGTCGGGGTCCGGCTCATCCGCTCCGACGTGCTGGTGTGCGAGGTCACCGACCCCAGCAACACCCAGCCGCGGCTGCGCCGGGCCCGCTCCACCGACGAGGGCGGGCGCGGACTGTTCCTGGTGGCGCAGCTGACCACGCGCTGGGGCAGCCGGTACGGCCGCCAGGGGAAGACCATCTGGGCCGAGCAGCCGCTGACCCCGCCGGAGGGGTGACCGGGCCCCGGGCGCCCCGGTGACCCGGGTGCGGTGAGCGACCCGGGCGGGGAGCGGCACCCGCCCGTCGGGCGGGGTGCTGCCCGGCAGGGCGGGGTGCTGCCCGGCAGGGCCGGGTCCTGCTCCCGCAGGCCGGGGCAGCCGGGCTGCCGTCAGCGGGCTTTCCCCACGGCGGCTCCGGGCGGCCCTGTCGCCCGTCAGCAGAGCCGGGACGGCCCGGCTTCCGTCGGCAGGCATCTCCTGCACGGCGGGCTCTGGGCGGCCGGGCTCCGGGCGGCGATCCCCACCCGGCCCGTACCCGCCCGGGGCACGACACCTGACCGGAACCCGGCCCGTACCCGCCCCGGTGGCGCAGCACCCGGCCCCGCCCGTACCCGCCCGGTGTGCGCTCAGGCGACGTCCGGGCCGCCCGGCGGTGTCCAGTCGAGGACGCCGTCGAGCGCGCGGAGCGCCAGGCCGGGGGCGAGGAGGTGCGCGGCGGTGAGCGCGGCGTCCCGCGCCATCACCGCGGGACGGCTGCCGAGCGTGGTGAGCCGGGCCGCCTTCAGGGAGCGCCGGACCACCTCGGTGGTGCGGGGCAGCCGGTCCCGGGTGTAGGCGGCGAGCGCCTCGGGGACCGGGGTGGCGGGGGCGGCGAGCCGGTGGGCGAGCACCACGGCGTCCTCGACGGCCTGGTTGCCGCCCTGGCCGAGGCTGGGCGGCATGGCGTGCGCGGCGTCGCCGAGCAGCGCGGTGCGGCCCCGGTGGTACGCGGGCAGCGGCACGGTCATGGCCCGGACGTCGTGGCGGAGCACCGCCGCGGGGTCCACGGCGGCCAGGATCCGCGGGATCGGCCGGTGCCAGTGACCGAAGCGGCGCAGCAGTCCGGCCCGTTCGTCCGCCTCCCGTTCACCGGCCGGGGCCAGGGCTCCGGCGTAGGCGTAGACCCGGCCGTCCTTGAGGGGCTGGCTGCCCCACATCAGGCCGCGGCCCCAGGTCTCGTGCGGGGGGAAGCGCAGGCCGAGGCCGGGGACGACCATGCGCCAGGTGGTGAACCCGGTGAACCGCGGGCCGGGGTGGCCGGGGAAGAGCGCCCCGCGCACCCGGGAGCCGACACCGTCGGCGGCGATCACCAGGTCGGCCTCGATCTCCTCGTCGGGGGTGGCGACCCGGGCCGGCTCGGTCTGTGTGCCGGGCCGGACCAGTGCGGTGGCGGTGGCGGTGCGGACGGTGCCCGCGGGGAGCCGGCCGAGCAGCAGGTCCACGAAGGTGGCGCGGTGCAGCAGGACGAGCGGGTCGCCGAAGCGCCGGGCCGCGGCGGCACTGTCGGTCCGGGCCAGCCACCGTCCGCCGGGGGCGCGCACCCCGCCGTCGCCCTGCCAGGCGCTGAGCTCCCGGACCGGTGCGCCGAGGCCGATGGTGTCCAGGGCGCGGAGCGCGTTGGGCGCCAGGGCGATGCCGGCGCCGACCGGCTCCAGGGAGGCGGACCGCTCCAGGACGGTGACCGCCCAGCCCTGGCGGTGCAGGGCCGCGGCGGCGGTCAGTCCGCCGATACCGGCTCCGATGACGACGGCGTGGTGCTGGTCCATGTCCCCTCCCGGGAAACTACAGGTGTAGTTACACCAAGCTACTACACCTGTAGTGCAGCGGTACATTGAGGCGCATGACCGCAGCTCCCACCGGCCGCCCGGACCGCACCGCGCGCATCGGACTCGTCGCCGACACCGCGATCGGCCTGCTCGCCTCCCGAGGTCTGCGCGGTCTGACGCACCGTGCGGTGGACGAGGCCGCCGGGCTGCCGCAGGGCTCGACCTCAAACCTCGCCCGCACCCGGGCGGCGCTGCTCGCCACGGCGGTGCGCCGGCTCGCCGAGCGGGAGGCGCGGGTCTTCGGACTCGCCGGTCCCACCGGTCACGACGGACCCACCGGACTCGCCGCACTCGCCGGTCACGGCGGGCCGGCCACCGGTCCGGAGGCGGCCGCCGAGGTGATCGCCACCGCCCTGCACCGCGCCCTGACCGACCACCGGGACCTGCTCATCGCCCGTTACGAGCTGGCGCTGGAGGCCACCCGCCGGCCCGAGCTGCGGGAGAAATACGACTCCGCCGGGGCCGCGTTCCGGGAACCGGTGGCGGAGCTGCTGCGCGCGGCCGGCTCCCCCGCCCCCGAGCGGCACACCCTCGCCGTGGTGGCCTGGTGCGACGGGGTGCTGTTCGCCTGCTCGGCCGGCCCGTACCACGCGGTGGTGCCCACCGTTGCGGAGCTCCGCGACGGCCTCACCGAGCTGCTGCGCGGCATGCTGCCGGCAGGGCGGTGAAAAAGGCCGGACCGGTACCGGTGATCTCTGCGACCATCGGCCCATGACGACAACGGAACGCACCGACCCACCGCTCCGCGCCGACGAGCGCACCATGCTGGAGAGCTGGCTGGACTTCCACCGCGCCACCCTGGCCCGCAAGTGCGAAGGGCTGGACGACGCCCAGCTGCGGCAGCGGGCCGCACCGCCCTCGACGCTCTCGCTGCTCGGCCTGGTCCGGCACATGGCCGAGGTGGAGCGCGCCTGGTTCCGCCGGGTGCTCTCGGCCGAGGACATCAGCTGGATATACAGCGAGCAGGACCGCGACGGCGACTTCAACCTCACCGACGAGGACACCTCCGCGGAGGCGTTCGCCACCTGGCGCGCCGAGATCGACCACGCCCGCCGGGCCGCCGCCCGCCACGCGATGGACGACACCGGCCTCCGGCACGGCAAGGAGTTCAGCCTGCGCTGGATCTACGTCCACATGATCGAGGAGTACGCGCGCCACAACGGCCACGCCGACCTGCTCCGGGAGCGGATCGACGGGGTCACCGGCGACTGACCGGCCGCCGCGGGCCGCCGGGCACCGCTCACCCCCCGCCGCCGGGCAGGTGCTCGTCGCCGTACGGGTCCGCACCGCCGTCCGGCCCGCCGGTGCCCGGTCGCCCGGCATCCCGCGGGCCGGCCCCGCCCGCGGCGTCCAGCCGTGCTCCGAGCCGGGTGATGGCGGCCCGCATCCGGTCGCCGTACGGGTCCGCACCGAGCACCCCGGCCGCGGCCCGGGCCCGCGACAGCTGGTCGCGGGCGGCCTCCGGCCGGTCCAGCCGGAGGTAGTCGTCCGCCAGGTCCAGGTGGAGCGCGGGGTAGAAGCCGCGCACCGCCTCCCGGGACCCGCCGCCGGCACCACCGGCCGCCGCGGCCGCGTCCGCCGCCGCCAGTGCGATCAGGTCCCACATCAGCGCGGCCGCCGGGTCGTCCTGGGTGTCGGCCATGTAGTGGGCCAAGGTGCAGCGGTGGTACGGGTCGCCGTCCGCGCCGATCTCCTGCCACAGCCGGACCAACCGGTTCCGGGCCTCCTCCCGGTCACCGCCCTGGTGGAGCATGACCGCCTGCCCGATCCTGGTCAGCACGGCGTCGTCCGCCGCCTCCTGCCGCGGTGCTGTCATCCCCGGTTCTCCTCGCGTGGGTGGGCCGCCGTCCGTCCCGCCCCCCGCCCGGCGCCCCCTGCCGGTGCCTGTTCCGACGCTAGCCGGGAGCGGCGGCGCTCCCCCGTCAGGCGCTCGGGTTCCCGGGGGCGTCCGCGGCGTACCGCTGCGCCAGCTCGGTGACGGCGCGGGCGACGGCCCGCCGCAGCTCCGGCGGGCCGACCACCTCCGCGTCGGTGCCGAGCCGGAGCATGTCGTCCACCGCGACCGGCAGCGACTCCACCGGCAGGGTGACCCGGAACCGGCCGTCGGGCCCCGGCTCGCCGGCCGCCGCGGCCGCCCGGGCGCCGGCCGCGCCGTACTTGGCCGGGAGCAGCCGCAGCCCCCGGGCGGAGAGCAGCAGCTCCGCCTCGCCCCGGAAGCGGGCCTCCTCCAGCGCCCGGGACGACGCGGCCCAGTAGCCGGCCAGGTCGAACCCCTCCGGCCGGCGGAAGGTGACGGGCAGCGCCTCGGCGGCGGAGATCCGCGACACCCGGTAGGTGCGCACCACGGGGCCCGCCGCCGCGCTCCCCCGCCCGTCCGGCTCCGACTCCGGCACCGGCTCCCGCCCGGACTCCGGCACCGGCACCGGCGGCCCGGACTCCCGCCCGGTCGCCTCGCCGCCGGGGTTGGTGCCGCCGTCTGCGGGGCCGGTTCCGCCGCCCGCACCGCCCAGGCCGGCGGGGTGCGCCACGACGTACCAGATACCGCCCTTGAGGACCAGGCCGAGCGGGTGGAGGTCGCGTTCCACGGTGTCGCCGCGGGCCCGCCGGTAGCGCACCCGCAGCACCCGCTGCCGCCACACCGCGTCGGCGACGGTGAGCAGGTCCGGCACCGGGTCGGCCTGACGGAACCACGCGGGGGCGTCCAGGTGGAAGCGGTCCTGCATCCGCCGCGTCTGCTCCCCCAGCGGTTCCGGCAGCGCCGCCCGCAGCTTCAGCTGGGCGGTGGTCAGCTGGGAGCCGAGTCCGAGTTCGGCCGCGGCCACCGGGAGGCCGGCGAGGAAGAGGGCGACCGCCTCGTCGCCGGTCAGTCCGGTCAGCCGGGTGCGGTAGCCGGCCAGCAGCCGGTAACCGCCCGCCGGGCCCCGGTCGGCGACCACCGGGACGCCGGCCGCGCCCAGCGCCTCGATGTCCCGGTAGACCGTCCGTACCGACACCTCCAGCTCCGCGGCGAGTTCCGGCGCGGTGAGCCGGCCCCGGTTCTGCAGCAGCAGAAGCAGGCAGAGCAGCCGGTCCGCACGCATGGTCTCCCCCCTCTCCCGACCGTCGAGGACCCCTTTTCCCGGTTTCCCCGGTACCTGACAGAGGGTGTCAGGTATGCCCGGCAGGGTTCTTCCCGGGGCCGGTCCGGCCGTCCGGACCCGCCCCCGACCGTCGTACCGGTGCGGCAAACCGGCCAGGGCCGCCGCATCGGGCAGAACCGGAAGAACCGAAGGAAGAGGAACCGCGCATGACCACCCACACCACCGGGACGTTCACCTACTCCTCCTGGGACGAGGCCACCACCGGGGAGAGCCCGGACGGTGCGAAGCTGGCCCGGGCCACCGTGGTCAACACCTTCTCCGGCGGGATCACCGCCGAGGGCACCTCCTGCGTGTACGCCATCACCTACCTCACCGGGAAGACCGGGGTCTGCCGGGGCTACGAGATGGTGACCGGTGCCCTGGACGGCCGCCGGGGCGGCTTCGTGCTCGACCAGCACGCGACGTTCGGTGAGGACGGCGTGGTGCACTGCACCTTCGAGGTGGTGGCCGGCTCCGGCACCGGTGAGCTGGCCGGCCTCTCCGGCACCGGGGCCTTCACCGCGGTGCCCGGCGAGCCGACCGTGCCCTACACCTTCGACTACCGGCTGGACTGAGCGCCCGGGCTCAGACGCCGAGGTCGGGGATGCGCCAGTCGATCGGCTGGTGGCCCTGGGCGGCCACCGCCTCGTTGATCTGCGTGAACGGCCGGGAGCCGAAGAACTTCTTCGCCGACAGCGGGGAGGGGTGGGCGCCCTTGACCACCGCGTGGCGGCTCTCGTCGATCAACGGCAGCTTCTTCTGCGCGTAGTTGCCCCACAGCACGAAGACCGCCGGGTCCGGCCGGGACGCGACCGCGCGGATCACCGCGTCGGTGAACTTCTCCCAGCCCTTGTTCTTGTGGGAGTTGGCCTCGCCGCCGCGGACGGTGAGGACCGCGTTCAGCAGCAGCACGCCCTGCCGGGCCCACGGCATCAGGTAGCCGTTGTCCGGGATCGGGTGACCGAGCTCGGCGTGCATCTCCTTGTAGATGTTCCGCAGCGAGGGCGGGGTCTTCACCCCGGGCCGCACCGAGAAGCACAGTCCGTGCCCCTGCCCCTCGCCGTGGTAGGGGTCCTGCCCCAGGATCAGCACCTTGACCTGGTCGTACGGGGTGGCGTCGAGGGCGGCGAACACCTCCTCGCGGGGCGGGTACACCGGGCCCTTCGCCCGCTCCTCCTCGACGAACTCGGTCAGCTCCTTGAAGTAGGGCTTCTCCAGTTCCTCGCCGAGGACGGCCTGCCAGGACTCGGGCAGCATGTCGGTCACTTGGGGGTTCCTCCGGTCGCTGTCGTAGGTGACGGGAAGAACGTACCGGCGACCACCGACAGCGGGTCCGGGCGGGGCGGCGGAAGCGGTCCTCCGCCGCCCCGCCGGCCGCCTTCCCGGCCCGGGCCGGGCCGGGCCGGGCCGGGCCGGCCCTGTCGGGCCGGTCCGGTCCTCGCCCGTCCCGGACCCGGCGCTGTCCCGGACCCGGGCCCGTCACGGCCGGCCCTGTCACCGTCTGGACCCGGCGCTGCCCCCGTCCCGACCGCGGCCCGCCGGACAGGTACGCGGTCAGGCGCCGACGCCGGCGTTGAGGAACAGTCCCCCGTCGAGCACCAGGGTCTGGCCGGTGAGCCACGCCGCCGCGTCCGAGGTGAGGAAGGCCGCGGCCCCGCCGATGTCCTCCGGCACGCCCAGCCGGCCCAGCGGGTACGGCGCGGCCGCCTCCGCCTCGCGGTTCTCGTACAGCGCCTGGGCGAAGCGCGTCTTCACCACGGCGGGCGCGATGGCGTTGACCCGCACCCGCGGCGCGAATTCGTGCGCCAGCTGCGCGGTGAGGTTGATCATCGCGGCCTTGCTCACGCCGTAGGCGCCGATGAACGGCGAGGGCGCGATCCCGGCGATGGACGCGATGTTGACGATGGTGCCGCCGTTCTCCTTCTGCCAGGCGGCCCAGGTGCGCTGGGCGAAGCCGAGCGCGGAGACCACGTTGGTCTCGAACACCTTGCGCGCCACCGCCAGGTCGAGCTCGGCGAGCGGCCCGAAGACCGGGTTGGTCCCGGCGTTGTTCACCAGGTGATCGACGCGGCCGAACGCCTCCATGGCGCGCTTCACCGCGTGCGCCTGGTGCGCCTCGTCGTGGGCCTTGCCCGGCACCCCGATCGCCCGGTCGGCGCCGAGCCGCTCCACGGCCTCGCGGAGCGCCTCCTCGTTGCGGCCGGTGATCACGACCCGGTCGCCGCGGGCCACCAGCGCCTCGGCGATGCCGTATCCGATGCCCCGGCTGGCGCCGGTGATCAGCGCGACCTCGCCGGTGTCCTCGTGTTCTGCGGTCATCGGTCCTCGCCTCCGGTCAGTTGAGCGGGCCGCCGGCCACGTACAGCACCTGGCCGGAGACGAAGCCGGCCGCGTCGGCGGTGAAGAAGGCGATGGCGTTCGCCACGTCGGCGGGCTCCCCGACCCGCTGCACCGGGATCTGGGTGGCGGCGGCGGCCTTGAAGTCCTCGAACTCCATGCCGACCCGGGCCGCGGTGGCCGCGGTCATGTCGGTGGCGATGAACCCCGGGGCCACCGCGTTGGCCGTGACGCCGAACTTGCCCAGCTCGATCGCGAGGGTCTTGGTGAAGCCCTGGAGACCGGCCTTGACGGCGGCGTAGTTGGCCTGGCCCCGGTTGCCGAGCGCGGAGCTGCTGGAGAGGTTGACGATCCGGCCGAACCCGGCGTCCACCATGTGCTTCTGGCAGGCCCGGGCCATCAGGAAGGCGCCGCGCAGATGCACCGCCACCACCGTGTCCCAGTCGCTGTCGCTCATCTTGAACAGCAGGTTGTCGCGGAGCACGCCCGCGTTGTTGACCAGGATGACCGGCGCGCCCAGCTCCTCGGTGACCCGGGCGACGGCCGCCGCGACCTGGTCGGAGTCGGAGACGTCGGCGCCGACCGCCAGGGCCCGGCCACCGGCCCCGGTGATCTTCTCCACGGTCTCCGCGCAGGCCGCCTCGTCGAGGTCGAGTACGGCCACGGCGCGGCCCTCGGCGGCCAGCCGCACGGCGGTGGCGGCGCCGATGCCGCGGGCCGCGCCCGTCACGATGGCGACGCGCTGCTCGGTGGTGGACATGCGGGTTCTCCTCGCCTCGGTAGCGGCTCACCACGGCCGGCCGCCGGGTGAGCAACCGCTTAGTCGCTTCAGCGTACGAGACGCTAGAAGCCGCACCACCGCATGTCAACGTTGCCTGCCCGGCGGCTCGGCCGGACAGGCCACCACCGGACGGGCGTGCCCTCCGCCGGCGCCCGCCCGCACGGTCCAACCGGGCGGCACGGGGGCCGTGGAAGCCGGACCGGGGAAGGCGGGCCGGGACGGGACGGGGAAGCCGGGCCGGGACGGGACCCGGGGAAGCCGGGCCGGGAAGCCGTACCGGGGCCGACCGGTCAGCGCACCAGCAGCTCCAGCAGCCGCTCGACCTCCGCCTCCGGGTCGGTGGTCAACCCGGTATGTACGGGCCCGGGCTGGACCACCGTGCTGCGCGGGGCGACCAGCCAGCGGAAGCGCCGCCCGGCGTCGTCACCGCCCGCCTGCCCGGCGTCGGCCCCGCCCCGGCACACCCCTTCGACGGCGTGCAGCGCGGCCCTCACCCCCGACACGTCCACGGTGGGGTCCAGGGCGAGCAGCCGGGCCTCGTCCAGCTCGGTGCGGGCGGCCACGAACGAGGCCGCCCGGCAGTAGACGACCACCCCGGCGTTGATCAGCTCGCCGCGCTCGACCCGGGGGACCACGCGCAGCACCGCGTACTCGAAGACATCGCGTCCGTTGTGCAGTCCGCTCACTTCACTGCCTTCCGCCGCGGCCCACCGGTGAGCCAGTCCGGGGCCTTGGAGGGGGTGTCGCCGGTGCGCTCCCCGATGGTGATCCTCCCGCCGATCGACGCGGCCCGCTCCAGCAGTACCTCCACATAGGTACGGCGCAGCGCGTCCGGGCCGTCGAAGCCGGGCTCATCGGCCAGCCACGCGTCGGGCACGTCGGCGACGACCTCGGTCAGCAGCTCCTCGGTGACGCGGGGCGCCAGTTCGGCCGCCGCCGCCGCGATGTCGGGGGCGAAGGAGGCGAGCACATGGTCGGAGGCGTCGTACGGCTTGGCGGCGGCGACCTTGGCGCCGCGCCAGTTGTGGTGCCAGATCATCGTGGCGCCGTGGTCGATGAGCCACAGCTGCCCGTGCCAGACCAGCATGTTCGGGTTCCGCCAGGAGCGGTCCACGTTGTTGATCAGCGCGTCGAACCAGACCACCCGGCCGGCCTCGGCGGCGCCGACCTCGAAGGCGAGCGGGTCGAAGCCGAGCGAGCCCGGGAGGTAGTCCATCCCCAGGTTGAGGCCGCCGCTGGCCTTGATCAGGTCCTGCACCTCCTCGTCCGGTTCGCTCAGGCCGATCACCGGATCGAGCTGCATCAGGACCAGATCGGGCACCCGCAGGCCCAGCCTGTGGCCGAGCCGGCCGCAGATGATCTCCGCCACCAGGGTCTTGCGCCCCTGCCCGGCGCCGATGAACTTCATGACGTACGTGCCGAGATCGTCGGCCTCGACGATCCCCGGGAGCGAACCACCCTCACGCAAAGGCGTGACATAGCGGGTCGCTACGACCTCTTGCAACACTTTCCCAGGTCACCCATCTCTTCAGCCTTGCGATTCACGGATTGCCCCTCCGCGGCGCAAGGGCAGGAATCACCGGTCAACGGCACTGGGGAGAATCCGGGAAATCTCTGCCGGCGAGCCGGTCTCCCCGCTCCCCCAGCAGCCCGTCGATGGTGCCGCGTCCCTTGTTCCGACTCCGGCATGAAGTCAGCATAGTAACCGAGGGTGATCGCGGGTGAAGAGTGCCCGAGCCACCGCGCCGAGGTCACGACGCACTCCCCGGCTTCCAGCATGACCGAGGCGCGGGCAGCCGAGGCACAGGGAAGCGGGCCTGCCCGGACGCCGATGCGGCACGCGCCACCCGGCCCGAACCGACCGCCCGACGCCAACCCCGTCGGCCGACCGACGACCCACCCGCTCCCCGGCGCACACAACGGCTTGAATTGATTTAGCGTTCAACTTAATTCGGTGACATGCTGACCACCAGGACGGCCACCATCCAGGTCGCCGGCCCAACACCCCGACGCATCAACGGAGATGACGTGACATGAGCGAGATGCTGCCGCTCCGCCTCCACCACCACGCCTGGATCACCGACGACCAGGAAGCCAACCGGCGCTTCTACGAGGATGTGATCGGCCTGCCCCTGGTCGCCACGTGGACCGAGCGCGAAATCCTGGCAGGAACCGAGCGCGTCTACAGTCACACCCTCTACGGCCTGGCCGACGGCAGTGCGCTCGCCTTCTTCCAGTTCGCAGACCCCGAGGACCAGGAGGAGTTCAAGACCGACATCAATGCCACCCCCGTGCGCCACATCGCCTTCAAGGTCGAGGCGGAGATCCAGGAAGCCCTACGCGAGCGCGTCACCGCGGCCGGCCATGCGGAGACGAACGCCCAGGTGATCGACCACGGGTACTGCGTCTCGCTGTACATCACGGATCCAACGGGCTGCTCCTGGAGTTCGCCGTCGACCACCCCGACGTGGAAGAGATCGACGCCGAGCGGCGAGCCACAGCACACGAGGACCTCTCCCGCTGGCTCGCCGGCGACCACACCAGCAACAACCGCTGGCGCTGACCACTCGTCCGGCTTTGGCCCAGTGCAGCGGGGCAGGGGTTGCCCCGTGCTCGGCCGTAGGCGTTGAGACCTGGATCGGTACCGCCTCCGCCTGCCTGAACTGATCGGGGGCGTGGCCACTGACGGTGAGTTCTTGCCGTTGGCGGCAGAGCGAACGCATGATCGGCTCATGCGAGGTGCCTTCGATGACGTCCCGTGGGACACGCTCTTCCCCCACCTGCCGCCTGCCGACGTGGAATCCCTGGAACGCACCGCTCGTATGGTCGATGCGGCTGGTGCGCAGGGAGACAAGGCCGAGTGGGAGTGGACACCGGATCACGTGGTCTTCCCCGGCCCGCAGCCGTGGACACCCGTCCTGCTCGGCCTGGATGTCATCGAGTGTGTGGACGGGGGTGATCAGCTGGAGTTCCAGCTGCACGTCGTGTGGACGGACTCCGGTCGGCTCGCGGTCGACGCGGCGGTGAACGTGGCCTGCTGGTGCGACACCGACCACGCCGGCCATGACGTCGACGCCCTCAGGCTTGTCGTCGGTGAGGAGACCTCACTGCCCGGTGCCTTCGCGGCTGGTGCCCAGCGTCTGCTCGGATGGCTCGCCGACCCTCGCGACGCGGACTTCTGGCGTGCCCGAGCGGCTCTTCCTCCCCGCCGGCCCGCCTAGGAAGCCGGCGGAACGACCACGGGTGCGGCAGTTGGTGTGATCAGGTCACGCCGGTGTCGCGCTCGATGGCGGCGAGCCGGTTCTTGAGTCGGTGGCCAGGGCCGTTGGCGGCGACGACGTCACCGGCTGCGGAGACTTGCCATCCCGCTGAGCCCCCGACCTACCGACGCGGTCCACCCGGGCATGCACCGCAAAGGCGGCTTCCGCGATGCCCACGTGCCCGACGCGGTCGGCCTCCGCACTCGCTGAGAGCTCGTCAGGCCGGCCGGGAATCCCCTGCGGGCAGGGATCAACCGGTATCAACATCCGACCGCATTCGCGGCCTGGCTCTGCCACTATGCACCTATGACGGCTGGACCGAAGAGAAGTAAAGCGATTGCAAAGCCACTCTGACGCCGCAGGTCAGGAAGGGTGATCCCCGCGCAGGCGGGGGTGGTCCGCTGGAGGCAGCGTGGGCCGGTGAGGAGGCCCCGTGGTCCCCGCGCAGGCGGGGGGTGGTCCGTCCGATCCGGCACTTGGCGTGGTCGCCGTGTGGTCCCCCGCAGGGACCGCCCCCGCCTCTCCCGGCCTCCCCGGCCTCAACCCGCCTCTCCCCGCCATCAGGCGCACCCCGCCGCCTCTTGCGGCGGACCCCGTCGCGGCCTGTGTCGTGGATCACGTTCGACCCGTGTCACGTCCGGGCTCCCCGCTCCCATCTGGTGGGCGTCGGCAAGCGACACGAGCAGGGGAGAACGATGAGCGCACGGCAGGAGACCGGCACGGCGACCACGCACCACGTGGTGATCCTGGGAGCGGGCTACGCGGGCCTGGCCACGGCCGTCCAGCTCGCGGCCCGGACGAAGCGGCGCGAGGACGTGCGGGTGACGCTGGTGAACGCGCAGGAACGGTTCACCGAGCGCATGCGGCTGCACATGACGGCGACCGGGCAGCGGCTCGCCGAACTGAGCATCCCTCAGCTGCTGGAGGGCACCGGCGCGCAGTTCGTACGCGGCTGGGTGACCGCGGTGGACGCGGGGGCGAGGACCGTGCGGATCGACGACGAACGCGAACTGCGCTACGACACGCTGGTGTACGGGCTGGGCGGCATCGCCGACACCGCGGCGGTGCCGGGGGCCGAGGACCACGCCTACACCCTGAGCAGCGCCCAGGACGCCGAGCTGCTGGCCGACCGGCTCGCCCGGCTGGACAGCGGCACGGTGGTGGTCGCGGGCACCGGACTGACCGGTGTCGAGGCGGCCGCGGAGATCGCCGAGCGGCACCCTCGGCTGCGCGTGGTGCTGCTCGGCCGGCAGGAGCCGGGCGCGGCCATGAACCCCAAGGCCGGGGCGTATCTGCGCGCCGCGCTCGACCGGCTCGGGGTCCGGGTGCGCACCGGCGCGGAGCTGGCGGAGGTGCTGCCCGGCGCGGTGCGGCTGGCGAGCGGGGAGAGCATCGCCGCCGACGCGGTCCTGTGGACGGGCGGCACGCGCACCTCGCCGCTGGCGGCGGCCGCCGGGCTGACCGTCGACGACCGCGGACGCGTCGTCACCGACGCCACGCTGCGGTCGGTCTCCCACCCCGAGGTGTACGCGATCGGCGACGCGGCCGCCGTCCCCCAGGGGTACGGCGTCATGCACGGCACCTGCCAGGGCGGCATGCCGACCGGGGTGCACGCCGCGCTGTCGATCGACCGGATGCTCCGGGGCAGGCGGCCCAGGCCGTTCCGCTTCGGCTACTACCACACGCCGGTGAGCCTGGGGCGCGGGGACGCCGTGGTGCAGTTCACCCGGCCCGACGACAGTCCACGGCAGATCTGCCTCACCGGCCGCGTCGCCGTCCGGTACAAGGAGACGGTGACCGCCTCACCCTGGCCGACGTACGGCCGTATGAAGAAGATGCCCGCCTCCGGTGCCCTCTGGCCCCGCGGGGGTCGCGCCACCCGCGTCCGGGGGGCCCGGTGACCGAGACCTCCACCCACCCCGGCCAGCAGGTCTTCCACGAGTACCGGCGGCTGCTGTTCTCGGTGGCCTACCGCCTCCTGGGCAGCGCCGCCGACGCCGAGGACGCGGTCCAGGACGCCTGGCTCAAGTGGTCCGCCGCGGACCGCTCGCAGGTGGCCGACCCCAAGGCGTACCTGACGCGCATCGTCTCCAACCTGGCGCTGGAGCGGCTGCGCTCGGCCCGGCACAAGCGGGAGACCTACGTGGGTCCGTGGCTGCCGGAGCCCATCCTCACCGGGGGCGACGCCTCCGAGGCCGTCACGGACGCCGAGTCGGTGTCGATGGCCATGCTGGTGGTGCTGGAGACGCTCAGCCCGCTGGAGCGCGCGGTGTTCGTGCTGAAGGAGGTGTTCGACTTCAGCCATGCCGAGATCGCCGAGGCGGTGGAGCGTTCCGAACCGGCGGTGCGGCAGGCCGCGCACCGGGCCCGCGAGCACGTGCGGGCGCGTCGGCCGCGCTTCGCCGCCGACCGGTCGCGGCAGCGCGAGGCCACCGAGCGGTTCTTCGCCGCCGCGACCGGCGGGGATGTCAACGCCCTGATGGAGCTGCTCTCCCCGGACGTCACCCTGTGGACCGACGGCGGCGGCAAGGTCCGCCAGGCCCTGCGCCCGGTGGTGGGCGCGGCCACGGTGGCCAACTGGTTCGCGGCCCTCACCACCGTCACCTATCAGGGCGTCGGCCCCGCCGACATGAAGGCGGAGCTCGTGGAGATCAACGGCGGGCCGGGCGTCCTGTTCAGCGGACCGGACCGGGTGATCGCCACCCTCACCTTCGACTTCGACGCCGAGGGCCGCATCACCACCCTGCACAACGTGGCCAACCCGGACAAGCTCCACGCCGTCGCCGACGGCACCGCGTACGACATCGGCACGCGGTGAGGGTGGTGACCGCGCGCCGTCCGCGCCCGGTCCGGCCGCGGGTCGCGGATAGGGGCGTTCCCGGAGCCCCGGTGGCCCCGGGAACGCCGGCGGGCGACCGGGCCGGGCCCGGGGCCCGCGCCCGGGCGGCCGGGGCTCCGCGCCGGACCGGGCGGGCGGTGGCCCCGCGGCGGCTCACCGCTCGCGCGGCCCGGGGCCGGGCTCGGTGGCGCCCCGGGGCGTCCCGGTGGCGTGGAGCTTGGTGAAGGGCAGGAGGAGTTCGGCGGTCCGCACCGGTTCCTCCAGGATGGGCGTGTGTCCGGCACCGGGCAGCAGGTCGATCTCCGCGCCCGGAACGACGCGGTAGTCCTCCGCGGACGAGGGCCGCCATCTGCGGTCCTGTTCACCGAAGATGACCCGCAGCGGCTTGCCGAGCGCCGCCAGCCGGGCCGGGAGCGCCCGCTGGTTCAGATAGGCGATGGACGCCTGCATCGCCGCGGTGATCGCGTGGGGGCTCATACCGCGCAGTTCGTCGATGAGTTCTCGGGGGACCTGGTACCCCTCGCGGAATCCGGTGCTCGCGAACCGGCGGATCTGCTCGTCGCTCGGCGGCCACCGCGCGGGGTCGATCGGAGCGGACGCCGGTGCGATGAAGGCGTCCATGCCGGGGCCGGTGTTGATGAGCGCGAGCGCGGTCACCAGGTCGGGCCGTTCCTCGGCGAGAGCGGTGGCGGCACAGCCGCCGCTGGAATGGCCGATCGCCACGACCTGCCCGACGCGGAGCCGGTCCAGTACCGCGCCGAGCGTGCGCGCCTGCTCGGACGTGGCGTAGCCACGGCCGACGGGTTCCGACGAGCGGCCGTGGCCCGGCAGGTCGATCCGGATCACGCGATGGGCCGGGACCAGCAGCGGGACGAGCGCGTCCCAGGAGCGGCCGGAGGTGGCGGATCCGTGGAGGAGCAGGAGCGCGGGGGCGTCCCGCGGACCGTCCTGGCAGACGTGGATGTCGCCGTGCTCCAGGCGGAGGAGCGCGTGCTCGGTGCCGTCGGCGGCGCTGTCCGCGAACGGGTGGCTGTCGGGAGAAGTCATGGGCCCACTGTCGCGCCCGGTGGGACGCCGTGGCTTGGACGAATGTTCCCGTCCTCGGCTCACGTAGCATCGAGCGATGGGGTCCGCCATCATCAGCCAACGTGTCGATCCCGCCGCCTGGGACGTGGTACGCCCGCACCGGCCCGGCCGGCTGCCCGGTGCCGACATGGCCGGGTTCCGGGTGCGAGGCCCGGTCGTCGCCGGCCTGCGGGTGGTTCCGCACCCGGCCGTGATGCTGATCCTGGAATTCGGGGAGAGCGCCCCCACCATGGACGACGGCACGGGGCGGCGGCATCGGGGAAGTCTCGTGGCCGGGCCCGGGTTCGGCTCCGGGGGCGCGGTGCGGGCCTGGGGCGAGCAGGTCGAGTGCGTGCAGGTGCGCCTGTCCCCGGTGGTGGCCGGCGCGGTGCTGGGTGTCCGCCAGGCCGAACTGGCCGGGGCCGCGGTCCCCCTCGACGACCTGTGGGGCCGGGAGGCGGCACGGCTGCGCGAGCGGCTGAGCGAGATGACCTCGTGGCACGACCGCTTCGCGTTCACGGACGCGCTGCTCGCCCGCCGCTTGGAGGGGCGACCGCGCATGGACCCGGGGGTGGCCTGGGCCTGGAACCGGATCGTCGCCGGCCGGGGCCTGGTCCGGGTCGATCACCTGACGGCGGAGCTCGGGTGGAGCCGCAAGCGTCTGTGGTCCCGGTTCCACGCGCACATCGGCATGGCGCCCAAGCGTGCCGCGACACTGGTCCGCTTCGACCATGCGGTGCACCGCATGGTGGCCGGTGAGGGCGCTGCCCTGGCCGCGGCCGCCGGGGGCTACTGCGACCAGTCCCATCTGCATCGCGACGTCAAGGCGTTCACCGGCGCGACACCGGCGACCGTGGTGGACGAGCCGTTCCTGAGGGTGGACGACCGCGCGTGGCCGACCGGAGTACCGGCCGGCCCCCTCCTCACCCCTCCGGCGGCACCTCTCCGGCGGCCCCCCGCGCGGTCTCATGAGGGCCGCGGGACGCCGGGAGGCCCCGCCCGCATCGACCGGTGCCGGGTGACCGGGTGACCGGACGCCCCGGGGACGGCCACCGCCCTCGGGGCGTACGCCGCCGGGCGACCGGGCGGGCGGCCGGTTCACCCGGGCGACCCCCGCGCCGCCTCTTTCGGGCGGAATCCGGCGGGCCGCGGCGGGTGGTGCGGCAAGCGGGGACACACCGCGGCGTATGACGGGGGGACGGGTCCCGGCGGCCCGTCGCCCGCGCCGTCCGGCCGTCGTCCCGGCCCCTCGCGCGCACCGTCCGGCTCGTCGCCCGAGCCCGTCGCCCGAGCCCTTCACAGGAGGCAGCAGTGATGCGGAACCCGGTATCCGAGCGGAAGGAACCCGCCGCGGCGGACGCCTCCCGGCGCGCCCTGGTGGTGGCCGGCGCCGCGGGCCTCACCGCCGCGCTGACCGCGTGCGGCGGAGGCGGTGGTGACGGCGGGGGAACCGAGGAGACCGGGAGCGAGGAGACCGGAGGCACGGCCGGCACCGAGCTGGCCAGGACCACCGACATCCCCGAGGGCGGCGGCAAGGTCTTCGCCGACCGGCGGGTGGTGGTCACCCAGCCGACCCGGGGCGAGTTCCGGGCCTTCTCCGCGATCTGCACCCATCAGCGGTGCACGGTCTCCAGCGTCTCCGGCGGCACGGTGAACTGCCCCTGTCACGGCAGCCGCTTCGCCATCACCGACGGCGGGGTGCGCGGCGGTCCCGCGCGCCGGCCGCTGCCGCCCCGGGAGATCACCGTGGAGAACGGCACCATCCGCCTCGCCTGACCGGGCCACCGGCCCGCCCGGTCGCCCGTCGCCCGTCGCCCGTCGCCCGCCGGGCGGCCGGGGCCCGTCCGCGAGCCCGGACGCGTCCGCCGCCGGGCTGCTGACCGCCGGGGTCCGGCTCGGGACCCGCCCCCGGCGGCCGACCGCAGCCCGTACGGGGACGGCGGCGCGCGGCCGGGGCCGGCGCTCCGCGAGCCCGGGCACGTTCCCCTCGGCCACCGCGGCCGGCGGGCGGCCGGCCCGTGCGGCCGTTGGGACGCGCCCACTGCCGGGCCGCGGCACGGGGCCCGGCCCGGTGCCATGACCGGGCGGCCGGCCCGGTGCGGCGTTCGGGTGCGGGGGTCGGCCGGCCCGGCGCGGGCGTCCGCTCAACGCGGGGTGCCCGCTGGGGCCACTCGGCACGTCCCCGGCGAGGCCCGCTCGACACGCGCCCCCGGCACGATCCCCCGGTGCGGGGCCCAGCCGGCGGAGGTGACCGCACGGCGTGTGCCGGGGCGGCCGGTGGCCCCGGCACGGTGCGGGCGCCCGGCGGCGACGGGCGCCCGCGCACCGTGCGGGCCCGGGAGGCCACGGGCGGCCGGCGGCCCGTGGCCCCGGGCGTCGGCGGTCTCAGGCGCCGAGCGGGGTGCCCGCCGCCCGCAGCGCCTCCACCGCCGCCCGGATGGAGGGCCTGCGGTCGGCGTCGGCGCGCCAGATGGCATAAATATGGCGCCGCATGCTGTGCCGTACCGGCACCACCCGCACCTGGTCGGGGACGGGTCCGCGGCCCAGTCGGGGGGCGACGGCGACACCGAGGCCGGCGGCGATCAGCGCCATCTGGGTGGCGTGCTCCTCGGCGGTGTGCGAGATGCGCGGCTCGATGCCCTTGCCGCGCAGGGTGAACATCAGCCAGTCGTAGCAGAACCCGTTGGGCCAGGAGATCCACTCGTCGGCGGCGAAGTCCTCCAGATCCACCTCGTCCCGGTCGGCGAGCGGGTGGTCGGCGGGGATCGCCACGTCCGCCGGGTCGTCCATCAGCGCGGCCTTGACCAGGCCGCCGGGCATCGGCAGCGGCTTGTTGTACCAGTCGAGCACCACGGCGAGGTCGATGTCGCCGCGCACCACGCTCGGCACCGACGCGTCCGGCTCCATCTCCAGCAGCCGGGTGCGCAGTTGCGGGTGCTCGGCGCGGAGCGTGGTGAGGGCCTGCGGCAGCAGGCCCCGGGCGGCGGTCGGGAAGGCGCCGAGCAGCAGCTCGCCGACCGCCTGTCCGCGCTGTGCCTCCAGATCGGACTGGGCGAGCTCGACCTGCGACAGGATGCGGGCGGCGTGGTCGGCGAGGAGGCGTCCGGCGTCGGTGAGCCGTACCCCGCGCCCGTTCTTGGCCAGCAGCTGCTGGCCGGTCTCGCGTTCGAGCTTCGACAGCTGCTGGGAGACGGCGGAGGTGGTGACGTGCAGTCCGTCCGCGGCACCGCTCACCGAGCCGTGGCGGGCCACGGCGTGCAGGGTGCGCAGGCGATCCAGGTTCAACATGTAAGGAATGCTACGCGAAATGCCGCACGGAATTTCGCTTGTCCTACGAGATCCGCCCCGCCATGGTGATGTCCATGACCTCTGCCGCCCGGGCCGCCGATCCCACCGGTTCCGCCGCTCCCCCGCCTCCCCCGCCCCCCGCCGGACCGTGGTGCCCCCGGGCCCCGTGACACCGCCGTCCGGCCGCTGCTCGACTGGCGGCTGCGCTTCGGCGCGCTGGCCCTCATCTGGGGTTTCAGCTTCCTGTTCATCAAGGTCGGCACCGAGGCGTTCGCCCCGCTGTACGTGACCCTGGGCCGGATGGTGTTCGGCACCGCGGTGCTGGCCGGGGTGCTGCTGGCCCGGCGGGAGCGGCTGCCGCGCGAACGCCGGGTCTGGGGTCACCTGGCGGTGGCCGGGTTCTTCCTCAACGCCCTGCCGTTCTCCCTCTTCGCCTATGCCGAGCTGACCATCTCCTCGACGCTGGCAGGGATCTGCAACGCGACCTCCCCACTGTGGGGCATGGTGCTCGCGGTGGTGGCCGTCTCCGAGGACCGGCCGAACCGGCAGCGGGTGGCGGGGCTGGGACTGGGCTTCATCGGGGTGCTGATCGTGCTGGGGGCCTGGCAGGGCTTCTCCGGGCAGGACCCCGCGGGCACCGTCATGGCGCTGATCGCCTCGTTCAGCTACGCGGTCGGCTGGCTGTACGTACGCCGCACGCTGACCGGCACCGGCCACTCCCACCTGTCCATGTCCGGGGCGCAGTTGCTGCTGGGCACCCTCCAGCTCGCGGTGGTCACACCGGTGTTCGCCCCCGCCCCGGACTCGCTGCCGGTGCTGCCGCTGCTGTCGGTGATCGCGCTGGGCGCGCTCGGCACCGGGGTGGCCTTCCTGGTGCAGTACGGGCTGGTCGCCGAGGTGGGGCCGACCACCGCGATGATGGTCACCTACTTCGTGCCGGTGATCGCCACCGCGGCGGGGGTCGCCATCCTCGGTGAGCGGCTGAGCTGGAACACCCCGGTCGGCGCGCTGGTGGTGCTGGCGGGCGCGGCGCTCACCCAGAGCCCGCCGCGCCGGAAGCGGACGCGGCGGCAGCCCGCGTAGCCCGCCCCACCGGCCGGCGCCGCCTGCGGCCGTCGGACCGCGCGTGCCGTCCGCGACCGCCGGCGGCCGTCCGCACCGCCCGGCGCCGCCTGCGGCCGTCGGACCGCGCGTGCCGTCCGCGACCGCCGGCGGCCGTCCGCACCGCCCGGGGCCGGCCCGGGCCGTCCGGCCGGATCGCGTCCCCTGCCGTACCGGACCGTGCGGCGGTGCGGCAGGGGACCCGGCCGCGGGCCCGGGCCCGCGGGCGCCGGCGCCGGCTCAGCCCAGCCGGGTGGCGGGCGCCGGCCCGGCGGCCGCGGCGAGCGCGTCGGCGACCGGCCCGATATCCTCCGTGGTCAGCGCGGACACGGTCACCCGTACCCCGGGGGGAGAGTCCATCCGGAAGCGGGCGCCGGGGGCGACTGCCCAGCCGGCGCCGAGCATCCGGGTGACCGCGCCGGTCTCGTCCGGCACCGGCACCCAGACGTTCATACCGCTGCGGCCGCACGCGGCCACGCCCCGCTCGCACAGCGCCCGCACCAGGGCCTCGCGGCGCCGCCCGTACGAGGCGGCCACCGCGGCCGGGTCCACCGCTCCGGTACGCCACAGGTGGGCGACGGCGTCCTGGAGGAGGTGGCTCACCCAGCCGGGCCCCAGCCGCTGCCTCCCCCGTACCCGGTCCACCGTGACGGTGTCCCCCGTGAGCACGGCCAGCCGCAGGTCCGGGCCGTACGCCTTGGCCACGGAGCGGACCAGCACCCAGTGCTCGGTGGTGCCGCCGAGCGGGTGCGGCGGCAGGTCCACGATGTGGTGGCCGTGGTCGTCCTCGACGAGCAGGACACCCGGGTGGGCGGCGAGCACCCGCCGCAGCTCCCCGGCCCGGCCGGCGCCGATCGCCGCGCCGGTGGGGTTCTGCGCCCGGGCGGTGACGACCAGCGCCCGGGCCCCGTCCGCGAGGGCACCGGCGACCGCGACCGGCAGCGGACCGTCGTCGTCCACCGCCACCGGCACCGGCCGCAGGCCCAGCGCCGGCACCAGGTCGAGCAGCCCGCCCCAGCCGGGGTCCTCGACCGCCACCGCGTCCCCGGGCCGCAGATGGGCGGCGAGCACCCGTTCGATGGCGTCCAGTGCACCGGAGGTGACGGCGACCGGGCCGGGCGGCACGCCATCGGCGTCGAAGCCGTCCCGGGCCAGGCGGCCGAGGGCGGGGGAGATCTCGGGGGCGCCGTAGAGGACCGGGTGGTCCCGGCCCGCCGCCGCGGCGGCGGCGAGCGCCTCGGCGAGCGGGGGCAGCAGGGCCGGGTCCGGGTTGCCGGTGGCCAGGTCCCGGCCGCCCTCCGGCACCTCCACCCCGATCGTCTCGCGCCAGGTGGTCGAGGGCCGGGGACGGACCCGGCTGCCCCGGCGTCCGGCGGTCTCGATCACCCCGCGGTCCCGCAGCAGCCGGTACGCGGACGCGACGGTGTTCGCATTCACCCCCAGCTGCCCCGCCAACTCGCGCATCGGCGGCAGCACTTGGCCGGGCCGCAGGTCACCGGCGCCCACCGCCCGTTCCACGCTGGCGGCGATCTCGGCTGCGCGCCGCCCTTCGATCCGATATTCTCCTAGCACAAACAACAGTATGCACTAGTGCAATGGAGGGCGCCATGTCGGAGACCGACGGCACCGAGTACCGGCCGACCGGACGCACCGTCCCCACCCGCTCCCGGGACCGCGCCCGCTACGACCGGGAACTGGTCCACGCGATACTCGACGCCGAGTACGTCTGCCACCTCGGCTTCGTGCGCGACGGCGCCCCGGTGGTGCTGCCCACCCTCTACGGGCGGGTCGGGGAGCGGCTCTATCTGCACGGCTCGACCGGCTCCCGTCCGCTGCGCGCGGCCGGCGACGACCCGGGGCTGCCGGTCTGCGTGACCGTCACCCACGTGGACGGCCTGGTGCTCGCCCGCTCCGCCTTCCACCACTCGATCAACTACCGCTCGGTGGTGGTGCACGGCACCGCCCGGCAGGTGACCGACGAGGCCGAGTGCCGGGCCGCCCTGGACGCCCTGGTGGACCACGTGGTGCCCGGCCGCTCGGCCGACTCCCGCCCCGCCAGCGCCAAGGAGCTGGCTGCCACCGCCGTCATCCGGCTGGACCTGGAGGAGGTCTCGGCGAAGATCCGCACCGGCGGGCCCAACGACGACCCGGAGGACCTGGCGCTGCCGTACTGGAGCGGAGTGCTGCCGGTGGCCCGGACCTACGGGGCCCCGGAGCCCGCCGACGACCTCGCCCCCGGCATCCCGGTCCCGGAGTACCTCTCCGCCCGCTGAGGTACGGAACGCCCGGAGACGGCCCCGGCCGGTGCTCCCCCCTCGCCGGATCTTCCGGCGGGCCGGGTTCCGCCCGGCCGGTGCTCCCGGTGGCCCCGCGCGTGACGCCCGCCCCGGTGGCGTCCGCACCGGCCGGAACCCCCGTCACCCCTGGTGTCCGACGGCCCGCCCCGCCGCGCAACGGTGTCCGACGCCCCGGCCGGACGGACCGACCGGGCGCCCCCGGGAAGGGAACGCCCCCCTGACGGCACGGACGGGCCGACCGGACGGGCCGACCGGACGGACCCCCGCCGGGCGCTCCCCAGGGAGACGCGGCCCGTTGGCCGCACGGACGGACGGCACGGGCGCACCACCACGGCGGGCCGGGCGCCAGGGCAGCCACTCCACGCGGAACGGGCGGGCGGCGGGGCCGTACCGGGCACCGCAACCGCACCGGGCGTACCGGGACCGGGCGTCTCACCGCGACCCGCCGGGCGCACCACCACGGCGGGCCGGGCCGGGCCGGCCCGCCGCACCGGCACGGGCGGGCCGTACCCGGCCGCCCGCCGGCACGCCTGGACGGCCGCCGGCACACCCGGACGGCCGGCCCGGTGCGCCAGAGGGCCCGGTGCCGCGCCGTGGCCGCCGGACGATCAGCCCGCGGGCGCGGCGCCCGGCGAAGCCTCCGCGCCCGGCCGGGTTTCCGGCGGCGCCTCCGCGCCCGGCCCCGCTCCGCGCGCTTCCGCACCCGGCCGGGTCGCCGCGCCCGAGCGGGTCTCGGCGACCGCCAGGGCGGCCACCGCCGACAGCAGCACCGCGGTGCCCAGCACGGTGGCACCGGTGAGGTGTTCGTCCAGCAGCGCCACCGCGATCACCGCGGCGGTGACCGGCTCGATGAGGGTGATCACCGTCACCGTGGTGCCGCGTACCGCCGCCAGCCCGGCGAAGTAGAGCCCGTAGGCGAGCGCCGTGGGCACCGCGGCCATGTAGCCCAGCAGCCACAGGGTGCGGGCGAGTTCCTCCCCGTGCGGCCACAGCCCCTCCCAGCCGGCGAAGGGCAGCAGGCACACCGCGCCCACCGCGAACGACGTCATGGTGGTGGTGTACGGGTCGTGGCCGCCGGAGCCCCCCAGGTGACGGGTGTAGACGGTGAGCGTGGAGTAGCCCGCGGCGGACAGCAGGGCGAGCAGCACCCCGGCCGTCCGGACCGTGCCGGTTCCGCCGCTGCCCAGGACCAGGACCATCAGTCCGGCCAGCGCGCCCGCCACCGCGAAGGTTCCGCCGGCACCGAGCCGTTCGCCCAGCAGCAGCCGGCCGCCGAGCGCCACCATGACCGGGGCGGCGCCGAGGGTGACCACGGTGCCCACCGCGAGCCCGGTGTGCTGGACCGCGCCGAAGTAGGCGGTCTGGAAGACGGTCAGGCCCGCGCCGGTGACCACCACCCGCTCCATCCGGCGGCGGCGCGGCTCGGCGGGCCGGCGGCGCGGCCCGGGGGTGCGGCGGCCGCGCAGCGGCCGGGCGGCGAGCAGCAGGAGCAGCCCGCCCAGGGTGCGCCAGAAGGTGAGCGCCAGCGGGCCGAGGCCGCTGCCCCGGTAGAGCAGGGCCGCGGCGGCACCGGCGGTGCCCCAGGCGACGGCGGCCACGGTGACGTAGAACAGGCCTCTGCCCACGGGCAGGGCAGGGGAAGGTGAGGTGTGCACGAAGGGTTCTCCCGCGGAGGACGAGGAAAGCAGGTGTCATCCGTGTGCGGGCAGCACGGGGACGGCCGGGTCACCCGGCCGTCGGACGGCCGGACACCGGCCGCGTCGCGCGTCGCGCGCCCCGGTGGTGTCCCGGGGCGGTCGCTGCCCGCGTCAGGCGGCGGGAGGCGGGAGAACGGTCATGGTCGTCGGCACGGCGCCACCCTACAAGGTCGCGTCGCGCCGGCCCCCACCGGTCCGGGGCGCCCCGGACCCGGACCGCCCCTTCCGTGCCGGCTTCCCGCACCGGCCCGTCCGCCGCCGGCCCGGGCCCGGCGAACCGGACCCGGCGAACCGGCAGGGCCGGCCCCGGCCACCGGCTAGCGGTGGGTCGCCGGGCGGGACGGGGCCGCCGTCTCCTCCGGCTCGCCGTCCCCGCCGGCGGCCCGGTCCACGCCGGCCGCCTCCGCCACCGACCCGGTCACCGGGGTGCCGTCACCGGCCGTGGGGGTCGAGGTCTGTGCGATGAACGCGCCGGCCAGCACCAGGGCGCCGCCGACCACCTGCACCGCGCCCAGGTGCTCGCCCAGCAGCACCCAGGCCAGGACGGTGGCCACGACCGCCTCCAGGCACGCGACCACGCCGGCCACCGGGGGCGAGAGCCGGCGCACCGACAGGACCCCGGTCAGATAGGCCACCACGGTGGCGACCAGCACCAGCCAGGCCAGCAGCAGCACGGCCGGTACGCGGACCGTGTCGAGTTCGGCGCGGCCCGCCAGCACCGACCAGTCGAGGTTCCAGGGCCGGGCCACCGCGGTCAGTGCGATCGCGCCGATCAGCAGCCCGTACGCGATCACACCCAGCGGGTCGGCGGCGTTCTCACCGTCGCCACCGTGGTCGGAGAGGACGAAGTAACCGACCTGGCAGCAGGCCGCGCCGAGGGCGAGCGCCAGTCCCAGCGCGTCGAAGCCGAGCCCGGACCAGACCTCCACCACGCAGGCGAGTCCGCCGGCCGCCAGCACCACGCCGACCGCGGCGGCCCGGCTGACCCGGCGGCGCTGGACGAACCGCACCCAGGCCAGCACCAGCGCCGGGGCCAGGTACTCCACCAGCAGCGCGACGCCGACCGGGATCCGGGAGATGGCGGCGAAGTAACACGCCTGGACGCCCGCCACGGCGAGCAGCCCGAACCCGGCGAGCAGCGCGGGGCGGCGGCGCACCAGCGCGCGGTGCCGCCAGGCCACGGGCAGCATGACGACGGCGGCGAACGCGGCCCGCAGCCAGGTCACATGGAGCGGTTCCAGCCCCGCCTCGATCAACGGCTTGGCCGCGACACCCGAACCACCGAACGCGAGTGCCGACGCCAGGGCGAGCCCCAGGCCGGCACTCCTCCCCTCAGACGCTTGCATCGGCACATCATGCCAGCTCCCGTCAGGACCGTCACTTCGTTGACTGCTGGCGCAGCGGTCGGTCCCCGGGCGCGTACCGGCCACCCCGGCCGGCCCTTGTGCGCCGCCATCCGCCCCGGTCACGCCGGTGGGCACCGACCGGCACCAACCGGGCCTCGGGGCGGCACCGGCCGGCCGGGGGCGGTCCCGTGCGGCGGCCCGGCCGTACGAAGGACCCTCCCCGCGCCGACCGGCAACCCCGCCGTGCAGGCCGTCTCCCGGCCACCCGCCCACCTTCTCCCCGCCGCGCCCCTCCCGTGGCGCCGGTGGCCGCCCGTCCTCGCGGTCGTCCGCCCGGCCGCGTGCGAGCCGCACCCGGGCCGGGGGCCGGGCGCGGCGGCGGGCCACCGGTCGCCGATTGGCCGTACCGGCGGCGCGGCGCCGCCCGCTACCGTCCCGGCATGCGCATCCGTATCGTCGACGCCTTCACCGACCGGCCGTTCGGCGGGAACCCGGCCGGTGTCGTCCTGCTGGACGGGGACGCCTTCCCCGAGGACCGCTGGCTCCAGCGGGTCGCCGCCGAGGTGAACCTCTCCGAGACGGCGTTCGCCCACCGGCTGCCGGGCGGCGGCCCGGCCGACTGGGCGCTGCGCTGGCTGACCCCGGCCACCGAGGTGGCCATGTGCGGCCACGCCACGCTCGCCACCGCCCATGTGCTGCACACCGCCGAGGGGGTGCGCGACACCCTCCGGTTCCGCACCCGCAGCGGTGTGCTGACCGCCACCCCGGAGGAGGACGGGGCCATCACGCTGGACTTTCCCACCGCCCCGCTCACCCCGGCCCGGCCGCCCGGCTGGCTCGCCGGCGCCCTGGGCGCCCCGGTGCTGAGCGCGCACGACACCGGCCCGGACGTCGGGGACCTGCTGGTCGAGGTCGCCGACGAGGCCACCGTCCGCTCACTGCGGCCGGACCTGACCGCGCTGGCCCGGCTGGAGAACCGGGGGGTCATCGTCACCGCCGGCGCCGCGGACCCGGACTGCGGCTACGCGTTCGTCTCCCGCTTCTTCGGTCCCGCCGTGGGCATCGACGAGGACCCGGTGACCGGGAGCGCGCACACCGCGCTGGCCCCGTTCTGGGCCGCCCGGCTGGGCCGGCAGGAGCTGACCGGGCTCCAGGCCTCGGCGCGCCCCGGCCTGGTGCGGACCGCGCTGCACGGCGGGCGCACCCGGCTCACCGGCTCGGCGGTGACCGTCATCGACGGCGAGCTGCTGGCCTGAGCCGCCCGGGACACCACGGCCGCGGGCCCGACCCGGCACGACGGCCGCGGGCCGGGCCCGGGGCGCGACGGCCGCGAGTCGACGCGGGGCACGACGGCCGCGGGCCGACGCGGGCCGGGCCCGGGGTCCGGCGCGGTCGGACGGCCCCGCCGGTCCCCGGGCCCGGAAGGACCGCACAGGCGTCACGACGGGGACAGCCGAGGGGGACGAGGACGAGCCAGGGAACCGGACGGGATCGCGGCGGTTCCGGCACGGCGGCCGGACGAGGTGGAGCCGGCGGTTCGGGCGGCCCGGCCGGAGGACACCTGAAGCCGACCACCGGTGCCGTCCGCCCCGGTCAGGCGGTGGGCAGCCAGTCCACCCGACCCTCCAGCAGCGCGTACCCGACGAAGGCCACGATGTCGATGAGGGCGTGCGCGGCGACCAGCGGGCCCACCCGGCCCCAGCGCCGGTACAGCAGCACGAACACCACGCCCATCGCCATGTTGCCGAAGAAGCCGCCGATGCCCTGGTAGAGGTGGTACGAGCCGCGCAGCACCGCGC
Source organism: Streptomyces pactum (assembly GCF_016031615.1). Taxonomy (GTDB): domain Bacteria; phylum Actinomycetota; class Actinomycetes; order Streptomycetales; family Streptomycetaceae; genus Streptomyces; species Streptomyces pactus. Next base: position 639,850 of record NZ_JACYXC010000001.1, read on the forward strand.
TCGCGGCCAGCGCCGCCGCCGGGGTCCAGCCCAGTTGCCCGAGCCGGCGCAGCAGGTAGCCGACGACGATGACCTCCTCCAGGACGGAGTTCTGCACCGCGGAGGCCACCAGCACCGGGATCTTCCACCAGACGTCGGGGAGGTTCTCCGGGACCACGGTCAGGTTCGCCCCGGCCGCGCGCGCCCCGAGGTAGAGCAGCAGCCCGGTGCCGCCGATGCACGCGGCGACCACCGCGCCCCAGGCGAGGTCGAACCGGGGCCGGCGCAGGTCGAAGCCGATCACCGGCAGGCCGGCGCCCTCCCGCAGCAGCAGGTGTGCCACCAGCGCCACCGGCACCAGGGCCGTGGTGATGCCGAACAGCTGCCAGGCCAGGTCCAGCCAGGGGCGGCCGGGGGCGTCGGAGGAGTTCAGCGTGGCCGCCTGGTCGGCCAGCCCGCCCGGCTCGGTGACCGACCCGAGGAAGCTGATGAGCGCGCCCACCGCGCTGGCGCCCAGCGAGAGCGCCAGCACCAGCAGCAGTTCGCTGCGGAGCAGCCGCCGGAGCCGGCCGTCCTCCGCCGGCACCGCATCCGCCGCGTCCCGCGCCTGTGCCTGCACTCCCGCCTCCGCCACGTTCACACCGCCTCCTCCGCCGGACCGGCTCGTCCGGGGTCTCCCCAGGGGAGGTCCTAGCTTGCCGCACGCCCCGGCGCGGCACGAAGGAAGGGGGCGGACCGGCGGTTCCACGGGCGCGGGGGCCCGACGGGTCGGTGCCTGGAGCCGGGACCGTGAGCCTGCGGGCCCGGGGGCGGTGCCTGGAGGAGTGGCCGGGAGCCTGCTGCCGGGGCCGGGGCCCGCCGGAGGTACGGCACGGCGGCCGCTGGGCTGGCCGGTGCGGCGCGGCGCCCCGGCACCCGCCCCGCGGGCCGAGCGGCTCCGCCCCACGGAGCGTAGGAGTAGGAGTCCGGGCCCGTGCGGGGACGGCACCGGGCGGGGCGAGCCGGCGGCCGGTGCGGCGTGGCGCCGGCCGTCCGCGCCGGGCCGGTGTCGATCCGGCGCCGGTCCGGCGTCAGTCCGGCACGGTGACCGGCCAGGTGTGCACCGGCTCCCCGGTCCGCATCAGGGCGCAGTAGCGGCGGGTGGTGGCGGCGAGCGCGGCCTGCCGGTCCATTCCGGCGGCGCGGGCCCGGTGGTACGTCTTGACCTGCCAGGAGGCGCCGTTCGTCCGCTTGCGGCAGCGCTCCTCGATCACGCCGAGGTAGCGGTCGCGGTCGGCGGGCTCCACGCCCCAGGCGTCCAGTCCCGCCGCGGCCAGCGGCAGCAGCTCGTCCAGCACCAGGCGGGTGGCCGGGACGCTGGCGAGGGAGGGGGAGCGGCCGGGGCGCGGCCACTGGAGCACCGCGTCGATGCCGTGCCGGCAGGCCGCGTCGAAGTTGGCCGCGGCGGCGCCGAACGGCAGCCGGGTCCAGATCGGGCGCGGCTCGTCGGCGAGGGCCCGCACCACCCCGTAGTAGAACGCCGCGTTGGCGACGACGTCGGCGACCGTGGGCCCGGCGGGCAGCACCCGGTTCTCCACCCGCAGGTGCGGCACGCCGTCGGAGACGGCGTAGACCGGGCGGTTCCAGCGGTAGACGGTGCCGTTGTGGAGCACCAGTTCGTGCAGGTCCGGCACCCCGCCCTCGTCGAGGACGCGCAGCGGCTCCTCGTCCCGGCCGGAGGAGAGCAGCGGCGGGAAGTAGCGCAGGTTCTCCTCGAACAGCTCCCTGGGGTCGCTGATCCAGCGTTCGCCGAACCAGGTCCGCGGCCTCACGCCCTGGGCGGCCAGCTCCGGCTGGCGTACGTCGATGGACTGCAGGAAGAGCGGGACGCGGGACTCCCGCCACACCTCGTGGCCGAAGAGGAAGGGCGAGTTGGCGCCGACCGCGATCTGCGCCGCGGTCACCGCCTCGGCGGCGTTCCAGACCGCGGCGAACCGCCCCGGCGTCACCTGCAGGTGGAGCTGTACCGAGGTACAGGCGGCCTCCAGGGCGATGGAGGGGGTGGCGCACGCGAAGTGCTCCACGCCCGCGACGTCGATCCGGAAGTCCTCGCCGCGGGCGGCGAGCATCTCCTCGTTGAGCCGGCTGTAGCGGGCGTCCCCGGACAGGTGGGCGGAGCCGAGGGCATCGGCGTCCAGGGTGGGCAGAATGCCGATCATCACGATCTGCGAGGATTCCTCGCGGGCCTTGCGGTCCGCATATGCCAAACCGGTGCGCAGTTCCTCCGCGAGCTGGTCCAGAACCCGGCCGTGCAGCCGGTGCGGCACAATGTTGACTTCAAGATTGAACTGCCCGAGTTCGGTCTGGAAATCCGGGCTGGCGATCCGTTCGAGAACTTGCGCGTTCATCATTCTCGGCATGCCATCGGGACTTGCCAGATTCAACTCGATCTCCAGCCCCATGAGATTCCTGGGACGGTCGAAGCGCTGCTCGTCCAGGAGGCGTGAGAGGCCGTCCAGGCACTCGCGGAGCCGGCGTCGCTGCCGCTGCCGGTCGGACAGGTCGAACTCGCCGGCCACGACCTTCTCGCCCATCGACGCGCCCTCCTCGAAGTCACCGGCCGCGGTCCGGCCGGGGAGTCTCGGTCGATGATGCCCAGCCGATGTGATCGATAACGCCCCACACGCCAGGCTCGCCCGGTAGGCTCTGCACAGTGATGCGGCCCGCAGGACGGCGACCCCCTCCGCATTGCCCCGGAAAGCCGTATATGTGCCCGCGGAAATCACCGACCGGAATCGGCCTACCATATCCGCGCAAGAAGATGAGGTCGCCTCCCGGCATAAGCCGCAGATTTGACCGAATCCCCGCCGGCGGTAAGTCCGGAAAAACCCTTGTGGGTAAACTCGCCCTGGGATAGCGGAAAGCCCATGGGAACATGTGTCGTATAAACTCGCGGCAGAGGCAGAGAGTCGTCACCCGGGATCGCCCGGCCCACCTCTGACCTTCACCTCCCGTCGGTGCCGTCCTTGCCCGGCCCGCACCGCACCACCGTGTCTCCAAGTGAGAGGCGACCCACCATGCCGCTGCTCGTTCCCCCGGCTCCCGCGCCCGCGCTGCGCAGCGTCCTCACCGCTCTGGGCTCCCCCACCGCCGTGCGCGAGGACCGGACCCCCGCGCTCCGCGTGCTGCCGGGGCCGTTCACCGCCGAAGCGCCACTCCCGCTCCACGTCCTGGCCGGCGACGGCCGTCCCGGCGGCCCGCCGCTCACCCGGCTGGCCGGCTGGCGGTTCCTGATCCGCTGCGGCGGCCGGTCCGTCGCGGTGGCCGAGGCCGTCGTCACCGCGGACGGCTGGGCGTTCTCCCGGTTCAGCGAGGGTCCGTACGTGAAGTCCACCGAGCAGGCGCTGGCCCAGGCGGAGTCGCTGCCCACCGCCTACCAGCCCCGGCTGCTGTCGGTGCCCGAGCTGTACATGCTGACCCTGTGGCTGCACGGCGACACCGCCGCGGACCCGGCCGCCGGCTCCCCCGCCCCCGGCGACCCGCTGGTGCCGCTGGCGCCCGCGCCGCCCGGCATCGCCGCGTACCGTCCCTACCGGGCCGCCGACCTGCTGCCGGTCATCGGCGTCCGGACGGCGCCGCGGCAACTCCCTGGCCCGCTGCTGGGTTCGCCGGCCTGACCCACCGGACCGGCACGCGCCCCGCCCCGACGTCCCCCGGCCGGCGGTGTCCGCGCGGCCGGTCCGGTTCCCCGCGCCCGCGCCCCGGCACCCGGGCGCGGGGCGCCGCCACGCCCGCGTACGCCCCCTCCGGACGAGCTAGTCCACCCGGGCCATGCAGAACCATCCGAAGGGGCGGTGCGGTTCGGCTGAACCGCCCGCACGGGTGACGCGTCCTTCCCCGGTGAGGAGTGCTGCCGCGAAATCCCTGCGGAAGTACGGCCGCAGGGCAACACTGGGACCGACACGCCGATCGTCAACGGAGCACGGGGGGACCATGAAGGCCACATCCAGCCTCAGGACCGTCACCGCACCACAAGGGAAGAAAGCGTCCATGTGCCAGCACCAGCCGCCCTGCCCGCCGGCCCACTCCGCCGACCGGGAGGCCGCCCACGTCGTGGCCACCTACCCGGAGCAGGGCTGGAGCCTGCTGTGCAACGGTGTCCTGCTCTTCGAGGACACCGGTGAACTGCTGCCGGACGGCCGGGTGATCGCCCCGCACCGTCCGCTGGGCGCCGGCCAGGTCGTCACCGCGGCCTGACCGGCCGCGCGGGGGCCGCCGGCCGGGGGCTTGGCCGCGCGGCGCACCGGACGGCCGTCCGCACCCGCACGGCGACGAACCACGGCACACGGCACACGGCACACGGCACACGGCACACGGCAGGGCGTAACGGAAGGGGCACCGCCGGCGGGTGGTGCCCCTGAACACGAAGGCCGGTCCGGCGGACGCCGGACCGGCCTCACTGCCGTCCCGGGGCGCGGCGGGCGGGCCACCGCGCCCCGGGACGGGGGCGTCAGCCCTCGTAGTCCTCCAGCGGCGGGCAGGAGCACACCAGGTTGCGGTCGCCGAAGGCGCCGTCGATCCGGCGCACCGGCGGCCAGTACTTGTCCGCGGCGCGCACCCCGGCGGGGAAGGCCGCCACCTCACGGCTGTACCCGTGGTCCCAGGCACCGGTCACCGAGGCCGCGGTGTGCGGCGCGTTCCGCAGCGGGTTGTCGGCCGGGTCCCACTCCCCCGAGCCGACCTTCTCGATCTCCTGGCGGATGGCGATCATGGTGTCGCAGAACCGGTCCAGCTCGGCCAGGTCCTCGCTCTCGGTGGGCTCGATCATCAGCGTCCCGGCGACCGGGAACGACATCGTCGGCGCGTGGAAGCCGTAGTCGATCAGGCGCTTGGCCACGTCGTCCACGGTGACACCGGTGGCCTTGGTGAGCGGCCGCAGGTCGATGATGCACTCGTGCGCCACCAGGCCGCCGGGGCCGGTGTAGAGCACCGGGTAGTGCGGCTCCAGCCGCTTGGCGATGTAGTTGGCGCTGAGCACCGCCACCTGGGTGGCCCGCTTGAGCCCCTCGGCGCCCATCAGTCGCACGTACGCCCAGGAGATCGGCAGGATGCCGGCCGAGCCCCAGGGGGCGGCCGAGACCGGGCCGACGCCGGTCTCCGGGCCCGCGGCGGGCTGCAGCGGGTGGTTGGGCAGGTACGGCGCGAGGTGCGCGCGGACCGCGACCGGGCCGACGCCCGGGCCACCGCCGCCGTGCGGGATGCAGAACGTCTTGTGCAGGTTCAGGTGCGACACGTCGCCGCCGAACTTGCCCGGCCCGGCGAGGCCGACCAGCGCGTTGAGGTTGGCGCCGTCCACGTACACCTGGCCGCCGGCCTCGTGCACGGCCGCGCAGATCTCGCTGATGTGCTCCTCGAACACGCCGTGCGTGGAGGGGTAGGTGACCATCAGCACGGCGAGTTCGTCACGGTGCTTGTCGATCTTGGCGTGCAGGTCGGCGGTGTCCACCTCGCCGTCCTCGCCGGTCTTCACGACCACGACCTTCATCCCGGCCATCACGGCGCTGGCGGCGTTGGTGCCGTGCGCGGAGGACGGGATGAGACACACGGTGCGCTGCTCGTCGCCGTTGGCCCGGTGGTACGCGCGGACCGCCAGCAGACCGGCCAGCTCGCCCTGGGAACCGGCGTTGGGCTGCAGCGAGACCGTGTCGTAGCCGGTGACCTCGGCCAGCCGCTCGGACAGCTCCCGGATCAGGGTGAGGTACCCCTCGGCCTGCTCGGCCGGCGCGAACGGGTGCAGCCCGCCGAACTCCGGCCAGGTGACCGGCTCCATCTCGGTGGTCGCGTTGAGCTTCATGGTGCACGAGCCCAGCGGGATCATGCCCCGGTCCAGCGCGTAGTCGCGGTCCGCGAGCCGGCGCAGGTAGCGCAGCATCGCGGTCTCCGAGCGGTGCTGGTGGAAGACCGGGTGGGTCAGGTACGTGCCGGTGCGCAGCAGGCCGGACGGCAGCGCGTCGTCGGTGGCCGAGTCCAGCTCGTCCACGCCCGGCAGCCCGTCGGCCACCCCGAACGCCGCCCAGACCGCGGCGAGTTCGGCCCGGCCGGTGGTCTCGTCGCAGGAGACGCCGACGTGGTCGGCGTCGGTCAGCCGCAGGTTGACCCCGCGCTCACGGGCGGCGGCCACCACCTCGGCGGCCCGGCCCGGCACCCGGGCGGTGACGGTGTCGAAGAACGCGTCGTGGACCACCTCGACCCCGCCGGCGCGCAGCCCGGCGGCCAGCACCGCGGCGTAGCGGTGGGTGCGGCGGGCGATCTCGGCCAGGCCCTCGGGGCCGTGGTAGACCGCGTACATGCCGGCCATCACCGCCAGCAGCACCTGCGCGGTGCAGATGTTGCTGGTGGCCTTCTCCCGGCGGATGTGCTGTTCCCGGGTCTGCAGCGCCAGCCGGTACGCCTTGTCGCCGTCGGCGTCCACGGAGACGCCGACGAGCCGGCCCGGCAGGTTCCGCGCGTACGCCTCGCGCACCGCCATGAAGCCGGCGTGCGGGCCGCCGAAGCCCATCGGCACACCGAACCGCTGGGAGGAGCCGACCGCGATGTCGGCACCCAGCTCACCGGGCGGGGTCAGCAGGGTGAGCGCCAGCAGGTCGGCGGCGACCGTGACCACCGCGCCCAGCTCGTGCGCCCGCTCGATCAGCGCCCGCGGGTCGCGGACCGCGCCGGAGGCGCCCGGGTACTGGAGCAGCACGCCGAACACGCCGCGCTCGGCCACCTCCGCCGGGATGCCGTCGGTCAGGTCCGCGACCACCACCTCGACCCCGGTGGGTTCGGCCCGGGTCCGGATGACCGCGATGGTCTGCGGCAGGCAGTCGGCGTCCACCAGGAACACGCCGTCCTTGACCTTGCCCACCCGGCGGGAGAGCGCCATCGCCTCGGCGGCGGCGGTGCCCTCGTCCAGCAGCGAGGCGCCCGAGGTGGGCAGCCCGGTGAGGTCGGCGACCACGGTCTGGAAGTTCAGCAGCGCCTCCAGCCGGCCCTGGGAGATCTCCGGCTGGTAGGGCGTGTACGCGGTGTACCAGGCCGGGTTCTCCATGACGTTGCGGAGGATCACCGGCGGGGTGTGGGTGCCGTGGTAGCCCAGGCCGATCATGGAGGAGAACACCTGGTTGCGGTCGGCCAGGCCGCGCAGCTCGGCGAGCACCTCGGCCTCGGTGCGGGCCTCGGGCAGCCGCAGCGCCTCGGTGTTCTTGATCACGTCGGGGACGGCGACCTGGGTCAGCTCGTCGAGGGAGCCGAAGCCCACCTGCGCGAGCATCTTCGCCTGCGCCTCGTCGTCGGGGCCGATGTGGCGCCGGGCGAACGGGGTGCCGCGCTCCAGCGCTGCGAGGGAGATGCGGTTGGCGGTCATCTGCGTGAGGCCTCCTGGTCTGTACGACCTGCGAGGGGCACCGCGGCGCGGGTGCCCGGACGGCCTCCCCCTCTGTCATCTCAACCTGAGAGCTTCACCGGCCGGGGCCGGTTTTCACCGTCGGTGAGGAGGGGTTTCCGGAGCACGCGCTCGCCGGTGGCCCACCCTGCTTTCCAGAGTGACCTCGCCCGCACGGTACGTGTGCCTGAGAGATTCCGGGGAGGATTTGCTCCTTCGGCGCCTCCGGCTCGCCCACCCGTCACCGGAATTCCGGTGGCGGCGGTGGTCTCGCCGGGGGACTCTCCCGCACGGGGTCTGCAGCCACGGCCAGCCTACCAGCGCCGATGCCGCCGGAAACCCTGGCGGGAGCCCCCGGCACCCCCTCTCAAGTGGCCCTCCGCCGCGATGTGGCGTTTTGTAGGTGTCACGGGAAACGATCTACCGGAGAACAGTTTTCGTCAGCGGGAGGAACCGTGCAGGCCGACATCGATCCGCGCCGGCTGATCGGGCGCAAGGTCTTCGACCGGAGCGGCGCCCGGCTCGGCACGGTGGACGAGGTGTACCTCGACGACGCCACGGGGGAACCGGAGTGGGCGGCGGTGCGCACCGGGCTGTTCACCCGGGACGTCTTCGTCCCGCTGCGCCCCAGCGAGGTGGTGGACGACACCCTCCGGGTGCCCTACGAGCGCGCGCTGGTCAAGAACGCCCCGGACTTCGGCGTCGGCCGCCACCTCTCCCCCGAACAGGAGCTGCAGCTCTACCACCACTACGGGCTGGACGTGAGCGGCTGAGACGCCCCGGGCGCACGCGCGCGGCGGGACGGTGAGCGGGAGAGTGGCCGGGGCCGCCTCCACCGCGCGGGGAGCGGGCGCCGGCGGGCGCGCACGGCCGGTCGCCGTACGGGCACCGGGCGGCCCCGGCCGTACGTGTCCGGGCCCGCGCGGAGCGCCGCGGCGCGGTCACGTCGCCGCCGGCCCCCGCCGTCGTCCATCGCCCGCCGCCGTCCGTGCCCCGGCGCGGTACCGGGGCGTACGCCGCGGCGGTGGCACCCGCGCGCGGGCGCCCCGGTGCACCCGCGCGCGTCCAGCCCCGCCCGGGCCGCCGTGCGCCCGCACGCGGACGCGCCCGGTGGCCGCCGGGCCCGCGCCCGCACGCTTCCCCTCGCCGGGCCGCCCGGTGCGGCGGTCGCGGCCCTCGCCGGCCCCGCGCGCCGGACGGCAGGCGGGCGGGCGGGCGGGCGGGCCGATGGTCACCCGCCCCGGCCCTCGGCACGGCCCGGTGGCCGCGGAGTACGCGGGCGAGGCCATCGGAAGGAGCCCCGGGCACCTGACGCGCTCTGGGGCGCGCCAGGTGTCCGGACGGACGTCACCGGTGGCGCGGCACGCCCCGCGACCCGGCGGCCGCCGCGGGAACACACCGGACCGCGGCGGCCTGCCCGCTCGGTCCCGGCCGGCCCCCTCAGTCGCCGGCCGGCCGGTCGGCGGTCCGGTCCCGGGCGAGGATCGAGGGCGGGTCGGCCGGGCTGAGCTCCGGGTCGTCCACGGCGAACGTCCGCACCCGCCCCGGAGCCGACCAGGGACCCTCGAACCGCACGGTGACCCGGCCGACCCCGCTGCCCTGGACCCAGCCGGCGCCGTACTCGGCGTGCCGCACGTCGGTGCCGGGCAACCAGCGCCGTGACGGCCCGGTGCCGGTCTCGTCCCGGAACGGCTGCACGGCCGCGAGCGGGCCCTGGGGCGGCGCTCCCGGTACCGGTGCCGCGGGCACCGCCACGGGGGCGGCAGCGGGGCTCCCCGGGGCCCGCACGGCCTGCGGGGCGGCTCCGGGGGGCGCCGGTCCCGTCCCGTACGCCTCCCCGGCGCCGGGGGCCGCCGCACCGGCCGGCCCGGACGCGGCGGGCACCGTACCCGCGTCCGGGCCGGCCGGTGCGGCGGCCTGCGCGGCGTGCGCGGCCTGGGCGAACAGGTCCTCCTGGGTGTAGTCCGCGAGCCCGGTGACGCCGACCCCCAGCAGCCGCACGCCCTCGGTGGTGTCCACCTGCTCGATCAGCCGGGCCGCGGCCTCCTGCACCACCGCCACGTCGTCGGTGGGCCCGCGCAGGGTCTCCGACCGGGTGAGGGTGGAGAAGTCGTAGCGGCGCACCTTGATCACCACCGTCCGTCCGGACCGGCCGGCGCCGCGCAGCCGCGCCACGCACCGCTCGGCGAGCCGGGCGATCTCCAGCTGCACCCGGGTGCGGTCGGTGACGTCCTCGTCGAAGGTGTCCTCCACCGACACCGACTTCGACTCCCGCTCGGCGACCACCGGCCGGTCGTCGCGGCCGTTGGCCATCGCGTACAGCTGGGTCCCGTGCGCCCGGCCGAGCAGCCTCACCAGCTCCGCCTCCCCCGCCTCCCGGGTCTCCGCCACCGTGTGGATACCCGCCCGGCGCAGCGTCTCGGCGGTCGCCGGGCCGACGCCGGGCAGGGTGCGTACGGTCAGCGGGCCGAGCAGCTCCCGCTCGGTGCCGGGTTCGATGACCACCAGTCCGTCCGGCTTGGCCCGCTCCGAGGCGATCTTGGCGAGCATCTTGGAGCCGGCCAGACCGACCGAGGCGGTGAGCCCGGTCGCCCGGAGGATGTCGGCCCGCAGCCGCTCCCCCACCGCACGGGCGCCTGCGGTGTCCTCGGCCACGCCCCCGGCCTCCAGGTCCACGAAGGCCTCGTCCAGGCTGAGCGGCTCCACCAGCGGCGACAACGCCCCCAGCAGCTCCATGACGCACTCGCTGACCTGCCGGTAGAGCGAGAAGCGGGGACTGAGGTAGGCGGCGTTCGGGCAGAGCCGGCGGGCCTGGGCCATGGCCATCGCCGAGCGCACCCCGAAGACCCGCGCCTCGTAGGAGGCGGTGGCGACCACCCCGCGCGGCCCCAGCCCGCCGACGATCACCGCCTTGCCGCGCAGGCTCGGCTTGGCCGCCTGCTCCGCCGCCGCGAAGAAGGCGTCCATGTCCAGATGGAGGATGGTCGGCGCGCCTCGCACAGCTCCGATGTTCCCGCATGCCACTGACATCCGAACCGCACGGGTGTGCGAGGACCGGCGGTTCCTGCGTGCCCGTGGCCTGCGCGGAGCGCGGCCGGCGAGGGGACGCGGGGGCGGGCCAGGCGGGTGGCCAGTGCGGGCCGGCTCAGCCGGCCCGGTTGCGCCGCCGGGCCAGCTCGTCGGCCGGGTTGTGGCCGATCAGCGTCTCACCGGTGTCCACGCGCTCGCCGTGCAGCTGCGCCAGCCCGGCCTCCACGTCCCGCCACACCACGCCGACCGCGATGCCGAAGACCCCCTGGCCGCCCTGGAGCAGTTCCACCACCTCGTCGGGGGAGGTGCACTCGTACACCGAGGCACCGTCGCTCATCAGCGTCATCCGGGTCAGGTCGTCCATGCCGCGGGTGCGCAGGTGCCGTACCGCGGTGCGGATGTTCTGCAGCGACACCCCGGTGTCCAGCAGACGCTTGACGATCTTGAGGACGACGACGTCCCGGAAGCTGTACAGCCGCTGGGTGCCCGAACCGTACGCCGGCCGCACGCTGGGCTCCACCAGTCCGGTGCGCGCCCAGTAGTCCAGCTGGCGGTAGGTGATGCCCGCCGCCGCGCACGCCGTGGGGCCGCGGTAACCGATCACCTCGGACACGCTCTCGTGCCGGGGCCCGGCCTGTGCCGTGACCCGATGCCTGGGAGCCGGTTCGGCCGGGGCTCCCCCCTGGAGCGGATACGGACCGCCGGCCGCCGTGCCGTCGCCGGTGCTTCTCACGCCGACCTCCGTCCTTGACCTGCCTTCTCGACGGTAGGCAGTCACCCGGGGTGCGTCAACGATCGCCACACTCGGCACGCCGAGTGATAATCACCCTGAGGGTGGTTTCCCGTGACTCCGCCGCGGGAAAGGCTACTCGAATACGCTCGGACAGGGGTCCGAATACGGCCTTCGGGCGCGTCGCGCCGGCCGTTCCGCCGCTCCGCCTCTCCTCAGCGCCGCTCGCGGGGCCCGCCGGCCCGGGGAAACGCTGCACCGGTGCTCGGCGCGAACGGCGGGAACGCCGGGAACCGCCGTCACACAGGTCCGGGCCGGGCGTCCGCGGACGGCGCCGCCCCGGCGGTACCCGGCCGGACACCGTCCGCCCGGGTCAGCGCGCCGGGCAGGCCCCGGAGGCGGCGCACACCGCGCCACCGCCGTACGCCCGGCTCACTGGCTGCTGGTCCCGAAGTCCTCGGGCGAGATCTGGTCGAGGAACTCGCGGAACTTCTCCACCTCGTCCTCCTGCTCGTCCGGGATCGCGATGCCCGCGTCGTCGAGCACCCCGTCACTGCCGTAGATCGGCGTGCCGGTGCGCAGCGCCAGCGCTATGGCATCGGAGGGCCTGGCACTGACCTCCACGCCGCTGGCGAAGACCAGCTCCGCGTAGAAGACACCCTCGCGCAGGTCCGTGATGCGGACCTCGGTGAGCTGCTGGCCCACCGCTTCGAGCACGTCCTTGAAAAGATCGTGCGTCAAGGGGCGTGCGGGGGTCATGCCCTGCTGGGCGAAGGCGATCGCGGTCGCCTCGCCCGGCCCGATCCAGATCGGGAGGTACCGGTCGCCTCCCACTTCACGCAGGAGCACGATCGGCTGGTTGGACGGCATTTCCACCCGGACACCCACCACGTCGAGCTCGTTCACACAGCAACCCTAGGACGTGCGCGGCCGGTTTGGATAGTCGGGCCCGCGTTCGGTCAGTCCGGACGGGACCGGAGGGCCGATTCCAGCAGGGCCGCGTGGAGCCGCACGGTGAGCGTGGCGATCTCCCGGGCGGTGGCCTCCGCATGGGTCCTGGTCTGCGGATTCCGGTGCCGGCGCAGTGGTGCGACCACCTGTTCGACCAGCCCGGCCTCACGCTCCGCGGACGCCTTCACGGCCCGCAGGTGGCGCGACTGCAGGCCGAACCTGCCCAGGTCGGAGATGATCCGCGCCAGCGGCACCGCCTCGGCCTCGTAGCGGCCGTCCCGGCCGGGCCCCAGCAGCCCGTACGACTCCCACTCGGCGAGTTCCTCCTCGCCGACCTCGGCCGCCGCCATGAACTCGTCGCGCCCCAGCCGGGCCGCGGCGGGGCGCTGGAGGTCGATCTCGGCGCCGTCGGACAGCTCGCGGACGGCGGGTGCCGCCCCGGGCGTGGGCGGCTGCACCGGCTCGCCACGTTCCAGGGCGTCCAGGTGCTCCCGGATGACCTTCAGTGGCAGATAGTGATCGCGCTGCATGCGCAGGACGTGGGCGAGGCGCTCCACGTCCTGCTCACGGAACTTGCGGTACCCCGAAGGCGTCCGCTCCGGCTCCACCAGGCCCTCCGCCTCCAGGAAGCGGATCTTGGAGATGGTGACCTCGGGGAACTCGTCGCGCAGCAGGTTGAGCACCGTGCCGATGCTCATCGGGCGGCGGCCCGAGGCGGCGCCGGAACCGGCGCCGCCCGACGGTGTGTGGAGCATGGAGCCTTCCGCTCAGGGGGTCAGATACCGACGCCTCGCTGGCTGGCGTAGAAGACCATCCGGTACTTCCCGATCTGGACCTCGTCACCGTTGTTCAGCGGTGCGGCGTCGATCGCCTCCCGGTTGACGTACGTCCCGTTGAGGCTGCCGACGTCCGCGACGGTGAACCGTCCGTCGGGGCCGCGCCGGAACTCGACGTGCCGCCGCGAGACGGTGACATCGTCCAGGAAGATGTCGCTCTGCGGGTGGCGACCTGCCGTGGTCAGCTCGCTGTCGAGCAGGAAACGGCTGCCGGAGTTCGGCCCGCGCCGCACCACCAGCAGGGCCGAGCCGGGCGGCAGCGCCTCCACCGCGGCCTGCGCCTCGGGCGAGAGCGACGGCAGCGGCGTCTGGCCGGTGACCTCGGAGTCGTACGCCTCCAGGCCGGAGATGGAGATGGTGGAGGTCGTCTCCGAGGCGCGCTCGGCGTGGACCCCGCTGCGCAGCGGCGTGCCGCAGTTGGAGCAGAACCGGCTGGTCTCCGCGTTCTGGTGGCCGCAACGGACGCAGGGAGCCGTGCCGACGCCGCCGGCGGACTCCTGGAAACCTATGCGGCCGGCACCGGCGGACGGCGCGCCACCGTGCACCTGGTCGCGGAAGAGCGGGCGCTGCCCCTCCCCCGCGCCACCGTCGGCCGTCTCCGGAGCGCGGTAGCGACCGGTGCCGCTGCCGCCGTCACGACGTGCGCTCTTGCCGAACAACTTCCCGAACAACTTCACGGGCGATTCCCCTTGACCGAAACAGACCCGCCCGTGGGGCAGGACAAACCCTCGTAACCCTGAATACACACACCGGTCGAGCCGGACACCCTCACAACGTCCGTGACCGTCAGACAGTTTCCACCACGCACCACCGATCTGGTGCTCCGACCCCCCACAACCTCATGCCCTGCCCAAGATCGCGTCATTCCTCCCCGCCTCACCGCGATGACGACCGAGCGTAGTCAGGCCGCTCCATCGGCCGCAAGGCGTCCACGACGATCTTCTCCGAGCGCTGGATGTCCACTGTGGCCTGCTCTTTCTTCAGAGTCTGCACCACGCCGCCCGGGATGTTCAGGGCCGGCTCCAGGTCTTCCGGTTTACCGATCACCTTGAACACGAAGGGCTGCGTGACCTTCCGTCCGTCGATCCGGACGCCGTCGTCGGCGTCCGTGAAGTACGTGTCCGCGACGACCCGCACGTCGTTCACCTGGATCGCCTCGGCACCGGCGGCCCGCAGCTCCTGGATGGCGTCCAGCAGCATGTCGGCGCGGACCGCGCCGCCCGAGTCCCGGATCGTGACCTCGATCCCGGGCCCCTCGGCCGCGACGGTCCCGGCGAGGATGCCCAGCTGGCGCTCCCGCTGGAGCGTCTGCCGACGGGCCTCCTCGGCCTGGTCCGAACTGTTCTCCAGCTCGTTGCGCTGGGTCTCCAGGCGCTGCTTCTCGTCCGCCAGCCGCTGGGTGCGGTTGTCCAGTTCGTCGAGAATGCGGACCAGGTCCTCCTGCCGGGCCCCGCGGAGCACGCTGTTCTCGTTGGTGGACCGTACCTGAATGGCCAGCCCCAGGCCGAGCACGAACAGCAGCAGCGCCACGATGAGTTGGGCCCGCGTCAGACGCGGCGGCCACAGCGCGTCGATGAGCCGCCGGCGCCCGCTCACCGGCTCCGTGCCGTCGTCCCGGCCCGGACTCCCGGGGTGATCACCGCGGGAGTCCGACGGGCCGCCGGACGGCGCCGGGGGCTCCGCGGGCCGTCGCGGACCCGCGGACGCGTCCCCGGGCCCCGGTGCGGCCGCGGGCCGCGGCGGCTGCGGGCGCACCGGGGCCCGCGGGGGCTGCTGCGGCCCGGGCGTCCGCGCGGACCCGGCTCCCTGCGGGGACGGCGGCGGCCCGGGCTCCCGCCGGGGCCCGGCTCCCTGCGGCGGCGCCGGGGGCCGTTCGGGTCCGGGCGTCTGCCGGGGTCCGGCCGGCGGCCGCGGCTGCTGCTGCCCGGGTGCCCGTGGGGGCTCGGCCCCCTGCGCGGGCCCGGGCGTCCGCCGGGGCCCGCCCCGCTCCGCCGGCCGCGGAGGCAGGGGTCGCTGCGGGGGCCCGGGCGGCTGCGCGGAATCCGGTCGCCGCGGCGGCTGCGCCGGCCCGGGCGCCCGCCGGGGTCCGGCCGGCCGCCGCTCAGGGCCGGCGGGCCGGTCGCCGGGGCCTGCCTCAGGCCGGTCGCCGGGCCGCTCCCGGGGCCCGGCGGGCTCCCCGGCGCCGCCGGTGCCCCGCTGCTCGTCCTGCCGCTCGTCGCGCCCGGGCTTCTGGCGCTGCTCCCGCCGGTCGCCCGGCTGATCGTCGCGCCCGGGGGCCTGGTCCTGCTCCCGCCGGTCGTCCCGCTCGGGGGTCTCGTCGTCGCTCATCGGCCTCACGCCCGGAAGACGTGCCGGCGGATGGCCGCGGCGTTGGAGAAGATCCGGATGCCGAGCACCACCACGACGCCGGTGGACAGCTGGGCGCCGACGCCGAGCTTGTCACCGAGGAAGACGATCAGGGCGGCCACCACCACGTTGGACAGGAAGGACACCACGAAGACCTTGTCGTCGAAGATGCCGTCGAGCATCGCCCGCAGACCGCCGAACACCGCGTCCAGCGCCGCGACCACGGCGATCGGCAGGTAGGGCTCGATCTCCGTCGGCACCACGGGGCGGACGACCAGTCCGACCACCACTCCCACGATGAGGCCCAATACGGCGATCACGATGTGCCTGTGCCCTTCCCTGTGTCGGAGCCGCTGTCGTCCGCGGCACCGTCGATCGGCTCTGCGGTGCGTACGAGGAGACTCGGCGCGACCGGCAGCTTGAGTTGGTCCTTGACGGAAATCCGGGCCCGGATGCCGTAGTTGTCCTGCAACACCTTCAGGTACTGGCCGTCGGCGCTGTCCCGGAAGGCCCTGGCGAGCCGGTCCCCGTCCCCCACCGCAGACACCGTATAGGGCGGCACCAGCGGTTTGTTGTCCACCAGTATGGCGTCACCGGCCGCCCGGATCGCCGACAGCGCGGTCAGCCGCTGGCCGTTGACCGAGATCGCCTCCGCGCCCGACTCCCACAGCCCGTTGACGACGCGTTGCATGTCCCGGTCCCGGACCCGGCCGGTGTCGGAGAATCCGGCGCCCTCCCGGGGGCCGCCGCCCTCGGACTCCGCCTGGTCCGCGTCGTCGACGACCAACTCCACACCGGGTCCGGTGACCTCGGTGGCGCCCGCGAGCAGCGCCACCAGTTCGGCCCGCTCACCACCGTATTCCTTCAGCGCACGCTGCTGCATGTCGCCGACCTGCTCGCGCAGCGCGTCCACGCTGTCCTCCAGGTCGTCGGCCTCCGCGGAGTCCGACTCGACCCGGTCGATGAGTTTCTCGCGCTCCTTGGCGACCGTGGGGGCCGATATCCGGGCCTCCACCGCGCCGATGGTCACCACGCCGGCGGCCAGGACCAGGCCGAGGGCGAGACCGAGCTTGGCGCGCAGGGTGCGCGGCAGCCCCTGCCGGCCGGCGGTGCCGCGCCGCGCCGCCGCCTCGGCGTACCCGTCGTCGAGGCTGTGGTCCATCACATTGGTCAGCAGCGACATGGAGGCGTCGGGACGGGGGCGCCCGGGTGGCGGTGCGGTGCTCCGAACGGGGGGCTGCTGCGGCATGCCGCACATCGTCGCATGTCGGGGGCGCCGTCACCCAATGGCCCCACCGGCGTGCCGGATCTACGGGCCGGACGGGGGCCGGGACCCCCGTGCGGTGTCCCGGCCCCCGTCCGGCCCTGGCGACGTCGTCGGGCGGCCCCGGCGGCAGCCCGGCCGCCGGGGCGGTGCGGTCAGGAGGGACCGGCGCCCTCCACGATCTGGGACCACTCGTCCAGCAGGGCCTGGGCGGAGGCGTCGTCCGGCCCCTCGGCCCACAGATGGGTGACGGCCTCGGCCGGGTCGGGCAGCACCATGACCCAGCGGCCGTCGCTCTCCACCACCCGGACCCCGTCGGTGGTGTCCACGGACCGGTCCCCGGCGGCCTCGACGACCCGGCGCATCACCAGGCCCTTGACCGCCCAGGGGGTCACCAGGTCCCGGCGGAGCACATGGGCGCGCGGGATACGGGCGTCGATCTGGCTCAGGGTCAGCTGGGTACGGGCCACGAGGCCGAGCAGCCGGACGAAGGCCGCGGCGCCGTCGAAGACGCTGCTGGACTCGGGGATGATGAAGCCACCGCGCCCGTCGCCGCCGAAGATCGTGGTCTCGCCGCGGCCGACCCGGGTGAGGTCGTCGGGCGAGGTGGTGGTCCACTCCACCTGGGTGCCGTGGTACGCGGCGACCTGTTCGGCGATCCGGGTGGTGGTCACCGGCAGCGCCACCTTGCCGCTGCGCCGCTCGGCCGCGACCAGGTCCAGCATCACCAGCAGGGCGCGGTCGTCCTCGATGATCCGGCCCTTCTCGTCGACCAGGGAGAGCCGTTCGCCCACGGGGTCGAAACGCACGCCGAAGGCGGCCCGCGCGGAGGCGACGATCTCACCGAGCCGCACCAGCCCGGCGCGCCGGGCCTCCTCGGTCTCGGTGGGGCGGGTCTCGTCCAGTCCGGGGTTGATGGTCAGGGCGTCCACCCCGAGCCGCCCCAGCAGGCTGGGCAGGACCAGGCCGGCGCTGCCGTTGGAGGCGTCCACGACGACCTTGAGACCCGACTCGGCGATCCCGCTGGTGTCCACCGCGCGCAGCAGTGACCCGGTGTAGGAGTCGAAGACGCTGGACGGGAAGCTCAGGTCACCGATCTCGCCGGGGAAGGCGCGACGGTACTCCTGACGGGCGTACACCCGGTCCAGCTTCCGCTGTCTCGCCCCGGACAGGTCGGCGCCCCGCTCGTCGAAGAACATGATGTCCACCGAGTCCGGCACCCCGGGGGAGGTACGGATCATGATGCCGCCGGCGCTGCCGCGCGCGGTCTGCTGCCGGGCGACGGGCAGCGGCACGTTCTCCAGGTCGCGGACGTCGATCGCGCTCGCCTGGAGGGCGGAGATCACCGCGCGCTTGAGCGCCCGGGCGCCCCGCGAGTGGTCCCGGGCGGTGGTGACGGTGGCGCCCTTCTTCAGCGTGGTGGCGTAGGCGCCGGCGATCCGGACGGCCAGCTCCGGGGTGATCTCGACGTTGAGGATGCCGGAGACCCCGCGGGCGCCGAAGAGCTGGGCCTGGCTGCGGGACTCCCAGATGACCGAGGTGTTGACGAACGCGCCGGCCTCGATGGTCTTGAACGGGTAGACCCGCACGTTGCCCTGGACGATGGATTCCTCGCCGACCAGGCACTCGTCGCCGATGACCGCGCCGTCCTCGATCCGCGCGGCGCGCATGATGTCGGTGTTCTTGCCGATGACGCAGCCGCGCAGATTGCTCTGCTGCCCGATGTACACGTTGTCGTGCACCACGGCCTTGTGCAGGAAGGCGCCGGATTTGACGACGACGTTGGAGCCGACGACGGTGTGCTCCCGGATCTCGGCGCCGGCCTCCACCTTTGCGTAGTCGCCGATGTAGAGCGGGCCGCGGAGCACCGCGTCGGGGTGCACCTCGGCGCCCTCGGCCACCCAGACGCCCGGGGAGATCTCGAACCCGTCGAGTTCGACGTCCACCTTGCCTTCGAGGACGTCGGCCTGGGCCTTCACATAGCTCTCGTGGGTGCCGACGTCCTCCCAGTAGCCCTCGGCCACATAGCCGTAGATGGGCTTGCCTTCCTTCATCAGCTGCGGGAAGACGTCACCGGACCAGTCAACGGGAACATCGGGATCGACATAGTTGAAGATCTCGGGCTCCATCACGTAGATGCCCGTGTTCACGGTGTCGGAGAAGACCTGTCCCCAGGTGGGCTTCTCCAGGAATCGCTCGACCCGGCCCTCTTCATCGACGATGGTGATACCGAATTCCAGCGGATTGGGTACACGGGTCAGGCACACCGTGACGAGTGCGCCCTTCTCCTTGTGGAAATTGATGAGCTCGGTCAGGTCGAAATCGGTGAGCGCATCGCCGGAGATGACCAGGAAGGCGTCGTCCTTCAGTGCCTCCTCGGCGTTCTTCACGCTCCCGGCGGTACCGAGCGGCTTCTCCTCGTTGGCGTAGGAGAGCTCCATCCCGAGCTCTTCACCGTCCCCGAAGTAGTTCTTGACCAGAGAGGCCAGGAACTGGACGGTCACCACGGTCTCGCTCAGCCCGTGCCGCTTCAGCAGCCGCAGGACGTGTTCCATGATCGGCCGGTTGGCGACCGGAAGAAGTGGCTTGGGCATGCTTGAGGTCATGGGGCGAAGCCGGGTTCCTTCGCCACCAGCCATCACGACGGCCTTCATGTCGGAAGGGTCCTCCTCCAGGAGACGACGGTCATGCCATACCGACTGCCCCTGTCAGGACGGCCCACGCATCACCGCGGTGGGGAAGAATCCGGCCTCCGCTCGGGCCGCTGCATCGGTGCGCTCAGTCGGCTGCTGTGGTGTCCGCCTTGATGAGGCGACGGACCTGGACCACGTAAAGGATTCCTGCCCACCAGTACAGCGTTGTACCCCATCCGGCGAACGCCCATCCGAAAATAGCAGCGAGTGACTCCAGCCAGCCACTTCCATCACTCAGCAAGAGCAACGGGAACGCGTACATCAGGTTGAACGTCGCCGCCTTGCCGAGGAAGTTCACCTGGGGCGGGGGATATCCGTGCCGGCGCAGCAGTCCGACCATCACCAGCAGTACCAGTTCACGGGCGAGCAGTACCGCGGTGATCCACAGCGGCAGGATGTCGCGCCAGGTCAGGCCGATGAGGGTGGACAGGATGTAGAGCCGGTCGGCGGCCGGGTCGAGAATGCGGCCCAGGCTGCTGATCTGGTTCCAGCGGCGGGCCAGTTTCCCGTCGAGATAGTCGCTGACGCCGCTGAGGGCCAGTACCAGCAGGGCCCAGCCGTCGCTCTTCGGCCCGCCGAACTCGGGCCGCAGAATCAGCCACAGGAAGAGCGGCACGCCGACCAGGCGGGCCATGCTGAGGATGTTCGGGATGGTGAGGACGCGGTCGGTCTGGACGCGCGTCTCCTGGACCTCCACCCGGGGGCCTCCTGTGGGAACGTGCCGATGATGCCCCCTGACTTTACCGGTTGACACACCGCGCTCCGCACCGGGGCCCTGAGCGTCCCGGACATACAAAAAGGCTCCGGTCGGGACTTGAAGTCCCGACCGGAGCCAGAAAAATTGTTCGGCGGCGTCCTACTCTCCCACAGGGTCCCCCCTGCAGTACCATCGGCGCTGAAAGGCTTAGCTTCCGGGTTCGGAATGTAACCGGGCGTTCCCCTAACGCAATAACCACCGAAACACTATGAAGTTAACCAACCGGACACAACACGGTCGTTACTTCAGAACCAACACAGTGGACGCGAGCAACTGAGGACAAGCCCTCGGCCTATTAGTACCAGTCAACTCCACCGGTTACCCGGCTTCCATATCTGGCCTATCAACCCAGTCGTCTACTGGGAGCCTTACCCCATCAAGTGGGTGGGAGCCCTCATCTCGAAGCAGGCTTCCCGCTTAGATGCTTTCAGCGGTTATCCCTCCCGAACGTAGCCAACCAGCCATGCCCTTGGCAGAACAACTGGCACACCAGAGGTTCGTCCGTCCCGGTCCTCTCGTACTAGGGACAGCCCTTCTCAAGACTCCTACGCGCACAGCGGATAGGGACCGAACTGTCTCACGACGTTCTAAACCCAGCTCGCGTACCGCTTTAATGGGCGAACAGCCCAACCCTTGGGACCGACTCCAGCCCCAGGATGCGACGAGCCGACATCGAGGTGCCAAACCATCCCGTCGATATGGACTCTTGGGGAAGATCAGCCTGTTATCCCCGGGGTACCTTTTATCCGTTGAGCGACGGCGCTTCCACAAGCCACCGCCGGATCACTAGTCCCGACTTTCGTCCCTGCTCGACCCGTCGGTCTCACAGTCAAGCTCCCTTGTGCACTTACACTCAACACCTGATTGCCAACCAGGCTGAGGGAACCTTTGGGCGCCTCCGTTACCCTTTAGGAGGCAACCGCCCCAGTTAAACTACCCACCAGACACTGTCCCTGATCCGGATCACGGACCCAGGTTAGACATCCAGCACGACCAGAGTGGTATTTCAACGACGACTCCACACACACTGGCGTGCATGCTTCACAGTCTCCCACCTATCCTACACAAGCCGAACCGAACACCAATATCAAGCTATAGTAAAGGTCCCGGGGTCTTTCCGTCCTGCTGCGCGAAACGAGCATCTTTACTCGTAATGCAATTTCACCGGGCCTATGGTTGAGACAGTCGAGAAGTCGTTACGCCATTCGTGCAGGTCGGAACTTACCCGACAAGGAATTTCGCTACCTTAGGATGGTTATAGTTACCACCGCCGTTTACTGGCGCTTAAGTTCTCAGCTTCGCCTGGTCGAAACCAAGCTAACCGGTCCCCTTAACGTTCCAGCACCGGGCAGGCGTCAGTCCGTATACATCGCCTTACGGCTTCGCACGGACCTGTGTTTTTAGTAAACAGTCGCTTCTCGCTGGTCTCTGCGGCCACCCCCAGCTCACCGAGTAAATCGGATCACCAGAAATGGCCCCCCTTCTCCCGAAGTTACGGGGGCATTTTGCCGAGTTCCTTAACCATAGTTCACCCGAACGCCTCGGTATTCTCTACCTGACCACCTGAGTCGGTTTAGGGTACGGGCCGCCATGAAACTCGCTAGAGGCTTTTCTCGACAGCATAGGATCATCCACTTCACCACAATCGGCTCGGCATCAGGTCTCACCCTCATATGAGAGACGGATTTGCCTATCTCTCGGGCTACACCCTTACCCCGGGACAACCACCGCCCGGGCTGGACTACCTTCCTGCGTCACCCCATCACTCACCTACTACAAGTCTGGGTCATCGGCTCCACCACTCCGAGATCACCCGAAGGATCACCCGGCGGCTTCACGGACTTAGCATCGCTCGCCTCGATGTTTGGCGCTTCAAAGCGGGTACCGGAATATCAACCGGTTGTCCATCGACTACGCCTGTCGGCCTCGCCTTAGGTCCCGACTTACCCTGGGCAGATCAGCTTGACCCAGGAACCCTTAGTCAATCGGCGCACACGTTTCTCACGTGTGAATCGCTACTCATGCCTGCATTCTCACTCGTGAACCGTCCACAACTACCTTCCGGTGCTGCTTCACCCGGCACACGACGCTCCCCTACCCATCACAGTCCCCGTTGGGGGTATGTACTGCAATGACACGACTTCGGCGGTACGCTTGAGCCCCGCTACATTGTCGGCGCGGAATCACTTGACCAGTGAGCTATTACGCACTCTTTCAAGGGTGGCTGCTTCTAAGCCAACCTCCTGGTTGTCTCTGCGACTCCACATCCTTTCCCACTTAGCGTACGCTTAGGGGCCTTAGTCGATGCTCTGGGCTGTTTCCCTCTCGACCATGGAGCTTATCCCCCACAGTCTCACTGCCGCGCTCTCACTTACCGGCATTCGGAGTTTGGCTAAGGTCAGTAACCCGGTAGGGCCCATCGCCTATCCAGTGCTCTACCTCCGGCAAGAAACACACGACGCTGCACCTAAATGCATTTCGGGGAGAACCAGCTATCACGGAGTTTGATTGGCCTTTCACCCCTAACCACAGGTCATCCCCCAGGTTTTCAACCCTGGTGGGTTCGGTCCTCCACGAAGTCTTACCTCCGCTTCAACCTGCCCATGGCTAGATCACTCCGCTTCGGGTCTTGAGCGTGCTACTCAACCGCCCTATTCGGACTCGCTTTCGCTACGGCTTCCCCACACGGGTTAACCTCGCAACACACCGCAAACTCGCAGGCTCATTCTTCAAAAGGCACGCAGTCACGACACACCGAGCAAGCTCGATGTGCGACGCTCCCACGGCTTGTAGGCACACGGTTTCAGGTACTATTTCACTCCGCTCCCGCGGTACTTTTCACCATTCCCTCACGGTACTATCCGCTATCGGTCACCAGGGAATATTTAGGCTTAGCGGGTGGTCCCGCCAGATTCACACGGGATTTCTCGGGCCCCGTGCTACTTGGGAGATGAGCAAGCAAGCCACCACGATTTCAGCTACGGGGGTCTTACCCTCTACGCCGGGCCTTTCGCATGCCCTTCGCCTATCGCAATGGTTTCTGACTCGCCCAGCCGCCGGCAGACGACTGAAGCTCATTCCCACAACCCCCTGAGCGCAACCCCTGCCGGGTATCACACACTCAAGGTTTAGCCTCATCCAGTTTCGCTCGCCACTACTCCCGGAATCACGGTTGTTTTCTCTTCCTGCGGGTACTGAGATGTTTCACTTCCCCGCGTTCCCTCCACACTGCCTATGTGTTCAGCAGCGGGTGACAGCCCATGACGACTGCCGGGTTTCCCCATTCGGACACCCCCGGATCACAGCTCGGTTGACAGCTCCCCGGGGCCTATCGCGGCCTCCCACGTCCTTCATCGGTTCCTGGTGCCAAGGCATCCACCGTGCGCCCTTAAAAACTTGGCCACAGATGCTCGCGTCCACTGTGCAGTTCTCAAACAACGACCCGTCCCCCGTCACCCCCACACCACGTGCGGAGTTCACCGAGACCGGCATCGAGAAGGGCGAGCAGCGCTCGCACCCTCAGACACCCAACAGCGTGCCCGGCCCACCCGGCCGATCAGACCCACGTTCCACGCCGAAGCAGTACTAGTGGTTCCACCGAACCAGATGCGCCGAATAGTCAACGTTCCACCCATGAGCTAACCGTGCGAGACATTCGCTCGCAGTCGGCCATGTGCTCCTTAGAAAGGAGGTGATCCAGCCGCACCTTCCGGTACGGCTACCTTGTTACGACTTCGTCCCAATCGCCAGTCCCACCTTCGACGACTCCCTCCCACAAGGGGTTGGGCCACCGGCTTCGGGTGTTACCGACTTTCGTGACGTGACGGGCGGTGTGTACAAGGCCCGGGAACGTATTCACCGCAGCAATGCTGATCTGCGATTACTAGCGACTCCGACTTCATGGGGTCGAGTTGCAGACCCCAATCCGAACTGAGACCGGCTTTTTGAGATTCGCTCCACCTCACGGTATCGCAGCTCTTTGTACCGGCCATTGTAGCACGTGTGCAGCCCAAGACATAAGGGGCATGATGACTTGACGTCGTCCCCACCTTCCTCCGAGTTGACCCCGGCAGTCTCCTGTGAGTCCCCATCACCCCGAAAGGCATGCTGGCAACACAGAACAAGGGTTGCGCTCGTTGCGGGACTTAACCCAACATCTCACGACACGAGCTGACGACAGCCATGCACCACCTGTACACCGACCACAAGGGGGGCACCATCTCTGGCGCTTTCCGATGTATGTCAAGCCTTGGTAAGGTTCTTCGCGTTGCGTCGAATTAAGCCACATGCTCCGCCGCTTGTGCGGGCCCCCGTCAATTCCTTTGAGTTTTAGCCTTGCGGCCGTACTCCCCAGGCGGGGAACTTAATGCGTTAGCTGCGGCACGGACAACGTGGAATGTCGCCCACACCTAGTTCCCAACGTTTACGGCGTGGACTACCAGGGTATCTAATCCTGTTCGCTCCCCACGCTTTCGCTCCTCAGCGTCAGTATCGGCCCAGAGATCCGCCTTCGCCACCGGTGTTCCTCCTGATATCTGCGCATTTCACCGCTACACCAGGAATTCCGATCTCCCCTACCGAACTCTAGCCT
The DNA here is from genome assembly GCF_016031615.1 of Streptomyces pactum. Lineage (GTDB taxonomy): Bacteria > Actinomycetota > Actinomycetes > Streptomycetales > Streptomycetaceae > Streptomyces > Streptomyces pactus. The sequence continues at coordinate 664,429 of NZ_JACYXC010000001.1, forward strand.
GCCCGTATCGAATGCAGACCCGGGGTTAAGCCCCGGGCTTTCACATCCGACGTGACAAGCCGCCTACGAGCTCTTTACGCCCAATAATTCCGGACAACGCTCGCGCCCTACGTATTACCGCGGCTGCTGGCACGTAGTTAGCCGGCGCTTCTTCTGCAGGTACCGTCACTTTCGCTTCTTCCCTGCTGAAAGAGGTTTACAACCCGAAGGCCGTCATCCCTCACGCGGCGTCGCTGCATCAGGCTTTCGCCCATTGTGCAATATTCCCCACTGCTGCCTCCCGTAGGAGTCTGGGCCGTGTCTCAGTCCCAGTGTGGCCGGTCGCCCTCTCAGGCCGGCTACCCGTCGTCGCCTTGGTAGGCCATTACCCCACCAACAAGCTGATAGGCCGCGGGCTCATCCTGCACCGCCGGAGCTTTCCACGCGCAGACCATGCGGTCACGCGTCATATCCGGTATTAGACCCCGTTTCCAGGGCTTGTCCCAGAGTGCAGGGCAGATTGCCCACGTGTTACTCACCCGTTCGCCACTAATCCCCCACCGAAGCGGGTTCATCGTTCGACTTGCATGTGTTAAGCACGCCGCCAGCGTTCGTCCTGAGCCAGGATCAAACTCTCCGTGAATGCTTCCCCGTACTCGGGGCATCACTCGCGTTGAGCGGAACCGCCGGGAGGAATAGTCCCGACGGTTCACAGCGTCCTCGCTGTGTGTGTTTCTTCAAAGGAACCTCGACTCCCGGCCATTCACCGGCCCGGAGACGGGGTATCAACATATCTGGCGTTGACTTTTGGCACGCTGTTGAGTTCTCAAGGAACGGACGCTTCCTTCGTACTCACCCTCTCGGGCTTTCCTCCGGGCGCTTCCCTTCGGTGTTTCCGACTCTATCAGGCTTTTTCCCTCTCCCTGACCGCCGCTTTCCGTGAACACGATGGCGCACAGAAAGACGATCCAGGATATGGATCAAGCTTTGATGGAGTGCCGCTCCGGTTCGTTCGCTCGCAGCCATTCAGTCCGCGGCGCCCCGTCCGAAGCAGGAATACGACAGTACAGCGCCGATCGGGTGGAGGCAAATCTGTTCGGGTCGGATCCGGCCGAACGGGTGCCACCCGCCCCGTTCGGCACCATCCGGACCGGCCGCCGCCGCCCGTGCCGGCGCATGACTGCCCAGGTCAGGCCCGCCGCACCGGCGGCGGGGCCCGGGCGTCGGCCGGACGGACGGCGGGCGGGTGCGCCACCGCGGCGCTCGCTCACTCCTCCTGCTCGGGGCGGGGCAGCGGGAACCCGCCGCGGTACTCCACGCCGTGCTCGGGCGGGACCGGCTCACCGGTGAAGACGTCGGTGCAGTAGGCCGCGAAGACCTCCGCCTCGCTGAGCGGGCGCAGCCAGCCGTCGTCGTCCAGGGCCCAGCCGCGGAGGGCGTCGGGCCGGCCGTCCGGGCTGGTGCGCATCACCAGCCCGGCAGGACCGCCGGTGGCGATCCCGGCGGCCAGCACGGTGCCGAAGACCAGGGCCTCCTCCTCACCGGCCAGCGGCGGCCCGGCGGAGCCGTCGGCGCCCGCCGGCACGGTGGCGCTCAGGGCCGCGGTGAGCGAGCCGCGCCGGGTCGCGACGCTGCACACCAGATGGTGGTCGCCGGGTCCGGCCGCCTCCAGCAGCCGGGTGAGCAGCAGTCCGGCCCGGCGCAGGGCCGCCTCGCCCAGGTCCTCGCCGCAGTCCGGGCAGTCGCCGGCCCGGAGCAGCAGCCCGGTGGCGGTGTCGGCGGTGGCCCGGCGGGTGACGGCGCGGAGCAGCTCGGGCAGCAGGTCCCGGACGGGCTGGCCGGTGTAGGGCACGGTGCCGCCGGCGGCCGCCACCTCGGCGACGTACCGGGTGCGGCTGCCCGGCGAATCGGGGTCGAGGCCGGCGTCCGCGCAGTACTCGGCGTACTCCGCCGGGTCGAAGAGCGCGACCGTGGTGTGCAGCTCCCGGGCGGCGAGGTCCTGTAACAGGCCCTCCGCCTGCCGCAGATAGCTCCGGTGGTCGTCGAAGCCGAACGAGGTGTACCGGCGCATGGCCGCGAAGTCCGCCTCGTCCGCCAGCAGGGCCACGGTGCTCGGCGCCTCCCGGCGCAGCGCCCGGCGGGTGCCGTGCCCCCTCCGGTGGTGCCGCCTGCCCCCGTTGTCGCTGGGTGCCATGTTCTCCCCCTCAGTGAGCTGTGGATCGATGCTCACTCACCGTAACCGGGGGCACTGACATCACCGGCTCCGTGTGGTCGCGGACCAGACGGCGCTGGGCCAGGCAGGTCGCGGCGAGGAGGCCGCCGAGGGCGGCCCAGCCGGCCGGGCCGACCGCGATCGCCGTGGTCACCGCGAGGGGACCGGCGCTGCGCTGGACCGCCTGGGCGAGGCTGTGGACGCCCAGGTAGGCGCCCTGGGCCTCGGCGGGGGCGAGCGCTACGGAGAGTTCCCAGGAGATGGTGGCGTGCAGGATCTCCGCGAGGGTGAAGGCGGTGGCGGCCAGCACCAGGGCGGTGCAGGCGGCCCAGGACGGGCCGGTGGCCGACGCGGCGAGGGCCAGCGCCCCGGCCAGGAACACCCCGCCCAGCGGCAGCAGCGCCCGCCGGGCGGCCCGGGGGGTGGCGCCGAACCGGGCGCACGGCACCTGGAGGAGCACCACCAGGACGTTGTTGAGGACCATCAGCAGCGGGGCCAGGCCGTGCGGCGCGCTGGTGGCGGTGACGGTCCACAGCGGCAGGCCGACCTTGAAGACGGAGTCGTCGAGGAAGAGGACGGCGTCACCGGCGGTGTAGGCGAGGTAGGGGCGGTCGCGCCAGGGGTTCGCCCGGGCGGCCGGTGCCGTCCCGGGACCGGCCGCCGGGGTGCCGCGTCCGCCGGGACGCCGGCCGGACGCACCCGCGGCCCCTGCCGGAGCGTCCGCCGCCGCACCGGGCGCGCCGGAGGCCCGGCCCGCCGCGTCCGGTGCGCCCTCCCCTGCGTCCGGAGCCTTCGCCTCCGCGCAGGGAGTGTCCGTGGCGGCGGGCGGAGTGTCCGTGGCCGCGTGGCGGCCGGCCGCCACGACGCGCGAGGCCGGGGGCGGCTCCTGGCAGCGCAGGGTGAGCAGGGCCGCCAGGACGAAGGAGAGGCCGTCGCCGAGGAGCAGGAAGCGGTAGACGGCGGTGGTCCCGGCGGCCAGGGCACCGGCCGCGGCGAGCCCGCCCACCGCCCAGCCGAGATTGGCGACCGTGCGGTTGACGGCCTGGTAGCGGGCGCGGGCGGGACCGGCGACCCGGGTCGCGTAGAGCTTGGTGAGGACCGAGGAGGCCCGGTCACCGAGGCTGCCGACCGCGGTGACGGCGGTGAGCAGGGTCAGGTCGGTGGTGGTGAGGAGGGCCAGCGAGGCCACCGCGCGCACCGCCTGCACGGTGACCAGGAGCGGGCGCAGCGGCAGGCGGTCGGCGAGGTGGCCGGCCAGGGGCGGGCCGGCGATGCCGATCGCGCCCGAGACGGCGAGCATCAGGCCGATCTCGGCCGTGCCGAGCCGGGCGACATAGGTGAAGTACAGGACGGCGGTGGCGGCCCACAGTCCGGAGCCGATCCGGTCGACGAGGGTGACGGCGAGCATCCGGCGGCCGTCGGGGCCGCCGGGGATGCGGTCGCGGAGCGCGGTGGGACTGGTTGGCCGGCGCACCCGGATTCCCCCTTGACATCTATTTTGTATTGATACAATATCTGTTCTGTGGCGACACAATATGAGATCACCGGTACCAACGCCAAGGGGATTGCCGCGTCCATCGAGCGGGGCGTGGCCGACGGCGGCCTGCCCCCGGGCACCGCGCTGCCGCCGGTGCGGCGGCTGGCGGAGCGGCTGGGGGTGAGCCCCGGCACCGTGGCGACGACCTATCAGGAGCTGCGCCGGCGCGGCATCGTGGTCACCCGCGGCCGGGCCGGGACGGTGATCGCCGCCTCCCCGGCGGTCGCCTCACGCCGACCGCCGGTGGTGCCGGAGGGGGTGCGGGATCTGGCCGGCGGCCACCCCGACCCGGCGTTCCTGCCCGCGCTGCTGCCCCCGGCCCGGCTCTCCCCCGGCGCCCGGTCGCACCGCGCGGCGCCGCGGATGGCACCGCTGGAGCGGCTGGCCCGGGACTGGTTCGCCGCCGACGGGGTCCCCGCCGAGCACGTCACCTTCGCGCACGGCGCGCTGGACTGCGCGGCGCGGCTGCTCTCGGTCGAGCTGCGGCCCGGCGACGCGGTGGCGATGGAGGACCCCGGGTACCACCACCTGCTCGACCTGGTTCCGGCCCTTGGGCTACGCACCGTGCCGGTGGCCGTGGACGACGAGGGCATGCGGCCGGAGGCGCTGCGCGGCGCGCTGCGGGCCGGGGCCCGGGCGGTGATCTGCAGTCCGCGGTCGCAGAACCCGTACGGCGGCTGCTTCTCCGCCGGGCGCCGGGACGCGCTGCAGGAGGTGCTGGCGGCGGCGCCGGAGGTGCTGGTGATCGAGAACGACCACGCGGCGGACATCGCGGGGGCGCCGCTGCACTCCCTGGTCGCCGGCGGGCCGGCGGCGCGGCCGGCCCGGTGGGCCCAGGTGCGCACGGTGACCAAGTACCTGGGTACGGACCTGCGCTGGGCGGCGCTCGCCTGCGACCCGACCACGCTGGCGCGGCACGACGGCCGGCTGCTGCTCACTTCGGGCTGGGTGAGCCATGTGCTCCAGGAGACGGTGACCCGGCTGATGTCCGACCCTGCGACCTCGGCCCTGGTCGGCCGGGCCCGCGAGGTCTACGCGGAGCGGCGTACCGCGCTGCTGTCCGCCCTGGCCGGACACCGGATCGGCGCGCACGGGGCGAGCGGGATGAACGTCTGGGTGCCGGTGCGCGACGAGGCGGCGGTGGTCAGCGGGCTGCGGACCCGCGGCTGGTGGGTCGCGGCCGGGGCCCGGTTCCGGATCGCGGCCCCGCCCGGGGTGCGGATCACCACGGCGCAGCTGGCACCGGCGGACGGGGTGCGGCTCGCCGCGGACCTCGCCGCGGTGCTGGCGGAGTCCCAGGCGACGTACGGGGGCTGAGCCGGCCCGCCGCCGGACGGCCCGGGCGGGGCTCCGGGCGCCGACCCGCCGGGAACGGTGACGGGCCTGAGGACGGTGACCGGCCGGGGCGGGGCGGCGCGCGGTGGGCGGTCCCGTCCCGACCGGTGACCGGTCCGGCCCCGGTGACAGGGCCGGCCGGTGTCCTGATCGGCGGTGTCCGGGTCAGCCGGTGGCGCGGTCCCGGGCGATGCGCTCGTAGAACCGGAGCAGTTCCAGGTTGTCCACCGAGCCGGGGTTGACCGCCTTGTCCAGGGCGGTGCCCTGCATCAGCCGCTTGACCGGGACCTCGATGCGCTTGCCGGTGAGGGTGTGCGGCACCCCGGGGACCTCGATCACCTCGTCCGGGACGTGCCGGGGCGACAGCTGTTCCCGGATGGTGTGCTTGATCTTGTCGCGCAGCCGGTCGTCGAGGACCGCGCCCTCGGCGAGGTGGACGAAGAGCGGCATCCAGTAGCCGCCGTCCGGCTGCTCCACGCCGAGGACGAGCGACTCGCGGATCTCCGGCAGCCGCTCCACCGCCTCGTAGATGTCGGCCGAGCCCATCCGGACGCCCTGCCGGTTGAGGGTGGAGTCGGAGCGCCCGTGGATGACCACGCTGCCGCGCGAGGTGAGGGTGATCCAGTCGCCGTGCCGCCACACGCCGGGGAACATCTCGAAGTAGCTGTCCCGGTAGCGGCTGCCGTCCGGGTCGTTCCAGAAGTGGATGGGCATGGACGGCATGGGGCGGGTCACCACCAGCTCGCCGACCTCGTCGGTGACCGGCCGGCCCTGCGGGTCCCAGGCCTGGAGGTCGGTGCCCAGACAGGGGGCCTGCAGCTCGCCGATGTACACCGGCAGGGTCGGCACCGCGCCGGCGAAACAGCTGCACACGTCGGTGCCGCCGCTGACCGAGGCGATCCACAGGTCCTCGGCCACCTCCTGGTGGATCCAGCGGAACCCGTCCGGCGGCAGCGGGGAGCCGGTCGTGGCCACGCACCTGACGCGGGACAGGTCGAAGTCCCGCGCCGGCCGCACCCCCTTCTTGCGGCAGGCCATGATGTACGCGGCGGAGGTGCCGTAGCAGGTGGTGCCGGTCCGCTCGGCGACCCGCCACTGGGCGCCGGTGTCCGGGTGGCCGGGGCTGCCGTCGTAGAGCACCACGGTGGAGCCGACGAGCAGGCCGGAGACGAGGAAGTTCCACATCATCCAGCCGGTCGAGGTGTACCAGAAGAAGCGGTCCTCGGGGCCCAGGTCGGTCTGCAGGCCGAGCTGCTTGAGGTGCTCCAGCAGGATGCCGCCCTGGGACTGGACGATGGCCTTGGGCAGCCCGGTGGTGCCGGAGGAGTACAGCACCCACAGCGGGTGGTCGAACGGCACCGGCTCGAACTCCGGGGCGGTCGGCTCCCCGGCCACCGCGTCCCACTCCAGCGTCCCCTCGGGGGCCGGGGTGCCCAGCAGCGGGATGTGCACCACGGCGCGCAGGGAGGGCAGTTCCCGGCGCAGCTCGGCGACCACCTCGGTGCGGTCGTGCTCCTTGCCGCCGTAGCGGTAGCCGTCCACGGTGAACAGCACCACCGGTTCCACCTGCTGGAACCGGTCGAGCACGCTGCGGGCGCCGAAGTCCGGGGCACAGGAGGTCCACACCGCGCCGACCGCGGCGGTGGCGAGCAGCGCGACGGCGGCCTGCGGGATGTTGGGGAGGTAGCCGCTGACCCGGTCGCCGGGACGCACCCCGAGCCGGCGCAGCTCCGCGGCCACCGAGCCGACCTGGTCGCGCAGCTCGGCCCAGCTCACCGGCACCGGTTCGTGGCTCTCGTCCACGTACAGCAGGGCCGGCGCGGCGGCGCGGGCGGGGTCCTCGGCGGCGCGCAGCGCGTGTTCGGCGTAGTTCAGGGTGGCGCCGGGGAACCACCGGGCGCCGGGCATCGCGGCGTCGGCGAGCACCGTGCGGTAGGGCGTGGTGAAACGGACGTCGAACCACTCGGCGACCGCCTGCCAGAAGCGCTCCAGCTCGGTCACGGACCAGCGGTGCAGGTCGGCGTAGCTGCCCACCGGGTCCCCGGGGGTCGCGGCGGGGGCGCCGTGCCGCTGCGCCGCCCACTGCTGGAAGCGGGTGAGCTGGGCGCCGGCGATCCGGTCGTCCCCGGGTCGCCACAGGGGTTCCGGCTGGGTCGCGGGCTGCGGTTCGGTCGTCATGATCGGCTCCCGGGCTGTGCGCGTCGTGTGCGTCAGCGCGCGCACCCGCGAGGATGTGCGTGTGACGCGGCTCAGCAGACGATGCCATGCGATCACCGCGCACACCAGGGCCGCCCCCCACACAGGAAGATCACATGATGTGTGCGGACGGTGGGTGAACGACAGTTGAACGCGGCTTCGCCGGGCCTTCGGCGGTGGCAGTCTCAGCCGCATGGATGCGCGTGACCTGGTGCGGTCGGTGAGGGTGGTCGGTACGGCGCAGGGGCTGCGGTCGGTGCGGTCGGCATGGCGGCGGCACCGTGCCGACGCGGCCGGCCTGCCCCGGCAGCGGGGTACCCGCGCCCGGGTGCCCGGGCAGGCGCGGGGTGCCGAGCCGCGGCCCGGCGGCGGGGTGGTGTGGTTCGCGCGGTCCGCGCTTCAGGTGCGGGTGGCCGTGGGCGGCGCGGTGTTCTTCGGCTGGGACGGCGCCGGGCCGGAGCCGTCGTACGCGCTGGACGGCCGGTGTCCGGAGGCGGACGAGCGGGCGGTGCTGGAACCGGACACCGCCGGCGGCTGGCGGGTGGTCTCCGAGCGCGTGACCGTGGTGATCTCCCGGACGGGCGCGGTGGAGCTGCGCACCCCGGGAGGGGTACCGCTCCGCCGGGACCTGCCGCCGCGCTGGTGGGACCCGGAGCCGGACGGTGGCGGGCCGGCGGCGGACGGCGGCGCGCGGCGGGGCCCGGAGGCGGCGCGGGCGCCGGGGCCCCGCGGGGACGGTTACGGGCCGGCGGCGGACGGTGCCGGCCCGGCCGGGGGGACGGACGGCCCGCGGTGGGTGCAGCGGTCCGAGGTCGCGGCGGACGCCCGCTTCTTCGGGCTGGGCGGCGGACCGGCCGGCCTCCGGCTGCGGGACGGCGCGTACCGGCTGTGGAACACCGGCCCGCGCGGTGGTGCGGCGCCGGCGGACCGCCCGCCGCACCTGACCATGCCGGTGCAGCTGGTGGTGGCGGACGCGGGCACCCACCTGGTGTTCCACGACAACACCTGGGACGGCACGGTGACCCTCCGGGAGGGCGAGGAGGGCATGGGGTCCGGGCACGACCGGCCCGGCGGCTGTGAGCTGCGGATGGACGGCGGACCGCTGCGCTCCTGGGTGATCGTCGGCACCCCGGCCCGGGTCCTGCACGGCTGGGCCGCGCTCACCGGCGGTCCCGCGCTGCCGCCGCGCTGGGCGCTGGGCCACCACCACGGGGGCCCGGGGCTCGGCGACGAGGAGCGGATGCTGCGGGTGGCGGCGGGCTACCGCGAGCGCGGGCTGCCGCTGGCGGCGCTCCACCTGGCCGCCGGCCACCCGTCGGTGCCCGGCGCGGCCGCCCCGGGCGCCGGGCACCTCCCCGGTCCGCCGGGACCGGCCGAGCGGCTGCGGGAGCTGGGGGTCCGGCTGGTGGCGACCGTGGAACCGGCGGTGCCGGCCGAACCGGGGGACCCGGTGTACGACGGCGGGGCGGCCGAGGACGCCTTCGTCCGGGACGCCCGGGGCCGGGTGGTCCGTGGCGCCGGGCGGGCGGGCGAGGTGGTGTTCCCGGACTTCACCGACCCGCGGGTGCGCAAGTGGTGGGGCGGGCTGTACGCGCAGACGGCGGCGCGGGGCTTCGCCGGCGTGTGCCACGACGGGTGCGAGCCGGTGTCGTTCGCGGCCTTCGGCGACCCGACGCTGCCGCGCTCCGCCCGGCACGACCTGGACGGCCGGGGCGGGGACCACCGCGCGGCGCACAACGTCTACGCCCTGGCGATGGCCCGGGCCGGCCACCGGGCGCTGCGCGAACTGCGGCCCACCGAGCCGCCCTTCCTGCTGTCGCGGTCCGGCTGGGCCGGGCTGCAGCGGTACGGGGGCGCCTGGTGCGGGGAGATCCCGACCGGCTGGCCCGGGCTGCGGACCTCGCTGGCCGCGGTGGTGGGGCTCGGGCTGTGCGGGGTGCCGTTCTCGGGCCCGGACATCGGCGGCGCCACCGGCGACCCCTCCCCCGAGCTGTACCTGCGCTGGTTCCAGCTGGCGGCCCACCTGCCGCTGTTCCGCACCCGCGGGCCGTCCTGGGCCGGGCCGCGGGAGCCGTGGGCGTTCGGTCCGCAGGTGCTGGAACACGCCGCGGCGGCGCTGCGGGAGCGGCAGCGGCTGATGCCGTACTTCGTCACCCTGGCGCACGTGGCGCAGCGCTCCGGCGCCCCGTACGTGCGGCCGGTGTGGTGGCGGCAGCCGCGGGACCGGGCGCTTCGGGACTGCGAGGACGCCTTCCTGCTGGGCGACTCGCTGCTGGTGGCGCCGGCGCTGGCGGAGGGCGAGCGCCGGCGGTCGGTGCCGCTGCCGCGCGGCCGCTGGTACGACGTGGTGACCGGGCAGGCCTTCGACGGTCCGGGCCGGGCGCGGGTGGAGGTGCCGCTGTCCCGGGCGGCGGTGCTGGCCCGGGCCGGTTCGGTGGTGCCGGTGGCGGGGGCGGACGGCGAGGTGGAGCTGGAGGTGTGGCCCCCGGTCGCGGGGCGCACCGGAGGCGGCCTGCTGATCACCGACGGCGGCGGGGACGGGGCCGGCCCGGTGACGGCGCGCTTCACCACCCGGCTGCGGGACGGACGGGTGGTGGTGGAGCGCGAGGGGGGCCGGCAGGTGGGCCTCCGGGTGCGGGTGCGGGAGGTGTAGCGGGGCGCGGTGTGTGGCGGGCGCGAGGTGCCGGTGGCGGGCCCCGGCGGGCCGGTGCGGGTGTGTACCGGTACCGGGGCGGGGGCGGGTCGCGACCGGCGGGCGGGCGGCGCGCGGGCGCCGGTTCCGGGGCGAGGGCGCACCGATGCCGGGCCGGCGGCGGAGCACGCCGGGGGCGTACGGCGCGCCGGTGCCGGAGCGGGCGGGAGCACGCCGGGGCGACGCCCGGCGCGGGCCGGGGCCAGCCGGGACGGGCGGTGGCGGGGCACCGTCCGGCTGGGCGACAGGGGCGACGGGCGGCCGGCGGGCCGAGGCGCGCGGGGGGCGGCGCGGAGCCGCGGAGGCGTACGGCGCGGGCGGCAGGATCCGGGAGGGACCGGCGGTATGCCGGCGCCGCATCGGCGGTGACGCGCCGGCGGCGACGCGACAGCCGTGAGCGTCGGTGGGGTGTTCGTGGGCATCGGCGGACGCGCGTCGCGGGGGCGGAGGCACCCCGCCGGAGGCACCCCGCCGGAGGGCACGCCACCACGGGCTTCGCGGACGCCGCGGGCCTCACGAACGCGGGGACCTCACGGACGCAGGGACCTCGCGGACGTACGGAGCGGCCCGGGGCCCTTGCCCGGCATCCGGCCGACTGATAACTCACAGGGCCATGCCGAGACTCCCCCGCGCGCTCCGCGCCCTCGCCCTGCCCGTCGCCGCGCTGCTCGCCGCCACCGTGGCCTCCGCGCCGGCGCACGCCCGCCCGGAACCCAAGGCCCCGCCGGAGTTCGTCGCCCTGAGCGACGTGGACCCCACGATCGTGCAGGAGATCCGTTACGTCACCGGGCACAACTTCACCGGGCGGCCGATCGACGGCTACCGCCGGCCGATGTGCGTGCTGACCCGTCCGGCGGCGAAGGCGCTGAGCGCGGCGCAGCGCACGCTGCTGGCCCGGGGGTACACGCTCAAGGTGTACGACTGCTACCGGCCGCAGCGCGCGGTGGACCACTTCGTCGCCTGGGCGGAGGACCTGGACGACCAGGCGATGAAGGAGGAGTTCTACCCGGACGTGGACAAGTCCCGGCTCTTCCTCGACGGGTACATCGCCGAACGGTCCGGTCACAGCCGCGGCAGCACCCTCGACGTGACGATCGTGAAGCTGCCGGTGGTGCCCACCCGTCCGTATGTGCCCGGGGAGCCGCTGGTGCCCTGTTACGCGCCGCGGGAACAGCGGTTCCCGGACAACTCGGTGGACATGGGGACGGGCTTCGACTGCTTCGACCCGCTCTCCCACACGCTCGATCCGCGGATCACCGGGGAGCAGCGGGCCAACCGGCTGCTGCTGAAGCGGACGCTGGAGGCGGTGGGGTTCGTCAACCTGCCCGAGGAGTGGTGGCACTACACCTACCGGCCGGAGCCGTTCCCGGACACCTACTTCGACTTCCCCGTCGCCCGCCGGTCCCTGACCGGCCGCTGACGCGCCGGACCCGGTGGTGACCGGCCGATCGGGACCACCCCCGTGGGCCCCGTCCGGCCGGTCACTTGAACTGGACGCACGACCCCCCGGGATGGTTGCCCTCTGTACCGCCTCGCCGCGGGGCCCGGCCGGCGGGCCGGGCACGCCCCCTCCGCCCGTCGACCGCGTGCCGGCGCACGCCCCGGGGCACGCCGTCGCGGGGCGTGCCGGCGAGGCCCGGGCCGTGCCGTCACCGGGACCGGATCGCCGCCCCACTCCGGCCGGCGTCGGCCGATGGGGCGGGGTGGGGTACGGGGGGTCGTGTGCCGGCGCCGGCGGGGGGCGCGCGGAGCCGGTGCGCGCTCCGGAAAGCGGTGTGAACTCCGGGTGAACCGTCGGCCGGTTCCGCCGGGGGCCCGCCATCCTGGCTGCCGTGAGCCCCTGGACGGACGCCCTCGGATTCGCCTACCAGCCCGTGGTGAACCTCTGTACCTCCTCGGTCGTCGCGCTGGAGGTGCTGGCCCGCCCGGAGCACTCCGGGGTGCTGTCCCGGGCCCGCCGGGACCCGGGCGTGGACGCGGACCTGGCCGCCCGGGCGGTGCGGGCCGCCGCGCGGGCCGGGGTGCTGCTCCCGCTCCATGTGAACGTCTTCGCCGCGACGGTGGCGGCGCCGCCGCGGCTGGCGCCGCTGTGCCGGGCGGTACGGGAGACCGGGCGCCGGCCGTGCGAGATCACCGTCGATCTGGTGCCGCCGTACGCGCCGGTGGTCTCCTCCGCCCTGCTGGCCGGGGTGGCCGAGCTGCGCGAGGCGGGGTTCCGGGTCTGCGCGGACGGGGTGGGTGAGGGCGATCTGCCGCTGCGGCTGCTCACCCGGCTCGCCCCGGACCTGGTGAAGCTGGACCGGGTGCTGATCGCCGACCTGCCCCGGGACGTCTCCGCGCGGGCCGCGGTGGCCGCGCTGCGGGAGCTGTGCGACGGGCTGGGGGCGCTGCTGGCGGTGGAGGGGGTGGAGACGGAGCGGCAGTGCGCCGCGGCGCGGGAGGCGGGGGCCCAGCTGGCGCAGGGGAACCTCTTCGCGCCGGCGGCACGCCGCCCGGCCACCGGGATCCGCCGCCCCGGCGCCGCGGCGCGGCCCGTAGGGCCCGGCCCGCGGGGGCCGCGGATCGCGCAGTTCGTCCAGCCGGCCGCGCTGCTGCCGCTCACCGTGTCCGCCGGCCAGGTACGGACCCTGCTCACCGGTTCGCCGGGGGTCGCCGGGGTGGTGCTGGTGGACGCCGAGGGGGTGCCGGTGCGGGCGGTCCACCGGGACCGGTTCCTGCTCTCCCTGTCCGGCCGGTACGGTCACGCGCTCTACGCCGACCGGCCGGCGGCGCGGCTGGCGGACCGTCCGCGCACGGTCCGCGCCGACGCCACCGCCTGGGAGGTGCTGGACGTGGTCGCGGCCGACGAGTGGTCGCGGACCGCCGACGACGTGGCGGTGGTGGACGCGTCGGGCCGCTGCGTGGGGGTGGTGCACCTGGCGGACGTGGTGCGGGCGCTGGCGGAGAGCCGGGTGGAGGAGGCGGCGCGGCTGAACCCGCTGACCCGGCTGCCCGGCTCGGACACCGTCAACGCCGAGGTGGACCGGCGGATCGCCCAGGGCCGGCCGTTCGCCCTGAGCTGGCTGGACATCGACGGCTTCAAGCAGGTCAACGACGGGGCCGGGTTCGCGGCGGGCGACGAGCTGATCCGCGCGGGTGGGGCGGGCGCTGGCCGAGGGACGGCGGCGGGGCGGGAGGCGGTCCGGGTCGGGCACATCGGCGGTGACGACTTCCTGGTCCTGACCGACGCGGACGGGCCCGAGGGCCCCGCCCCCGTCGCCGCCGCGGTGCTCGACGTGCCCTGGTCGGCCGGGGAGCTGCCGGTGACCCTGTCGCTGGCCACCGTGGTCTGTCCGCCCGGCGGTCTGCCCGACCACCACCGGGCGGCGGCCTGCCTGGCGCCGCTGAAGAAGGCGGCCAAGGCGCTGCGCGGGGCCAGCTGGGTGGTCGGCGGCCCGGACCCGGCACGGCAGGAGGCGCGGCGGGGGCGCCCGGTGCCGCAGGCGGGCCGGCCCCCGGCCGCCGGGGCGCCGGCGGTGCCGGACACCGCGTGCCGGGCCGCGACGGGCTGCTGACGCCCGGTGCGCCGGAACGCCGACGGCCCGTACCCCGCGGCGGGCCGGGGGTACGGGCCGTCGGTGCGGACTCAGCGCCGGGTGGCGGAGACCATCATGGCGTGCTCCACGACGGAGATGAGCACCTCCTTGACGGAGTCCCGCTCCCGGGCGTCGCAGAGGATGACCGGGGTCTGCGGGTCGAGGTCGAGCGCGTCGCGCACCGACTCCTCCGGATACCGGGCGGAGTCCTCGAAGCAGTTGACGGCCACCGTGAAGGCGATGCCGCGCCGCTCGAAGTAGTCGACGGCGGCGAAGCAGTCCTGCAGCCGCCGGGTGTCGGCCAGCACGACCGCGCCCAGCGCCCCGGTGGACAGCTCGTCCCACAGGAACCAGAAGCGGTCCTGGCCGGGGGTGCCGAACAGGTACAGCACCAGGTCCTCGCGGAGCGTGATCCGCCCGAAGTCCATAGCGACGGTCGTGGTGCGCTTCCCCTCCACCCCGGTCAGGTTGTCCACCGGCCGTCCCGCCTCGGTGAGCAGCTCCTCGGTGCGCAGCGGTTTGATCTCGCTGACCGCGCCCACCAGGGTCGTCTTGCCCGCGCCGAACCCGCCCGCCACCAGGATCTTGAGCGTCACCGGGTCGGCTATCGGGGGACGGTCACGGTCAGAGTGCCCGTAGACCATTGATCACCTCGCGCAGAATCCTCTCGTCCGGCAGCTCTGCCGGAGGAACGGGCCGGGACACGCGGACCAGTTCCGCGTGCAGCAGGTCGCCGATGAGCACGCGGACCACTCCGACCGGCAGGTCGAGTTCGGCGGCGAGTTCAGCGACGGACAGGGGGTTGTCCCGGCTCAGTTCGACGATGTCGATGTGTTCCGGGGATAGTGTCTGATCGACGACCGACCGTCTGTCCACACGGTCGGCCACGACGACCGCGATCAGGTCGAGCTTTCCTTCGGCGGCGCTGCGGGTACGGCCGCGCGTCATGGCGTACGGCCGGACCACGGGTCCCGCCGCGTCGTCGAACCAGCCCTCCGCGTCCTCCGTCATGTCACTCCGTCACCCACCGGAGCGCGGCGCCGTGCCCAGGTGCACGCCCACACGCTTGACCAGCAGCGTCATCTCGTATGCGACCTGGCCGACGTCGGAGTCGGCGTCCGCGAGCACGGCCAGGCAGCTGCCGTCACCGGCCGCGGTGACGAACAGGAAGGCGTCGTCGAGTTCGACGATGGTCTGGCGCACCCGCCCCACGTCGAAGTGGCGTCCGACGCCCTTGGCGAGGCTGTGGAACCCGGAGGCGACGGCGGCGAGGTGCTCGGCGTCCTCGCGGGACAGGTCGCGCGACCCGCCGGTGGGCAGTCCGTCACCGGACAGCACCAGCGCCTTGCGGATGCTGCCCACGCGTCCGACCAGCTCATCGAGCAGCCAGTTCAACTCCCCCGAACGTGCCGGTGTGTTGCGGGCCGCGGCGTGCGGTGTGGTCATCGACCGTCCCCCTCGTAGTTCGTTCCAGGTGCTATCTGCTGCTGACCGCCGATCGGGTCGGAGGTCTGCCGCCGACCGCGCTGCCAGCCCCGTTGGAGCGAGGCCATGGTGGCCCGCGCCTGCTCGGCATCGCGTTCGGGATCGGTCTCGGCAGGGTATCGCTCCGCCTCGGCCTGCGGGGCGGGGTCGCTCTTCAGCTGCGGTGCGAGGCTCGCCTGTCGTACGCGCCGGGGCAGCCGGGGCGGTTCGGCTCCTTGCGCGGGCATGGTGTGCTCCTCGGTCGCCGGGGTCTGGGCGGAGGGTGTGGCCCAGGACGGCGTGGACGGCTGAGCGGGCTGCTGGGCGGCGTGCGGCTGGTGGTCCCAGCCGGGGTGCTGCGCCGGGCCCGCGGGGGGCGGGGCCGGCTGGGCGGCGTGCGGGTCCCAGCCCTGTTCCCGCTCGTCACGGCGGGGTGCGGCGTGCCGGCCGGAGCGCTGGCCGCCGACCCGGCGTCCGTTGTCCGAGACGAGCTTCGGCGGCACCCGGCGCGGCAGGGGGGCCGGGCCGGAGTCCGGCGCGCCGTCGACGGCGGCCGGGACGTGGTGGTGGGGCAGCTGCCCGTCGGGGACCTGCTGGTGCTGTTCCGGCGCGACGCCGGGCAGCGGCGGCGTGGGGGTCAGGCCGCGGCCGCGGAACAGGCCGCCGTCCTCGTCCTCGTCGTCCAGCGCCTCCTGCGGCACGCCGGCGCTCACCTGCTGGCCGAAACGGGTGACCGGCGGGTCCTGCTCGACCGGTCCGTCCGAGGGCGCGGGGGTGGTGCGCATCGGCCGCTCCCGCAGGACCGCGGGGATCTCGCCGAGGGCCGGCAGGTCCCGCTCGGCCTGCTCCGCCTCGTCGGTGACGTCCTCGCCGTCCGGCTCGCCGCTGTCGGTGAGGAGTTTGGCGGGGATGAGCAGGACGGCGGTGGTGCCGCCGTACGGCGAGGGCTGCAGCGAGACCTTGACGCCCTGGCGCTGGGCCAGGCGGCTGACCACGAACAGGCCGAGCCGGTCGGTGTCGGACAGTTCGAAGTCCGGGGTCTCGGAGAGCCGGAGGTTGGCCTCCAGCAGGGCGTCCGGTGCCATGCCCAGGCCGCGGTCGTGGATCTCCAGGGTGAAGCCGTTGGCGACCCGCTCGCCGAGCACCTGCACCGCGGTGTGCGGCGGCGAGAACACCGTGGCGTTCTCCAGGAGTTCGGCGATCAGGTGGGTGAGGTCGGCGACGGCCGGGCCGTTGACGGCCAGCCGCGGCAGGCGGCGGACCTCGATGCGCTCGTAGTCCTCGACCTCGGCGACGGCGGCGCGGACCACGTCCATCAGCTGGATCGGCTTGCGCCACTGCCGGGAGGGGGCCGCGCCGGAGAGGATGACCAGACCCTCGGCGTGCCGCCGCATGCGGGTGGTCATGTGGTCCAGGCGGAACAGGTCGGCCAGCTCGTCGGTGTCCTCGGTGCGCCGCTCCATCTCGTCCAGCAGGGTCAGCTGGCGGTGCAACAGGACCTGGCTGCGGCGGGCGAGGTTGACGAAGACCTCGGAGATGCCGTGCCGCAGTTCGGCCTGCTTGACGGCCGCCTCGACGGCGGCGCGCTGCACGGTGTTGAGGGCCTGGCCCACCTGGCCCATCTCGTCGGCGCCGTAGGACAGCCGGGGCGCCTCGGTCTCGATGTCCACCTGCTCGCCCGTCGCCAGGCGCCGCATGACGCTGGGCAGGCGCACGGTGGCGACCTCCTGGGCGTCCTTGCGGAGCTGGGTCAGGTCGCGGATGAGGGTGCGGCCGATGCGGACCGACACGAAGATGGAGGCGGCCAGGGCGAGGAAGCCGAGGATGCCGGCGGCACCGGCCTGCAGCAGCACGCTCTCGGCCTCGGGCTCGACGCGGTCCTGGAAGCGGTCCATGGCGTCGCTGTTGAGGCGGTCGAGGTCCGCCAGGACCGGCTTGGCGGCCTTGTCCCAGCGCTCCTGGTTCATCACCTTCAGCGCGTTGGCGGCGCCGGCCTTGAAGATGGCGTCCTCGGCCTGGCGCAGACCCTCGGGCGCGGCGGTGGTCTTCCGGTAGGTGAGGAAGATCTTCTGTTCCGAGCCGGGCAGCACCGGCATGTTGGTCGCCTGGATCAGGTTGCGCTCGGCGATCAGGTCGGACATCGCGCGCAGGGTGGCCGAGTCGATCCGCTGCGCGGTGAGCGCGGCGGTGTACAGGCTGTCCTCGCGGGCGAGTGCCTCGCGGCCGCGGATCATGGCCACCAGGGCGCGTCCCTGCTTGTCCAGGTCGGCGTCGGGCACCGCGTGCAGCGAGCTGCGGAAGTTGTAGCAGAGGTCGATCAGGCCGTTGTAATAGGCGTAGGCGTCCAGGCCGCTGATGCCCCGGTCGTCGATCTGGCGACGGAGGTTCTCCAGTCCGTCGGCCTTCTCCAGAATGGTGCTGAGCTGGGTCCGGGCGTCCTCGGACATCTTGTCGCGGGTGTCTTCGTTCCCGGCGTTGTCGTTCAGCTTCTCGATGACCTGATTGGTCTCCTGCTGGCGCGCGTGCAGCACGGTGAGCGCGTCGGACTGGCTGGGATCGGCCAGATAGATCAGCGCCTGCTTCCGCTCCTTCTGGATCGCGTGTACCGCGTCCTCGACCGGATATCCGACATCTTCCACGATGTCAGCAGCGTCCAGCAGCTGCATCGCCTCACGACCGGTGATCACTGTAGCGAACGCCCAGATTGCCGTCAGTGAGACGAGCGGCACCAGCAACAGCGCCACGATCTTCCTGCGGATGGATTTCCCGCGAAAGCGCATGGCCTCCCCAACGTCAACCCCGAATACCGGGGGCGGAGTTCCGATAACAAGCGGCGCGAGCCTACTACCGTGGGTTGACCGCTTCGAAGACACGTCCGGTCGGGCAGGCGGCACGGAGGGCTACCTTGATCACGATGTGTCCGGGGTTGAGCCGACTTACTCCCCGTCCGGCGGCTCACCGGCCCGGAGGAGTCCGACGCAATGCCGTCGCACGAGTGGCTGAATTTCCCCTCCCGCCGCGCACCGTTCGCCACTCTGTTTCATGCCTTCACCGAGGAGACTGGGGGGAATAAGAGCCATGTCGGGCTTTTTGATTCGGGTGGACCGGGACAGCCACCAGGAGGGGTGAGGACTTCGTGGGCAAGGATCGCGACATCCCCGCGCGCGTCCCAAGCGGCGGACGCGCGCAGGCGGTACGGCCGCTGTGGACCGAGGAGCCGGCCCGCCGGTACAGACTGCCTGATCCGGTGCGTGAGGCGGCGGTGCGGGCGGTCATCATCGTGGCGGTGACGCTGGTGCAGGCGATGGTGGCGGTGCTGTGCACGCTGGCGGGTTCCTGGCTCGCCTTCCCGATGGTGCTGAGCACCGTGGCGAGCACCGTGGCGGCCACCTGGGGGGTGCTGGACGTGTGGGTCACCCGCCAGGTGTGGCGGCAGCGTCACGGGGTGGTCTCTGCACCCAGCAGCTCCGCTCGTCAAGTACGCCAATCACGCCGTCCGCAGCGGCTGTCGGGGGTGTGACGGGCACCGGCGGGCCGGCGCCGGCCGTGCCGGGACGTGAACGGCCGGGGACGGGCGGGGAAGCGGCCGGTGACGGCGGGGGCGGCGGACCGCCGGGGCCGGCCCCGCCCGGGACCCCCGGGCACGCCACCGGCACGCCGCGGGCGTTGCGGGGGGCGAAGGCGGCCCCAGGTGTGCCGGGCCCGTCCCTCCCCCGCGGGGAACCGCCCCGGGTCCCGCGGGGTGCGGCTCCGGAGCGGCCCGCCCGCGCGGGGCGGGCCGGTTCGTCGTCCCCGCGCCGCCCCGCGCGGGGGGGGCGGCCGGTTCAGTCGGCCCCGGGCGCCCCGGTGGCAGGTGCTCCGGTGGCAGGTGCTCCTGCGGCGCCCGACCCGGCGGTGCGCCGCTCGGCGGCGGGGAGCGCGGGGGCGTCCGGGCGGCGGAACATCCGGGTGGCGGTGATCTGGCCGTGCACCGGCTCGGCGTCCGCCGTCGGCTGCGGCAGCCCGGGCCGCAGGTGCTCCTCCACGCTGATGTACTTCAGCCCGGCCCGCAGGTCGGCGTCGTTCCGCAACCGGATGACCAGCGGGAACTCGGCCAGCGCCGTGGTGTCGAACAGGCCGGTGGTGTAGAGCAGCTGCACGCCGAGGGCGTCGGCGACCGCGCGCTGGAGCTCCAGCAGATAGGTGGCGTTGGCCCGGCCGATGGGGTTGTCCAGGAACAGCGTGCCGGCGTGCCGCTGCTTGTCCCGGCCGCGGTCGTTGCTGCGCAGCGCCGCCATGGTGCAGTACAGGGCGATGGCGGCGGTCAGCAGCTGGCCGCCGGAGAACACGTCGCCCATCTGCCCGACCGGCACCCGCTCGGCGCGCAGCACCGCGTCCGGCTTGAGGATCTCCACCGCCACGCCGCGCGGCTGGAGGGCGGCGTGCACCCCGCGCAGCAGCAGCGACATGCCGTCCCGGCGCAGGTCCGAGTTCTTCCGCACCGCGGACCGGGTGGCCTCGTCGATCACCTCGCCCAGGCGCTCGGTGAGCGTGGCCTGGTCGGGGTCGTCGAACCGGATGCGCAGGAACTCCTGGCCGGACCACTCGCCCAGGCCCTCGGGCAGCCGGGACAGGCGCTGGGCGGAGCGGAGCGTGGCCAGGCACGCCTCGACCAGGCCGCGCAGCCGGTCCACGATGCTGTCGCGGTTCCGCTCCAGCTGGGCCAGTTCGTCGGTGAGCACCCGCAGCCGGGGGGCGAACGCCTCTGCCCAGGCGGCGGCGTGGTCCGGGAGCGCGGCGGCGGGCAGCTCCCGGATCTGCTGGCGGGCGGGGGTGCGGACCTGCTCGTAACGGGTGGAGTTGGCGTGCCGGACGAGGACGTCGCTCGCCTCCCGCACCGCCGCCTCGGCGGCCGACAGGTCGGCGGCGCAACCGCGCAGGGAGCGCCGGGCTTCGGCGGCGGCCTGCCGGGCCTCGGCGAGTGTTCCGGTGTAGCTCTCCGGCCGGCCGTCCGGGCCGTCCGGCCCGCCGTCCTGGCCCGGGTGGTCGCGGAGCAGGTCGCGCAGCATGGCGGCGATCTCGTCGAAGCCTCCCGCGGCGTCCTCGGCGGCGCGGTGGGCGCGCAGCAGGTCGGCGTGGGCGGTGCGGGCCCCCTCCAGCGCGTCGGTGCGGGCGGCGAGTTCGGTGTTGGCGCCGCGCAGCAGCTCCTTGGCCCGGTCGGCGTCGGTGGGCACCAGCTCGTCGGGGAGTTCGGTGTGCGCCTCGCCGTCGGCGGGCGCCAGCCGTTCGGCCTCGCCGCGGAGCCGGCCGAGCTGTTCGCTCGCCGCCGAGGCGCGGGTCTCCAGCATCGTCACCAGCGCCTCGGCGCGGGCGGCGGCAGCCTGCCGGGACGGTCCGTCGGCGCCGTCGGGGCCCTCCAGCAGTTGGGCGGCGCGGGTGCGGACCTTGTTGGTGAGCCGGTCCAGGGCGGCCAGGGCGGCGGACTCGTCGCTCTCGGCGCGGGCCTGTTCGGCGCGCAGGTCGGCGCCGACGCCGACCTTCTCGTACAGCTGGGAGGCGGCGCGGTAGGCCTCGCGGAGGGCGGGCAGCGAGGTGTCCGGCGGGGTGTCCGCGGCCTCCTCGTCCAGGTCGTCCGGGACGCCGGCGATCTCGGCGCGCTCGGCGCGCAGGGCGCGCGCGGTGCGGTGCGCGTCGTCGGCGGCGCGCTGGGCGGCGCGTCGGTCCTCGTCGGCGGCGCGGGCGCGGTCGACGCAGGCCGCGGCCCGCTCCTCCCACTCGGCGGCCTCGTCGGCGAGCTCCCGGGCGCGGGCCTGCCACGCGGCGCGCTCGCGCAGCCGGTGGGCGAGGCCGGCGAGGGCGTCGGCGGTCCGGCGGGCCCGCTGGGCGGCCTCCTGGCGCTCGTCGCGGACCCGGGCCGCCTCGGCGGCGCTCTCCTCGGCCTCGGCGTGGGCGGTGCGGGCCTCGGTGAGCCGCTGCTGGGCGGCCTCGGCCTCGGTGCGGGCCCGTTCGGCGGCGGCGGCCAGTTCGGCGAGGCGGCCGGGCGGGCAGCTCTGCCGCCAGGCGGCGAGCCGGGCGGCCAGGGCCCGGTCGCCGGAGAGCCGGGCGGCCAGGGCGCGGATCTCCTCGTCCCGGGCGGCGGCCCGCCGGCGCAGCGCCTGCCGTTCGTCGTCGGCGGCCCGCTCGTCGTGCATGGCCGGGTTCGGCGGCACCAGGAAGACGCCGGTGTCGTCGCCGCCCGGGGGCGGGGTGGGGGCCAGCAGTGCCGCGGCGGTGCCGACAGCGACGGCGGAGCGGGGCAGCAGCGAGGCGCCGGCGAGCACCTCCCGGGCCCGGGCGTGGGTGTCGGGGTCGGTGATGACGACGCCGTCCACCAGCTCCGGGCGGGCGGCGAGCACCGTGGCGTGGTCGGCCGGGTCCACGGCCTGGGCGAGGTAGCGCCAGCCGGGGAGCGCGGGGATGCCGTGCTCGCCGAGGTACTCGACCGCGGCGAGCACGTCGGGCTTGGGCGGCAGCAGGCCGCCGTCGCCGAGCGCGCCGAGGATGCGGGAGTCCTCGGCGGCGGCGGTGCGCAGGTCGAACAGCTGGCGTTCGGCGGCCGCGACGCCGTTGTCCAGCAGCTCGTACAGGGCGTCGGCGTTGCGGTCCAGCTCCTCGGCGGTGAGTGGGCCGTCGGTGGGCGGGCGGTGGCCGGCGCGGGCGGCCGGCGCGGTGCCGGCGCCCGGTTCCGCGCCGCGCGGGGCGGGCACGGTGGCGGCGGGCGGCTGCGGCAGGCCCAGCAGCTCCACCAGGCGCTGCTCGCCGCCGAGTGCCTGTGCCGCGCGCAGTTCCGCCTGGTACGCGGAGTCGGCGGCCCGGGCCGCGTCGGCGGCGCGGGCCGCGGCCAGTTCGGCGCGGGACTGCTCGGCGGCGGCCTCCCGGGCCCGTTCGCCGGTGACTCGGGCGGCCTCCCGGGCGCTGTCCCAGGCGGCGACCGCGGTCTTCTCGGCGTCGCTGGCGGCGAGCGCGGCGCGGGCCGGGTCGGCGTCCGGGGCGGAGTCGTCCAGCCAGCCGGCCCGTACCGCCTCGGCGGTCTCCTGCTCGACCTCGGCGAGCCGCTGGCGCAGGTGCTCGGCCTCGCTGCGGGCGCGCTGGGCGGCGGTGGCGGCGGCGGTGGCGTCGCGGTGCGCGGACTCCCCGGTCTGCTGGAGGGCGGCGGAGCGCTCCTCCTCCTCGGCGGCGAGGCGTTCGCCGGCCGCGGCGGCCGCGTGCAGCGCGCGGACCAGGTCGGCCGCGGCCCTGGCGCGGGCGGCCAGGGCGGGGGCGGCGTCGCGTTCGGCCTCCCGGATGGCGGCGGCGACGCGGGCCGAGCGGTCGGCGGCGGCACGGTGCCGCAGCACCGTCTCGGCGGCCTGCCAGGCGGAGTGCAGGGTGCGGGCGTCGTTGAGTTCGCGGCGCTGGGCGGCGGCGCCCTTCTCGGCGGCGGCCAGCGCCAGCGAGGCGTGCCGGTAGGCGAGTTCGGCGGCGATCAGGGCGGCGTGGCCGCGCGCCTGTTCGGCGTCGGTGACGGCGTGCGCGGCGGTGGCGACGGACGCGGCCAGTTCGGCGGCGCGGGCGCGCTCCTCGGCACCGCGGGCGGAGAGCCGGCGGGCCAGGGCGCGGGTGCGGCGCTCGGCGCCGGCGTGCACGTCGCGGGCCTGCTCGCGGCGGTCCGCGGCCTCGCCGATCCGGGTGAGCAGGTCCAGCGAGCCGGCGGTGAAGTCGCGTTCGGCGGTGAGTTCGGCGCGGCGGCCGAGTTTGTGGGCGAAGCCGTGCACCAGGTCGGCGAGGCCGTCGGTGTCCCGGGTGTCGGTGACCGCGCGCAGCAGCAGGTCGGTGAAGTCGGAGTCGTTCTTGACCGCGAAGAGGCCGGCCGCCTCGCCCTCGTCGGCGTTCATCTCCCGCTGGTAGCGGAAGAGTTCGGGGTCCAGGCCGAGTTCGCCCAGGTGCTCGTTCCACCGCTCGTGGATCTCCACCCAGACCACGTCCAGGTGCGGGTACGCCTTGCCGGCCTCGGTGAGGGCGTCGCGGAAGCCCTTCATGGTGCGGCGGCGGCCGCGGGCGCCGGATACGCCCTCGGCCGGCGGGCGCACGGCGGTGGACTCGGCGACCGGGAGCGAGTCCAGGCTCAGTCCGGGGCCGGGCCGGAAGGAGTACCAGGCCTCGGCAAACTTCCTGGGGTCGTTGGAGACCTGGCGTCCGCGCCACTCGCTGACCTTGCCGACCACCACGGTCTCGCCGGTGACGGTGTGCTGCCACTCCAGCGCCACGTGCCCGCAGTCGTCGGCGAGGAGGAACTTGCGGAGCACGCCGGAGCTGGCGCCGCCCAGGGTGTTGCGGTGACCGGGCAGCATCACCGAGAAGATCAGTTTCAGCAGGACGGACTTGCCGCCGCCGTTCTCCAGGAAGAGGACCCCGGCGGGCGCCGGCCGGCGCGGCGGTCCGACCGGTTCCTCCTCGAAGAACTCCGCCTGCGCGGGCGCCGGGCTGGGTACCGGATCGCCGACCCCGCGCAGGTCCAGCACGGTGTCGGCGTAGCGCGCACCGGCCGGCCCGATGGAGTAGAGGCGGACCCGGGACAGCTCGTACATGGCGGCGGACTCTCGTTGTCGTGACGGTGGGGGAACGGTGCGGCGAACGGGGCTCGCCGCACCCGGGCGGTGGCGGGCCGGACCGCGGTGATCGGGTGCCGGACGGCCGGGGTCAGGAGTGGAACGGCAGGCCGGCGTCGGCGACCAGGTCCAGGTCGTCGGAGTCGTCGGGGGGCAGCAGGGTGGCGCTGCCGTCGCCGACCGGCACCACGCCCAGCTCCAGCAGCTCGGCCATGGCGGCGCCGCCGGCCATGTCGCGGACCTGGAGCTGGTAGCGGGCGGTGGTGCGGTACGTGCCGCCCGCGTCGTCGCCGGTGCGCTGGAGGAAGCCGGAGTCCACCAGGAAGGCGACGGCCTTGCCGATGATGCCGGTGGTGGAACCGGCGAGCCGGCGCGCGTCCTTGGTGGCGCCGGTGGCGCTGCGGCGGGCGTAGACCCGCCACGCCGCCTCCAGGCCGGGGGCGCCGGTGGCGGGGTCGGTGTTCTCGCCCTGCTCGGCGGCGCGTTCCTCCAGCCGCCGGCACGCCTGCCGGACGAAGGCGTCGACGCCGTTGACGGTGATCCGGCCGATGTAGCCGTCGTCGGCGAGGTCCTCGGGGCGCGGGAAGGCCATCGCGGCGATCGCCAGGTGGGCCAGGCCGTGCAGGAACCGGTCGGCGGAGTCGGTGGCGGCGCGGCGCGCGTAGTCGCCCATCCGGACGGCGAAGACGGAGTCCTCGGCGGCGGTGACGGCCATGCCGGCCCGGGTGGAGACCTCCAGCACCACCAGGCCCAGGCCGGCGGCGACGGCGTCGGCGAGCCGGGCGAAGGCGGGGTCGTCGCGGTGGCGCCGGAGCAGTTCGGCGTACTCCGCGTCGCGGGCGGGGAGCAGTTTGGGCTGCAGCCCGAAGGCGACCAGGCGCGCGGCGTCGGCCGCGTCGGCAGGGGGTGACGGGCGCGCCCGCGAGGGGCCAGGGGCGGACGCGGCGGGGGCCGCCTCCGGTGCGGCCACGTCGTCGGCGTCGTACTCGGTCACAGGGTGGAACTCCTTGCGGGGAACGGGCTGGTGGGCGGCGGGGGCCACCGGGCGGCGGCGCGGCGCCGCGGGACCGCCGGTCGGCCGGTCACGGCAGGGGGGCACGGCGCGGGCGCCGCGGGCGGGCGGCCGGTGCCGGTCCGGGGCGCGCGGCGGTGCGCCGGTCCCCGGGCCGCACCGGGGTCCGGTGTGCGGCGGCGGCCCGGCGGGGTGCCAGGGGCGGGGCCGGAGTGCCGTGGTCCGGCGAGGGTGCCGGGGCGCGGTGCACGGCCGTGGGGGGACGTGCGGCCCGGGCGGGGTGTACGCCCCCGGGGACGTGGCGTACGGCCGGGGGCGGGGCGGCGGGGTGCGGGTCACGCCGCCTCCGTACGGTCGGCCGCCATGCCCGCCGCGTCCAGCAGCGCGGTGCCCACGATGAGGTCGGCGCCGCCGAACTCGGGGTCGTCCAGCTCGGTGCCGTCGTCCACGGCGAACAGCAGCCGCTGCTCGCCCTGCCGGTAGGCGGTGCCGACCGGCGGGCTGGCGGCGTGCACCGCGAGCAGGGCGACCAGGTAGGGCAGTTCGGGGTCGGTGCGGCGGGCCTCGACGAGCAGCCCGGAGAGGCGGCGCGGCGCGTCCGGCGGCAGGTCGAGCAGGTCCATGGCGGCGGCGAGCTGTTCCTCGCTGAACCGGCTGTCGTCCGGGGTGGCGATCAGGTCCGGCTCGGGCATCTCGGCGCCCAGGTGCTCGCGTTCCGCCGGTGGCGTGAGCAGCATCTCCACCAGGTCACCGACGCGGACCGCGACCGGGGTGCGCAGGCCGGTGCCCCGGGCGAAGAAGGCGTCGGTGACCCGGGTGGCCCGCTCCACCGGCATCGGCAGCACCGGGGCGACCAGCTGTCCGTACAGGTCGATCCCGGCGCGGGCGGCGGGGGTGGCGAACGCCTGCCGGTCCTGCTCGGCCCGGAACAGCGGGCCGGCCTCCAGCAGCCTCGACTGGAGCTGGGTGTGGCGCCGGATGCAGTCCTTGACGATGTCCACCAGCTCGGCCGCGCGCCGCTTGTGCTCCGGGTCGCCGCCGGAGGCGGCCTCGTCCCGGACCCGGCGGATGTTGGTGAGGATGGCGTTCTCGTGGCGGTAGCGCTCGGCGACGTGGTCCAGCGCCTCGGCGATCATGTCGGGTACCGCGCTCAGCCAGTCCACGGCGCGGACGTTGCGGCGGGTGGCGTCGAGTGTCCGGCGCAGCGTCTCGGAGTACTGGACGGTCCGGTACCGGGCCTGCTCGGCGGCGAGCTGGGCATCGGCCAGGCGCCCCCGGCTGATGAGCACCTCCAGCTTCACCTCGGCCGCGATCTGGGCGCTGGTGACGTCCGTGTCCAGCGCCCCGACCAGGACGTTGACCGCCTCGTCGGTGGTGCGCAGGTAGACCGTGCCGCCGGGCCCGGGCACCTCCTCGACGAGCTTGAAGTCGTAGTCCCGGCGGACGTACACGCCCTCGGCGTCGAAGGTGCCGTACACGGCCCGGAAGCCGCGGTCCACGCTGCCCACGTTGATCAGGTTCTCCAGCACCCAGCGGGCCACCCGCTC
Source organism: Streptomyces pactum (assembly GCF_016031615.1). Classification (GTDB taxonomy): domain Bacteria; phylum Actinomycetota; class Actinomycetes; order Streptomycetales; family Streptomycetaceae; genus Streptomyces; species Streptomyces pactus. The sequence continues at coordinate 690,584 of NZ_JACYXC010000001.1, forward strand.
GTGCTCGGCGGCGGGGCGCTGCGGTGCCTGGGCCGCGACCCGGGGCAGCAGCCGGGTCACTATCTGCTCGTGGTCGGCGCCGGTGTCGAAGTCCATGTTGAGGGTGATCAGGTCGATGGCGGCGAGGGCGACCTCGGCCATCGCGTAGATCCCGTACTCCCCCGCGAGGTTCGCCTTGCGGGCGTCCAGGTCGTGCAGCGGAGCGGTGCACGCCAGCGCGCGCAGCCGCCGGGCCAGGCCCTCGTCGGCTGCCGGGCCGGGCGCGGGGCGGGCCACCCCGCTCAGCTGGGGCGCAGCCGCCCCGGGAGGTACAGAAGTCACGTCGCACAGCGTAGGCGGTCGCACCGACAACGGACGAAACGGCACGGCTGGGCGGCGGGCGCGGAGGCCGCCGGGCAGCGGCGCCCGGCCGGGCTTCGGAGACCGGGCGCGGGGCCGGGCCCGGGGAGGGCGGACAGGGGCGGAGGCGCCGGGGGCGCCAGGGCCTTCGGTGGCCGAGGGACCCCCGGACCGGGCGGCTCGGCGACCGCCGGGCGGAGTGCCCGGGCCGGGCGGGCCGTCAGTGGGTGGTCCCGCCGACCGCCCGGATGTCCTCGGTCCGGGTCGCGGCGGTGACGGCGACGGCGCGGAGCCCGGCGGCGACCGCGGCGGGCGGCAGCGCGGGCGCACCGCGGTCCAGCACCTGCTCCGGCGCGTAGGGGACGTGGACGAACCCGCCGCGCAACCCCGGCCGCTCGGTGGCGGCCAGGTGCATCAGGCCGTAGAAGACGTGGTTGCAGACGAAGGTACCGGCGGTGTGCGAGACGGAGGCGGGTACGCCGGCCGCCCGGGCCGCGGCGACGCACGCCTTGACGGGGAGGGTGGCGAAGTAGGCGGCGGGCGCGCCGGGGACGACCGGCCGGTCGAGCGGACGGGCGCCCGCGTTGTCCGGGATCCGGGCGTCGTCCAGGTTGATCGCGACCCGCTCCACGGTGAGGTCGGGGCGGCCGCCGGCCTGGCCGGTACAGACCACCACGTCCGGGTCGGTGGCCTCCACGGCGGCCCGCAGCGCGGTCAGCGCGTCGCCGAAGACGCAGGGCAGTTCGGCGGTGGCGAAGGTGAGTCCGGCCGGCGGGTCCTGGGCCGCCAGTCGTACCGCCTCCCAGGAGGGATTGGTCCGCTCGCCGCCGAAGGGCTCGAATCCGGTCAGCAGTATCCGTGTCATGAGCTTCCGCCTCGCAGCGTGGTCGGGTATGGGAATACGGGGTGTCGGGGGTCGGGGGTCGGGGGTCGGGTGGGCGCCGGCCACCGGTTCGCGGACGTGCGGAGGGGGCATCCGGGCGGCACCGGGTGCGGGGTCGTGGGCGCCCGGACCGGCGGTCGGGCGGGTGGTACGCGACCGGTGCCGGGTGCCACGGGCGGTTGACGCCGCGAGCGGGGGGCTCCCGATCCGGTGACACCGCGGGCGGTGGGCGCCGCCGGACGGGCCGTCGGCCGCTGTCGTACCCGCGGACCCCGGCCGGAAGTGACCTGGCCGGAAGTGACCCCCGGCCGGGTGGCCCGACCGCCCGGGTCCCGCGGAACCCCGGGCGGGCGCCGCTCCCCGGCGGCCCCGGCGGACCGGGCCCTCCCGGCGCCTCCGCCGGCCCCCGGCGTCAGAATGCGACGAGCGCCATGATCACGATGTTGCAGCCGAGCAGCACCGCTGCGGTGGGCAGTTGCGCCTTGATCGGCCCGTACTGGTCCTTCAGCTCCAGCAGCGCGGCCGGGACGATGTTGAAGTTCGCCGCCATCGGGGTGGCCAGCGTGCCGCAGAACCCGGCGAGCATGCCGATGGCGAGCACCGCGGCCGGATCGCCGTTCATCTGCTCGACCAGGACCGGCCAGCCGATCGCGGCGGTCATCACCGGGAAGGCGGCGAACGCGTTGCCCATGATCATGGTGAACAGGGCCATGCCCACGCAGTACGCGATGACGGCCAGGTAGCGGGAGTCCTCCGGCAGCGCCTTCGTGGTCAGTTCGCCGACCTCGGTGCCCACGCCGGCGACGGAGAAGATGCTGCCGAGCGTGGCGAGCAGCTGCGGCAGCAGCATCGCCCAGCCCATCGCCTCCAGCATCGAGCGGCCGGCGTGCACCGGGGTGCTCAGCCGCCGCTCGCGGAGCAGCACCATGCCGACGCCCAGGGCGACGACGGCTCCGATACCCAGGCCCAGGATGGTCTCGCTGCCCTTCTGCAGGATCGGTTCGCCGCCGATGGACAGCTCCTTGACACCCACCGCGCAGACCATGGCCACGACCGGGATGGTGAGGGCCGGGATGAACAGCCGGTTGCCCAGGCGGGCGGCGCTGCGCACCCGTTCCTCGGTGCTGGTGGTGCGCACCTCGCCGCGCCCGGTGAAGCCGAATCCGGCGAGGGCGGCCATGGTGAGGACGGCGACACCCAGCGGTTCGGCCGGGGCCCGCTTCTCCACCACCCAGGAGCTGTAGACGAACCCGGCGCCGATCAGCCCCCAGAACGCGGCGCTGCCGACGCGCTTGGGGTTGGTGCGGTCGCGCAGCATCTGGGCGGCCATCACCAGGAAGACGGCCCCCACGAGCCAGAAGAACCACTCCGCCTTGATCATGCCGCGGCCTCCGTGGCGTCGCGGCCCGGTGCGGTGGCACCGCGGCCGAACTCCTGCTCCAGCTGCCGGTCCAGGCGCAGCAGCCGCCAGCCGTGCACCGCCAGGGCGCACACGGCGGTGGGAATGGCCCACAGGGCGAGGTGGAGGGGTTCCAGGTGGGTCTGGTACGTGGTGTTGACGAAGCCGGTGATGAGCAGGATGGATCCGACGGCGAGGAAGACGTCCTCGCCGAAGAAGAGTCCGACGTTGTCGGCGCTGGCGGAGAAGGACCTGATCTTCTCCCGGGCCTTGTCGGGCAGCGGCCCGTGGCGGCGTTCGGCGGCGCCCTCCGCCATGGGGGCGACGAGCGGCCGGACCGTCTGGGCGGGACCGCCGACGCTCACCAGGCCGAGGGCGGCCGTCACCTGGCGCAGCGCCAGGTACAGGGCGAGGAAGCGCCCGGTGGTGAGCTTGGCGAACCGGCCGATGAGGGTCCGGGCCTGTTCCTGGAGGCCGTGGCGTTCCAGGAGGCCGATGACGGGCAGGGTGATGGCGAAGATCGTCACGGCCCGGCTGGAGGCGAAGCCGTTGCCGAAGGCGGCCAGCACCTCGCGCGGCGAGAGACCGCCGAGGAGTCCGGTGACGATTCCTGCCACCCCTACCACCAGCAGAGGGTTGCGTCTCGTGGCGAAGCCGATGACGACCACGAGCACGCCGAGGAGAACGATCATGCGTCCGCCTTCCGCGTGGGACCCCGTAAGGGGCGAGGGAGGATTCACCGGAGGCTAGGGGATTGTTCAACGATCCGACAAGAGGTTGATCCTTGATCCATCTCCGGGGTATGCCGAACGCCCCCGGACACCCCGGTCGCCCGGGTGGCCCCGGACGCCCCCGGGGCCGGCCGGGCGTCACGGCCCGGGCCGCCCGGCTCCCGTACTCCGGACCCGGCCCCTCGCATCCGGGCACCGCCACCCGCGCACCACGCCGGACACCCGCCGCGCCCGGCACCGCCTCCGGATGCGGCACCCGAGCACCCGCTCGCGGCCCCGCGCCCGCCGCCGGGGCACCGCCCCCCGCATCCCCCGCCGCCTCAGCCGCACACCGGGCACCGGGCCGGCCCCGGCGTCGCACGTGTCCCGGCGCACCCGTCTCAGCCCTGCGGCAGCCGCTCCGCGTAGGCGCCCGACAGCTGCCGCCTGGAGTCGTCCAGGTAGGACGCGAGCAACTCCTCCGCCTGCGCCTTCTCCCCGTCCTGCAGCGCCTCCAGGATCTGGCGGTTGCGGGTGAGGTACGGCGCGTGGAACCGCCGCGGGTCCGCCATCACGTGGAAGACCAGCCGCAGTTCGGCGAGCACCCCGCGCATCAGCTCGTCGGTGCGCGGGCTCCCGGCGAGCGCGACGATCGCCTGGTGGAAGCGGATGTTCGCGGTGGACAGCTCCTGCCACTCGCGGTCCCGGGCGGCCCGCTCGCCGGCGATCACCGCCGCTTCCACCGCCTCCAGCGGGTACGGGGGCTCGCCCAGGCTCCGTACCGCGGCGCGTTCGACCAGTTCCCGCACCCGGTAGATGTCGGCGAGGTCGGCCATGGTGACCACCCGGACGAAGACCCCGCGGTTGAGTTCGTGGACCAGCAACCGCTCGTGCGTGAGCAGCCGGAACGCCTCCCGCAAGGTGTTGCGGGAGACCCCGAGGGCGCCCTTGATGCTGTCCTCGGAGAGCCTGGTCCCGGGCGGGAAGAAGCCCTCGGTGATCCGGTCGCGCAGAATGTCCGCCACCCGCTCGGCGGTGCTGGTCCGGCCCAGCAGCGCCCGGTCCGTCTCCAGCCCGGTCACTGACACCGCTGTCGCTTCGGCGAGTCGCCGGTCGGTCCCGCTGGCCACACCCGTCTCCCTCACTGCGCGCCCCGCAGGGCGGTTTCCCTGTCCGCCGCCCGGTCCGTGACGCGCGGGCGGCGTCCGCAGTCAAACCCAGAAGGGGATGCGGGACAACACGCATCTTGTCGGATCGTTCAACGATCCCTTACGGTGAGCCCGGCCACTCGCTCACGGCACCGCGGCATTGCCACGACCGCGCGTGGTGGCCCGCGCGCCGGGGGGCTGCCGTGCGCGCCGGGCGCGGCGGTGGACGCCCGGACCGCACGGCCGGCCGTCTCCCCGGGCCGCGCCGGCCGCGGCCGCGAGCCGCGCCCGCCGGCCGCGCGCCTGCCCCGCACACCACGCCCATCGCCCCACCGCACACGCCGCACAGCACAGCACCGCACGCACCGCACCGCACCGCACCGCACCGAGGACCGCACGCCCGAACGGACGGATCATGACCGACACCGCACCGGAATTGTCGATCGACCTCAACGCCGACCTCGGTGAGGGGTTCGGCCGCTGGCAGCTCACCGACGACGAGGCCCTGCTGTCGGTGGTCACCAGCGCCAACGTGGCCTGCGGCTTCCACGGCGGCGACCCGAGCACCATGCGCCGCGTCTGCGAACTCGCCGCGGTGCGGGGGGTGGTCATCGGCGCCCAGGTCTCCTACCGCGACCTGGCCGGGTTCGGGCGGCGGGCGATGGACGTACCGCCGGGGGAACTCGCCGACGAGGTGGCCTACCAGATCGGCGCCCTGGAGATCTTCGCCCGGGCGGCCGGGGCCCGGGTGGCCTACGTCAAACCGCACGGCGCGCTGTACAACCGCTGCGTGCACGACGAGACCCAGGCGGCCGCGGTGATCGAGGGGGTGCGGACGGCCGGGAACCCCGGTCTGCCGGTGCTCGGACTCCCCGGTTCACAGCTCCACCGGGCGGCGCGGGCGGCCGGACTCCCCACGGTCACCGAGGCCTTCGCGGACCGGGCCTACACCGCCGCCGGAACCCTGGTGCCCCGCACCTCGCCCGGCGCCCTGATCAGCGACCCGGAGGCGGTGCTGCGGCGCTCGGTGGCCATCGCCCGCGACGCCACGGTCACCTCGATCGACGGGCAGCCGCTCGCGGTCCGGGTGCGTTCGCTGTGCGTGCACGGGGACACGCCGGGGGCCGCCGCGCTGGCCCGCCGGATACGCGCCGGGCTGGACGGGGCCGGCGTACGCGTGGCGGCCTTCGCATGAGCGCCCCGGCAGCCCGGCCGGCCGCGGGACGGTCCGCCGCCGGCGCGGTACGGGTGCTCCCGGTGGGCGACCACGCCCTGCTGCTGGAGACCGACGGCGGCGAGGCGGCCCAGGCGCTGCACGCCGAGATCCTCCGCCGGTCGTCCGCCGGCGAACTGCCGCCGGTGCGCGAGATCGTGCCCGCCGCGCGGACCGTGCTCCTCGACGGCCTCGCCGACCCGGCGCGGCTCGCCGCCGAACTGCCGCACTGGCACATCCCGCCGCTCCCCGCCGAGCAGGGCACCACGGTCGAGGTGCCGGTCCGCTACGACGGCCCCGACCTGGCCGAGGTGGCGGCGGTGTGGGGAGTGGCCCCCGAGGAGGTCGGCGCGATCCACGCGGCCGCCGAGTACCGGGTCGCGTTCTGTGGTTTCGCGCCGGGCTTCGGCTACCTGACCGGGCTGCCCGAGCACCGCCGGGTGCCGCGCCGGGCCACCCCGCGGACCGCGGTGCCGGCCGGCGCGGTGGCGCTGGCCGGTCCGTACACCGGTGTCTACCCGCGCTCCTCCCCCGGCGGCTGGCAGCTGATCGGGACCGCCGAGGCCGAGCTGTGGAACCCCCGCCGGGAGCCGGCGGCGCTCTTCGCCCCCGGCACCCGGGTGCGTTTCGTCCCGCTGCCGGCGGAAGGTCCGGGGTCCGGCGCCGAACGCCGGTCCCGCACTGCCGTGCCCGGCCCGGCCGCCCCGGACCGGCCCCGCACCGGCCGTTCCGGCGCCGTACGGACCCTCACCCGGCGGACCGGGACCGGACCGGACGGAACCGGACAGGGGGCGGCCGGTCCCGCCGACCGCGCCACCGCGGGCACCGGCCGGGACACCACGGGCACCGGCCGCACCACCACGGGGGCGGACCGGTGACCGGCGACGGCTTCTCGGTGGTACGGGCCGGCGCCCTCACCACCGTCCAGGACCTGGGCCGGCCCGGCCACGCGCATCTGGGCGTGCCCCGCTCCGGGGCGCTGGACCTCGACGCGCACCGGCTGGCCAACCGGCTGGTCGGCAACCCGGAGACCGCCGCCACCCTGGAGACCACGCTGACCGGCTGCGCGGTGCGGGTGCACCGGGCCGTCTGGGCGGCGGTCACCGGGGCGGCCTGCGCGGTCACCGTCGCGGGCCGGCCGGCCGCATGGGGCGCCCCGCTGCGGGTGCCGTCCGGGGCGGTGCTGGAGGTCGGCCCGGCCCGCCACGGCGTCCGCTCCTACCTGGCGTTCGGCGGCGGTGTGGCGGCCGGGCCGGAGCTGGGCAGCCGTGCCACCGACCTGCTCTCCGGGCTGGGCCCGGACCCGCTGGCCGACGGGCAGGTGGTCCCCCTGGGCCCGCCGGCCGGTCCGCCCGCCGCGACGGACGCGGTCGCCCGGACCGGGTTCGCCCCCGAGCTGGTGCTGCCGGTCCGCCTCGGGCCGCGGCACGACTGGTTCACCCCCGCGGCGATCCGCACCCTGGCCGGCGCCTACCGGGTGTCCGCGGCGAGCAACCGGATCGGGATGCGGACCGAGGGACCGGCGCTGGAGCGGGCCGTGCCGGGTGAACTCCCCAGCGAGGGCATGGTGCTGGGGGCGCTCCAGGTGCCGCCGGACGGCCGGCCGGTGCTCTTCCTCGCCGACCACCCCACCACCGGCGGCTACCCGGTGGTGGGCGTCGTCCCCGAGCCGTACCTGTCCGCCGCCGCCCAGGCCACGCCCGGCACCCCGGTGCGGTTCGTACCGCGCGGAGCCCGGTCGGCCGCCACCTGACACGCCGTCACACCCCAGGCGGTGAACGGCACTTTGGCGCGCCCTGGCCGCCGGGGGCCGCCGCCGCGGCCGGGGCGGCGCACCGCCCGCGCACGCGGTGGGTGCTCAGCAGGCCGGCGGCCCGTATCCGCCGCCGCCCGGGGTGCGGACCACCAGTACGTCCCCCGGCCCGACGCGGGTGGTGTCGCGGCCGGCGAGGTGCTGGACGGTGCCGTCGGCCCGCTCGACGAGGTTCTCCCCGCGTTCGCCCGGCAGCCCGCCGGCCATGCCGTAGGGCGGCACCCGCCGGTGGCCGGTGAGCAGCGCCACGGTCATCGGCTCCAGGAAGCGCAGCCGGCGGGTGACGCCGCGGCCGCCGTGCCAGCGCCCGGGGCCGCCGCTGCCGTCCCGTACCGAGAAGTCCTCCACCCGGACCGGGTACCGCCACTCCAGCACCTCGGGGTCGGTCAGCCGGGAGTTGGTCATGTGCGTCTGGACCGCGTCCGCGCCGTGGAACCCCTCCCCGGCACCCGATCCGCCGGCCACCGTCTCGTAGTACTGCACCCGGTCGTCGCCGAACGAGACGTTGTTCATCGTCCCGGACCCCTCCGCCTGCACGCCGAGCGCCGCGTAGAGCGCGCCGGTGATCGCCTGCGAGGTCTCCACGTTGCCCGCCACGGTGGCGGCCGGGTACTCCGGGGCGAGCATGGAGCCAGCCGGAACCAGGACCCGCAGCGGTTCCAGGCAGCCGCTGTTGAGGGGGATGTCGTCGTCGATGAGGGTGCGGAAGACGTAGAGCACGGCGGCCAGGACGACCGACCGGGGGGCGTTGGAGTTGTCCGGCCGCTGCGCGGAGGTGCCGTGGAAGTCCAGGACCGCGCCGCGCCGGTCCCGGTCCACGCGGACCGCGACCCGGATCACCGCGCCGCTGTCGGTCTCGTAGCGGTACGCGCCGTCCCGCAGCGCGGCGACGGCGCGGCGCACCGACCCGGCCGCGTTCTCCCATACGTGCCGCATGTAGGCGCGGACCACCTCCGGGCCGTACTTCCCGATCAGCGCGCGCACCTCCGCGGCGCCCTTCTCGTTGGCGGCGATCTGGGCGCGCAGGTCGGCGAGGTTGGCGTCCGGTGCGCGGGACGGGTGGGGGCCGGCGGTGAGCAGGTCGCGGGTCTCCCGTTCGCGCATCCGGCCGTCGCGGACCAGCAGCCAGTCGTCGAAGAGCACGCCCTCCTCCGCCACGGTGCGGCTGAAGGCGGGCATCGAGCCGGGGGTGATGCCGCCGATCTCGGCGTGGTGCCCGCGGGAGGCGACCAGGAACCGCGGCCGGTCGCCGGCCGCCGGCGCGGTGTCGAACACCGGGGTGACCACGGTGACGTCGGGCAGGTGGGTGCCCCCGTGGTACGGGTCGTTGACGGCGTGGACGTCGCCCGGCCGCAGGGTGCCGCGGTTGCGGCGCAGCACCTCCTTGACGCACTCGCCCATGGATCCCAGGTGCACCGGGATGTGCGGGGCGTTGGCGACCAGGTTGCCCTCGTCGTCGAAGAGGGCGCAGGAGAAGTCGAGGCGCTCCTTGATGTTGACCGAGTGCGCGGTGTTCTCCAGCCGCGCCCCCATCTGCTCGGCGATCGCGGTGAAGAGGCTGTTGAAGACCTCCAGCAGCACCGGGTCGGCCGCGGTGCCGGCGGCGGCGGTCCGCGGCCGGGGCCGGGCCCGGGTGAGCAGCAGGTGACCCCGGTCGCCGACGGCCGCGCGCCAGCCGGGATCGACCACCGTGGTGGCGTCGTCCTCGGTGATGATCAGCGGGCCGGTGAGGGTGTCGCCCGGGCGCAGCGCGGTCCGCCGGTACAGCGGTACCGGCCGCCACCGGCCGGCGGTGTACATCCGTACCCCGGCCTCCGGGGCCGGCGGGCCGGACCGGACCGGCGGGGCGGGGGTGTGGCCGCCGGCGCCCCCGGCGGCGCCGGTGGACTCCACCGCCACCGCCTCGACGATCAGCGGTTTGTCCATGGTGAACGAGTAGCGGGCGCGGTGCGCGCGGATGAACGCCTCGCGCATCGCGGGCAGGGTGTCCAGCGGGACCGGGATCGCGGTGTCGGTGCCCGCGTACCGCAGGTGCGCCCGGGCGGTGGTGGTGACGGTCCGTCCGGGCACGCCGTCGGCGGCGAGTTCCGCGCGGGTGCGGGCGGCCAGCCGGTCGCGGACGTGCTCCAGCTGCGGCAGTGCGGCACCGGTCAGCTCACGCTCCACCGCCTCCTCGCGCAGGGCGGCGGCGTCGGCGACCCCGATGCCGTACGCGGAGAGCACCCCGGCCAGCGGCGGCACGATCACCGTGCCGATGCCCAGGGCGTCGGCGACCGCGCAGGCGTGCTGGCCGCCGGCGCCGCCGAAGCTGGTCAGCGCGTGCCGGGTGACGTCGTGCCCGCGCTGGACGGAGATGGTGCGGACCGCGTTGGCCGTGTTGAGCACCGCGATGTCCAGGAAGCCCGCGGCCACCTCCTCGGGGCCGCGGCGGTCGCCGGTGGCGGTGGCGATCTCCGCGGCCAGGCCGGCGAAGCGGGCCCGGACCACGTCCACGTCCAGGGGCTGGTCGCCGTGCGGTCCGAAGACGGCCGGGAAGTGGCCGGGCTGGATGCGGCCGAGCATCACCTGGGCGTCGGTGACGGTGAGCGGCCCGCCGCGCCGGTAGCAGGCGGGCCCGGGGACCGCGCCGGCGGACCGGGGGCCGACCCGGTAGCGGCCGCCGTCGAAGCGCAGCACCGAGCCGCCGCCCGCGGCCACCGTGTGGATGCGCATCATCGGGGCGCGCATCCGCACCCCCGCCACCCGGGTGACCAGCTCCCGTTCGAACTCCCCGGCGTAGTGCGAGACGTCGGTGGAGGTGCCTCCCATGTCGAAGCCGATGACCCGGTCGTACCCGGCCTCCGCGGAGGTCCGCGCCATCCCCACCACGCCGCCGGCCGGACCGGAGAGCACCGCGTCCTTGCCACGGAGGTGCGCCGCCTCCCGCAGTCCGCCGTTGGACTGCATGAACATCAGCCGGACCCCGGGCAGCTCCCGGGTGACACCGGCCACGTAGCGGCGCAGCACCGGCGAGAGGTAGGCGTCCACGACGGTGGTGTCGCCGCGCGGTATCAGCTTCATCAGCGGGCTGACCTCGTGCGAGCAGCTCACCTGGGTGTAGCCGAGGGCGCGTGCGGCCTCGCCCACCGCCCGTTCGTGGGCCGGGTACCGGTAGCCGTGCAGGAAGACCACGGCCGCGCTGCGGAAGCCCTCGCGGTGGGCGGCGCGCAGCGCGCCGGTGGCGGCCTCCAGGTCGAGCGGGCGGACCTCCTCGCCGTGCGCGCCGAGCCGCTCGGGGATCTCCACCACCTTCTCGTACAGCGCCTCCGGGAGGAGGATGTGCCGGTCGAACAGGCGGGGACGGTCCTGGTAGGCGATGCGCAGCGCGTCCCGGAAGCCCGCGGTGATCACCAGGACGGTGGGCTCGCCCGCCCGCTCCAGCAGCGCGTTGGTGGCGACGGTGGTGCCCATCCGCACCACCGAGATCCGGTCGGCCGGAACCTGCTCCCCCGGGGCCAGACCCAGGGTGGCGCGGATGCCGGCGACCGCGGCGTCCTGGCGCCGGCCGGGGTCGTGGGAGAGGAGTTTGCGGGTGGTCAGCCGGCCGTCCGGGGCCCGGCCGATGACGTCGGTGAAGGTGCCGCCACGGTCGATCCAGAACTCCCAGCGTCCGGTCGCCACCCGGTCATTGTCCCAGCTTCCCCCGCCCCGGGCCGCCGGAACGGCGGCGGCCCGGGGCGGGGCTGAGATGGCGGGGGTCCGGCTACGGCGCTTCGCCCCGCGCGACGAGGCCCGGGCACGCCGCGGGCCGGGAGTACGGCGGGAGGGCGGGGCCGGGGGTACGGCGCGGGCACGGCGGGAGAGGTCCGCCCCGAACGGCGCGGGCCGGACCGGGCAGGGTCACCACGCGAACGGGAACGGCCGGGCCGGAGAGGTCACCGCCCGGACGACGGGGGCCGCGGCGGGCAGCTCACGCCCGGAGGGCCGGCAAGGCCCGCACCGGGCAGGTCATCACCCGAACGGGAACGCCCGAACCGGAGAAATCACCACCCGAACGGGGACGGCGGACCGGTCAGGTCACCACCCCAACGGGGACCGGACCCTCCCGCCGCCGGGCGCGCGCCCGGGCCGCGGCGCCGTCAGCCCACCGGGTCGGGCCCGATCCGGCTGCGTACCGCGGTCTGCACCTCGGCCTCCTCGGCCGGGTCGGTGGCGAGCCTGCGCAGCCGGTCCACCACCCGGGTGTCGGCGGTGGCGGCGTGCCGGGCGGCCAGTTCCCGGGTGGTCTCCTCGCAGTCCCACAGGCACTCGACGGCGAAGCCGGCGGCGAAGGAGGGGTCGGTGGCGGCCAGCGCGCGGGCCGCGAGGCCGCGCAGCTGCGAGGAGGCGGTCTCCCGGTAGATGTGGCGCAGCACCGGCGCCGCGCAGCCGATGGCGAGCCGGCCGGCGCCCTCCACCAGCGCCCACAGGGCCGGCGCGTCGGGGCCGGCGCCGCGCACCGTGCGGCGCAGCGCGGCGAGGACCGGGCCGGAGTCGTACTGGCCGCCGCGGCAGGCGAGCATCGTCGCGGCGGCGTCGCCGAGGGCGTCGGGACGCTGGGCCCACAGCCGGGCCCGGTCCAGCGCGGTGACGCTGCGCATCCGGCCGAACGCGGCGAGCGCGGAGGAGACGACCAGTTCGGTGGCGTCGGGGTCGGTGACGGCGGCCTCGATGAGGTCGAGCACGTCCGGGTCGCCGGTCTCGGCGAGGTGGCGCAGCGCGGCGGCGCGCGCGGCGTCCGGTCCGGACGCGGCGGCGGCGAGGAGTTCGGGCCGGTCCTCGGGACCGGCCACCGCGGCCAGGCAGCGGGCGGCGGCGTCGTGGCGGCGCACTCCGGGCAGGACGTCCTGGTCACCCTGGGCCCAGCGGAGCACGTCGCGCACGCTCCAGCCGGGGCGCGGCCCGGACGGGGTGAGCTGGCGCTGCCAGCGGTCGAAGGCGCCGCGCTCCTGGGCGGCGCGGACCCGGGCGCCGTGCCGGGGGTCGTCGGCCCACAGCCGCCAGGGGCGCGGCTCGTAGGCGCCGCGGACGGCCGCGGCCAGTTCGGCGTCGCCCTCGGGGGTCCGCGGGAACCGGTCCAGCACCGGGCCGGCCAGGGCGCGCAGCGACGCGTCGTCGTCGCGCAGGGCCAGCTCGTCCAGGGCCCAGGCCCAGTTGCTGCCGGTGGCGGCGTACCGGCGCAGCAGCGCCAGGGCGTCGGCGCGGCCGTAGGAGGCGAGGTGGCCGAGGACGGCGAGGGCGAGGCCGGTGCGCTCCTCGGCGGTGTCGAGGAGGTCGTCGGGGTGGAACAGATGCTGTTCGACGGCGCCCAGGTCGCTGTCCAGGTCCAGGCAGAGCCGGGCGTAGTACAGGGAGCGGTTCTCCACCTGCCAGTCCCGGCGGGGGTCGTGCAGCACACAGTGGTGCAGTGCCGCGAGCGCCTCGGCCCGCGGCGCGGCGAGGGCGTGCAGGGTCCCGTCGCCGCGGCCTCTCTGCAGGAGGCCGAGCAGGGTGCCGCTGGGCGCTATGTCTGGATCGAACATGAGGTCAGCATCCGGTGCGGTGTGGTTCCTGGCAACGGGATTTCCGTCGCCCGGCATTCTTGCCGGTGACTCCCCGAGGTATGCCTGATGAACGGCATGAGCTGCGGGTTCCCAAGCGCCGCAGCCTACCGGAACAGAGCATTCCGTCGAGTTCGCCGCGAGTGCGCCTCAGGCAGGCCGATGGCACATGCCAGGAGCACCACCGTATCGGGTATCTCGGAATCCCTTACGGGACGTCGCAGGCTGTGCAAGAGTCGTTACGGTTCTTCCGTCAGACCTGGCCGCGCCGCGCCCGTATCGGAGTCGTCATGCCGTCCCCACGTTCCGCGGACCACCCTGCCGCCCAGGTGCCCGAGCGGGGCACGGTCGAGGCCCTCCTGGCACAGGCCAGACGGCTCCGGGGCGGCATCGAGGGGGTACGGCCGGACAGCGGCGAGGCGGACCTGGCGGCGCTGGACGACCCGGGGCTGCGCTGGCGGCGCGTGCTGTGCGACCTCGCGGTGCACCACCTGGACGATCTCGACCAGCAGCTCGGCCGGCTGCACGAGGAGCTGGCCGGCGGCCCGTCGACCGACGCACCGGCCGGCCCGGCCGTCCCGCCCGACGACGCGCGGCCCGCCGGGCGGAGCCGGATGGGCAGCGCCGAGTGGAACTTCCTCACCGACGAGGTGGTCTGGTCCGACGAGCTGTGCCGGATCTTCGGCCGGGACCCCGGGGAGGGCGGGCTGTCACTGGACGAGCTGCCCGGCTGGCTCCTCCCCGACGACCAGCACGTCCTCACCGGACTGGTCACCGACTGCCTGGTGGACGGCAAGCCGCTGGACGGCGAGTTCCGGATCCGGCGCGCCGACGGCGGGATCCGCACCCTGCGGATGGTGGGCGAGCCGGTGCTCGACGCGGACGGCGCCACCGCCTCCATGTGGGCGGTGCTGCACGACGTGAGCGAGCTGCGGCGCACCCAGCGGGCGGCCGGTGAGAGCTACGACGCGGTGCGCCACCAGCGGCAGGCCGCCCGCACCGAGCAGCGGATCGCGGTGCAGCTCCAGGAGGCGGTGCTGCCGCCGTGGCGCGGTCCGCTGTGCCCGGGCCCCGGCACCCCGGCCGGCGTGGAGCTGGCCGCGCACCACCTGCCGGCCGCGGCCGGCGCGCCGATCGGCGGCGGCTGGTACGACGCCCTGCCGCTGGCCGGCGGGAGGACGCTGCTGACCGTCGGCGACCTCACCGGCCACGGGGTGGCCGCCGCCACCGGGATGGCCCTGGTACTCGGCGCGCTGCGCGGCATGGCGGTGGCCGGGCTGGCCCCCGGTCCCCTGCTGGGCGGGCTCAACCAGCTGCTGGACACCTCCGCCCAGCCCGCCCTGGGCAGCGCCGTGTGCGCGATCTACGACCCGGAGACCCGCACCCTGGACTGGGCGCAGGCCGGCCACCCCGCCCCGCTGCTGTTCCGTGACGGGACGGGGCGTGCCCTCGGCGCGCCGGACGGCGTGCTGCTCGGCGCCACCTCCGGCGCGGTGTACGGCCAGGCGCGCGAGGAGCTGCACCCCGGTGACGTCCTGGTGCTGCACACCGACGGGCTGGCGCCCCGCGACACCGGCCCGGATCCGGCCCCGGGCGCCGGTCCGGCGCCGCGCCGGCTGCTGGAGCTGGCCCCCCGGTTCGCCCGGGCCCGCACCGCGCAGGAGTGCGTACGCGTCCTGGTCGAGGCGTTCGGCGGGCGGGAGCGGGAGGACGACGCCTGTCTGCTCGTGGTCCGGATTCCGGCATGACGGGCCCGGCCGGCAACGCACCCGCCGCCGGACACACCACCGTGACCGCGCGCCACCGTGACCGGAACGGCCGGCCCTGCCGGAGCTGCCACCGTGACCGGACCCGCCGCCGCGGCCGGTGGTGCCGTCCCGGCTCCGGGGCCACGGGGCCGGACGACCCGGTGGGCCTCGGTGTGCCGGTGTGCCGTCACGGCCGGGTGGACCGTGACCGCCGAATGGGCCGTGGCCGCCGGGTGCGTCCCGGGGCCGGACGTCCGCACGGGCCCGGCCGCGCCCCGTCCCGTACCCCGTCGCGTGGGCCGGCTGCCGGCCCGCGGAGCGCGCCGCGCGGGTGACGGTCACCCGTTCCGGGGATGCGTTCGTCCCCGTCCGGGCACGGCGGTACACACGGCCGGGTGAACCCTTGCCCGGGCCGTCCCGCACGGCCGGTGCCGGCCAGGGGGCCGCGAGCGGGGCCGCCGGCCGGTCAGACCGCCGCGCCCCCGGCCGTCCCGCGCCCCTTGGGCAGGGCCTGCTGGATCTCCTCACGCAGTTCCTTGATCCTCGGGTAGCCGGAGTACTGGGCGGTGAGCCGGTACATCTCCCGCAGCCGGTCCCAGGTGCGGTGCGAGGAGTTGCTGCCGATGGACAGCAGGGCCATCCGCGCGTACCGGTCCGCCTGCTCGGGGTCGTCGCCGATGAAGCACGCCGAGGCGATGGAGATGTGGTCGAAGATCTGTGAGCGCTCACGTCCGCCCTCCCGCATGCGCAGCGCCTCCTTCGCGTGCTTCTGCGCGATCCCCGCGGCGGCCGGCTCGTGCTCGGCCAGGGTGCGGTAGACGAGCCCCTCCATCCCGTGCAGGTCCGCCTCGTTGAACAGCTGCATCCAGCTCGGCGGCGGTACGTCGCCCTTGTCGGAGACGAACAGGTCCTCGGCCTCACCCAGGGTGCGGCGCACCGCCTGGCCGCGTCCCATCGACGCCTGCGCCCACGCCTCGATGGTGGCGAACATCGCCCGGGTGCGCGGCAGGGTCTGGTCGCCGGCACCGGACTTCGCCAGGTTCATCAGATCGAGTGCCTCGTCGGGACGGCCCAGGTGCACCATCTGCCGGGCGGCCCGGGACAGCGCCTCACCGGCCCGCGGCCGGTCGCCGCCCTCCCGCGCCGCGTGGGCGGCGATCACGAAGTACTTCTGGGCCGTCGGCTCCAGCCCCACGTCGTGGGACATCCAGCCGGCCAGCACCGCCAGGTTGGCCGCCACCCCCCACAGCCGGCGCTGCAGGTGATCGGGGTGGCGGAAGGCGAGCATGCCACCCACCTCGTTCAACTGGCCGACCACCGCCTTGCGTTGCAGACCTCCGCCACGGGAGGCGTCCCAGGCGCGGAAGACCTCCACCGAGCGCTCCAGGGCGTCGATCTCCTGGGAGCCCACCGGGGCCGCCTCGTAGCGGTCGAAACCGGCCTGGGTGGCGTGGAGGGGGTCGTCGAGACGGGGGGCGTCGGAAGCGAGGGCCGGATCGGTGTGCAGCCAGTCGTGCATCGCGCCGCTGAGTGCTGAGCCTGCGGCGAGCGCCGCGCCGGCGCCCACCAGACCGCGTCGGTTGAACATAAGGTCCATTCCCGTGAATTCGGTGAGGACCGCGGCCACACGATCGGGCGCCCAGGGCAGTCCGTCGTCGGACCTGCCCCTGCCCACACGCCCTGATCGTCCGAATCCGAGGTCCTCGGTGGTCACAACACGACCGAGACGCTCGGTGAACAGGGCGGCCAAGACCTTCGGCACCGGATCGCGCGGCGTCTCGCCGGTCTCGATCCAGCGCCGGACCCGGGAGGTGTCGGTCGCCAGCTGCGGATGGCCCATGGCCGCCGCCTTGCGGTTCACGAGTCTCGCGAGCTCGCCCTTGGACCATCCGGCCAGGCCGAACAGGTCGGCAAGTCGGGTGTTGGGTTCCCTCGTCACGTCAAGCCCCCAGGTTCCTCGGCTGGTTCGACAGTAGCCTCCGGAGCTGGGCCGTCACCGTTCGCGGAGGTATTCGCCAGGGTCCGCCAGGGTCCGCCAGATGGTGTGCCACCCGCGACCGGGTGTGGTGTAGGAACGCGCTCCCCGGCCCGGCGGAAGCCCGGACCGCATTCCCCAGGGTGCGCCCCGCGAGTCCGCGGGGCCGGGAGCGCGCCACGGGGGAACGACTGTCGGCACACGAAGGGATCTGTATCGCCCATGTACGCAGCATCGTCCTCCGTGTCCGTTCCACCCCGGCCGCGTCGCCAGCTCACCGGCGGCGGACCGTACCTCGACCCCAGCCAGGCCGGACGGGCCCGGCGGGGCGCGGGGGCGGTTCCGCAGCCGCTCGGCGGTCGGCTGGACCTGTCCGGGCCGCAGGGGGCGCAGCTGCGCACCGCCATCGCGTCGGTGCACCGGATCTGCCCCGAGTTCAACCCCGTTCAGGTCCTGCGGCGGAGCGGACGGTCCCTGCTGCTGGTAGGGACCACCGGCCGCAGCACCGCGGTGGCCAAGTGCCTGCTGGACCACTCCCCCGCCTGGGTGGAACGGTTCCGCCACGAAATAGGGGCATACCGTGCGTTCGTCCGGCACCGGCCGCCGGTGCGCGTCCCCCGGCTCATCGCCGCGGACCCGGACAACTGCACGCTGGTGATGGAGCGGGTGCCCGGCCGGGTGGCGGCCCCGCAGCGGCACCCGGTGGAACCGCCGCCGCGGGCCGACATCGAGGCGGTGCTCACCGCCGTCCGACAGGTCAACGCCTGGCGTCCGCCGCCCGGCCGGTTCGAGGCGCCGGTCGACTACGCCGCCCGACTGGCCCGCTACCACGAACTGGGCCTGCTGACCGACCGGGACATGGGTGACCTGCAGAAGCTGCTGCACGGGCTGGCGCACGCGCCGGGCCGGCAGGGCCGGGGCCAGTTTTGCCACGGCGACGCCCTGCTCAACAACGTGCTGCTCTCCCCCGCGGGCGCCGCGCTGCTGGACTGGGACCACGCCGGCTGGTACTTGCCCGGGTACGACCTGGCCACCTTGTGGGCCACGCTCGGCGACGCCCCGGCGGCGCGCCGGCGGATCAGCTCGCTGGCCCAGGAGGACGGCCCGGCGGCCCGGGACGCGTTCCTGGTGAACCTGATGCTGATCCTGACCCGGGAGATCCGTACCTACGAGACGGCGGTGCACCGGACCATGACGGACCCGGCGCCGCCGGTCCCGGGCGCCGTCGGCGCGGGCGAGGAGCAGCGGCTGCTGCTGCGGCGGCTGCACGACGACTGCGCGATGGCGCGCCGGGCGGTCCGGGCCGCGGTCGGCACCCGCTGAAACGGCCCGGCGGGGTGTCACCGGTCCAGACCGGTGACGCGTCGCAGGCCGGGCCCGCCCCGGCCCGGAAAGCCCCGGACACCGCGGCGCCGGCGGGTGAACCGCCGGTCACCGGGGTGATTGACGGGACGTCGGCCAGCGGCTACCTGTAGGGGGCTCCCGGCCTCGCGCGCTCGGGCACGGCGCGGGGCACGGTCCACCCCAGGAGGCTGCTTTGCGAGGTTCCGCCCAGGTACCTGCCGGCTCCAGAACCGGCGCCCGCCCACTCGCCCGGCGCGCCGCGGGCGTCGTGGCGTCCGCGGCTCTGCTGTTGCCCCTCATGTCCGCCACCCCGTCCGCCACGGCCGATGCTCCCCGGTCCGGCACGCTCCAGCGGGCGTTCGCCGACGCCGCCGAGGAGTTCGGCGTTCCGGAGAGCGTCCTGCTGGGCGTCTCCTATCTGGAGTCGCGGTGGGACGGGCACCGGGGCGCCCCGAGCGTCACCGGCGGCTACGGCCCCATGCACCTGACCGACGCGCGCACCGCCATCGCCGAGGCACCGCACCACAGTCACGGGGAGGAGGACGCGCGCGGCGACGCGACGCGTCCGGCCAGGACCGTGGACGTCAAGCTGCCCGAGCCGTCGGAGCTGCCGGCCCGGCTGCGCACCCTGGACCGGGCCGCGGCGCTGACCGGCCTGCCCGCCGCCGAGCTGCGGCGGGACGAGCGGGCCAACATCCGCGGCGGCGCGGCGCTGCTCGCCGACGCCCAGCGGCGGCTGGGGCTGCCGAAGAGTGACGACCCGGCCCAGTGGTACGCGGCGGTGGCCGGCTACTCGGGCGCGGACGACGCGCGCAGCGCGGCCGTCTTCGCCGACGACGTGTTCGGCGTGATCCGCGAGGGCGAGCGGCGGACCACCGGGTCCGGGCAGCGGGTGGTGCTGGAGGCCGACCCCGGGGTCGCGCCGCGCACCGGACAGCTGCCGGCGCTGGGGCTGCGCGAGGCGCCGCGCGACGAGCGGGTGGAGTGCCCGCGGAGCGTGGCCTGCGAGTGGGTGCCGGCGCCGTACCAGGAGCTGGGTGACGGCGACTACGGCAACCACGACAAGGGGAACCGCCCGGAGTCGCAGCGGATCGACTACATCGTCATCCACGACACCGAGGCGACCTGGGACACCACGCTCAAGCTGGTGCAGGACCCGACCTATGTGTCCTGGCACTACTCGCTGCGCTCCTCCGACGGCCACATCGCCCAGCACCTGCCGGCCAAGGACGTCGGCTGGCACGCGGGGAACTGGTACGTGAACGCCAAATCCGTGGGGCTGGAGCACGAGGGCTTCCTGGCCACCCCGGACGCCTGGTACACGGAGGCGATGTACCGCACCTCGGCCCGGCTGGTGCGGTACCTGGCCCGGCGGTACGACATCCCGCTGGACCGGCAGCACATCATCGGCCACGACAACGTGCCCGGCACCACCGGCGGGTCGATCCGGGGGATGCACACCGACCCCGGACCGTACTGGGACTGGGCGCACTACTTCCGGCTGATCGGCGCCCCCTTCCACGCCACCGCCGGGCCGGACGGCGGGCTGGTCACCATCCGCCCCGACTACCGCACCCACCAGCCGGTCTACACCGGCTGTGAGGACCCGCAGACCGCCTGCGCCCCGCACGGTTCGGGAGCGGTGCGGCTGCACACCGGGCCGAGCGAGGACGCCCCGCTGGTGAAGGACATCGGGCTGCGGCCGGACGGCGGCGCCTCCACACCGGGCGTCAACGACACCGGGGCGCGCGCCTCCACCGGGCAGCAGTTCGCGGTGGCCGGCCGTGAGGGCGAGTGGACGGCGATCTGGTACCTGGGGCAGAAGGCGTGGTTCCACGACCCGGCGGGGCGGCGGACGGCGGTCCCCGCACGCGGGCCGGTGGTCACCCCGAAGCCGGGGCTGAGCGAGGTCCCGGTGTACGGGCGTGCCTACCCGGAGTCCACCGCGTACCCCGCGGGCGTGCCGGTGCAGTCCATCTCCCCGCTGCCGTACAAGCTCCTGGCCGGGCAGCGGTACGCGCTGGGGCTGCGCACCCCGGGCGAGTACCTGTGGGCGACCACCTTCGACCCGGCCGGGCACCGGGTGGTGCGGGGCGAGGAGACGTACTACCAGATCCAGTTCGGGCACCGGGTGGCCTTCGTCAAGGCGTCCGACGTCACGGTGCGGCCCTCGGGCCGCTGATCCCCCGGTGGGCCGGGCCGCCGCCCCGCGCGGCCCGGCCCACCGGCACCGGGTCGGGCGCACCGCCCCGGGCCGCCGGCCGCCTGCACCCCGCGTCCGGGGTGGGTCGCCGGGCAGGGCCGGGTCGCTCCGACGGACCCGGTCCGGCGGTTCGCGCGGCTGCCCGTGGATCACCGGTTCCCTGCCGCGCCTCCGACGGGCACGCGCCGGCCGGCCACCGGCGACGACCACAGGGACATCACCCGGGCGGGTGTTCCGCGGCCGGGCCGGCACGGCACCGGAACGGGGTGGATGGTCAGTGAGTAGCGGCCGGTGTGATCGGCGGTCGTCAGCGTGACGGGTGCGCCGGACCGGAGCCGGTCGAGCGCCGCTTCCCGCGATGCCTCGTCTCCCGCCCACCGTCGCAACCGGGACGGCACGTCGGGAATGCCCGCCGGCAACTCGCGCAACGTGCCGGGGTGTCCGGCCCACCCCGACGCTGCCGGGTCCGGGTCCAGGCCGTCGGCGACGCGGAGCGCTTGGACCTGGAGCCATCGCACGGCCCGGAGCGGCGAGGGGGTGCGGATCCGCCCGAGGAGGATGCGGACCGTACGCCCGCCGACGGGTCCCTCGCCGTGGACGTCGGCCCGGTACTCCGTCGCGAAGCGGTGGGCGGCACGGCGCGTCATCGGAACCGCTCCCAGCTGTGGCCCCCGCGGTGTCCGGCGTGGAGGAAGCACGCGTCCGGGTCACCGCCGGGGCTCCGCGACGTGCAGTAGGGCAGGGCCACCAGGGCGGCGGCCTCGGTGCCGCCCGGCCAGCGGGCCCACAGCGCGGTGGTCCGGGTGAGTTCCCCGACGCAGCCGTGGTGATCACCGTGCGGGTGCGCGTCCAGGTCGCAGGTCACCTCGTCGTCGCGGACCCATCCCGGCACCCTGTACGCGGCCTCGTACACGTGGCGGCGCAACAACCGGATCCTCGCCCGGCACCTGGTCATCACCGGTCACCCTCCGGGGCCGACTGCCCGGACGCGTCCAGCAGCCACCGCAGCGTGTGGCCGAGACTGCGCACGCGCCGCGCAGCCGACTGAAGTCCTTCGCCCAGCCCCTGGTTCAGCTCGTGGGTGACGAGGTCCAGCCGGCACCGCTTGCCGTCCCACTCCGGGGTGCCCTTGTTCAGGGCGTTGATCCGTTGAGCAACGATCGGCAGGAGCACGTCCGCATGCCGCCGCACTTCGACGTACAGACGGCACAGGTCTTCGTACCTCGGAAGGGCCTCCCTGTCGGCAAGCGCGCGGTCGATCGCTGCCTGCACGTCCTCCACGACGACGGCCGGGGCCGGCTCGCGGGCCTTCTGCGCAACACCGGGGGTTGCGTGCGTCTCGTCCACCATGCTCCGGCTCCTTGGCTGCCCGATGTGGTGGTGTCGAGTGTGAACCGAACGGCAGCCGCCCGGTGGTGACTGCCTGTTGACCGACCGGTGACTGACTGTGGACTCGCTACGCTGATGAGCATGGGTACCGGAGAGGACTTCAGCCGACGAGCGTCGGTGCTTCTCAGGGATCGGGGCATCAGCATCAGGGCTGCGGCTCGGGCACTTGCGTACGACCATGCGTACCTGGCGCGCGTGCTCGCGGGGAAACAGAGCCCGTCGCCTCAGCTTGTGGACGCGTTCGAACGGTACTTCCTGCCGCGTTCCTCGTCGACGGCGGACGACGTGGTGTTGTCCGGCCCGCAGGTGAGTGCGGCGCGTGGAGCGGATCTCGCAGACGCCATCCGGGCCGCGTCGAAGCGGCTCGTCCTCCTCGACAACAGCTTGACGGGCGTACCGATCGCCGAGATGGCGGCGCGCACCTTCAGAACCGTCCACCACCGTCTGGGGATCGGTGACTACGACGCCCGATACGAGCGGGATATTCAGGCAGCGGCCGCGGAACTGGCCGAGGTGGCGGGCTGGGCGTGCTTCGACGCCGAAAAGCACTCCGCCGCACGGCGGTTCAACCAGGAGGCCCTCTTACTGGCCCAGCTTTCCGGGGATCGCTCGATCGAGTTGCTGATCATGCAGAACTTGGCGATGCATGCCGGGTGGCTGGGCAGGCACCGGGAGGAGCTGGCCATCGCCCGAGCGGTCCTGGAGGGGCGCCCGCTTCCTCCCCGTGTCGAGGCCATGTTCCGGGTCCGGGAGGCGAAAGGGCTGGTCGAATCCGGTCAGCTCGAAGCCGGCGCCAAGGCGTTCGGGCGTGCCCGAGCGCTGTACGCCGATGGGGAGCACCACCACGATCCGTACTGGGCGTGGTGGCTGACGCCTGGTGAGATCGATGGTCACGAGGGCTACGGTTTCCAGGTATCGGGTGACCATTCCCGCGGAATCCCCTACCTGGAGCGGGCCTTGCACCTTTCCGAGCCCGTGGCCGTGGGGTACCGCTCCATCTCCGCTGCACGTCTGCTCGACTGCCTCCTTGCGGTGAGGCGATGGCGTGACGCGGAAGACCTGGCCCTCCGCGTCACACCGACCGTGCATGAGATCGCCTCCGGTCGCACGCTCTCCCTTCTCCGCGACGCCGCAGAAAAGGGACGTCGTATCGAAGGCGCGCCCGTCGACGTCCGCGACGCACTCTCCGCTCTCGCCACGGCCGTCGACGCGGACCCGTTCGACCTCTGAGGGGCAGGGGAAGCGGTCAGGAGCCGATCACCGGGTAGTGGTCGGAGAGGTTGGTGTAGGTGTAGCGGGTGCCCCAACTGGAGACGGTCCAGGGGGCGCTGGTCTCCTTGACCACCTCGTTGTGCCAGCCCTCGGGGCGGACATGGCCCTGGCGGTGCAGCACGTGGTCGAGGTCCTCGCGCGGGTCGTCCGGGTAGCGCTCGGCGGCGATGGAGTTGTCCTGGGTGTCGAACGAGTACGGGTGGCCGGTGCGCGGGGCGTCCTGGAGGCCGGCGTCGGCGAGCATCGAGGCGTACTCGGGGCTGTGCCCGTCCACGTTGAGGTCGCCTGCGACGATCACCTGCTCACCGGCCGGAAGGGCCTTGGCGTCGAGGAAGGCGTCGAGCTGCCGGAACTGGCGGCTGCGCACCTGCGCGGCCTCACCGGCGGCACAGCCGGGGTCGGTGGACTGGGCGTGGGTGCCCACCACGTGGACCCGGGTACCGTTGACGTCCAGCACCGCGTAGACGAACCCCTTGTTGGAGAACCGGTCGGCGCCGCAGGCGTCCCGGTAGACCACCTGCTCCTTGCGGACGATCGGCCACTTGCTCAGGACGGTGACGCCGCCGTCCTCGGGGGTGAGGGCCGAGTACGCGCCGCCGGTGGCGTCCCAGCCGCTGGTGCTCCGCCCCATCACCGGTGTCTGGTGGGGGTAGCCGGCGGCCGCGTTCGCCTTCAGCGAGTCGGAGGAGGAGTTGTCGAACGCCTCCTGGAGCACCACCACGTCGTGGCCCTGGAAGAAGCCGGCGGCCGGGATCGCCTTCGCCCGGTGGTCCTGGCCCCAGTTCGGGTAGAGGCTCTTGCTGAACAGGAACGCGTTGTAGGACAGGACGTCCAGCCGGGGGGTACCGGTCTCGGCGGCACCGGCGGCGGGCGCCAGGGTGACCAGCGCGGCCGAGGCGAGGGCGGTGGCCAGGGCGGCGCCGGCGGCGCGGCGGAGCGAGGAGTGCGGCACTGCGTCTCCTTGGGTGCGTGGGGCACGGGACGCCGCAATCCAAGCAGCCGAAGTTACTTCCAGGTAGCCACCGGGTGGAGGGAATCTCCGGTCGACCGAACGTTTCGGTCACCACGGGACGACGGCCCCGCGGGCCGGTGCCCCGGGGCCCGCGTCGGGGCCCGGACGGCACACGCCTGGTCCGGGCCGCACCGGGTCCGGACCCGCCCCGCGGCCCGGCGGCTCAGCCCTGCTGGAACATCTCCGCGGGCAGCGGCTTCAGCAGCCGGTAGAGGTCGTCGGTGATCGGCCGGTCCCAGCTGGCGATGGTGACCAGCACCCCGTCGCTGCGGTCGAACTGCGCGCAGGAGATGCGGCTTTCGGAGAGCTTGATCCGGCGGACGATGAGCAGGTTGTCCTCGTGCATCACCGGGGTGTCCTCGGTCTCCACCACCTGCACCGGCTCGTCGTTGCCGAGCGCCGCGAGGAGCTGGGTGACCTCGAACGGGACCTGCCCCTCGGCCAGCTCCCGCACCGGCGAGCCCTCCGGCAGATTGCCGATGATCATCGCGGGGCCGCGGCCGCCGAACAGGTCGTAGCGGAGGAAGACGCCCTGGCAGCTGCCGTCCGGAGCGGGGAGCAGCCCCGCCCCGAGATCACCGGGCCAGTCGCCCGGGTCCATGGCGAGGACGTCGAAGTCCGGGCCGGTCGGTGTGGCGGCGCTGCGCCGGCGGAGGAACGACATGCGGACATGGTACGTGGCGCGGCCCCGCGCCCGCCGCACGGGAGGGGCCGGGTCTCCGGAGTGCGGACACCGCCCCGCGCGCACGCGTCCGCCGCCCCGCCGTCCGGCGGGGTACGGGTGTCCGTGGGCCGCGGTCCGTGGGTGGTGCGGGCGTCCGCCGGGCCGCCGTCCGGCCGTGGGCCCCGGTGCGGGCCGTCCGGCGCCTCGCCGCCCGGCGGGGTGCGCCCGCCCGCCGCACCGTGGCCCGCCGGCGGTACGGGCCCGGCCCGCCGTCCGGCCGCGGGCGGGCGGGAGGCGGCGCGTGGCCGGGAGGCGGGCCGACCGGGCGGCAGGCGGCGGGCCGGTGGCCTCAGCGGTACCGCCAGCCACGGTCCCGGGCGGTTCGCAGGGCCTTGGCCAGGCCGGCCCGGTCGGTGCCCACCTTGCGGAACACCCGGGACAGCAGGGCCGCCACCTCCGGTTCGGCGAGGCCCAGCTCCTCGGCGACCCGCCGGTCGTCGTGGCCGGCGGCGGCCAGCTCGGCGGCGGCCAGCTCCTGGCTGGTCAGGGTGGAGGTGGTGTCGGCGCGCAGCGGGATCGGGCGGAGGCCGACGGCGGCCAGCTCGTCCCGGGCCCGGGCGGCCAGCGACTCGGCACCGCACTGGAGCGCGCCCTCCAGCCCCCGGTAGAGCCGCTCCCCGGCCTCCTGCGGCATCCCGCCGCGGCGCAGCGCGGCACCGTGGTCCACCAGCGCCAGCGCCAGGTCGTAGGCGGAGGGCGAGCCCTCCAGCCGGGTGACGGCCTCGGCCAGCAGCGCGGTCCGCTCCGGGCCGCGGGTCACCAGGGCGGCGCTGTGCAGCGCCTGGCCGATGGTGGACGCGGCACCGAACCGGCGGGCCCGGCACACCGCTTCGCCGGCCAGCCGCTCCGCCTCGTCGGGGTCGGTCAGCGCCACGGCCCGGGCCAGGTGGAGCTGCCAGGGGCACCACGCCGGGTTGCGCATCCCGCGTCCGTCCAGGCGGCGGCCGACCGCGGCGAGCTGCTGCCGGGCCTCGCGGTGCAGGTTGCGGGCGAGCAGCAGCTCACCGTGGACGGCCTGGACGTCGGGGTAGGCCACGGCCTGCGGGACGGTGCCGCCGTAGCCGTGCTCCTGGGCCGTCCGCCACGCCTCCTCCACCCGCCCGCGGGCGAGCAGGGTCTGGATCAGGGTGCCCACGGCGGCCCACTGGGCGGGGGTGGAGGTGCCCACCCGGCCGGCGATCCGCAGCCCCTCGCGGACCAGTTCCTCCGCCTCCGCCAGCCGGCCCCGGCGGAACCGGATGTAGCCGAGCAGGGTCAGGCCGAAGGCGAGGTGGGAGCCGCGCCAGCCCCTCCGCTCGCACTCCGTGATGCCCTCCTGGAACAGCTCCTCGGCGCGCCCGGGCTGGTCGCAGTACATGAAGGTGAGGGCGACCAGGATCGGCACCTCGAAGCCCCAGTTGCCGTCGGTCCAGCTCAGTCCGTCACCGAGCGCGGCCTCGGCGTACTCCAGCGCCGCGGCTGCCGGTTCGCCGCGGACCACCGCGTCCCAGGCCCGCAGCCCGAGCAGGTAGCGCTCGGCCAGGCCACGGCCGCCGAGGTGCCCCACCAGCCTGGCGAGCCGCCGGGAGCGGGCCGGGGAGTCCTGCTCGTCGGCGCGGAAGGCGTTCCACATGAACTGCTCGGCCTGCATCCGCAGCCGGGTGGCGGCGGTGGTGGCGCGCCGGGCCTCGTCCTCCACCAGCCGCGCGGCGTCCTCCATCCGGCCGCTGTGCCCGTACGCCTGGGCGAGCCGGACGGTGACCGACTCGCGCAGCGCCGGGTCGAGCAGCGGCTCCTCCAGTGCCGCTCTCAGGTGGTTGACCGTGGCGGTGGGCGAGTTCAGGGAGGCGGCGCAGCCCAGCTCGTACAGGACGGCGGGGCGGTCCTCAAGGCTCGGCGGCTCCCGCAGCGCCCGTTCCAGGAACCGGCGGGCGGACTCCGGCGCACCGGCCCGCAGGTCCTCCCGGGCCGCCACGCGCAGCTTGTCGACGACCCAGTTGTCGGCCTCGGGGTGCATCTCCAGCATGTGGCGGCCGGCCGCCGCGGCGCCCAGGCCGGCGTTGATGACCAGGGCGGCGGCCTTGCCGTGCATCGCCACCCGCATGGCGGGCGGGATGGCGCGGTAGACGCCGGTGGCGATCAGCGGGTGGAGGAATTCCAGCGAGTCGCCCCCGGCCGAGGGCCGGGCCAGGATGCGGGCGGCGCGCATGCGCGCGGCCAGCTCCTCCGCCTCGGTGACCGACAGCGCCGCGAGTTCGGCCGCACGGTCCACGGTGGCCTCGGCGCCCAGCACCGCCACCGCCCAGGCGAGCCGGACCGCGGTGGTGCCGATCCGCTCCAGCCGGTCCAGCAGCCCGTTCTCCCGGGCGGTGGAAACGAGGGTGCGCAGTTCGGCGTTGTTGGCGGCCTGGGGTTTCAGCTCCCGGTCGCGGAGCTTGGCGGTGAGTTCGACCACCTCGAAGGGGTTGCCGCCGGTGACCGCCCAGCACTCCCGGCAGAACGCCTCCTCGGCGTCCTCGCCCAGGCCGTCCCGGACGATCCGGCCGACGGCGTGCGGGCTGAGCGGGGCGAGCACGTGCGGCCGGGAGCCCTGCCGCTCGGCGAGCCGGCGGAACGGCGCGGCGTCGGCGGGCAGGTCCTCGGGGCGGTAGCCGACGGCCAGCAGCAGCGGCAGGTCCTGGGTGCGTGGCGCGAACGAGGTGAGCCAGTCCAGCGATTCGGGGTCCGCCCAGTGGGCGTCGTCGAGGACGGCGACCACCGGCCCGTGCTGCACCACGTAGCGGGTGACCAGCCAGTCCAGTCCGTCCCGTACGCCCTGCGGGTCGGGGGTGCCGCCGCCCGGTGACCGGATCAGGCCGACGGCGGGCGCGAGGATGTCGTACCAGGAGCCCACATCCGGCGCCGGTCCGCCTCGCCGGACGCCGCCAGCACCGGCTGCACCAGCTGGCGCACCACGTGGAGGGCGACGCCCCGTTCCTGTTCACCGCCGCGTGCCGAGAGCACGGTGCAGCCGCGGGCGGCGGCCCGGCGGCGCAGTTCGGCCAGGAGCGCGGTCTTGCCGCCGCCGGCCGGGGCGGCGAACGCGATCAGCCCTCCGGTGCCGTGCGCCCCCGGCCCGCCCCCGGTGCCGGTCAGTTCGGACAACGCCGCGTCCACCGCGCCGAGTTCGATGTCCCGGTCCATCAGCGACCGGCCCGGCCGGCCCCTGCTCTCCGCGCCCTGGTTCACGATTCGTCCCCTCCGACAGGTGACGCTGAGCGTATCCTCCCGGAACGCTCCGTAGCATCCCGCGACGGCAAGTTCCGGGCATGCGCCACTGGCACACGCCAATTCGATGTACGCACTATCGATCGATCGCCGATCGCGCAACGATGTTGTGCCGCAAGGTTGGCTCGATCACGATGTGATCGGGCTCAACACCGGGCTCGCGCAGACCGCACGGATCACCTCGGGATCGATGGGGAGACATGGACACGTGGACGGCACTCGCATCGGGCCCGGACCTCGCCGGGCGCGCCCGGCTGCTGGAGATACCGGTGGGCGTGGCGGAGAGCCCGGACGCGGAGGCCGCCCGGCGGCACACCATCGGATGGCTTCGCCGCTTCGGGGTGTTCCCGCACGAGGCGGCGGCCGCGGAGTACGACGCGCTGCGTCTGGACCGGCTGTCGGCGCTGTTCTACCCCGGTGCCGTCGGCGCCGACCTGGATCTCGCCAACGACCTCAACGGCTGGTTCTTCGTCTTCGACGACCAGTTCGACGGGGAGTTGGGGTACCGGCCGGAGGCGGTGGCCCGGCTGGTGGACAGCGTCGTCGCGGTCACCCGGGAGCCGGTGACGTCCGCGCCGCCGGCGGACCGGGCGGGCAGCAACCCGCTGCTGGACAGCTTCCGGGACCTGTGGCGGCGGATCAACGACGGGGCGTCCCCGGTGTGGCGCGACCGCTTTCGGGAGAACTGGTGCGGCTACCTGGAGGCGCACAAGCGGGAGGCGCGTGACCGGACCGGGGAGCCACTGCCGTCGCTGGAGGCGCTGCTGGCGGTGAAGCGCCACTCGGTGGGGGTGCAGCCCTGCCTCGACCTGCACGAGCGCTTCGGCGGTTTCACCCTGCCCCCGCAGGTGCACGGCGGCGGGCCGGTCGCCGCGATGCGGCAGGCCACCGACGATGTGGTGATCTTCATCAACGACACGGTGTCGCTGGACAAGGAACTGGCGGCCGGGGACGTGCACAACAGCGTGCTGCTCCACCGGGAGTTGCACGGGGGTTCGCTGGACGAGGCGGTGGGCCACGTGGCCCGGCTGGCCAACGAGCGGTTCCGGTACTTCGAGGATCTCGCCGCCCGGCTCCCCGTGCTGCTCGCCGCCCAGGGCGTCCCGCCGCGGGTGGTGCGGCACGCCGTCCGGTACGCCGACGGGATGCGGCACGTGATGGCCGGCAGCCTCGCCTGGTCGCTGGAGACCTCCCGCTACGACCGGCGCGGCATCGAGGCCGTGCGCAGCGGGCGGCAGCGCCCCTGGGGGGACCTCGCCGGTCTCCGGTGACCGGCCGGGGTCGCGCTCGGATTCCGGGCGGGACCGGCGGGCGTCCGTGCAGGCGGTCGCCCGTGCCGGTGACCGGCCGCAGTTCGCGCTCGGGTCCCGGGCAGGACCGGCGGGCGCCCGCGCAGGCGGACCCCCGTGCCCGGGTGCCCGGGTGCCCGGGTGCGCGGGAGGCGGCGGACGGGCGGACCAGCAGGGCGGGGGCGGGGGGCCGGCGGGCGGCCGGCTCAGCGGAGTGCCGGGGAGCCGATCCGCCCGGCGATGAGCCGCCGGTGGCCCGGGCACCGGCCGGCGTCCTCGTACGCGCAGTCCAGGCCGGCCTCGACGAGTTCGAGGGAGGCCCGGGCCGCGGCGATCGTCGAGCGGAGCCGCTCGGCCTCGGCCCGCAGGATCGCGTGCCGGGCGGCGCGGTCCGCGGTGGCGGCCAGCAGGCTCCTGATGGTGTCCAGGCCGAGACCGGCCTGCTTGAGCGTGAGGATCGTCGCCACGCGGGTGACGTCCTCCGGACCGTAGCGGCGGCGTCCGCCCGCGTCCCGTGCCGGGCACAGCAGGCCCATCGACTCCCAGTGCCGCAGGACGTGCGTGGCCAGTCCGAAACGGGCCGCGAGTCCGCCGATCCCCGTCGTGCCGGCGCCGCTGTCTCCGCTTGACTTCATGCCGACATTAAGTCGCACCCTGCCGTCCGTGTCCAAGAACCGGGAAGCGATGGCCGAACAGCACGGGAACCGGGAAGCGGTGGCCGAACACCGCGGGACCGAGGCCCTGCTGGCCGTCCTCGACGCGGCGGACCGGATGCCGGGCGCCGCCCGGCTGCGGGCCCGCTCCTACGAACTGCTGTCCCCCGTCCCGGGCTCGACCGTCGTGGACGTCGGCTGCGGCGCCGGACGCGCCGTCGCCGAGCTGGCCGGATGCGGTGTCCGTGCGGTGGGCGTGGACCCCGACCCGCGGATGCTGGCCGCCGCCCGGGCACGGTGGCCGGCGGCCGAGTTCCGGGAAGCGGGGGCGGAGGATCTGCCGTTCGCCGACGGCAGCGTGCTCGGCTACCGTGCCGACAAGGTCTTCCACGTACTTCAGCAGCCGGAGCGCGCGGTCGCCGAGGCGCGGCGCGTCCTCGGCCCGGGCGGCCGGATCGTCCTGATCGGGCAGGAATGGGACACCATCATGATCGACTCGGAGGACGCGGCGCTCACCCGCGCCATCGTGCACGCCCGGGCCGACCTCCTGGGCACGCCCCACACCGGCCGCCGGTACCGCAACCTGCTCCTGGACGGCGGCTTCGCCGAGGTCACCGTCGAGGTGCACACCGGTGTGTTCACCGGTCCGGACACCCTGCCACTGCTCACCAGGCTCGCCGAGCCGGCCTGCGCGAGCGGCGCCGTCGACCGTGACCGGGCCGAGGGGTGGCTGGCCGAACAGCGCCAGCGCGCCGAGGCCGACCGCCTTCTCGTCGCCGTTCCGTTCTTCGTGGCCGCCGCGTCGGCCCGGGGCCGGGGACGGCGGCCGGGCACACCCGCCCGGGCCGGCGCGGGATGCCCGCGGTGACCGGGCGCGACACGGACGGGGAGTGTGCGATGGACGACGAGCCGGGGCGGGACACGGGGCGGGCAGGGTGCGGTGGACGACGAGCCGGGGCGGGACACGGACGGGGAGTGCGCGGTGGACGACGAGCCGGGGGCGGGACACAACGGTCAATCTGTGGCGGGCCGGGCTGGACGCCGTACCGCCCGGGGTGTGGGAGCGCACCGGGCTGCGCGTGCTGATCCTGGCCGACAACCGGCTCACCGCGCTCCCGGAGGCCATCGGCCGGCTGCGGCGGCTGCACACGCTGGACCTGGGGCACAACCGGCTGACCGCGCTGCCTGCCGCGCTCGGTGACCTGACCGGGCTGACCCGCTACCTCTATCTGCACGACAATCGGCTCACCGACCTGCCCGGCACCCTCGGCCGGCTGACCGGGCTGGCGTACCTCAACGTGGGCGAGAACCGCCTGGAGCGGCTCCCCGACGAGCTGGGCGCGATGGCCGGACTGGTGGAACTGCGCGCCCAGCACAACGCGCTGACCACACTGCCGGAGGGCCTGGGGCGGCTGGCGTCGCTGCGCGAACTGTGGCTGCGCGGCAACCGGCTCACCGGGCTGCCCGGTTCGGTGGACCGGCTGCGGGAGTTGCGGGAGCTGGAGCTGCGGGACAACGCGCTCGACGCGGTCCCGGAGGCGCTGCGCGGCCTGCCGCTGCTGCGCCGTGTCGATCTGCGGAGCAACCGGCTGCGGGAACTGCCGCACTGGCTCGGGGAGATGCCGTCGCTGGAGAAGCTGGATCTGCGCTGGATGGACTTCGACCTGGACGACGAGCGGCTGCGCGGCCTGCGGGAGCGAGGCTGCGTGGTGCTCACCTGATGGATCTGACCTGATGGAACGTCAGCTCAGCGCCGGTATGCGCGTTGTGGCCGTTCGCGGGCCGGGGCGCCCGGTGCGGCGCGGGCGCACCCGCCGCCCGCGGACCGGCCGGGCGGGTCCGGCGGGCGGCGGGGCCCGGCGGGATCAGGTGAGGTCGAACTCGCCGTCCCGGGCGCCGAGGACGAAGGCGCGCCACTCGGCCGGGGTGAAGATCAGAGCCGGTCCTTCGGGGTTGCGGCCGTCGCGCATCGCGATGTACCCCTCGACGAAGGCGATCTGGACATCGCCCACCCCCTGGCTGCTCGACCGCCACTGCGCGTCGGTGAGATCGAGATCCGGCTTCTTGTCGCTGTCCAGCCGCTGTTCGGTGGTGGTGTCGGCCACGTCCTCAGCTCCTCCCTGGTTGTCTTCGCCGCCCACCCTAGCGAGCACCGGGCACCTCGGACAGGGCGCCGGAACGGCACCCGCCGGTTGTGGTATGGGCGCCTCGGCGTGGCGTTCGCCGCCGTCGTGCGGGTGTCCGGAAACCGGCCTCTGCCGGGTCACCGGCCCTCCCGGATTCCGGGTCGCCGCCCGCGCGGCGGCCGGGGCGTACGGGCCGGGGTGACGTGCCGTGCGGACGCGGGCGGCCGAGGCGGGACGGGGAGGAGGGGGCGCCCGGAGGCACGAGGCAGGGGCTCGGTACGTCCGGCGGCGGCCGGCGTCAGCGGGCCGCGCCGAGGAACTCCGCCACCACCGCGAGGAATGCCTCGGGCCGCTGCTCGTGCACCAGGTGGCCGGCTTCGACGGTGCGCAGCCGGGCGCCGGGGATGCGGTCGGCCAGGTCGGCCACCTCGTGCTGCGGGATGTGGCTGGCCGGACCGCCGGCGATCACCAGGGTGGGCGCGGTGATCGTGGCCAGCCCCTCGGTCCAGCGCGGATCGGGCGCGTTGCGGGCCAGGGTGAACTGGGTCTTCACCGCCCAGTCCAGCGTGAGCGGCCCGTCCGGGGGCGGCGGGACCGGCAGCGGCGGGTCCTGCGGCAGCAGCGCCGGCACGTCCTCCAGGATCAGCTTCGCCACCAGGGCGGGCCGGGCCTGTGCCAGCAGATAGGCGATCACGCCGCCGTAGGAGTGGCCGATGACGACGGCACGGGCGATCCCCAGCGCCTCGGCGAGGCCGGCCACGTCGTCGCGGACCGCCTCCAGCGCGTACTCCCCCGGGCGGTCACTGGCCCCGTGGCCGCGCAGGTCCACGGCGATCACCTGCCGTCCGGCCGCCAGCCGCGGGGCCACCACCGCCCAGTCGGCGCCGTCCGCGCCCAGGCAGTGCAGCAGCAGGACCGGGGTGTCGCCGCCCGGTTCGCCCCAGGTGCGGTAGGCGAGCCGCACCTCACCGACCCGCACCAGCTCAAGATCACCCATAGGGGTGAGCGTACCGCCCGCGGCCGGCGGCGACGGGGCGGGCACCGGGACGGGCGGGGTGCGCCCGTGGAGGATTACGGACCCCCGCTCCCGTCGCGCCCGCGCTTGGCGGCCTGTCTGCCTGCGCGTGAACGTCCGGGTGCCGTCAGGTCCCGCCGAAGGTCCGCCGGTACGCGCCGGGCGTGGTGCCGAGTGCGTGCGGAAACGGCGACGCAGGTTGACCGCCGAGACGGGTCCGAGCGAGCTGTCCGGCGCGGCAGCGCCGCACGGTGCGGGTCGGGATCCCCGGCGCTCGGCGGGGCCTGCGTGGACCGCTCGGCGCGCGTGGGGAGGAGGCCCGGCCCGCGGCCACCCTCCTCATCCGGCTCCGCCGCCGATCAGAGCGCGGCCGGTCCGACCTCGGCGGTGACCACCATGGCCGTATCGGCATCCGCTTCCGCCAGGAGGCCGCCGCCCGGGGCCCACAGCGCGGAACGGCCGCAGCCGGTCCACGATCCCGCCGGGCCGACATGGTTGGCCAGCACGACGTACAGGTTCGCGTCCTCGGCGATGCCCGGATAGAGCCTTGCCCGCTCCTCCGCCCCGCCGCCCGTGCCGTACAGCGAGCTGGCCAGGTGCACCTGGCAGCCGTCGGCGGCACCGCGGCCGGTCAGCTCGGGGAAGTGGTTGTCGTAGCACGTGGCCAGGGCGAAACGGAGCCCGCCGAGCTCGAATCGCCCGTCCTGGTGCCCCGCCTCGAATACGCCCCGCTCCTGCTCGTACAGGTGCTGCTTCCGGTAAGTGGTGATCAACTCACCGTCGGCTCCGTGGACCAGCGTCCCGATGGCGGGACGCTCCCCGCCCGTGGCCACCGCGCAGTTGACGACGGTGGCGATTCCGCACGCCCGGATCGCGTCCAGACGCGGATCGTCCGCGTCCACCCACAGCCCCGGATCGGCGCTCAAGGCGTCGAGCTCGTAACCGGTCAGCGCCAGCTCGGGGAACACCACCAGTTCGGCACCCTGCGCACGGGCCTCGCCGGCGAGGGCGACCATCTGCCGGACGTTGGCGGCCATGTCGGCCGGGACGCAGGTGAGCTGAGTCGTGGCGATCCTCATGCGGCCGAGCATGACAGGCCGTGATCCGCTCCCGCGCAGCGGGTACGACCGGCAACCGCACGGTCGGCAGGACGGGGCCGGTCGTCGGCGGATGCGATGAGCGGGTGCGGCTCCCCGCGGTGCCCTGGGCCGTCCGGCGGGCGGAGGTCCGGCTCCGTACGGCGGTGCGCCGGCCACCCGGCGGGTCCGGGGCCCGGGCGGTACGCCGGGCCCGCTACCCGCGGTTCCCCCCGGCTCCCTCGGAGGAACAGGGGCGGGGCGCACCGCCGGCGGCGGTCAGGGGCTCGGCGCGGCCGTGGGATCCCGGAACGCCGGGGTCCGGCGGTGGATCTCGGCCGCCTCCGCGGCGCGGCCCAGCCGCTCCAGGCACTGGGCCTCGTCCACGTGGCTGGTGATCGTGTCGGGGTGGTCCGGGCCCAGCACACGCTCCCTGGCCCGGGCGACCTGCTGGTAGACGGTCAGCGCGTCGCCCCAGCGGCCCAGCCAGCTCAGGCCCACCGCCACCTC
This sequence comes from Streptomyces pactum, assembly GCF_016031615.1. Taxonomy (GTDB): domain Bacteria; phylum Actinomycetota; class Actinomycetes; order Streptomycetales; family Streptomycetaceae; genus Streptomyces; species Streptomyces pactus. The sequence continues at coordinate 725,229 of NZ_JACYXC010000001.1, forward strand.
GCGCCGGCTCAGCAGGGTGTCGGGGTGGTCCGGGCCCAGGACCCGCTCGCGCGCCGCGCAGACCTCGCGGGCCTCGGTCAGCGCCTCCTCCCAGCGGCCCAGCCGCCCCAGGTTGACGCCGAGCCCGTGCCGGGCGCGGAGGGTCTCGGGGTGCGCCGGTCCCTGGGTGCGGCTGCGGACCTCCACCAGTTCGCGGTAGAGCAGCTGGGCCCGCGCGCTGTCGCCCAGCCGGCCGAGGCTGATGCCGACCTCGTACCGGGCGGCCAGGGTGTCGGGGTGCTCCGGACCCAGCACCCGGGCGCGCGCCGCGGCCACCTCCTGGTAGGTGCGCAGCGCGTCCCGCCAGCGGTCCAGCCGGCCCAGGACGTGCGCCACCTCGTACCGGGTGACCAGGGTGTCGGGGTGTTCCGGGCCCAGTACCCGGGCGCGCGCCGCGGCCACCTCGCAGGCCAGGGCGTACGACTCGGCCGGCCGTTCCAGCCGGGCGAGGGTGAAGGCCAGGTTGTGCCGGCAGCGCAGGCTCTCCGGGTGGTCCGGGCCCAGGGTGCGTTCCCGGGCGGCGAGCACGGCGGTGTAGATCTGCTCGGCGGCGCGGTGGTCGCCCAGTTCGCCGAGGACGAACGCGGTCTCCTGCCGGGCGGCGAGGGTGTCCGGGTGGTCGGCGCCCAGGGCGTGTTCCCGTCGGTCGGCGACCCACCGGTACTCGTCGAGCGCGTCACCGGCCCGGCCGGCCCGGCTCAGGACGTAGGCGATCTCGTACCGGCTGGCCAGGGTGTCGGGGTGGTCCGGGCCCAGCAGGTGTTCCCGGGCGGCGGCCACCGAGCGGTGCACGGCGAGCGCCTCGTGCCAGCGGCCCTCGCGGGCCAGCGCGAGGCCGGTGCCGTGCCGCAGCGCCAGTTCCGCCGGGGTCCCGGAGGGCGGTCCCGGTGCAAAGGCCCCGGCGGACGGTTCGGTCCGGGGCCCGGTGGCCGGGCCGCCGGCGGGTGGGCCGGTCCAGCGGCGGGTGAGCGGACCGGGGCCGGGCGGCGGGGAGCCCATCCGGCCGGCGGGGAGCCCGGCGGTGACGGCCCGCGCCCACCCGGGCAGCGGGGCCGCCACCGGTCCGGGCCCGGCCCCGTCACCGTGCCCGGCGCCGGCGCCGGCGCCGGGCACGGTGACGGGGCCGGGGACCGCGGCAGGACCGGGGCCGATGGTGAGGCCGGCGCCGGACCCCCCTCCGGTGCCCCGGAGCCCGGCGGCGCGCCAGGCGGTGATCAGCCCGGCCACGTCGGCGGCGTCCTGGAACCGCTCGGCGGGTTCCTTGGCGAGCAGCCGCACGATCAGCCGCTCCAGCTCCTCGGGCAGCTCGGGGCGGTGGTGACGCGGCGGCACCGGCGGGGTGTCCCGGTGCCCGACGATGATGGACCAGGTGTCCTCCAGGTCGAACGGCGGCGCGCCGGTGGCGAGTTCGTACAGCACGCAGCCGAGGGAGTACAGGTCGCTGCGGTGGTCCAGGGTGGCGCCCTCGATCTGCTCGGGCGACATGTAGTGCGGCGTCCCCATGGCCATCCCGTTGCCGGGGCCGGTGAGCCGGGTGGTGAAGCCGATGTCGTGGCCCAGCCGGGCGATGCCGAAGTCGCAGATCTTCACGGCGCCGTCGCCGAGCCGCATGATGTTCGCCGGCTTCAGATCGCGGTGCACGATGCCCTGCCCGTGGGTGTACGCGAGCGCCACCGCGATCTGGTCGGCGATGTCCGCCACGTCGTCCACCGGGAGCGGCTCGGCCTTGCGGTCGGCGAGCAACTGGCTGAGGTTGCGGCCGTCCAGCAGCTCCATCACCAGGTACAGGACCCCGTCGTCCTCGCCGAAGTCGTGCACCACGGTCACCCCGCGGTGCTGGAGCGAGGCCGCGACCCTCGCCTCCCGGCGGAACCGCTCGCGCAGGATCCGCATGAAGGACGAGTCGCGCTGGGTGCCCAGCGGTTTGAAGCACTTCACCGCGACCCGGCGGCCCAGGGACTCGTCGCGCGCCCGCCACACCTCGCCCATCGCGCCGCGCCCGATGAGGTCGAGCAGCCGGTACCGGCCGTGGATCAGCCTGGTCTCAGCCATACTCGCCGCCGCCCCCGTTCTCGTGCCCTCCCATCACCGCACCACGCCCGACCGGGTCCGTCCGCACGGCTGCTCCGCTCCGGCGCGCACGCCGGCCGGGGCCGATGGGCCGCGCGGTCCGCCACACACCGGCCGCGCCCGCCCCGCGGTCCAGTATGGCGGCCCGTCGGCGCGGCGAGGAGACGACGGGCCGGGGGGCGCGGCGGGTGACGGGCGGGACGACGGCCCCGCGGGCGGCCCGGGCCGGCCGCCGCCCGGGCCGCTCCGGGCCGCCGGGCGGGTCCCGGCGGCCGCGCGATGGCGGCCTGCGCGCCCGGCCGGGAGGCGTTCGGCGCGCGACGGCTCCCCGGCGCGGGGGCGGGGGAAGGTACGCCCGTACGGGAGCGTGGCTCGATTCGCTCCTTCGAGTGTGGGCACCCGGAAGGAACGCACCGGGTCCGGCGGGACGGACCGGCGGCACAATGGGGTGACCGGCTGTATGTGGCCATGACAAGGGCGGAGAGATGACTGGTGCCAGGCTTCCGAACACCGCCGACGCCCGTTCCGCGCGGGAGCGCCGCCCGCTCCACGAGCGGCTGGACGCCTTCGGCAGCGCCGCCTGCGTGATGGACGAGCACGGCTGCATCGTGGCGGTCAGCGCCCGGGCCGAGGAGTTGCTGGGCCGGCCGGGCCGGGAGCTGATCGGCCACGACGCCCACGACCTGCTGCACCGCAACCGGCACGGCGAGTCGGTGCCCAGGACCCAGTGCCGGATCCGCCGGGCCATCCTGGCCGGGCGGTCGGCGCAGGGCTCCCTGATGTGGTTCGAGCGCGGGGACGGTTCGCTGCTGCCGGTCGCGTGGCTGGTCACCCCGTACGACCTGGGGGAACCGGGACCGCACGCGCTGGTGCTCTTCCACAGTCCGGAGGACGCCGACCTGCCCGGCCCGGAGCCGGAGCGGCCGGTGGGACCGCTGCCGGAGCTGGAGCGGCTGGCGCTGCTCGCCGAGCTGACCACCCAGCTGACGGCGACCCTGGACACCGACGAGGCGCTGCGCCGGCTGGCGAGCCTGGTGGTGCCCCGGCTCGCGGACTGGGCGGTCATCGACCTCATCACCGAGCGGGACGAGGTGTGGCGCTCGGCCGTGGTCCATTCGGTGGACGGCGCCCTGGTGAACCAGGACGACCTGGAAGGGCCGATGCCGCCGATCCCGGAGCACTCCACCATGCCGCTGTCCCGGGCGCTGCGCGGGGCGGCCTCCGCGCTGGCCGGGCCGGAGATCTACCAGGGCGCACCGGACTCCGGGATCGCGGTGGAGCAGCGCCGCATGTTCGAGGCCACCGGCATCCACTCCGCGGCCATCGCCCCCATCCGCGGGCTGCGGGAGGTGCTGGGGGCGCTGACCCTGGGCCGGGCCGAGCGGCCGGAGGGGTTCACCACCGCCGATCTGCCGTTGCTGGAGGACATCACCCGCCGGGCCGGGCTGGCGCTGGACAACGCCCGCCTCTACCAGCGGCAGCGCATGGTGGCCGAGACCATGCAGCGCCATCTGCTCCCCCAGCTGCCCCGGGTGCCGCGGCTGGAGATGACCGTCCGGTACCTGTCGGCGCCGGACGCCTCGCAGGTCGGCGGCGACTGGTACGACGCCTTCGCGCTGGCCGACGGGTCCACCGCGCTGGCCATCGGGGACGTGGTGGGGCACGACCTGGACGCGGCGGCCGGCATGGCCCAGCTGCGGAACATGCTGCGCGCCTACGCGTGGGACGCGGAGGACTCCCCGAGCGGGGTCGTCGAGCGGCTGGAGCAGGCGGCCGAACAGGTCGCCGAGGTGGACCTGGCCACCTTGATCTTCGCCCGGATCGTGCCCGTCGGCGCCGCGGGCTGGGAGCTGTCGTGGACCAATGCCGGCCACCCGCCGCCGCTGCTCATCGACCACGAGGGGCTGTCCCGGTACCTGACCGGCGGCCACGGCATCATGCTGGGCACCGGTGCCGGCCGGGGCCGGCCGGACGCGACCGAGCTGCTGCCGCCGGGAGCGACCCTGCTGTTCTACACCGACGGCCTGATCGAGACCCACGGCCGGTCCCTGGACGACGGGCTGGACCGGCTGCGCCGGCACGCGGCGTCGCTGGCCCACCGCTCGCTGGACTCCTTCACCGACCTGCTGCTGAGCCGTACCCGGCCGGCCGACAACGACGACGACGTGGCCATCCTCGCGCTGCGCACCCCGCCGGAGCCCTGACGGCCCCGCGGTCGGGGCCCCGCCGTGCGGTGCGCACGGCGGGGCCTCGTGGCGGAACGGGAGCGCCCCGCGCCGCGCGCACCGGCGGCCCGGGCCACCGGTGCGCAGGCCGGCACGCTCCTCGCGGGGGCGACGGTCAGGACGCGGCGGGGGCGACCGGCCGGCTCAGGCCGTGGGCGGTGACCAGGCGCGCGCTGCCGTCGGCGAGCCGGTAGGACAGACCCGCCACGGCGACCCGGCCCTCGGCCACCCGGTCGGCCAGCACCCGGGAGCGTTCCAGCAGCAGGTCGACGGTGTGCCGGATGTGTTCGTGCAGGACCTCGTCGCCACTGTCGTGTCCGGCGGCGCGGGCGGACAGCACGCTGGTGGTCACCCGTTCCACGACGTCGCGGACGAACCCGCCGGGCGCGGTGCCGTTCTCCAGCGCGGCGCCGGCGGCCGCGATGGCCCCGCAGGAGTCGTGGCCCAGGACCACGACCAGCGGGCACTCCAGCACGCTCACCCCGTACTCGATGCTGCCCAGCACCTCCGAGCCCACCACATGCCCGGCGGTACGCACCACGAAGAGGTCACCCAGCCCCCGGTCGAAGATGATCTCGGCGGCCAGCCGGGAGTCGGAGCATCCGAACATCACCGCGAAGGGACTCTGGGACGGGGCGGTCTCGGTGCGGCGGGCGGCGTCCTGGTTGGGGTGCGCGGGCTCGCCGGAGACGAAACGCCTGTTTCCGGCCAGGAGCGTCTCGAAGGCGTCATCGGGAGTCGGGATCAGTGTTTCAGTCATACCCGCAATCTATGACGATCGCGCCGCGGCGCGTGCCCGGGGGCCGCCACGGGCGGCACCGGTCCGGGAACCGCGCGGCCGGGACGGCGGGTGCGGAGCGGCGCATCCGCCGGGTCCGGAGCGGGCCACGGTGCCGGAGCGGCCGTGCGGGGTGTGGTGCCGCAGACGCCGTGACGGTGCTGCTGCCGGAGCGGCCGTGACGGTTGCGGCGCCGGAGGGAATGGAGTGCACTGAGGCGAGGGAGACCGCCATGGCACATGACCGGCTCGGGCTGGGAGAGGTTCTGGCGGCCGCGGAGCGCTCCGCTCCGGTGGCCTCCATCGACGTGGTCGGACGCAACCTGCGGGAACGATTCGGCGCGGCGAGCGTGTCGTTCCTCTTCGTCGACGTGGTGGGCCGGCAGGTGGTGCGGCTCGCCGACAGGACCACCTCCGCGCAGCGGGGCCGGGACACCGAGCAGATTCCACTGGCCGGCAGCGCCTACGAGGAGGTGCTGCGCACCCAGCGGGCGACGTGGTTCCCGGCCGACGGTTCCGGGCAGCGGGTGGTCGCCCCCGTCACCAACCGGGGCGACACCATCGGCCTGCTGGAGCTGACGGTGCCCCGGGCCACCGGGACGGTGCTGGAGCAGGTCGGCCAGGCCGCGCACGCGCTGGCGTACATCATCGTCGCCGACCGCCGTTTCACCGATCTCTACCACTGGGGTCAGCGCACCACCCCGCTCAGCCTGGCCGCCGAGATCCAGCACCAGCTGCTGCCCTCCTCCACCTGCTGCGAGGCACCGGAGTTCACCCTCGCCGCGGCGCTGATCCCGACCGACAGCATCGGGGGCGACACCTACGACTACACCCTCGACCACGACACTTTGCACGTGTCCGTCACCGACGCCATGGGGCACGACGTGGAATCCGCCCTGCTGGCCACCATCCTGATCAATGCCTCCCGCGGCGCCCGCCGCGCCGGGTGCGACCTGGCCGAACAGGCCCGCCGGACCCACCGGGCGATGCTGGACCACGGCCGGGACGCCCTGGCCACCGGACAGCTGCTGCGCGTCGCCCTCGACGGTGGGGGCGCACAGCTGGTCAACGCCGGCCACCCCTGGCCGCTGCGCCTGCGCGACGGCCGGGTGGCGGAGGTCCCCCTCGACGTGGATCTGCCCTTCGGCGTCCCGTCCCCCACCGCCCACGGCGTGCAGGACCTCGATCTTCGCCCCGGCGACCGCCTGCTGCTGGTCACCGACGGTGCGCTGGAACGCGCGGCCGAGGGGGTGGACCTGCCCGCCCTCATCCGCGGCACCGCCGCGGAGCATCCGCGCGAGGTGGTGCAGGCCCTGTCCGCCGCGGTGACCGACGCCTGTCACGGGCGTCTGGAGGACGACGCCACCCTGCTGTGCCTGGACTGGTTCGGCCCCGGTGGGGCGGGACGCGGCGTGGCGGGCGGGGCCGGAGCCTGATCCCGGGGGAACCGGCGGACCGGCGGGCCGGATCCAACCGGGCGGCGTGCCGTGCCCGGACCGGCTCCGGGCGGGGCCGGTCCGGGCACGGCCGGATCGACGACGGTACTCACGGGCGGCACGCTGCACGGCGCCGGACCGGACAGCCGCAGCCCGGAGCGGTCACTGGCCCCGCCCGCCGCTGGCGCGGGCGGGGCCGGTGTCGTGGTGCCGTGACGCTTCAGGCGGGGGTGTAGGCGCGGGTTGCGACGTGGTCGTGGGTGATGGCGTCGGGCAGGACGGTGGCCAGACCGGTGCGCTGGACGATCTCGGTGAGGGCCTGGATGGAGTTGGCTTCCACGGTGATGCGCGGATGGACCCGGTGGCGGGTGAAGTAGGCGTCGATATGGCCGCGGGTGGCGAAGTCACCGCTGAGCAGGGCCAGGTGCTGCCGATCGAGATCCTGGACCGGCATGGGCCGACGGCCGGCGGCAGGGACGTGCTGTGCCGCGGTGACGAGGCTGAGGGTCTCGGTGAACAGCGGTGTGGCGGCGATGCCGGGCAGATGGGGCGCGGTGAAGGCGATGCCGAGGTCGACCTCGTCACCGGCCAGGCCGGCTTCGATGCGGTCCTGAGCCGCTTCGGTGAGGGTCAGCGTGATGCCCGGGTGACGGGCATGGAACTCGGCGACGACCGGGCCGATGAGGTAGGCGGTGAACGTCGGCGTGACCGCGAGGCGGAGGTGGCCACGGGAGAGGTCCTGGACGTCGTGGACGGCCCGTTCGGCGGCGGCCAGGTCGCGCAGGGCCCGGTGGGCGTGCTCGATGTAGACGGCGCCGGCGTCGCTGGGCCGTACGGTGCGACCGGTGCGGTCGAGAAGCTGCACGCCCAGGGTGCGCTCCAGCTGTCTGACCTGCTGGGAGAGGGTGGGCTGGGAGATGTGCAGCTCCTCGGCGGCGCGGGTGAAGCTGCCGTGTTCCGCGACGGCGAGCAGGTAGCGCAGGTGACGCAGTTCCAGGGCGGCCATAAAAACACACTATAGATGAGATCTATAGGGGCCATGGTCAGCAGCTCTTGGACACTATAGATGCAGGTCGTGCATGGTGGAACTCGTCGGCCCCCGAGGCCGGACGGCTAACGGAGGGAGTGACCCATGCAGGACCTCACCGAGGGCGTCGCGCGGTTCCAGCGCGATGTCTTTCCGGCCAAGGCGGACCTCTTCACCCACCTCGCCGCCCACCACACGCCGCACGCGCTGTTCATCGGCTGCTCGGACGCCCGTGTCGTACCGGAGCTGATCACCCAGGGCGAGCCGGGTGAGCTCTTCGTCATCCGCACCGCCGGAAACCTCGTCCCCGCCTACGCCCCCGGCGCCAACGGGGTGACGGCCAGCATCGAGTACGCCGTCGCCGTGCTGGGCGTGCGCGACATCGTGGTGTGCGGTCACTCCGCCTGCGGCGCGATGACCGCCCTGGCAGAAGGCCACGACCTTACCGGCGCGCCGACGGTCGCGGAGTGGCTGCGGCACGCGGACGCCGCCGTGGCCCGCACCGCCGGCATGGCGGCAGGCCCCGAGAAGGTCGGCGCGCTGGTCCGCCGGAACGTCTCGGCGCAGCTGACCAACCTGACCACCCACCCCTCCGTCGCCCGGGCGCTGGCGGAGAGGAAGGTGACGCTGCACGGCTGGGTCTTCGACATCGCCACCGGAGGCGTCGAAGCACTCGACGTCACCGGCGCGGGCACCGCCCTCGCCGCCTGACCGGGCCCCGGCCCCGATCCGCCCCGGACCCTGCCCGGAGGCGTTGACAGGTCCCGGCCCGCGACGTGGCACGCCGGGACCGCCCCCCACCCGAGAACCTGCCGGCCCACCCTCCCCTTGAGGACCGGCACCACCGTAGAAGGAGCTCCTGTCATGGTGCACGCCCAGTTCGATCCCACCGCTCGCGAGGCTCTGGCCAATGCCGCTGTCGAGGCCAAGATCCGTAAGGACCTCACCTGGGAGCAGATCGCCGACGCCGCCGGCCTCTCGGTCGCTTTCACCACCGCCGCCGTCCTGGGCCAGCACGCCCTCCCGGAGGCGTCCGCCAAGGCCGTCGCCGAGCTGCTCGGCCTGGACGAGGACGCGGTGATGCTCCTGCAGACCATCCCCACCCGCGGCTCGATCCCCGGCGGCATCCCCACCGACCCGACCATCTACCGCTTCTACGAGATGCTCCAGGTCTACGGCACCACCCTCAAGGCCCTGGTCCACGAGCAGTTCGGTGACGGCATCATCTCCGCGATCAACTTCAAGCTGGACGTGAAGAAGGTCGCCGACCCCGAGGGCGGCGAGCGCGCCGTCATCACCCTGGACGGCAAGTACCTGCCGACCAAGCCCTTCTGAATCCGGGGCACCGCCTCCACCGGTGGGGCGGGCCGCAGCATCCGGCCCGCCCCGCCCGCAGCCCCACCCGACGCAGCCCCTTCCCGGAGGGAACCCATGGACTTCGTGCAGCGCACCATCGACCTCGCCCGGCAGAACGTCGCCGAGGGCGGCCGGCCCTTCGCGACCGTCATCGTCAAGGACGGCGAGGTCCTCGCCGAGAGCGCGAACAAGGTCGCCCAGACCAGCGACCCCACCGCCCACGCCGAGATCCTCGCCATCCGCGAGGCGTGCGTGAGGCTGGGCACCGAGCACCTGACCGGCACCACCATCTACGTCCTCGCCCACCCCTGCCCGATGTGCCTGGGCTCGCTGTACTACTGCTCGCCGGACGAGGTCGTCTTCCTCACCACCCGCGACGCCTACGAGCCCCACTACGTCGACGACCGCAAGTACTTCGAGCTGGACACCTTCTACGAGGAGTTCGCCAAGCCGTGGGACGAGCGGCGCCTGCCCATGCGCCACGAGCCCCGCGACGCCGCGGTCGAGGTCTACCGCCTCTGGCAGGAGCGCAACGGCGGCGACCGCCGCGTCGCCGGCGCCCCTACCGCCGCCTGACCCCGCCATGACCGGGTGGATCTGCGGTGGCGGACGAGGCAACCGAGGAGGCCGAACCCGCCGATCGGAGGTCTGAGACTGCTGACGATGACGAGGGTGATCAGCAGGCGGCCCCGCCCGTCGGCAGGCTCTCCGTCACCGGCGCCGCAGAGCCGGAGTTCCTGGGCATCCCAGGGATGCCGTGTTCGGGGCTGAATCCTTCCACGGCGAGGCGGAAGAGGCGGCCGGCCTGGGTGACGGGGTCCTGGTGATGCTCGGTCGCCAGGGCGATGCCGACAGCGAGGGTCAGCAGGTCGTGGAAAGTGACATGCGGTGCGACCGCCTGGTCCCGGACGGCTCGCTGAAGCAGGGGATTCCCGGCCGCCTCGATTCTGCTTCCGCAGGAGTGCGGGGAGGGCTCTTCGGTGGGGGGCTCGTAGCTGAGGGTGTCGGCGAATCCGCGGGCCGAGACCGCGTAGTCGACGAGGGCGCGGAGCCACTCCAGGAGTGCGGTGCGGCTGTCCTCGGCCGCACTCAGCCGGTGGGCGTGCTCGCACAGGACTTCGATGCGCTCCTGGAAGACGGCTTCGAGAAGGGCCCGGCGGGTGGGGAAGTGGCGGCGCAGGGTCGCCGATCCGACGCCCGCGGCCCGGGCGATCTGCTCCTGGGATGCGTCGGCACCGTGTGCGGCGACCTCGGCTTCGGCGGCGGCGAGGATGCGTCGGTAATTGCGTCGGGCGTCTGAGCGTTGGCCGGTCATGATCTCCCCATTGCTAAACGGCGGACCCCGCCATATCGTAGCGGCAGGGAAAACGGCGGGCCCCGCCGTTTTCCTTCTCCGGTCCGTGAGGAGCAGCGGCCATGCCCGTCGACAGCGATACCGTCCTGGTCACCGGAGCCACCGGCCGGCAAGGCGGGGCCACAGCTCGCGCGCTCCTGGCCGCCGGGGTGCCCGTACGTGCACTCGTACGCGATCCGTGGTCGAAGCCCGCACGGGCGATCGAGGCGCTGGGCGCCGAGCTGGTGCGGGCGGACCTCTCCGACCGGGCCACCCTCGGCCCGGCGGTCGAGGGGGTCCGCGCCGTGTTCTCCGTGCAGATGCCGCCGATGACCGAGACCGCTGTGGACTTCGCGGGCGAGCTCACCCAGGCCACCAACCTCGTGGATGCCGCGAAGGCCGAGGGCGTGCGGCAGTTCGTGCAGTCCTCGACCAGCGGAGTCGGTGAGCACACCCAGGCCCCCGGTTGGGCCGAAGGCCGCTGGGCAGCGATGGCCGACTACTTCCACACCAAGCAGGCGATCATGGAGGCGGTACGCGCCGCGGGTTTCGCCCGCTGGACGGTGATCAAGCCCGCCTTCTTCATGGAGAACCTGCCCCTGCTGGCGCCCCGGGGGCCCCGCGGCGGCCTGCTGACGGTACTGAAACCGGATACCGAACTGGCCCTGGTGGCCGTGCGGGACATCGGCACCGCCGCGGCACACGCCCTCGAAGACCCCGACCGGTTCCACCGGGTGGAACTGGAACTGGCCGGTGACCTGCGCACGATGGAACAGATCGCGCAGACCTTGTCCGCCGCCTGGGGCGTGCCGGTGACCGCGCCTTCCATGGGCCTGCAGGAGGCCCTCGACGCGGGCATGCCGACGTGGGGAGCCGGACACGAGTGGAACAACATGGTCCTCCAGCCCGCCCGGCCCGCCTTCGCCCAGGAACTGGGCATCCCGCTCACCACCTTCGCCGAGTGGGCGGACGAGCAGCTGACACCCGTGTCCGGCCACGGGCATCCGACGCCGTGACCTTCGGCAGCGCCCGCCGGGGCGGAGGCCGGATTCGCCGGGCACCTGCACCCATTGGCCGGCCTGCCGTTCCGGTCCCGGGCCAACCGGGCCTGCCTGCGGAAGCGGGGAATCCGGTGCACGACGCGTGGCATGCTGACCACGGCCAGGGCCGACAGGATGAGGGAGAGACAACGATGGGGGCTCAGTACTACGGCGCTGACAGCGGGAACGGCGACCGCATCGACGACCCCTCCGAGGACGCGCTGCTCATGTCGCGGAGCCTGCTGGACTCCGGCCGTTCGAGATCACGAGCGTGTCCGCAGCCAGTGACGCGCGGCGTCCAGGGTCACCTCGACGTCGTCGCTCCATGAACAGACTTCCAGCCACGACAGGTAGCCGCTCTGCGTGAAGACCAGGATCTCACCGGGGCACTCGCCAGACTCGGTGACGAGCTGCGCTTCGGCAGCCACGACCGTGCTGGAGCCAGTCGGTGCGGGCTCCGCTTCGCCGGTGTCAAGCTCGAAGTAGGCGGTGCCGCACCCGCACGTGCAGCGCGCTCGCACGCTGAGGTGCGGAATCTGTCTTCGGAGCGCGACATGAACCGGACTGTCCGTGTTCAGGACTGCTGTGAGCACGCCGGCTACGTCGGCAGGCAGGCTCTCGTTCACCCCGTCACCATATGTGACCAGCAACGTTGTCCCGACTGTGCTGGCCAGTCGCCAATCGGTCAACCATCGCAGTTGCGCGCGATCGCCACCAGGTTCGTCAAGCTCGCCCACCGCTACCGCGCCGGAATCGTCCTGGCCTCGCTGATCCTCCGGCTCCGCGGACCAGCCAGGTGATCATTTGTCGGACAACCCCTAGCCGGCCTCGGTCCCGGGCACGATGTGGACCGCCGCCTCCTCCGCCGAGGCCGCCGCGCCGTCGATGCCCACATCGCGGCCGACGAGGTCCTTCTCGGTGTCCGGGTGCGCGCCCTCGTCGGGGGCGACCAGGCGCCCGGCCCGCTCCGCGCCCACCTCGCCGTCCAGCGGCTCCCCCTCCCCCCACGGCTGGTCGCCGATGCCGTCACCCTCCGGCGGCCGCACCTCGGGCAGCTCGTCCGCCAGCCGCTTCTCCAGTGGCTGCCGGGCGTGCTGCTCGGCCGCCGTGGTTCCCCAGCTCTCCACCCCCAGCGGCCGTTCGGGGGGCGAGTAGCCCTCGTCGAAGGCGGATTCCAGGCCCCGGTCGATGAGGGTGTCCTCCGGTTCCAGGAGCCCCTCGTCGTCCTGCACCTCGGAGTCGTCCGGCTGGTAGACCTCGTCGCCCATTTCGCTCATGGCCCTGTCCTTGCCTCGCCTCGCCTCGTTCCCCTGGCCGGCCCCGGCGCCTGGACTTCCGCAGCGGTTTCACCACCAGTATCCCCCCGAACCGTCATATTTCCTGCGCTGCGGTGTCCTGCCCCACGGGGGCAGACTCGACGGGTGACGGGAAAGCACAGCGCCGGGATCCTGCTGTTCCGGCAGCGCCCGGGCAGCGGCCCGGAGGTCCTGCTGGGACACATGGGCGGTCCGTACTGGGCCGGCAGGGACGCCCGCGCCTGGTCGGTGCCGAAGGGCGAGTACGAACCGGGTGCGGAGGAGCCGGAGGCCGCCGCCCGCCGGGAGTTCGCGGAGGAGCTGGGCCTGCCGCCCCCGGACGGCCCGCTGCTCCCCCTCGGCTCGGTCCGGCAGTCCGGCGGCAAGGAGGTGACGGTCTGGGCGGTGGCCGGTGACCTGGACCCGGACCGGGTGGTCCCGGGCACCTTCGAGATGGAGTGGCCGCGCGGCTCGGGCCGGCTGCGGCGGTTCCCGGAGGTGGACCGGGTCGCCTGGTGGGACCTGGACCGGGCGCGGGAGCTGGTCGTGGCGGCGCAGGGAGCCTTCGTGGACCGGCTGGCGGAGCGTCTCGCCGGGTGATGCGGGCCACCTCCGCGCCGGCGGAGGTGGCCTCGCCACGCGACACCCGCGCCGGCGGCGCCACCGGCGGCGGCGCCGGAGACGGGAACGGCCGGGCCACCGGGGCGGGGCGGCCGACGACCGGAACGGCCGGATCGCGGGAACGGCCGGGGTCGCCGGGGCGGCGCCGGAGACCGGACCGGCACCACGCCGGGGCGACGCCGGAGACCGGACCGGCACCACTCCGGTATTTCACCAGTAAAACACTTGCTAACCTTCTGGTATGCCGAAGCACCCCGAAGCCCCCGGGAAGCGGCCGGGCGGTCCCGTCCGGCCGCCTTCCCTGCGTCGCACCGTGCGGCTCGGGAAGGCCGTGGACATCTGGCGCAAGCCCGCGTTCAGCGCGGCCTTCTCACTCGCGGTCCCGAACCTCTCCCTGCTCGCCGCGGACCGCCTCGATCTGGCGCTGTACACCTCCGCCGGGGCGATGTGCGCGCTCTACGGGCACGGGCTGCCCTACGCGGCCCGGGCCCGCGCCCTGTTCTGGGTGGTGCTGGGCATGGTCGCCGGTCTGGGGCTCGCGCTCACCGCCGCCTGCTGGACCCGCTCGGCACCGGTGCTGGTACTCCTCGCGGCGCTGCTGGCGGCCGTCCACAAGGTCGTCTGTGACGCGACCCGGATCGGCCCGCCGGGCAACCTGATCTTCACGTTCATCGCCGCCTCGGCGTTCTTCGTGCCCCAGCGTCCCGCCGAGGTCCCCGGGCACCTGCTGCTCGCGGCGGCCTGCGGCGCGTTCGCCTGGCTGGTGTGCATGGCACCGGCCGCGGTGCGCCCGCACGGGCCGGAGCGTATCGCCGTCGCCCGGGCGCTGGAGGCGGCGGCGGGCCTGCTGCGCGCCCCGGCCGACGCCGGGGCGCGGCACGCCACCGCGGCCGCGGTGAACGCCGCCTGGCACACGCTGCGGTCGGCGCCGCGCCGTACGGGTGCACGGCCCGGCCGCCGCCCGGGGGCGGCCGGGCGGGGCTCCGCCGCACGGGTCCGGACGGGTCTGGCGCGGCTGCTGGTGCGCGCCGAGTCGGCGCTCGCCGCCGAGGTCGGCGACCCGGCGGCCGAGGCGGAGCGGTACACCGGCTGGGCCCGCGACCTGCGCAGCGGGCGGCCGCTGCCCCGGGTCGCGCTCACCGCCGCGCAGGCGGCCGAACTCGCGGGGGTGGCCGTCGAGCGGGCCGGCTCCGCGCCGTCCGCGTCACCGGCACCCCGGCAGGGGCCCGGGCGCCGGGCGCGGGCCGGTGCCCGCCGGATCGCGGCCGCGTTCGCCCCCGGCTCGCCCCTGCTGCCGGTCGGGGCCCGGGTGGCCGCCGGCTGCGCGCTCGCCGGCTGGGTGTCCATCGCCGCCGGTGTCAGCCGTCCCTACTGGGCCGTGGTCACCGCCGCGTCCATCCACCAGGCGAACACCAGCCTGTCCTGGCAGCGGGCGGTGCAGCGCACCCTGGGCAACCTGCTGGGGCTGGTGGTGTTCGCCGCACTGCTGCCGGTCGTCCACACCGGGGCGGCGGCCATGGTGCTGCTCGTCCTGGCCTGTCAGATCGGCGCCGAGGCGCTGATCACCCGCAACTACTGGCTGGGCAGCGTCTGCGTCACCCCGATGGCGCTGCTGCTCACCGAGTTCGGCGGCAGCCACCCGGCCGGGGAGCTGATCGGCGCCCGCTGGACCGACACCCTGCTGGGCGCCGGGCTGGGCCTGCTGGCCTGCTGCGTGATCACCAACCGGCGGGCCACCGGCCGCGCGGAGGCGGCGCTGCGGGCGGCGGAGGACGCCATGGCCGAGGCCCGGCGGACGCTCGCCGCACCGGCTCCGGAACCGGCCGCCGGACCGGGCGCCGGCCCCGTCGGCGACCGGCTGCGGACGTCGCTGGTGGAGTTGCGGGAGGCGGTCGAGGTGGCCTCCGGCGAGTGGTGGCAACCTGCCGGTACGCAGGAGCGGGCGGCCGCCGCCGAGCGGGAGGGACACCGGCTGCTCGCCCAGTTGGTCCGGCGGCGTCCCGCCGACCGCCGGGCGGCAGAATGGGGCTGAGGCGCGCCGGAGACACCGGCGGAGAGGAGACCCGAGGTGGCCGAGGACATCGTCGCACGCGTGGAGCGGCAGTGGCAGCAGGTCCATCCCGGCCTGGACACCGGGCCGATGGGTCTCATCGGCCGGCTCAACCGCTGCGCGGCACTCCTCCAGCAGGCCGCCGACGCCCCCTTGGTGCACGAGGGGCTCTCCCGCCCGGAGTTCGACATCCTGGGGACCCTGCGCCGCACCGGCCGTGAGCTGACGCCCGGTCAGCTGGCCCGGGAGACCTTCGCCTCGGGCGCCGCCGTCACCAAGCGGCTGCGCGGCCTGGAGGAACGCGGCCTGGTGGCCCGGCACCCCGACGCCCGCGACCGCCGGGTCTCGCATCTGTCGCTCACCGACGCCGGCCGGGAGCTGATCGACCGGCTGCTGCCGCGCCAGCTGGCGTACGAATCCAGTCTGCTGGCGGGGCTGGACGACCGGCGCCGGTCGGATCTGTCCGAGCACCTCTCGGAGCTGCTGGTCCTGCTGGAGGGGCGGCTGGGCGGCCTCCAGCTCTGACCCCGGCCGGCGCCCCGGGCCCCGACCTCCGCCGGACCCCGACCGTCCCGGTACGCGAGGCTGGGCCGGCAGCCGGCGGTGACGCCGCCCCTCCCCGGCGGCCGCCCCCGGCTGCCGTCCCGGCCGGCCCCGCCCGGGGGCCGGGCCCCTCGTACGCACCCGTACCGGGCCCCGTACGCACCGGGGGCGGTCGGCGCGCACGGAGCGCCCGGCGGCCGGCGCCTCACCCGGCACACCGGGCGCCCCCGGCGTCCGTACCGGCGGGCCGGGCATCCGTTCCGCCCCGCCGCCGCGGCAGGGGCCGGCTCCGCGCCGCGGCGGGCGGCGGCCTCCCGGCGACCGCACCGGCCGCCGCCCGGCGTCAGCCCAGCTCGGTGCCGGTGGCCTCCAGCGCCTCGGTGAGCGGCTGGTAGAAGGTCTCCCCGCCGGAGGTGCAGTCGCCGCTGCCGCCGGAGGTCAGTCCCAGCCCGGTGTTCCCGGCGAAGAGCGGGCCACCGCTGTCGCCGGCCTCGGCGCAGACGGTGGTCGCGATCAGGCCCTCCACAGTGCCCTCGGCGTAGTTGACGGTGGCGTTGACCGCGGTGACCACCCCCTCGTGGAGCCCGGTGGTGCTGCCGCTGCGCCGCACCTGCTGGCCCACGATCGCCGTACCGACCTCGCTGATCTCCTGGACGCCGCCGTTGTAGAGGTTGACCGCGCTGGGGTGGGCGATGTCGGCGGTGTACCGGGCGAGGCCGTAGTCGTCCCCGGGGAAGCTGCTGGCCTCGGTCAGGGCGACCTCCGAGCCGCCGCGGGCGTCCGACCAGCTCTCCACCAGCTGGGTGCAGTGACCTGCCGTCAGGAAGTACGGCTCGCCGTCCTGGAGGACGTTGAACCCCAGGGAGCAGCGGGCCTGGGCGCCCCAGATGGCGTCCCCGCCGGCGATCAGCGGCCGCAGCGTGCCCGCCGACCGGCGGACCGTGGCCCGGTCGCCGAGCGAGGAGACCACCGTGTCCAGCCGCCGCATGTTCTCGGCGGTGACCGAGGAGTCGGCGGTGACCACCACCTGGTTGGTCCGGGGGTCCATCGCCCAGGCGGTGCCGGGGATGGCGGCCTGGTCCTTCAGTGTCGCGCGGGCCTCGTCGAGGGAGGCCAGGGAGTGTTTGACCACCCGGGGGCGGCCACCGGCCTCCCGGACCCGGTCCGCCGTCTCCTCGTCCGTCACGTTGACCACCAGCGCCCGCTCCTGGGGGTCGTAGTACGAGCCGGCCGTTGCGGACCCGAGGTCGTCGTCGAGGGTGGTGGCCAGCTGACCGGCGTTCACGGCCGTCATGGGATCGGGGATGTCGTCGCCCGGAGCGGCACTGGCGCTGGGCAGGGCGAGGGCGGCGGCGGCCAGCATCACCAGGCCGGCGCCGGCGGTGACCGCACCGCGGGTCCGTACACTTCTGCGCTTCAACTCGAACCTCCGTGGGGGGGGACGGGCCCGGCGGTGGACCACCGGGCGGCTCGATGGAGACCGAGCGGACCGCCGCGAGACCACCCACCCCGAGCCACAAAGCATGCCAAACCAACCCATATCAGAAGTCTGTCGTCGGTCCGACCGTGACTCGCGGTCCACGGCACCGGCACCGCCTGGCTCGCCGCACGGCCACCGGGCTCGCCGGAGGATTCCCCGCCCACCGCTTCGTCCCGGCCCCCGGACCGGGACGGCGCCGAGCGGGCGGACCGGTCCCCGGCCCGGAACGGTGACGCCGGGGCAGCGGCTGCCGTTCCGGCGAGGCCGTCCGGACGGCCTCGCCCGGGGAGCGGCGACGCCGTCCGGACGGGGCCGCCGGGGCCGGGCCGTCCGGGAGAACGCACACCGCCCCGGCCGGGGGTGCCGGCCGGGGCGGTGGGAACGCGGACGGGAACCGTCAGGCGAGGGTCGCCAGCGCCTGGTTGAAGGTCGCGGACGGGCGCATCACCGACGCGGCCTTGGCCGGGTCGGGCTGGTAGTAACCGCCGATCTCGGCCGGCGAGCCCTGCACCGCGATCAGCTCCTCGACGATGGTCTTCTCCTGCTCGGTCAGCGTCTCGGCCAGCGGCTTGAACGCCTCCGCGAGCTGCGCGTCGTCGGTCTGCCGGGCCAGCTCCTGCGCCCAGTACAGGGCGAGGTAGAAGTGGCTGCCGCGGTTGTCGATCCCGCCCAGGCGGCGGCTCGGCGACTTGTCCTCGTTGAGGAAGGTCGCGGTGGCGCGGTCCAGGGTGTCGGCGAGGATCTGGGCCCGCGCGTTGCCGGTGGTCTGCGCCAGGTGCTCGAAGCTGACCGCCAGCGCGAGGAACTCGCCGAGGCTGTCCCAGCGCAGGTAGTTCTCCTTGACCAGCTGCTGCACGTGCTTGGGCGCGGAGCCGCCGGCGCCGGTCTCGAACAGGCCGCCGCCGTTCATCAGCGGGACGACCGAGAGCATCTTGGCGCTCGTGCCCAGCTCCAGGATCGGGAAGAGGTCGGTCAGGTAGTCCCGGAGCACGTTGCCGGTGACCGAGATGGTGTTCAGGCCCTTGCGGATGCGGTCCAGGGAGAACGCGATCGCGTCCACCGGGGCCATGATCTCGATCTGCAGGCCCTCGGTGTCGTGCTCGGGCAGGTAGGCGCGGACCTTCTCGATGAGGTTGGCGTCGTGCGCGCGGTTCTCGTCGAGCCAGAAGACCGCCGGGTCGCCGGTGGCACGGGCGCGGGTCACGGCGAGCTTGACCCAGTCCTTGATCGGCGCGTCCTTGGTCTGGCACATCCGGAAGATGTCGCCGGCGCTCACGGCCTGCTCCAGCACCGCGTCGCCGTTCGCGTCCACCACGCGCACGGTGCCGGTGACCGGGATCTCGAAGGTCTTGTCGTGGCTGCCGTACTCCTCGGCCTTCTGCGCCATCAGGCCCACGTTGGGCACCGAGCCCATGGTGGCCGGGTCGAAGGCGCCGTTGGCGCGGCAGTCGTCGATGACCACCTGGTAGATGCCGGCGTAGCTGCTGTCCGGCAGGACCGCGAGGGTGTCGGCCTCCTGGCCGTCCGGGCCCCACATGTGGCCGGAGGTGCGGATCATGGCCGGCATCGAGGCGTCCACGATGACGTCGCTGGGCACGTGCAGGTTGGTGATGCCGCGGTCGGAGTCCACCATCGCCAGCTCGGGGCCCTCGGCGAGCTCGGCGTCGAAGGACGCCTTGATCTCGGCGCCCTGGGGCAGCGACTCCAGGCCCTTGAAGATGCCGCCGAGGCCGTCGTTCGGGGTGAGTCCGGCCGCGGCCAGCGCCTCGCCGTACGTGGCGAAGGTCTTCGGGAAGAACGCGCGCACCACGTGGCCGAAGATGATGGGGTCGGAGACCTTCATCATGGTGGCCTTCAGGTGCACCGAGAACAGCACGCCCTCGGCCTTGGCGCGGGCGACCTGGGCGGTGAGGAACTCGCGCAGCGCCGCGACGCGCATCACGGAGGCGTCCACGACCTCGCCGGCGAGCACCGGCACCGACTCGCGGAGCACGGTGGTGGAGCCGTCGTCACCCTTGAGCTCGATCCGCAGCGCGCCGTCCTCCGCGACGACCGCGGACTTCTCCGTGGAGCGGAAGTCGTCGGCGCCCATGGTGGCGACGTTGGTCCGGGAGTCGGAGCTCCAGGCGCCCATGCGGTGCGGGTGGGTCTTGGCGTAGTTCTTCACCGAGGCGGGGGCGCGGCGGTCGGAGTTGCCCTCGCGCAGCACCGGGTTCACGGCGCTGCCCTTGACCTTGTCGTAACGCGCCCGGATCTCCCGCTCCTCGTCGGTCTTGGGGTCGTCCGGGTAGTCCGGCAGCGCGTAGCCCTGCTCCTGCAGCTCCGCGATCGCCGCCTTCAGCTGCGGGATCGAGGCCGAGATGTTGGGCAGCTTGATGATGTTGGCGGCGGGGGTCTTGGCCAGTTCACCGAGCTCGGCGAGCGCGTCGTCGATGCGCTGGTCCTCACGGAGGTGCTCGGGGAAGCTGGCGATGATCCGGCCCGCGAGCGAGATGTCACGGGTCTCCACAGTGACCCCGGCCGTCGAGGCGTACGCCTGGACCACGGGCAGGAACGAGTACGTCGCCAGGGCCGGGGCCTCGTCAGTGTGGGTGTAGATGATGGTCGAGTCAGTCACCGGGTGCTCCGCTCCACGTCTGTAACATTGCTCGACATCAAGATATCTCGTGAGCGGGCCGCACTCGACAGGGACCCTGGCCACATTCCGGCATCCGGGACGGGGCGCGGCCGCGGCACCGCGGCGGGACGGCCCGGGGCATCCGGCTCAGGACGGGGCCGGGGCGTCGGCACGGGCCGGGCGGCACGGGACGTCGGGGCCGGGGCGTCAGGACGGGCCGGGCCGGGGCCGGGCGTCAGGACGGGCGGGGCAGGGACGGGCCAGGGGCCTGAGGGCTCAGGACGGGGCGGCGATGAGCAGTGCGACGTCGTCGTGGTTCTCCGGGTGGCGCAGCGTCCGCAGCAGCCGGTCGCAGGTGGCCTCCAGCGACGGGTCCGCGGGGCGCAGCAGGTCCAGCAGCAACCGCAGCCGGTCGTCGATGTCGTCGGTGCGGGTCTCCACCAGGCCGTCGGTGTACAGCACCAGCCGGTCACCGGGGTCGAGCGGCACGGTGACCGCCCGGTAGGCGGGTCCGCCCGCGCCCAGCGGCGCGCCGGCCGGCAGGTCGAGCAGGCGCGGGGTGCCGTCGGCGCGCACCACGGCCGGGGGCAGGTGCCCGGCGGTGGCGGTGCAGCACTGCCCGCGGCGCGCGTCGTGGACGGCGTACACACAGGTGGCGAAGTACGGGTCGAGCCCGGAGGTGATCTCGTCCAGGCGGGCGAGGACGTCGGCCGGGTCGAGTCCGAGCATGGTCAGGGTCCGGGTGGCGATCCGCAGCCGGCCCATGGTGGTGGCGGCGTTCACCCCGCTGCCCATGACATCGCCCACCACCAGCGCGGTGCGCTCGCCGGGCAGGTGGATGACGTCGAACCAGTCGCCGCCGACCTCGCTGCCCGCCCCGGCCGGCTGGTAGCGGGCGGCGACGTCCAGCCAGGGACGTCCGCGGGGCGGTTCGGGGAGCATGCTGCGCTGCAGGGTGAGGGCGATGTCGTGCTGCCGGCGGTACCAGCGGGCGTTGTCGATGCTCACCGCGGCGCGCGCCGCCAGCTCGCAGGCGAGCAGGGTGTCGTCCTCGCCGAAGGGCTGCGGGTTGCGGGCCCGCTTGAGGTCCAGCGCGCCGAGCACCTCTCCCCGGGCGATCAGCGGCACCGCGAGGTAGGAGTGGACCCCGGCCTCGGCCAGCAGCCCGGCGGCGTGGCGGTCGCGGGCGATGGCCGTCAGGTCCTCGGGACCGGTCCGGGCCACGATCACCGGCCGGGCGGTGCTGACACAGCGGGTGACCAGCCGGTCGGCGGCGTAGCGGGCGGTCTCGCCAGGCGGGTCGGCGGCGCGCACCGCGACCGTGGGGTAGGCGGAGACCACGGCCAGCGCCCGAAACGTGGCGGGCCCGTCGGACGGCACCTGGTGCGGCCGGCCGTCCAGCACCGAGTCCAGGACGTCGACCGCCGCCACGTCGCCGAGTTCCGGCACCGCCACCTCGGCCAGTTCGCGGGCGGTCCGCTCCAGGTCCAGGGTGGTGCCGATGCGCACCGAGGCGTCGGCCACCACGGCCAGCCGGTGGCGGGCCTGCTCGGCCTGGGCGGCGGCGCGGTGGCGGTCGGTGACGTCGATGACGGAGGCGGCCAGACCGAGGACCCGGCCGTCGGCGCCCTCCAGCCGGTACAGCGACACCGACCAGGCGTGATCGGTGTCCGGGTGGGCGGGGGTGCGGCCGACCACCTCCCGGTCCAGGACCGGTTCGCCGGAGGCGAGGACCTGCCGCATCAGCCGCTCGACGTTCCGGGCCTCGGCCGATTGCAGCACCTCGCCGGCCCGGCGGCCCGTGTGCCCCTCGGCGCTGATGCCGTCCAGCGCGACCAGCGCCGGGTTGACGGTCACGTACCGCAGGTCGTTGTCGAGCACCGCGACGCCGATCGGGGACTGCTCCACCAGCCGGACCGACAGGGCCAGGTCCCGCTCCACGGCGCGCAGGGTCGCCCGGTCGGAGGCGAGGCCCAGGGCATAGGGGTCACCGAGGTCGTCGGTGAGCCGCATGGCCCGGAGTTCCAGCAGCCGGTCGCCGCCGCCCTTGAGCCGGATCGGGAAGACCCCGGCCCAGCTCTCCCCGGTCTCCATCACCCGGTCGAACAGGGTCAGCGCCGCGTCCAGGTGGTCCTCGGCGACCAACAGCCGCACCGCGGGCCGGCCCAGCGCCTCGGCGGCGCTGTGCCCGAGCAGCCGCTCGGCCTGGGGGCTCCACAGCACGATCCGGCCGCGCGCGTCGAGCACCACCGCGGCCACGCCCAGCAGGTCCAGCAGGCCGCCGGGCGGGGCGGCCCCCTCCGGGCCGCCCGCCACCCCGTCCAGGCCACCCGGCGGGCCCGTCGGGCCGGCTGCCGCGCCCCACGGGCCGGCTGCCGTGCCGTCCGGCCCGCCGGCCGCGCCGTCCTCGGCCGGCCCCGGGCCGGCCGGGAATCCACCGGTCTCGCCCATCCGGCTGCTCCTTCCGACGCCGCTTCCATCGTCTCTCGCGGACCGCCGGGGAGCAGCTTCACGCCGCGTCCCGGCGGGGGCGCCGGCCCGCCGGAGGTCCGTGCCGCCGGTCACCTCCGCGGGCCGCCGACGGTACGGGGGCCTCCGCCGGGTCGCGGGGCCCGGCCCGGCGCACCTCGGCGGGGCCCGGCCGGGGGTCGGTCAGTCCCCGGTCAGCTCGGCGAGCGCGAGGTTGAGCTCCAGGACGTTGACGCGCGGTTCCCCGATGAAGCCGAGGGTGCGGCCCTCGGTGTGGTCGCGGATCAGCCGGTTCACCCGCGCCACGCCGAGGTGGTTGCGTTCGGCGACGCGGTGCGCCTGGAGCCGGGCGTAGGCGGGCGAGATGTGCGGGTCCAGCCCGGACCCGGAGGAGGTGACGGCGTCGGCCGGCACGTCCGCGGGGTCGATCCGGTGGTCCGCGGTGGAGTTGTCCCGGACCACGGCCGCCTTGGCCTCCCGTACCGAGCGGAGCAGCTCGGCGCTGTCGGCGGACCGGTTGGTCGCGCCGGAGACCAGCAGCCGGTACCGGGTGTTGACGCTGTTGGTGCCGAGCCCGTGGGACGGGCGGGGCTGGAACCACCGCAGGTCCGGTGCGGGGGCCTTCCCCGGCTTCCCGGGCTCCCCCGGCGGCAGGGTGTAGGTCTGGCCGATGAGGCGGGAGCCGACGACCCGGCCGTCCACGGTGATCTCGGACCCGTTGGCCCGGCCGGGGAAGAGGGTCTGGGCAACACCGGTGACGGCGAGCGGGTAGAGCACGCCGGTGAGCAGGGTGAGCACGAGCAGGGCGCGCAGCCCGGCCACGGGCATCCGGACGAGAGCGGTCACGGAGTTCTTCATGGCGGTCATCCGATCCCGGGGACGGTGGAGACGAGCAGGTCGATGAGTTTGATGCCGGCGAACGGGGCGATCAGGCCACCGAGGCCGTAGACGCCCAGGTTGCGGCGGAGCATCCGGTCGGCGCCGGCCGGGCGGTACCGCACCCCCTTCAGGGCGAGCGGCACGAGCGCCACGATGACCAGCGCGTTGAAGACGACGGCGGAGAGGATCGCCGACTCCGGCGATGCCAGGCCCATGATGTCGAGCCGGTCCAGGGACGGGTACGCGGCCGTGAAGACCGCCGGGATGATCGCGAAGTACTTCGCCACGTCGTTGGCGAGGGAGAAGGTGGTCAGCGAGCCGCGGGTGATGAGCAGCTGCTTGCCGATCTCCACGATCTCGATGAGCTTGGTGGGGTCGGAGTCCAGGTCCACCATGTTCCCGGCCTCCTTGGCGGCCGAGGTGCCGGTGTTCATCGCCACCCCGACGTCCGCCTGGGCGAGGGCCGGGGCGTCGTTGGTGCCGTCGCCGGTCATCGCCACCAGCCTGCCGCCGGCCTGCTCCCGCTTGATCAGGGCCATCTTGTCCTCGGGCGTGGCCTCGGCGAGGAAGTCGTCCACGCCCGCCTCGGTGGCGACCGCCCGGGCGGTGAGCGGGTTGTCGCCGGTGATCATGACCGTCCGGATACCCATCCGGCGCAGCTCGGCGAACCGTTCCGGCATGCCGGGCTTGACGACGTCCTTGAGGTGGATCACGCCCAGGACCCGGGCGCCGGCGGCGTCGTCCACGGCGACCAGCAGCGGGGTGCCGCCCGCCTGGGAGATCTCCTCGGCGACCCGGGCGGCGTCGCCGTCCACCCGCCCGCCGCGGTCCCTTACCCAGGCGGTGACCGAGGCGGTGGCGCCCTTGCGGATGGTGCGGCGGCCGTCCGGCTCCGCCAGGTCCACACCGCTCATCCGGGTCTGCGCGGTGAAGGCGGTCCACACGGCGCCGGTCAGTTCCTCCCGGCGGCCCCGCAGCCCGTACTCCTCCTCGGCGAGGACCACCACCGAGCGGCCCTCGGGGGTCTCGTCGGCGAGTGAGGACAGCCGGGCGGCGGCCGCCACCTCGGCGGCCGTGGCGCCGCCGACCGGCACGAACCCGGCCGCCTGCCGGTTGCCCAGGGTGATGGTGCCGGTCTTGTCCAGCAGCAGCGTGGAGACGTCGCCGGCGGCCTCGACGGCCCGGCCCGACAGGGCGAGCACATTGCGCTGGACCAGCCGGTCCATGCCGGCGATCCCGATCGCGGAGAGCAGCGCGCCGATGGTGGTGGGGATGAGGCAGACCAGCAGCGCGGTCAGCACGATGAGCGAGGTCTGCCGGTCCGCCCCGGCGTGCACCGCGAACGGTTCGAGGGTGACCACGGCCAGCAGGAACGCGATGGTGAGCGAGGCGAGAAGGATGTTCAGCGCGATCTCGTTCGGCGTCTTCCGCCGGTCCGCCCCCTCGACCAGGTGGATCATCCGGTCGATGAAGGTCTCGCCCGGCCTGGTGGTGATCCGGACGACGATCCGGTCGGAGAGCACCCGGGTGCCGCCGGTGACGGCGGACCGGTCGCCGCCGGACTCGCGGATGACCGGGGCCGATTCGCCGGTGACGGCCGACTCGTCCACCGAGGCGACGCCTTCGACGACGTCGCCGTCGCCGGGGATGACGTCCCCGGCCTCGCAGACCACCAGGTCGCCGATGCCCAGCCGGGTGCCGGGGACCCGCTCCTCGGTCCCGGCGCCGGTCAGCCGGCGGGCGACGGTGCCGGTCCGGGCCCTGCGCAGCGAGTCCGCCTGGGCCTTGCCGCGCCCCTCGGCGACCGCCTCCGCCAGGTTGGCGAAGAGCACGGTCAGCCAGAGCCAGGCGGTGATGAGCCAGCCGAAGCCGTCGGCCGGGTCCAGGCAGGCCAGCACGGTGGTGAGCACCGAACCGACCTCGACCACGAACATCACCGGGGAGGCGGCCATCACCCGCGGGTCGAATTTGCGCAGTGCCGCGGGGAGCGAGGCGATCAGCTGGGCGGGGCGGAACGGGCCCGGGGCGGCCCGGCCGGCGGCGGCCTCCCGCTGTCCGCCGGGCAGGTCGTGGCGGGGGGCCCGGGTGGCGGTGGTCATGGGGTCCTCGTGCGTCGTCGGGTGGGTGGTCATGCCGCCAGCCCCTCGGCCAGCGGCCCCAGGGCCAGGGCGGGGAAGTAGGTCAGCCCGGTGATGATCACGATCGCGCCGACCAGCACCCCGGTGAACAGGGGTTTCCCGGTGTGCAGGGTGCCCGCCGTGGCCGGCACCGGCCGCCGGCCGGCGAGCGAGCCGGCCAGCGCCAGGACCAGGACCATGGGCAGGAAGCGGCCGAGCAGCATCGCCAGGCCGATGGTGGTGTTGAACCACGGGGTGTCGGCGTTCAGGCCGGCGAACGCCGAGCCGTTGTTGTTGGCGCCGGAGGTGTAGGCGTACAGGATCTCCGAGAAGCCGTGCGCGCCGGAGTTGGCCACCGAGTCCGCCGGGGTGGGCAGCGCCACCGCGGCGGCGGTGAGGCCGAGCGCCAGGGCGGGCGTCACCAGGATGGAGCAGGAGGCCAGCTTGATCTCCCGGGTGCCGATCTTCCGGCCGAGGTACTCGGGGGTGCGGCCGACCATCAGGCCGGCGACGAACACCGCCAGGACGGCCATGACGAGCATGCCGTAGAGGCCGGAGCCGACACCGCCGGGCGCGATCTCGCCCAGCATCATGGACAGCAGGGTGATCCCGCCGCCGAAGCCGGTGAAGGAGGAGTGGAAGGAGTCCACCGCGCCGGTGGAGGTCAGGGTGGTGGAGACCGCGAAGATCGACGAGGCGCCGATGCCGAAGCGCAGCTCCTTGCCCTCCATCGCGCCGCCGGCCTCCTCCGGCACGGCCCCGCGGCCGGCGAACTCCGTCCACCACATGAGGCAGACGAAGGCCACCCAGATCAGCGCCATGGCGCCGAGGATCGCGTAGCCCTGCCGGAGGTCGCCCACCATGCGGCCGAAGGTGCGGGTGAGCGCGGTGGGGATGAGCAGGATCAGGAAGATCTCGAAGAGGTTGCTGAAGGGCGTGGGGTTCTCGAAGGGGTGGGCGGAGTTGGCGTTGAAGTAGCCGCCGCCGTTGGTGCCCAGCTCCTTGATGACCTCCTGGGAGGCCACCGCGCCGCCGTTCCACTCCTGGGTGCCGCCGCCGAACTGCCCCACCGGGTGGATGCCGGCGAAGTTCTGGATGACGCCGCAGGCCACCAGGACCAGGGCGCCGGCCACCGACAGCGGCAGCAGGACGCGGACGGTGCCGCGCACCAGGTCGGCCCAGAAGTTGCCCAGCTCACCGGGGCGGCCGGTGCGGGTGCGGGCGAAACCGCGGACCAGGGCCACCGCGACGGCCATGCCGACCGCGGCCGAGACGAAGTTCTGCACCGCCAGGCCGCCGGTCTGCACGACGTGGCCCATGGCCTGTTCGCCGGCGTAGGACTGCCAGTTGGTGTTGGTGACGAAGGACGCGGCGGTGTTGAACGCCTGGTCCGGGTCGATGGAGGCGAAGCCGAGCGAACCGGGCAGCGAACCCTGCAGGCGCTGCATCCCGTACAGCAGCAGCAGGCCCGCCGCGGAGAACACGAGCACGCCGCGGAGGTAGGCGGGCCAGCGCATCCCGGCGTCGGGATCGGCCCCGATGGCCCGGTACATCCACGTCTCGACGCGCAGGTGCCGCTCGGAGGTGTACACCCGGGCCATGTGGTCGCCGAGCGGACGGTATGCCAGGGCCAGCGCGCCGACCAGCGCGAGGAGCTGGAGCACACCGGCGAGTTGGGGGCTCATCGTCGGTCTCAGAACCTCTCCGGGTGGAGGAGGGCGAGGACGAGGTAGCCCAGCAGGGCGACGGCCACGATCAGGCCGACGATGTTCTCGGCGGTCACAGCTTCGCCACCCCCTTGGCGATGAAGGCCACCAGCGCGAACACCGCGACCGTGATGACGACGAAGGCCAGGTCGGCCATCGCGAACTCCTGAATGGGATTCGATCGGACATGCGGACCTGACGAGGAAAGCGCCTCATGGCGCGTTTTCGACGCTCCTTGACGGGCTCCATACGGCCGCCGGGACGTCCTTGACGGGTCTCATACGCCCCGGTTCCGGCCGGTGCGGTGGTCGGAACCGGGCCCGCCCGCGGAGCGCCGGCGGGCCGGTCCGCCGGGGACGGGGGTCAAACCGGAACCAGCGGGGGACGAGGGGGCCGAGCCGGGGCCGGATCGAAGCCGGGTCGGGGCCGGGCCGGGGGGCCGGGTCGGGCCGGCCGGCGCTGTCCGTGACCGGGGCGGGGGGCCGGACCGGGGGCCTGCCGGGGACCGATCGGGGGGCCGCGGGCGCCGGCGGCGCACCCTTAAATCGCTGTCCCGGACGGCGCGTTGCCACGATCATGGACCGGTCCCGCGTCACGCGACCGCCGACCGCCGAGGAGCCGCCCACCCATGCCGCCGGTCCCCGCCGACCCCACCGTCCTCCACCCGATGCCCGGGCAGCCGCGCGTGGTGCTGCTCAAGCCGCTGGTGACGTCCCCGCTGATCGAGGTCGGGGAGTACTCCTACTACGACGACCCGGACGACCCGACCGCGTTCGAGACGCGCAACGTCCTCTACCACTACGGACCGGAGAAGCTGGTCATCGGCAAGTTCTGCGCGCTGGGCACCGGGGTGCGGTTCCTCATGAACGGCGCCAACCACCGGATGGACGGGCCCTCCACGTTCCCCTTCCCCACCATGGGCGGATCCTGGGCCGACCACTTCGACCTGCTCACCGGGCTGCCCAACCGCGGCGACACGGTGGTCGGCAACGACGTCTGGTTCGGCCACGGTGCGACGGTCATGCCGGGCGTACGGATCGGGCACGGCGCGATCATCGGCTCCGGCTCCGTGGTCACCGGCGACGTGCCCGACTACGGCATCGTCGGCGGCAACCCGGCCCGCCTCATCCGTACCCGCTACAGCGCCGCGGACGTCGCCCGGCTGCTCGCGGTGGCCTGGTGGGACTGGCCCGTGGAACACCTCACCGAGCACGTGCGGACCATCATGGCGGGCAGCATCGACGAGCTGGAGGCCGCCGCCCCGGACACCCCGGCCGCCGGAAGCACCCCGCGCCCGTGACCCGCCGGCCGGGGCTCCGGCGCGCCGTGCCCCGCACCCCTCCCACCCACCGATCCGGAAAGAGTGAACCACCATGTCCCGTCGCCGCGCCCACATCGCCATGGTCGGCATCCCCGCCGTCAGCCACGTGCGGCCCAGCCTCGACGTCATCCGCGAGCTGGTGGCCCGCGGCCACCGGGTGACCTACGCCAACGACCCCTCGGTGGCGGAGCTGATCGAACCCACCGGCGCCGAGCTGGTCCCGTGTCCGTCCGGGCTGCCGGTCGCCGACAACGACTGGCCCGACGACCCCATCGCCGCGATGGGCCTCTTCCTCGACGACGCGGTCCGGGCACTCCCCGGGCTGCGGACCGTCTACGACCGCGACCCCGCGGACCTGTACCTGTACGACATCGGCGCCTACGCCGCACGCGCCCTCGCCGAGGCGCAGGGCCGGCCGCTGCTGCAGCTCTCCCCCGCCTTCGTGGCCTGGGACGGCTACGACGAGGAGGTGGCGGCGCCCCTGTGGCAGCTGCCGGGCGCCGACGCCTACCGGGAGAAGTTCGCGCGGTGGCTGGCCGGCTGCGGGGCCTCCACGACCGACGTGGACGCCTTCTCCAGCCGTCCCCCGCACACCCTGGCGCTGATCCCCCGGGCGATGCAGCCGCACGCCGACCGGGTCCGCACCGACACGGTGACGTTCGTCGGCCCCTGCTTCGACGTTCGGGCGGACGACGGCCGCTGGACCCGCCCGACGGACGCGGAGCGGGTACTGCTGATCTCCCTGGGATCGGCGTACACCCGTCAGCCGGAGTTCTACCGGACGTGCCTGGCGGCCTTCGGCGACCTGCCCGGCTGGCACGTGGTGCTCCAGATCGGCCGGCACACCGACCCGCGGGAACTCGGCACCATCCCGTCCAACGTGGAGGTCCACCCCTGGGTTCCGCAGCGGGCGATCCTGGCGCAGGCGGACGCCTTCGTCACCCACGCCGGCATGGGCGGCTGCGGTGAGGGACTGCTCGCCGGCGTCCCGATGATCGCCGTGCCGCAGGCCGTCGACCAGTTCATGAACGCCGACCGGCTGGTGGAGCTGGGCGTGGCCCGCCGCATCGACACCGCGGAGGCCACCGCGGAGAACCTCCGCGCCGCCCTGACCGCACTGGCCGGCGACCCCGAGGTGGCCCGCCGCTCGGCACTGCTGCGTACCGAGGCCCGCGCGGAGGGCGGGACCCCGCGCGCCGCCGACCTCATCGAGGAACTGCTGGACTGAGATGTGCCCACCACCGGCCGCGGCGGCGGTGGGCGGGACGTAGCCCCCCGCCGGCCGCGGGCCCCGGCCCGCGGCAACCGGGCGGGAAGAGTGGCACCGCCGGCTCCCGGAGGGGTGCGGGTACCCGACGACGAGGAGGACGGTGTGGAGCCGGTGGAACTCAGCCGGGCGGTCGCGGCAGGGCGGGCGACCGCTGCCGGGCTGGGCCTTCCGGTCCGCGACGTGGACGTCGTCCACAACTCGGACCGCGTCGCGCTGCGCCTGTCCCCCTGCGAGGTGCTGGCCCGGGTCGCCCCGATGGGGCAACTGGCCGACGCGGCGTTCGAGGTGGAGGTCGGCCGCCGGCTCGCCGATACCGACGCTCCGGTGGCCGGGCCGGACCCCCGGGTGGAACCGCGGGTCTTCGTGCGGGACACCTTCGCCGTCACGCTCTGGACCTACCACGAACCCGTCGCGGCTCCGATCACGCCGGCCGACTACGCGGACGTGCTCGGGCGGCACCACGCCGCCCTGCGCCACGTCGACCTGCGCGCACCGCACCTCACCGACCGCGTCGCCGCGGCCCTGCGGGAGGTGAACGACCGGGAGCGCTCGCCCGAACTGTCCGAGGCCGACCGTGAACTCCTCGGCGGCACCCTCGCCGGGCTGGGCGCCGCTATCGGCACCGGGAGCGCCGGCGAACAGCTGCTGCACGGCGAACCGCTCCCGGGCAACCTCATCGCCACCCGGCGCGGGCCGCTCCTCGTGGACCTCGCCACCTGCTGCCGCGGGCCGGTCGAGTTCGACCTCGCCCATGCGCCCGAGGAGGCGGAAAGGCACTACGAGGGGGCCGACCACGGCCTGACGGACCGGTGCCGCGCCCTGAACTGGGCGATGTTCTCGGCCTGGCGCTGGCGCCGGGCCGACCGGATGCCGGACCGGGACCACTGGAGGGTGGCGGGGCTCCGTCGGATGCGTGCGGCACTCGACCGCTGCGGGCCGACCTGACCGCACCGGTCGGCGGCGCGCGGCCGCCCCCGGCGGGCGCGGTCACCGGGACGCGACGGACGCCCGGACGCCCGGGCAGGCGGGCAGGCGGGCAGGCGGGCAGGCGGGCAGGCGGGCCACGGAGCCCGGACGGGCGGCCACATCGGCAATCCCCCGGACGAGTGACGGGCGGTGTTCGAATACCCGCACCGTCCGACCGGCCGCGTCACACACGGCCTCCATCCCTGAAGTGAATATCTGTTCGACGTTTCACCTGATCGAGAGCGTTACGCGACCCGTTCGGGCGCCGTTATTAGAGCACCAGTACCCCTTCAGCCCGCTTGGAGGACGTCAGTGCACCCCGGAGCCACCCCCGCAGCCTCACCTCAGGAAATCGAACAAAGCCCCCCGGACGACCGTGGTGTCCCGCGTGCCGTGCGTCGTGTTGACCCGCCGCGGCTCACCCTTCGCCGCACCCCTCACCGCCACACCCCGCACCGCGCCCCGGCCGGCCATGAGGTCCGCCGGCCGGGCGGCGCGGCCCGCCCGGCCGGCCGGTGGCCGTCATGACCGGCGCCGCCCGGGACACCGGGCCGGGCAGTGACCGGGCGTCCTCCCGGCCGTCCGGGTCCGAGCAGCTGCTGTTCGGCGGCGAGCTCGCCTACGACCAGGGCTGGAGCCAGCACCACGGGGCGTGGCTGAGGCTGGGCCTGCGGTCGATGGCGGCGGCGATCCCCCGCCAGGTGGGGATCGCGGTACGGCTGGCCCACCGGGCCGACCGCCGGGCCCTGTACACCGTGGCGGCCGGCGAGTTCGGACGCGGCGTCACCCAGGCGGTCTCGCTGGTGGCGGTGAACGCCCTGCTCGTGGAGTTGCTGGCGCAGGGCAGCACCACCGAGCGGCTGCGGGCGGCGCTGCCCTCGCTGGTGGTCGTGGCCGTCCTCTCGGTGATCGGGTCGGTGCTGAAGTCGGTCTCCGCGGCGGCGACCGGGATCCTCCAGCCGAAGGTCCAGCGGGTGGCCACCGAGCGGTACCTGGCGCTGGTGGCGAGGGTGGAGCTGGAGGCGATCGAGGACGACGCCTTCCACAAGCTGATGGACTCGGCCCAGTGGGGCGCCGACTCCGCCCGCCGGATGGTGGGTTACTGCACGGCCGTGGTCACCTCGGTGATCTCCCTGGTGGCTGCGGCCGGGGTGCTCACCGTCCTGCACCCGGTGCTGCTGCCGCTGCTGGTGGCCATGGCGCTGCCCAGCGCCTGGAGCTCCCTGACCATGGCCCGCCACCGGTACGTGAGCTGGCACCGGTTCGCCCAGCACGCCCGCGCCGCGCAGTTGCTGGGCCGGCTGCTGATCGACCAGCAGGCCGCCGGCGAGGTGCGCGTCCACGACGTCGGACCGTTCCTGCTGGGGCACTTCCGCGGCATGGCGGACACCAACGAGCGGGAGCAGACCCGGCTGGCGTGGGCCGGCGCCCGCACCGGGCTCGCCGCCGACGCGGCCCGGGGCGTGGCGACGGTGCTCACCTACGGGGTGCTCGGACTGCTGCTGTGGCACGGGCACATGGAGCTGGCGGTGGGCGGCACCGCCGTGCTGGCCATCCGCTCCGGTTCGGCGAGCATCACCGACCTGGTGCTCAAGATCACCGACCTCCAGGAGGAGTCGCTGTTCGTGGGCGATCTGGAGACGCTGTGCGTCGAGGCGGAGCGCCGCGCCATCCCCGCCACCGGCCGCGACGTGCCGGAGCAGGTCGACCAGATCCGGTTCGACAACGTCACCTTCACCTACCCGGGCGCCCCGGAACCGTCCCTGCGCGGGGTGGATCTGGTCATCCCCCGGGGCAGCACGGTCGCCCTGGTCGGGCGGAACGGCTCGGGCAAGTCCACCGTCACCAAGCTGCTGTGCGGGCTGTACCTGCCGGACGACGGGCGGGTGGTGTGGGGGGACGTGGACACGGCCGAGGCGCGGCGCACCCAGATCTTCGACCGGATCGCGATGGTCGCCCAGAACTTCCACCGCTGGCCCTTCACCGCGCGGGTGAACATCGGCATCGGCCGCCCGGGTGCTCCGATCGGCGAGGAGGCGGTGGACGCCGCCGCCGCGTACGCCGGGGCGGACGAGGTCATCGCCGCCCTCCCCCGCGGCAAGGACACGCTGCTGGCCCGCGGGTACCGGGGTGGGCAGGAGATCTCCGGCGGCCAGTGGCAGAAGATCGGGCTGGCCCGCGCCCGCTACCGCGACGGCCGGGTGCTCATCGTCGACGAGCCGACCAGCGCCCTCGACCCGGCCGCCGAGCAGCGGGTCTTCGACCAGATCCACCGCCTGGCGGGCAGCGGGCAGACCACCGTCCTGGTCACCCACCGCCTCCACAGCGTCCGCCAGGCGGATCTCATCTACGTCCTGGACGAGGGCCGGGTCGTCGAGCACGGCACCTTCGACCAGCTCATGGACCCGGCGACCGGGGTTGGGCTCTTCCGCGAGGCGTACGAACTCCAGGCGCGCCAGTTCCGCACCCCGCCCGTCCCCGGCCAGCGGGACGGGACCGCGGCGTTCACCTCCGAGGGGCAGACGGCACCGTGACCGCGGCGGGGCGGGGGCCGGACACGGGCGGTCCGGCCCCCGCCTCGCCGACCGGACCGCCCGTGTCCGGGACCCGCCGCTGCCCCTCCCGGGCGCGACCAGAAACAGTACGAAAGCGGCAGAAACCGGGGCAAAAATTTAATGGAATGGCCTGAGAAAGCCTGGGTAGGCGTCGGGGCACCGAGTTGAAAGACCGTGGGGGACGAGATGCAGGGGGTCACGACATGACAGTCGAAGCAACGGCGACCGCAGCCGTGACGGTGGACGAGGGCTTCGGGCAGCTGCCGCAGATCGAGGAGCCGGCCAAGCTGGCCCCGGGCGACGCCCGTTCACTGTCGAAGGTCTTCTTCGACCGGCTGGCCGTCCTGGAGGAGGGCACGGCCGAGTACCAGTACGCCCGTAACACCCTCATCGAGATGAACATGTCCCTCGTCCGCTACGCCGCCGGGCGCTTCCGGCACCGTGGCGCCGAGGAGATGGAGGACATCGTCCAGGTCGGCATGATCGGCCTGATCAAGGCGATCGACCGGTTCGACCTGTCGCGTGAGGTGGAGTTCACCACCTTCGCCGTGCCCTACATCGTGGGTGAGATCAAGCGGTTCTTCCGGGACACCAGCTGGTCGGTGCACGTGCCGCGCCGGCTGCAGGAGGCCCGCGTGGAACTCGCCAAGGCCACCGACGAGCTGGCGTCCCGCCTGGGCCGGTCCCCGACGGTGGCCGAGCTGGCGCAGCTGATGAACCTCAGCGAGGAGGAGGTCATCGAGGCCCGGATCGCCGCCAACGGTTACAACACCGCCTCCCTGGACGCCACCATCGGCGGTGACGACGACGACCGCGACGCGGCCCTCGCCGACTTCATCGGCGCCGAGGAGCCGGCGATGGACCTGATCGACGACCTGGACGCGCTGGCGCCGCTCGTCGCCGAACTCGACGAGCGCGAGCGGTGGATCCTCCACCTGCGGTTCGTCGAGGAGCTGACCCAGTCCGAGATCGGCGAGCGGATCGGCGTCTCCCAGATGCACGTCTCCCGGCTGCTCTCCCGCATCCTCAAGCGGCTCCGCCAGGGCATGCTGGCCGACGCCTGACACCCGGCCCCGGCCCCGACGACTCCCTCGGCCGGCCGCCCGCGGCATCGCACGCGCGGGCGGCCGGCCGACGTGTGAAGGGCCACCCCCGGACCTGGACGGCCGCGGCACCGACGCGTGGACGGCCGGGCCGGGGCATGGGAGGCCGCGGCACGGACCCGTGGGCGGCCGGGTGCCGGCGCCCGGTCAGCCGCGCCGGGTCACGGCGGCGTCGAGCAGCGGGGTAAGTTCCTCGGCCACGGTGGTGAGCGCGCGGATGTCCCGTTCGGCGCGGGCGATGACGATGGCCCCCTCCAACGCGCTGACCATCAGGGTGGCCAGGGAGCCGGCCCGCGCCGCCGGCACCCCCATCCCGGCCAGTGCCTCGGCCACCGGCCGGGTCCAGCTGCCGAAGGCGGATGCCGCCGCGTCCCGGACGGAGTCGGCGTCCGCGCAGTCCACGGTGGCGGCCACGACGGGGCACCCGCCGTGGAAGCCGCCGGCGGTGAACTCGTCGGTCCACTGCCGGACCATCGCGGCGAAGAGCCTGCCGGGGGTGGGCTCCGGCAGTTCCGACAGGAAGCGGGCCACACGCTTGGCCGCGTACCGGCCCGCCCAGGCCACGGCCTCGTTGACCAGCTGTTCCTTGCCGCGCGGAAAGTAGTGCTGGAGGGAGCCGCGGGGTGCCCGGGCATGCGCGGCCACGTCCCGCATGCCGGTGGCGGTGACCCCGTTGCGGCGGATCAGCTGAGCGGCGCTGAACACCATCCGCTCCCGCGGCCCCCCGTTCGCTCCCCGCCATCCCCGGCCACCTCCCGTGCCACCGCCGCTGTCCGGCCTGCCGCCGGCCCCGGGCGCCGTATCAGCTTATCGACACGGAACATCCCGCCCTCCGGTACGCGCCCCCTCCCCCACCTCTATGACAGACGTCATAACAGCGGCTACCATGACGCCCGTCATAGCGGTGCGGCGAACCCGGATCGGGCGGTGCGTCATGAACGTGGGTTTCATCGGCCTGGGCGTGATGGGGCAGCCCATGGCGCTCAACCTGGCGCGGTCGGGCACGCCGCTGGTGGTGTGGAACCGCACCGCCGACCGGTGCGAGCCGCTGCGCGCGGCCGGCGCCGCGGTCGCCGACGGTCCGGACGCGGTGTTCGCCCGCTGCCGCGTGGTCTTCCTCATGCTGGCCGACGACGACGCCACCGACCGGGTCCTCGGCCGGGGTACGCCGGCCTTCCGGCGGCGGGTCGCCGGGCGCACCGTGGTGAACATGGGCACCGCGGCGCCACCGTACGCGCGCCACCTGGAAGCGGATCTCCGTGCCGCCGGCGGTGCCTACGCGGAAGCCCCGGTGTCGGGGTCCCGGGTGCCCGCCGAGTCCGGGGAGCTGGTGGCCCTGCTCGCCGGTGACCCGGCGGCGGTCGCCGAGGTGCGCCCGCTGCTGCGGCCGATGTGCCGGGAGGTCTTCGACTGCGGACCGGCGCCCGGCGCGCTGCTGATGAAGCTCGCCGTCAACCTCTTCCTGATCACCACGGTCACCGGTCTGACCGAGGCCTTCCACTTCGCCGGCCGGCACGGGCTGGACCACCGGCAGTTCCTCGACGTGCTCGACGCGGGCCCGATGGCCAGCGCGGTCACCCGGATGAAGGCCCCCAAACTGCTGGCCGGGGACTTCGGTGTCCAGGCCGCCGCCCGCGACGTGCTGAAGAACAACCGGCTCATCGCCGCCGCGGCGCGGGAGTCGGGGGTCTCCTCGCCCGTGCTCGACGCCTGCCACGCCCTGTTCGAGGAGACCGTGGCGCTGGGGCACGGGGATCAGGACATGGTGGCGGTGGTCCGTGCGCTGGAGGCCCGTACGAACGCCCTCCCCCGCCCCGCGGCGGCCGGCCCCCCGTGATGCGGGGGTGGCGGCTGCGTTCGAAGGCCCCGAGGACCCGGCCGCCGGCCTCCCTCCGGGGCCGCTAACGGTCCGTCCCGGCGGAAACGTTGAGTGCCCCCGTCCCGGCGGAACGCCGAGCGCCGGCGGGCGGTGAACCGGCGGCGCCCTCCCGACCCCGGGCCGGACCGGCCGGATGCCCCCACCGGGCCCCCGGCCCGGGCCGCCGGGCCCGGCTCCCCCGCGATCCCGGCCGCGAACCGGGTCAGACGGCGAGCCTGGCCAGGGCCCACAGGATGACGAGGTCGAGCGTCATCACACTGATGGACCACAGCGGGTAGTACGGGATGAACATGAACTGGGTGATCAGGCTGACCGCCGCGAGCACCAGCCCGGCGCCCCGTCCCCAGGTCACCTCCCGCAGCACGGCGATGCCGCCGAGGAGCAGCGCGACGCCCACGACGAGGTGGATCCAGCCCCAGGCGGGGAGGTCGAAGCGGTACTCGTAGTGCCGCGGTACGCCGTAGAGGTGGTCGCGGGCGATACCGGTGATGCCCTAGAGAACGCTCAGCACCCCGCTGAGGATCAGCGCCACTCCGAGGAACCTCGCCGGTCCGGTCAGCGCCCCTTCGTTCCGGGAGCCTGCGGTGTCCTGTCGTGGCACGGCACCGGGCATGTCCGCCATGGTGCTCCCCTTTCCTCGTGGTGCGGTCGTCTCCGCGCCCGCGTGGCGCCCGGGCGGGCACCGGCTTCCCCACGGTCACAGCGTGGCCCCGCGGCCCCCGCCCGGCGACCGCACCGGACCCGTCCGGGTGACCCGGCGCGAGGCGGTGCCCCGGCGCGGTGCGCCGACCCGGACGGCGGCGGTGCGGCACGCGGGGGTCGGCACGCCGTCCGCGACCCGGCCGTCACTGTGCGGCGACCGCCTCTGCGGCCGCCCGGACGACCTCCTCGGTGACCGGCGCGGCGTTCACCGTCGCCCCCCGCTCGTCCGGTTGCAGGGGTTCGAGCGTCGCCAGCTGCGAGTCGAGCAGTTCCTCGGGCATGAAGTGGCCGGTGCGGCCGCGCAGCCTCTCCGCGAGCAGCGCCCGGTCGGCCGTGAGGTGGAGGAAGAGCACCGGGGGGCACGCCGACCTCAGCGTGTCCCGGTACCGCCGCCGCAGCGCGGAACAGGCCATCACTCCCCCGCTGCCGTCGGCCTCGCGGTCGCCCAGCCAGCGTCCGACGGCCTCCAGCCACGACCGGCGGTCCCGGTCGTCCAGCGGGACGCCCGAGGCCATCTTGCGGATGTTGCCGGGCGGGTGGAAGTCGTCGGCCTCCGCGAACGGCAGGCCCAGCCGGCCGGCCAGCAGCCGGCTGACGGTGGACTTGCCCGCTCCGGACACGCCGAAGACCACGACGCACGGCGGGCCGCTTCCGGGGTGGTGGGTCATCGGGCCTCCTGCGATGCCTGCGCGCGGCCGTCGGGTGCGTCCCGCCGCCGGGGCGGGGCACCGGTCAGGAGCCGCCCGGCCGGACCGTCTCCGGGTGCAACAGTTCGTCCCGCCGCTCCGGTGCGGGGTGCCTCGGCGGCGGCCCGTCGGAGCCGGCCGGGTACTCCTCCATGGGCACCAGGTCCCGGTCCCAGGCGGACAGCACCGGTTCGACGACGCGCCACGCCTCCTCGGCCTCGTCGCCGCGGATGGACAGCACGGGGTCACCGGCGAGGACGTCCAGCAGCAGGCGTCCGTAGGCCGGCAGGGCGGGCGGGGCCATCTCCGCGGTCAGGGACAGCG
Source organism: Streptomyces pactum (assembly GCF_016031615.1). Lineage (GTDB taxonomy): Bacteria > Actinomycetota > Actinomycetes > Streptomycetales > Streptomycetaceae > Streptomyces > Streptomyces pactus. The sequence goes on from NZ_JACYXC010000001.1 coordinate 763,115, forward strand.
GAGCGAGGTGCTCGGCGCGCGAGCCGGTGGCCATGATGTCCAGGCTCAGGTTCTCCGGCTCCAGCCCGAACCGCAGCACGTTGGGCCGGACGTCCTTGTCCTGTCCGAACGGCAGGTGCGGGACGGAGCGGAAGCGCACCGCGACCTCCTTGCGGTCCCGGCCGAGGGCCTTGCCGGTGCGCAGGCGGAACCGGGTACCGGTCCACCGCCAGCTGTCCAGCTCCAGCTCGATCTCGGCGTAGGTCTCGGTCCGGCGCCCGGCTTCGACCTCCTCCTCGTCGACGTAGTCGGGGACGTCACGGCCGCCGCACCGGCCGGCGGTGTAGCGGGCGCGTCGGGTGCGGTGCGCCACGTCGTAGTCGGTCAGCGGCCGCACCGACCGCAGCACGTCGAGCTTCCGGTCCCGCAGGTCCCGTTCGCCCAGCGTGAGCGGCGGTTCCATGGCCACCAGGCACAGCAGTTGCAGCAGGTGGTTCTGGACCATGTCCTTCAGGGCGCCCACGTGGTCGTAGTAGCCGGCCCTCCCCTCCAGGGCGAGGGTCTCGTCCCAGACGATCTCCACCTCGGCGATGTGCGTGCTGTTCCAGATGGGTTCCAGCACCCGGTTGGCGAGTCTGCTGCCCAGGACGTTCTGGACGGTGGTCATGGCCAGGAAGTGGTCCACCCGGAACACGGCGCGCTCGGGGACCAGGTCGGCCAGCAGCCGGTTGAGCTCCACCGCGCCGGCCAGGTCCTCGCCGAAGGGCTTCTCCAGGACGATACGGCTGCCCGGCGGCAGTCCGGCCCGGTGCAGCGCGGTCACCGTGGCGGGGAAGACGGACGGGGGGAGGGCGAGGTACACGGCGACCGGGTCGTCGCCGGCGACCACCGCGGCCACCTCCGCGGCCTCGGTGACGTCGGCCTTCCGGTAGTCGGTCACCGCCGTGACGGCCCGTCGCGCGTCGGCCGGGAGGCCGGCGCCGTGGCGTTCGAGCTGGGCGGCGGTCCAGTCCCGGTACCGCGGCCCGTCCCAGTCCTCCCGGCCGGCGCCGGTCAGCGTGAACCGGTCGTCGAGGTGGCCCCCTGCGCGCAGCGCGGCCAGCGCCGGCAGCAGGTACCGGCCGGTGAGGTCGCCGGTGGCGCCGAAGACGGCGAGTCTCCGGATCGTCATCGTGCGCCGCCTTTCGCCCGTGCCAGGTTCACGCCGCTGGCGATGATCCCGATGTGGCTGAACGCCTGGGGGAAGTTGCCCATGAATGCTCCGGTGGTGGGGTCGATCTGCTCCGACAGCAGGCCCAGCGGGCTCGTCCGTCCGCACAGCGACGTGTACAGTTCCTCGGCCTCCTCCAGCCGGCCCTGGCCGACCAGGTTGTCCACCATCCAGAAGCTGCACAGGACGAAGGCCCCCTCGTCGCCCGCCAGGCCGTCGGGGTGCTCGTCGTGCAGGTAGCGGTGGAGCAGCCCGCCGCCGGCCGAGAGGCGCTCGGCGACGGCCCGGGTGGTGGCCACCATGCGGGGGTGGTCGGCCGGCACGACGTGCCGCAGCGGCAGGTTCAGCAGGCTGGCGTCGACGACGCCGCCGCCGTCCAGGTACACGCTCAGGGTCCGCGCGTCCTCGTCCCAGGAGCCTTCCAGGATCAGGTCGCGCAGCCGGTCGGCCCCGGCGCGCCAGCGGTCGGCGTCGCCGGGCAGCCCGATCCGTCCGGCGATCTGCCCCGCCCGGTCCAGGGCCACCTGGCACAGCGCGGCGGAGTAGGTGAACGGGCGGCCCTCCCCGCGGATCTCCCAGATGCCCTGGTCGGGGTCGCGCCAGGCGTCCTGGGCGGTGTCGGCGAGCCGGGCCAGGCTCGCCCACATGGCGGGCTGGATCTCACCGCCGCGGCGCAGCCACTGGTCGGCGCAGTCCAGGATCTCGCCGTACACGTCGTGCTGGCGCTGGTCGGTCGCGCCGTTGCCCCACCGGACGGGTGCGGAGCCGCGGTAGCCCTCCAGCTCGCCGTCCGCGATCTCGTCCGGTACCGGGCTGCCGTCCAGGGTGTACATGATGCGGGGGTGGCGGCTGCGTTCGAAGGCGTCGAGGACCCAGCCGAGGAAGGCGTCCGCCTCGCCGTCGAAGCCGATGCGGCGCAGCGCGAAGACCGCGAACGCCGCGTCGCGGATCCAGGCGTAGCGGTAGTCCCAGTTCCGGACCCCGCCGACCGGTGCGGGCAGCGAGGAGGTGGGCGCCGCGGTGAGGGCCCCGCTGGCCCAGTCGTCGCACATCTTCAAGGTGATCGCGGCTCGTCTGACCAGGGGTTCCTGCGGCCCGGCGTAGTGGCAGGCGCGCATCCACCGCTGCCAGGCGTCCGCCGTCTGGCGCAGCATGGCGTCGGGGTCGAAGCGGTGGTGGCGGTGGAAGCGCCCCCAGGACAGCACCAGGTCCAGGCGGTCGCCGCGGCGCAGCTCGTGCGTGGTGCGGGTGCCGCTCAGGGGCTGGTTGGAGCGCAGGTGGAGCCGGAGGTCCGGCCGGCGGGCGGGGCGCACCTCCACTCCGCTGTACAGGGGCTGGGCGTGCCCGCCGCCGTAGGGTTCCAGTTCCACCCGCAGCCGTACCTCGCCCTCCAGGACCACGGCGGAGCGGACGAGTTCCCGGCGGCTGGAGGGGGCGTCGTCGGAGAGGTCGGCCCCGGAGCGCAGGACCAGCGCGTCGGTGACGCGTACCAGGCCGGTGCGGCTGCGCAGTTCGGTGTGCAGGACGCCGGTGTCGGGCTCGTACCGCTGCCGCGCCTCGGTCAGGTCCTCCGGTGCCACGGTGAAGTGGCCGCCGCGCGCGTGGTCGAGCAGGGCGCAGAAGACCGGTTCGGAGTCGAACCGGGGCAGGCACATCCACGGAATGGTGCCGTCGAGGCCGACGAGCGCCGCGGTGGTGCCGTCGCCGATGAGGCCGAGGTCCTCCAGCGGCGGGTAGCCGTCCACCGTGCGCACCGGCCGGAACGGCGGGTCGGGGTCATGCATGCCGCTTCGCTCCCTTCCACGCCTGGTGCCGCGTCCGCGGCCGGTGCCCGGGGGGCGCTCCCCGGGGCCGGGTACGCCGTCGGGCGGGCCGCTCGGGGGCCGCCGGCGGAGGCGGGCCGTCGGGGTCCTGGTCCGCGGCACGGGCCGCTGTCTAGAAGGTGATGAGCACCTTGATGACGTCCTCCAGCTTCTGGTCCGACACCTCGAAAGCCCGTTCCATGTCGTCGAAGGAGAACCGGTGGGTCGTCATCCGGGTGGGGTCGATCCGGCCGGTGGCCAGCACGCGCAGCAGGCGCTCCATCCGCAGCCGCCCACCGGGGCACAGGCCGGTGCGGATCGTCTTGTCGGCCATGCCCACGCCCCAGGCCAGCCGGGGGATGCCGATGAACTCGCCGGAGCCGAAGTAGCCGATGTTGGAGATCGTGCCGCCCGGCTTGGTGATCGTGACGGCGGTCCGGAAGGTGATGTCCGCGCCGAGCGCCTCGATCGCCGTGTCCACGCCCTGGCCGTCCGTCAGCTCCTGGACGCGCTCGGCGACGTCCTCGCGGCTGAAGTCGATGATCTCGTCGGCGCCGTAGAAGCGCGCGAGTTCCTGCCGACGGGGGACCGACTCGATCCCGATGATCAGGCCGGCACCCCGGAGCCTGGCCCCGGCGGTGGCCATCAGACCCACCGGCCCCTGGGCGAGGACGGCCACGGTCCCGCCCATCGGGATGTTTCCGTGCTCGGCGCCCAAGAATCCGGTGGACAGCATGTCGGCACAGTAGACGGCCGCCTCGTCGGGGATGTCGTCCGGGATCTTGGCGAGATTGGCGTCGGCGTCCCCGACGCGGAAATGTTCGGCGAACACGCCGTCTTCGAGATTCGCGAATCTGAATCCGCCCAGCGGCCCGCCCGACTGGGACGGGTAGCCGTTCTGCGAGGCCAGGTCGCCCCAGTCCGGGGTGATGGCGCCGACCAGTACGCGGTCGCCCGGGCGGAAGTCACGCACCTCGCCGCCCACCGCTTCCACGACGCCGACCGCCTCGTGTCCCAGGGTCAGGTTCTCCCGCGGCCCGATGCCGCCCGCCACGGTGTGCGAGTCGGAGGTGCAGATCAGGGCCGTCGTGGTGCGTACCAGAGCGTCCCGGTCACCGATGTCGGGGACCGGCTTCTCCATGAAGCCGACGCTGCCGATCTCCTTCATGACGAATGCCTTCACCTGCGACGTCCTCCTGTCGGATCTCCGGGGCGGCGGTTCTTCCCGGCCGGTGAGAACCGAGTCACCGGTCAGTTGTCCTCTCGACCGCCGGCACCGGGGTTCGGGACTTCGCGGAACTCCTGTTCAGATTTCCGGCGGATCGCACCGCCCGCAAGCGCTGGCCCGCGTGGTTGGTGCTTCCGGGGCAATCGCGCTCCGCACCGGACCCCTTCTCGGGGCGCGGTGATCGCCGTGCCCGCATCCCGGCCGCCCGGTGGGCTTGTGCCGCCCCGCGGGCCCGGCCAACCCGTCCGGACCCGCCGGAGTGGGCGGGTGGCACGGCCGACCGGAAGCTGGAGCCGGAGCCCGGTCGCGGTGGGCCACGGAACCGTGCCACCGCCACCGCCGAGTCGAGGAGGAACCATGGCCGAGCAGGGTGAGGACCGGGACCGCATCGTGGTCGGGGTGGACGGCTCGGAATCGTCGAAGTACGCCGTGCGCTGGGCGGTGCGTCAGGCCCAGCTGTGCGGCGGCGTGGTGGAGGCGCTCGCCGCCTGGGAGTACCCGCAGTTCCACGGGGCGCTCGGCTGGCTGCCCCCGGCGACCGTCGCCGAGGCGGCCCTGTCCGAACGGGCGCGCACGGAGCTGGTGGAGGCGGTCGAGGAGGGGGCCGCAGCCGCCGGTGGAGGTGCGGACCGAGGTGCGCTACGGCACGCCTGCCAGCGTGCTGCTCCACGCGGCCCGCGGCGCGACCCTGCTCGTGGTCGGCAGCCGGGGCCGTGGGGGCTTCGCGGGGCTGCTGCTGGGCTCGGTCGCCCAGCACTGCGCCCAGCACGCCGAGTGCCCGGTCGTCGTGGTCCGGCACGACACCCACTGAACACTGAGGACCGCGGCGGCATTGACCGACCGAGGACCACGGCGGCGGAACCCGCCGAGGACGGCGGCGGCGCGGCAGGCCGGGGCACGGGGGCGTCCGCCGGCGGGCCAGGGCCCGGTGACTGCCGGAGAGTTACGGGCGGGATGACGGCGGCCGGCGAGTCACGGCGGGTCGGCGGCTGCTCCGCCGGGACCGAACGCGACCGCCGCGACCTCACCCTGCCGCACACGCCCGCCCGCCACCGGTAAGCAGCGCACGCGGCGCACCGGGACGCGGGGCCGGTCCGATGAACACCTCCTCCCCCACCCGCGCGGCCCGCACCACCTCGGCGGCCGGCGGGAGGTGCCCCGCGCCCAGCCCGCCGCGAGACCCTTCGGCCGGTGGGCAGGGCACAGGAACTCCCGCCCCTCCGGGGTACCGTGGGTGGGCCCGGCCAGGTGCGACTCCGGCAGGTCGGGGCCCGTCCTTCCGCCGCAGCGCGGCAGGGTCCACCGCAGGAGGCCCCGGGAACCGGCCGGTGCCGGCCTGGTGAGATGCCCGAGCGTGGCCCGCGGACACGGCGTGCCGACCGGGTCCGCGGGGTGGGTGCCATTCACCTGGGCCCCGCGCCGCCCCGCGGCCGCCGGCCTCGGTCCCCCCGGCGTCCCGGCGGTGCAGCGGGCGGGAGTCACCCCGCGGTCCGCCGCGCCACCGGGGGCGGGATCCCGACGGCCACCGGCCCGGGACCATAACGCCGTCCTATCACCAGATGTCATCTTCCCGGCGCCCGGCAGGGGTCCGCATACTCCCGGGGACCGAGTTCCTCCACTTCCAAGGCACCCCCCACCCCACGGATCGGCACGTGGCCGAGCGGCCTGCGGATGAAAGCGGACTTCCCCATGACTGCATCTCGTTCCGTCCTCCCGGGCAGCGAGCCGGTGCCCGGTGGCCCCGGCGCCCGCCGTCGCGACGCGCGACCGGGCACGGCGCGGCGGACCGGTGCCGATCGGCCCCGGACCACCGGCCCGGCCGGCATCGAACGCACCGCGCACTGATGGGCGCGGGCCCACGCCCCCGCCCCCGCCGCACCGACCGCCGGTCGCGGAGCAGGCTCTCCGGGACCGGTCGCACGACCCACGGGGCGCCACCGTCCCACCCGGGACGCCGCCGCGCCTCCGTTCGACCGCACCCCTTCCCACCCCCCGACCCGTTCCGCGCGCCGATGTGGCGCCCGGACACCGGTCGCGAACCCACCCCCCCATCATGAGGAGCACAGGTGCAGATACGTACTGCCGGTCTCGGCATGGCTCTGGCGGTGACCACCGTGTTCGCGGTGGTGCCGCTCACCTCTCCGGCCTCGGCGACGACGGCGCAGCCGCGCCCCGCCGCCACCGACAGCGCGCGCAGCGCCGCGGCACCCGACGTGGACATCAGCAGGGTCCAGGGACACCTGACGCAGCTGAACCAGATCGCCCAGAGCAACGGCGGCAACCGGCGGGCCACCGGCAACGGTTACCGCCAGTCCGTCGCGTACGTGAAGGGCAAGCTTCAGGCGGCGGGCTTCACCGTCACCGAACAGACCTGCGCCTCCGGGTGCACCCCGGGAGCCGGGCCGAACCTGATCGCGGAGTGGCCCAAGGGCGACACCTCCCGGGTGTACATGTTCGGCGCGCACCTGGACGGGGTCTCCGCGGGACCCGGCATCAACGACAACGGCTCCGGGTCCGCCGCGCTGCTGGAGACCGCCCTGGTGCTGGCCCAGCAGAACCCGGCCATGCTCAACCGGGTGCGCTTCGCCTGGTGGACCGACGAGGAGCAGGGCCTGAACGGCTCGCGGTACTACGCCAACTCCCTGCCCAGCACCGAGCGTTCGAAGATCAAGGCGTACTACAACTTCGACATGATCGGGTCGGTCAACGGCGGCTACTTCATCAACAACCTCAACAGCACCGCCTCGGTGCCCATGAAGGCGTACTGGGACTCCCTGGGGCTGCGCCCGCAGGAGAACATCGAGGGGCAGGGACGCTCGGACGACTATTCGTTCCAGCGGATCGGCATCCCCACGTCCGGCTACGCCACCGGAGCCTCGGCGCGCAAGACGTCCACCGAGGCGGCCAAGTGGGGCGGCACCGCCGGGCGCGCCTACGACCCGTGCTACCACTCGTCCTGCGACACCACGAGCAACATCAACGCCACCGCGCTGAACCGCAGCGCGGACGGCATCGCCTACACGGTGTGGCACACCTCGGTGTCCGGCGGCGCCGTCACGTCGGCGCGGTGACGCCGACCGGCCGCTGACCGGGCCCCGGGCGGGCGCACCTGCGACCCGCCCGGGGCCCGTGCCCGCCCGGGTGCCGCGATACGCCCGGGGCCCGTGCCCCCCTGGCGCCGCGACCCACCCGGGTGCTGTGACCTGCCCGGGGTGTCGCGGATCGGCCGCGACGGCCGGGCCCCGGGTCCTGGCGCCCTGCATCCGGCGCCCGGAACCCGCGCGGGCCGCATTCCGCCACCCGCCGGGACTCCCGGCCGGGACCCGGCTGATGGCGCTTCCCCACCGGCGGCCGTGCCGAGGCCGTACGCGACCCCGCGGGGGCCGTCGGGGCACCCTGGCGGCCCCACCTCATGGTGGGCGCGCGCACTCCGCCGCCCCAAGCTGTGGTGTCCCACCACATACGCCTCTGACCTGCGCGTTCCTACGGTATGGCGACACACAATCGTCCCCTGAACGCGCAGGAAGTGGTGCCGATGTCCTCCCCCGCGACCGCTCCGCCAACACCGAACAACCTCCGACGCGTCGTCGCCGCCAGTCTGATCGGCACCACCATCGAGTGGTACGACTTCTTCCTGTACGGCTCGGCCGCCGCGCTCGTCTTCAACAAGCTGTTCTTCCCGGACTCCGACCCGCTCACCGGCACCCTGCTGTCGTTCCTGACGTACGCGGTGGGCTTCGCGGCACGGCCGGTGGGGGCGCTGGTGTTCGGACACTACGGCGACCGGCTGGGGCGCAAGAAACTGCTGGTGCTGAGCCTGCTGCTGATGGGCGGGGCGACCTTCGCGATCGGTCTGCTGCCCACCCACGCCACAATCGGCGGCGCCGCGCCGCTGCTGCTGACGGCGCTGCGGCTGGTGCAGGGCTTCGCGCTGGGCGGGGAGTGGGGCGGGGCCGTGTTGCTGGTGTCCGAGCACGGTGACGCCCGGCGCCGGGGGTTCTGGGCCTCCTGGCCGCAGACCGGGGCGCCGGCCGGCCAGTTGCTGGCGACCGGTGTGCTGTCGGCGCTGACCGCGCTGCTGTCCGACGCGGCGTTCGAGTCGTGGGGATGGCGGGTGCCGTTCCTGCTCTCCGGCGTGCTGGTGCTGGTCGGCATGTGGATCCGGCTGTCGGTGGACGAGTCCCCGGTGTTCAAGGAGGCGCTGGAGCGGGCCGAGGAGCGCAAGGCCCAGGCGCGCGTCGAGGAACAGCCGCCGCTGGTGGCGGTGTTGCGGCACCACTGGCGGGACGTGCTGGTGGCGATGGGCGCACGGATGGCGGAGAACATCAGCTACTACGTCATCACCGCGTTCATCCTGGTCTACGCGACCGACCACGTGGACATGGACAAGCAGACCGCGCTCAACGCCGTGCTGATCGCCTCCGCCGTGCACTTCGCGGTGATCCCCGCCTGGGGCGCGCTGTCGGACCGGATCGGCCGGCGGCCGGTGTACCTGGTGGGCGCGGCCGGCGTCGGGCTCTGGGCGTTCCCGTTCTTCGCACTGATCGACACCGGTGACTTCGGTGCGCTGATCCTCGCGGTGACCGTCGGACTGTTCTTCCACGGTGCGATGTACGCGCCGCAGGCGGCCTTCTTCTCGGAGATGTTCGCGACCCGGATGCGGTACTCGGGGGCCTCCATCGGCGCCCAGTTCTCCTCGGTGGCGGCCGGCGCGCCGGCTCCGCTCATCGCCACGGCGCTGCTGGCCGACTACGACAGCGGGACCCCCATCGCGCTGTACGTGATCGCCGCGTCGCTGCTGACGCTGCTCGCGGTGGGCGTGGCGAAGGAGACCCGGCACCGGGACCTCGCCCGGATCGACGACGAGGACGGTGACGGCGCCGCGGACGAATACGGCGGGGCGGGGGCGGAGCGGGCCGCGCGGCAGCCCGGTGCCCCCGCGGGGCGCACGTCGGTCTAGGCACGGCCGCTCACGGGCGGCGCCCCGGCGGGCCCCGGTGCCCGGCCGGCGCGCCGCCCGGCCGTGGTGATGCGCCGGCGTCCCGGCCCGCGGGGCCGCCCGTACGACCGGCGGACGGAACCGGCACCGGGCGGCCGGCACCACGGGCGAACCGGGCAGCCGGGGAGGCCCGGGAGCCGGCCACCGCACCGGGAAGGCCGGGCGGACCCGGCGCCACGACGTACGGGCCGGCAGGCCGGGCCGCCGGGAGAACCCGGCAGCCGGCGCCGGAAGGGCTCAGCGGCCGACGGCGTCGGAGAGCCGGTGGAGGCGCAGGGCCAGCTGGATCTCCAGGGCACGGGCCGGGGCCTGCCAGTCGGGGCCGAGCAGCCGGGATATCCGGTCCAGTCGCTGCGCCACCGTGTTGACGTGCACGTGGAGTTCGTCCTTGGTACGGGCCGGGCTCGCACCGCTGGCGAAGTAGGCGTCGAGGGTGCGGAGCAGTTCGGTGCCGCGCCGGGTGTCGTAGTCGAGGACCGGCCCGAGGGTGCCGCGGACGAACTCCGCGATCCGGCCGCCGTCCGCGGTGTCGCCGAGCAGCAGGCCGAGGAAGCCGAAGTCCTCGGCCGCCGCGCCCTGTCCGCCGCGGCCGAGGACCTGGAGCGCGCTCAGGCAGCGGCGGGCCTCGGCGTACCCGGCGGCGACCGCCCCGGGCCGTGCGGCCGGCGCGGCCACCGGCGGGGAGGCGCCGACGGTCACCGGTACCCGCACGGCGGCGCCGAGCTGGCGGGCGGTGCGGCGGGCCGTTGCGGAGGCGCTCTCGCCCGGTCCGAGCGGCAGCAGCAGCACGGTGCCGCCGTCACGGGCGGCGGCCAGGCCGCGCCGGGTGGCCGCCAGGTGGGACGCGGCGGACCACAGCCGCTGCCGGTCGGCCGCGTCGTCCGGTGCCCGGCCGGGGCCGCCGCCGGGCCGGGCCGGGTCGTCGGCGGCACCGCGGGGGTGCGGCGGCGTCCGGTCGTCCGGCCCCGGGCGGTGGACGCGGGCCGCCAGGACCACGTGGGTGGCGTCGAGGTCCGCGTGGACCCGGGCGGCGCGCTCCCGCAGCAGCCGGGGGTCGCGGTCGGGGGCGTCGAGCAGGTCGTCCAGGAGTTCGCCGCGCACCCGCTGCTCCGCCTCGCTCGCCGAGCGGCGCGCCAGCTGGAGCAGGGAGGTGACCATCGCGGCGCGCTCCAGGGTGAGCTGGTCCACCGGGTCCAGCCGCGGATGGCCGTGCAGCACCAGCGCGCCGAACAGCTCCCCGCCCGCGGAGACGGCGGCGACCCAGCCGTCGCCGTGCGGCACCGCGTGGCCGTCGGCCCGGGAGCGGTCCACCGCCTCGGTGGGGCACGCCCCGGCCTCCAGGAACTCCACGGTGCCGCTGAGCACTTCGGCGAGCGCTCGGGCCACGTCGTGCACACCGCCGCCGCGGAGCACCAGTTCGGTGAGCCGGTCGTGGACCTCCGAGGCGCGTTCGATGACGCTGCTGCGGTCCCGGATGATCTCGTTGGCGGCCTCCAGTTCGGCCAGCGCCGAGCGGGTCTCGCCGAGCAGGTTGGCGGTGTCGATGGCCACGGCGGCGTGGGCGGCGAACGAGCCCAGCAGCGCGATCTGTTCGCGTTCGAAGACCCGGGCGCGCCGGTCGGCGGCGAACAGCACGCCGATGACGCCGCTGCCCAGCATCAGCGGGACGCCGAGGATGGCCACCAGGCCCTCGTCCCGCACCCCGGCGTCGATGGTGCCGGTGTGCTGGAAGCGGGCGTCGTCGAAGTAGCTGTCGGTGACGTACGGGCGGGCGGTCTGGGCCACCAGGCCGCCCAGGCCCTCCCCCATGCCGAGCCTCAGCTGCTGGAAGCGGGCGGAGACCGAGCCGTCGGTGACCCGCATGTAGGTGTCCCCGGCGGCGGGGTCGTTGAGCGTCAGATAGGCGACCTCGGTGCCCAGCAGCGAACGGGCGCGCTGCACGATGGCGTGCAACACCGCGTCCAGGTCGCGCAGGCCGGCGAGGTCGTGCGCGGTCTCGAAGAGGGCGGACAGCTCCGCCTCCCGCCGCCGGCGTCCCTCCAGTTCGCCGCGGACCCGCAGCGCCAGCAGCTTGGCGCGCTCCAGCGCGGCCAGCCGCCCGGCCGGGGCGCCGTCGGCGCGGGCGCGCAGCACGGGACGCTCGTACGCCTCGGCGGGCGCGCCGTGGGCGAGCAGTTCCAGGTACGGGCTCTCCGGAAGGTCGTCGGTCATGGCCTCAGCATGCCGCCGGGGTGGTGTGCCCGTCCCGGCCGGTACCCGGTCGGGCGGGCGGGGCGGCGGCCGGTGGTTCAGTGGGCGGTCCATCCGCCGTCCATGATCAGCGAGGTGCCGGTGACGAACGACGCGGACGGGTGGCACAGGTAGAGCACCGCGTCGGCCACCTCCTCCGGCTCCACCAGCCGCTTGACCGCCGAGTCGGCGAGCAGCACCTGCTCGGTCACCCGGTCGGCGGGGATGCCGTGCGCCGCGGCCTGGTCGGCGATCTGGCGCTCCACCAGGGGGGTGCGGACGTAGCCGGGGCACACACAGTTGGAGGTCACGCCGTGCGCGGCACCCTCCAGCGCGGCGACCTTGGACAGCCCCTCCAGCCCGTGTTTGGCCGCCACATAGGCGGACTTGTAGGGGGAGGCGCGCAGCCCGTGCACCGAGGAGATGTTGACGATACGGCCCCAGCCCTGCGCGTACATGTGCGGCAGCGCGCCCCGGATGAGCCGGAACGGGGCCTGGAGCATGACGGTGAGGACGGTGCCGAACGTCTCCGGCGGGAACTCCTCGATGGGCCGGACGAGCTGGAGGCCGGCGTTGTTGACGAGGATGTCGGCCCCGGCCGCTGCGGCCTCGGCGGCGTCCAGGTCGGTGAGGTCCAGCACGTGCGGCTCGACGGTGCCGGGCAGGCCGGCGGCCTCGCCGGCCAGGGTGCCGAGCCCCGCGGAGTCCCGGTCCAGGGCCCGGACCCGGGCCCCGGCGGCGGCCAGCCGCAGCGCGCAGGCCCGGCCGATCCCGCTCGCCGCGCCGGTGACGAGTGCGGTCCTGCCGCCGAGCCGGGTGTCCGCGGCCGGGTCGGGCGTACGGTGCGGGTCCGGTGTTGTGGGCACGCTCATGACCGGCACCCTAGGCAGCGCCCGGAGGCGGGCCGATGTGGCCGGGCCCCATACTTCCCGGTCCACCGCTGGGGTCGAACCACGTCGGGCCGTCGGCGGTGGCCTGCTTGATCCGGGTGACCGCGAAGTCCTCCATCCGGGGCAGTCCGTCGAGGGGGAACCACCCCACCTCCAGGGACTCCTCGTCGTTGACCCGGGCCTCGCCGCCCACCGCGCGGCAGCGGAAGCAGATGTCCATGAACTGGCAGACGTCGCCGTTGGGGTAGACCACCGGTTGCAGCGCCTGGACCAGCAGCACGCGTTCGGGGACGCAGTGCACCGCGGTCTCCTCGTAGACCTCGCGCACCACGGCCGCCGCCGGCTGCTCGCCCGGCTCCGGGATGCCACCGATGATCGACCAGCGGCCGTTGTCGGCCCGCCGGCCGAGGAGCACCCGGCCGTCGTCGTCGAGGACGATGGCGCTGACGCCCGGCAGGTGCAGCAGCCGGTTGCCGATGTCGGCCCGCAGCTCACGGATGAAGTCGGGGGTAGCCATGCGCCGAGCGTATCGGCCGGCCCCCGCCGGGCCGGCCGGTGAGCGGGGGGCGCCCGGTGGACCGGGGCGGGGTGACGGGAGCGTCCGGCGGCCGGTGCCGGATACGTCCGCCGGGCCGGAGCGGGGTCCGGCGCGCGGGGGCGTCCGGCGGCCGGAGCGGGGCCCGGCGCGCGGGGCGCCCGCCCGCCGAGCGGGGCCGGGAGGGACACCGGCGGACCGTGGCCGGGAGGGGACGCGGGCCGGCCGGGGCGGCGCCGGGTCGGGTGAGGTGCGGGACGCGGCGGGGCCCCGGAAGGTGCGGGGCCGGCGCCGGGTACGGGCCGGGCGGGCACCGGCACCGGCGGGCCGGGGTGGTGCCGGCCCGCCGTGCGGTCAGCTCGGGTGCCGGCGGCCCGGGACGGCCCGCAGGTGGTCCCGGATCGCCCGTACCGCCGCCTCGGCGTCGTCCACGGTGACCGTGAACACCCGGCCGTCGCCGAGCCGTACCACCAGTCCCTCGCCACGGCGCACCACCACGGCGGTGCCCTTCTCCGGGCGCCACCGGTAGCCCCAGCCGCCCCACTGGCGCGGGGTGACGCGGGGGACGAACTCCGCGCCGACCACCAGGTGGAGCGGGATACGGCGGCGGGGCACCCCGATGTGGCCGCACCGCACCTCCAGTCCGTCCGCGTCGACCCGGACCGCCACGTGCACGAAGGCGAGCGTGCCGAAGAGCACCAGCAGCCCGGCGGCGACACAGCCGATCACCGACATCAGCAGCGGGGCCGGGCGGGAGCTCCAGGCGGGGTCCACGGCCAGGTCCACGCCCAGTGCCACACAGGCGGCGCCGAGCACCGCCAGCAGCCACTGGATGCGGTTGGTCGCGCGACCGGTCCACACCGGGGGCGGCACCTCGGTCGCGCCCCGGGCCAGGTCCTCACGGTGGTCCCTCATGTCACGAAAGCGTACGCACGACCCGTTGTTCCGGCATGGTCACTTTCCTGCCGTCACGTCGGGTGATGTTCCGATTTGCGCGATCCGGACGGCCGGGCACCGGCCCGGCGCGGGCGGAAGTCCGTGCCGGGAGCGGGCGCGGCCCGGCGGCGGGCACCGGGGCGGCAGGGCACCGAGGCAGGGCGGGGCCCGGGCGGGTCACCCCAGGACGGCACCCGCCGGGGTGGTGGTGAGCGCGACGCCCTCGGCGTAGGTGAGGGCGGCCGCCGGCAGCTCGGCCTCCCGGCCGTCGGCCAGCACGGTGAGGGTGCCGGTCGGTGCGGCGCCGGGCGCGGGGGCGGCACCGATCCGGCGCAGCGCCTGGGCGGCGACCGCGTCGGCGGAGCCGTGGAAGACCGGCGGCGGGCCGCCGGCCGGCCGCAGGGCGGCGCGGATGCGGTCGGCCACCAGCTCGTAGTGGGTGCAGCCGAGGACCAGGGCGCGGACGTCCCGCGGGGTGCGGGACGCGGCGTCGGCGACGGCGGCGTCCACGGCCCGCGCGTCGGCCCGCTCCACCGCGTCCGCCAGCCCCGGGCAGGCGACCTCGGTGGTCCGCACGCCGGCCGCGAAGTCCCGGATCAGATTCCGCTGGTACGGGCTGCCGGTGGTCGCCGGGGTGGCCCAGATGGCGACCGGGCCGCCGCCCGCCGCGGCGGGCTTGATGGCGGGCACGGTCCCGATCACCGGCAGCGTCGGCTCCAGCTCGGCCCGCAGGGCGGGCAGCGCGTGCACGGAGGCGGTGTTGCAGGCGACGATCAGCGCGTCCGGCCGGAGCGCGGCGGCGGCCCGGGCGCACCCGAGGGCGCGCCGGGTGAGGTCCTGCGGGGTCCGCGGACCCCAGGGCATCCCGCCGGGGTCGTTGGAGATGACCAGGTCGGCGTCGGGCCGCATCCGGTGCACCGCGGCGGCCGCGGCGAGCAGGCCGAGACCGGAATCCATCAGCGCGATCTTCACCGAACTCCGCCTCGCCATCTCTCGCCTTCCCCGTCCGGCCCGCTGCCGGTCACCCCCGGTACGACGGGGCAAACGGCACCGAGCCACTCTAATCGATCGGCCGCGGCCACCCTGGGCGGCTCCGTCGCGGCCCGGGGCCGGGAGGGACGCGGGAGCCCTGGGACAGGGCGGTGCGCCGGCCCCCTGGCAGGGCCCGCCGGAGCCAGGACGGGCACCGGCCGGGGCGAGGGCGCGCCGGGACGCGGCGGCGGGGGCTGGGACGGGGCGGGGGTGGGGCGGGCAGGACGGTGGCACCGGCCAGGAAGCGCGGAGGCACTCCGGGGCGCGGGCGGCCGGGACGCGGGCGCGAGGGCGCGCCGGGGCGCGGGAGCGAAACGTCCGGACGGGGGCGCAGGGGGTTCCTGGGCGCCAGCCACGGGCGCGGAGGCACTTCCCGGGACGCGGGCGGCCGGGACGCGGCGGCAGGGGCGGGACGTCCGGACAGCACGGGGCGAAACGTCGGACGGGGGCGCGGCGGAACCTGAAGCAGGGGCGCGGCGGGCGTGGGTGCTCCGGTATGCGCGCCATGCGCTGGGGCGCGCGATCCCCGGCGCGCGTGCGGACACGCCGCGCGCCCGGCGGCGGCAGGCGGGTCCGGTCGGGCAGACTGCGGCAGGTGAGCGCTTGGTTGTGGATCGCCCTGGCCGCCCTCGCCGCCTGGCTGTGGCTCCTGCTGGGGCAGGGGTTCTTCTGGCGGACCGACATCACCCTCCCCCGGCGTCGCGACCCCGAGCGCTGGCCCTCGGTGGCGGTGGTGGTGCCCGCCCGTGACGAGGCCGAGGTGCTGCCGCGGAGCCTGCCGTCGCTGCTCACCCAGGACTACCCGGGGCGGGCCGAGATCTTCCTGGTGGACGACGGGAGTGCCGACGGCACCGGGGCGCTGGCCCGCCGGCTCGCCACCGAGCTGGGCGGGCTGCGGCTCACCGTCACCTCGCCCGGGGAGCCCGGGCGAGGCTGGACGGGGAAGCTCTGGGCGGTACGGCACGGGATGGCGCTGGCCCGGGAGCGGACCGGCGCCGACTACCTGCTGCTGACCGACGCCGACATCGCCCACGAGCCGGACAGCCTGCGGGAGCTGGTGCGGGCGGCCACCACCCACGACCTGGACCTGGTCTCACAGATGGCGCGGCTGCGGGTGGCCACCTTCTGGGAGCGGCTGATCGTTCCGGCGTTCGTGTACTTCTTCGCGCAGCTCTACCCGTTCCGGTGGGTCAACGCCGGCCACCGTGCCGC
This sequence comes from Streptomyces pactum, assembly GCF_016031615.1. Taxonomy (GTDB): domain Bacteria; phylum Actinomycetota; class Actinomycetes; order Streptomycetales; family Streptomycetaceae; genus Streptomyces; species Streptomyces pactus. Next base: position 779,167 of record NZ_JACYXC010000001.1, read on the forward strand.
CGCCGCGGGCGGCTGTGCGCTGCTGCGGGTGGCGGCGGCCGAGCGGGCGGGCGTCCCCGGCTCCATCCGTCAGGCGGTGATCGACGACGTGGCCCTGGCCCGGGCGGTGCGGCGGAGCGGGGGCCGGATCTGGCTGGGTCTGGCGGAGCGGGTGGACAGCGTGCGCCCGTACCCGCGGCTGGGGCAGCTGTGGCGGATGGTGTCGCGCAGCGCCTACGCCCAGTTGCGCCACCAGCCGCTGCTGCTGGTGCTCACGGTCGCCGGACTCGCCGTGGTCTACCTGGTGCCGCCGGTGGCCACCGTCGCGGGGCTGGTGACCGGGGAGGGGGCCCTGCCGGCCGTCGGCGGGGCCGCCTGGCTGATCATGGCCGGCAGCTATCTGCCGATGCTCCGCCACTACCGGCAGTCCTGGTGGTGGGCCCCGCTGCTGCCGGTCACCGCCGCGCTGTACCTGCTGATGACCGTGGACTCGGCCGTCCAGCACGGCCGCGGGCGGGGGGCGTGGAAGGGCCGGACGTACGGCCGCCCGGCGCCCGAGCGGTAGCGGCCGGCCCGCCCCCGCCGCCCGGACCCGCCGGTTCCGGGCAGCTCCGGCCGGCTCGGCCGGCTCCGGTCACGGCCCCGACCCGGGGCCGGCGGCACGCGGCGCGGGCCCTGGGGGCACGCGGCGCGGCGGCGCTGCCGCCCGCCCGCCCCCGGGCCGTGCCGGGGTGCGGGGCGGCGGGCCGGGCGCCCGGGAGTTACGTGCGGCTACTTGCGGCCCGGGGTCCAGTTCATGCCCCAGCCGTAGGCGTGGTCCAGCGTGCGCTGCGGGCTGACACCCCGGTCCGGCACCAGGTAGCGGGCCTCCCGCTGCACCACCAGGTCGCCGCCCTGGTTGGTGATGAGCGCGAGGGCGGCGACCCGGGACGGCACGGTGCACTCGTCCAGCGAGAAGTCGATCGGGGCACCGGCCTGCGGGGTGAGGGTCACGGTGGCGTTGAGGTTGGCGAACGAGCGGGCGCCCTCGTAGATCATGACGAAGACCAGGATGCGCCGGAACTCGGACCGGTGGTCGAGGTTGATGGTCAGGTTCTCGCCGGACGCCCGGGCTCCCGTGCGGTCGTCGGCGTCCAGCTGGATGAACGGCGGCTGGTGGAGCGCGCCGAAGGCGTTGCCGAGCGCCTGCACCACGCCCTTGGTGCCGTCGGTCAGTTCGAAGAACGCGCCGAGGTCCAGGTCGAGGTCGCCGTGGAGCGCCATGGCCCGGCCGAGCTTCGCGCCCCAGCCCTGGAACTGCTTGCGCACCTCCCAGTTGAGGTTGACCCGCATGGTCCCGGAGGTGCCGCCCTGCTTCGTGAGCGAGACGGTCGGCGACTCCTTGGTCAGCGTGACCTTGGTCAGCCGTACCGGGGCTCCCGGTGCCGGCGCCGCCGGCCAGGGCCGCGGCCGGCGCGGGCGCGGGCGCGGCGGCCTGCGGCGGGAGGCGGTACCGGCGCGGCCGGCCCGGTGGGCGGCGGGGCGGCGCCACGGGCGGGGCGGCGGGCGCGGCCTGCGGCAGGGCGGGCGCGGCGGCCTGCGGTTCGTCGACGCTGATCCCGAAGTCGGTGGCGAGTCCGGCGAGTCCGCTGCCGTAGCCCTGGCCGACGGCGCGGAACTTCCACGCCCCCTGGCGCCGGTACAGCTCGCCGAGGAGGAACGCGGTCTCCACGGTGGCGTCCTCGCTGTCGAAGCGGGCGATCTCGGTGCCGTCGGCCGCGTCCACCACCCGGATGTGCAGTCCGGGGACCTGGCCGAAGGTGCCGGCGTCGGCCGAGGCGGCCAGGACCACGGTCTCCACCTCCGGCTCCACCCGGCCGAGCTCCACCACCAGGGTGTCGGTCACCGTGCCGCCGGCCGTGCGCTTGCCCTCGTGGCGGACCGCACCGGAGGGGTGGGTGGCCTGGTTGTAGAAGACGAAGTCGGCGTCCGAACGCACCTTCCCGGACGTCAGGAGCAGTGCCGAGGCGTCCACGTCGGGCACCTGGGGCCCGGCCTGCCACCCGAGTTCCACCCGCACCGCCGAAGCCGGAACCTGAACATTGGCGCCCTTGCGCATCGCCATGCCTTCCCCCTGCCTTTCTCTTCCGTCTGTCCTGCGCTCATATCCCGCCGGTCCATCGATTTCCGGCCGGATGCAGATCATCTCCCGGGGAGTTCCCGGCCCGGCACGGCGGCACCCGTACGGGGTGCCGGCACCCCGCCGGGAAGGTGCTCTTTACACGGTCTCAACGTACCCTGGCGACCGATTTTCCCGGGTTCGCTCGGATAACGGGTCGGTGGCCGCCGTGGGCCGGGGAAACAACCCGCCTACCGGACTCCCCAACCGGCACATCGTGGGCTTAACTTATGGACTATGACCTCCCCCCGCAGTACCTACGGCGGCGGCTACTACTCCTCGCCGTCCTTCACGGACACTCCCATCTACGACAGCCTCGTCGCCGAGCGGGGGACACCGCAGATCGCGCCCATCCGGGTGCCCTCGCCCTACGACAGCAGCGGCCACTTTCCGCCCGCGCTGCCCTCGGCGCTGCCGGCCCTGCCCGCCGCGCCGTCGCCGCAGCACACCCCGCCGCACGGCTACCCGGCCCAGGGTGCGCCGCAGCCGGGGCTCCAGCACGCGCCGGCGCCGTACATCCCGCAGCAGACCGCGGGTCCGCGCGGCTACCCGGGCCCGCAGGCCCCGGTGCACCCGCAGCAGCAGCGTCCGGCCCCGGCCGGTCCCAACCCGACCGGCTACGAGGCGATGCGGCCGGCGATGCCCCGGCCCGCCGCGCCCCGGCCGGCCGCCCCGCGTCCCGCGCCGGCGCCCTACGAGGACCCGTACGGGCGCCCGCAGTACCCGAACCAGGGGTACTGAGCCCGCGGCCGTCGCTGCGGGTCGGTCATGCGTCAGCCGGGCCCGGGCCGTCTCCGTCACGGAGGCGGCCCGGGCCCGCTTTTCCTTTCCGCGCCCGCCCCGCTTTCCTTGCCGCGGCCCGGTTTCCCCTTCCCGCGGCCCGTTCTTTCCCTTCCCCGGCCCGGATTCCCCTGCCACGCCCCGGCCACCGCTCCCCACCGTCGCGGCTGCCCGTCCCCGACCCGGCCACCGCTCCCCGCACGCCGCGGGTGCGCCCCGTCGCACGGGCACGGCCGGTCACGGTCCGGCCGCCCGGTCAGGTCAGGCCGCCCGGCGACGCGCCCTCCGGCCGGGCGGGTGCCGCCCGGCCGCCCGCTCAGCGCAGTCCGCCGGAGTGCGGCCCGTACATGTCCAGCAGCCGGGTGCGCGCGCTCTGCAGCCGCTCCCCCATCGCCTGGGCGCAGGCGAGGACGAGCTCGTAGCCGATCGCGGTGTCCTCCTGGCAGAGCCGGCGCACCACCGCGGCGTCGAACTCATGGGCGCGCACCGGGCTGAGCGCCTCCGCGCCCAGGTGCCACCCGCCGGGGGGAAAGAGCCAGGACCAGCCGACCAGCTCCCCCGGCCCCAGGGTCTCGATCACCGCGGAGCGTCTGCCGGGGACCCGCATGTCGAGGGTGACCGAACCGGTGCGCACCACCCAGAAGCGGTCCGCCCGGCCGCCTTCCTCGAAAAGGCGGGTGCCGGCGTCGAAGGACACGTCGTGGGCGAGCGACAGCAGGCGTTCCCGGTGCTCTGCGGTCAGCCCGTGGAGGAGTCCGCTCATGTATCAACTGTGCCGCGTCCGGTCCCGCCGCGCCCATCGGCGGCGGCTGTGGCATGGTCGAAACCCGGGGCCGGGCCGGCATGCGCCGCCGCGGGGCGGGCAGGCGGCCCGTACACATCGCCCCGGGCCGCTCCCGGGTCACCGTGGTGCGGGCGGTGCCCGCGCCGCCGGGTGGAGGGCACACCCATGGACGTGCGGGAGGCACACGCATGGAGACGGGATCCACTCCCCTCACCGACAGCGCCGTGGAGGACCTGGACGCCCACTGGCGGGCGCTGAACTACCTCGCCGCCGGGCAGCTCTACCTGCGGGACAACGTGCTGCTCACCGAGCACCTGCGGCCGGAGCACATCAAACCCCGGCTGCTCGGACACTGGGGCACCTGTCCGGGCCTGAACCTGGTCTACACGCACCTGAACCGGGTGATCGGCGAGCGGGACCAGGACATGGTCTGCGTCTGGGGGCCCGGGCACGGCGGGCCCGCGGTGCTCGCCGGGGCGTGGCTGGACGGCAGCTACGGGGACCTGGTGCCCGACCTCGGCCGGGATCTGGCCGGGATGACCCGGCTCTTCCGGCAGTTCTCCAGCCCCGGCGGGGTGCCCAGCCACGCCGCGCCGCAGGTGCCCGGCTCCTTCCACGAGGGCGGCGAACTGGGGTACTCACTCGCGCACGCCTACGGCGCGGTGCTGGACAACCCGGGGCTGGTGGCCGCCTGCGTGATCGGCGACGGGGAGGCGGAGACCGGCCCGCTCGCGGCGTCCTGGCACGCCAACAAGTTCCTGGACCCGGTGCACGACGGGGCGGTCCTGCCGATCCTCCACCTCAACGGTTACAAGATCGCCAATCCGACGGTGGCGGCGCGGCTGCCGGAGGCGGAGCTGGACGCCCTGCTGCGCGGTTTCGGGCACGAGCCGCTGTACGTCACCGCCACCCTGGACAGCGACCCGGCCGCGGTGCACCGGGAGCTGGCCGCCGCGTTCGACCTGGCGATGGACCGGATCGCCGGGTTCCAGCGGGCCGCCCGGGAGGACGGTGACACCCGGCGGCCGCACTGGCCGGTACTGGTGCTCCGCACGCCCAAGGGGTGGACCGGCCCGGTCGAGGTGGACGGGCTGCCGGTGGCGGGCACCTGGCGCTCCCACCAGGTGCCGCTGGCCGGGGTGCGGGAGAACCCCGAGCACCTGGCGGAGCTGGACCGGTGGCTTCGCTCGTACCTGCCGCAGGAGCTGTTCGACGAGCAGGGCCGCCCCCGCCCGCCGGTGCTGGCCTGCGTGCCCGAGGGGGACCGCCGGCTGGGGGCCGGTCCGCACGCCAACGGCGGCCGGCTGCTGCGCGAGCTGCCGCTGCCGGAGCTGTCCCGGTTCGCGGTGCCGGTGGAGCGGCCCGGCGGGGGGCGGCACGAGCCGACCCGGGTGCTCGGCGGGCTGCTGCGTCAACTGATGGACGACACCGCCGAACGCCGCGACTTCCGGCTGGTGGGGCCCGACGAGACGGCGTCCAACCGGCTGCAGGAGGTCTACGCGGCGACCGACAAGGCGTGGCAGGACGGGGTCCTGGAGACCGACGAGCACCTGGGGCGGCACGGCCGGGTGATGGAGGTGCTCTCCGAGCACCTGTGCCAGGGGTGGCTGGAGGGCTATGTGCTCACCGGCCGGCACGGGCTGTTCTCCTGCTACGAGGCGTTCGCGCACATCGTCGCCAGCATGGCCGCCCAGCACGTGAAGTGGCTCGGCACCGCCCGCTCGGTCCCCTGGCGCGCCCCGGTGGCGGGCCTGAACTACCTGCTCACCTCGCACGTCTGGCGGCAGGACCACAACGGCTTCTCGCACCAGGACCCCGGCTTCGTGGACCACGTCCTGAACAAGAGCCCGGACGTGGTGCGGGTGTACCTGCCGCCGGACGCCAACACCCTGCTGTGCGTCGCCGACCACGTGCTGCGCACCCGGAACGTGGTGAACGTGGTGGTGGCGGGCAAGCAGCCCTGTTTCGACTGGCTGGGGCTGGAGGACGCCCGGAACCACTGCGCGCGGGGCGCCGGGATCTGGCCGTGGGCGGGCACCGAGCGGCCCGGCACCGGCCCGGACGTGGTGCTCGCCTGCGCCGGTGACGTCCCCACCGAGGAGGTGCTGGCCGCGGCCTCGCTGCTCCGGGAGCACCTGCCCGACCTGGCGGTGCGGGTGGTGAACGTGGTGGACATGACCCGGCTGATGTCCCGCGAGGAGCACCCGCACGGGATGACGGAGCGGGAGTTCGACGCGCTGTTCACCCGGGACCGGCCGGTGATCTTCGCCTACCACGGCTATCCGTGGCTGATCCACCGGCTCACCTACCGGCGGGCGGTGCACCAGCAGCTCCATGTGCGCGGCTACAAGGAGATGGGCACCACCACGACCCCGTTCGACATGGTGGTCAGCAACGACCTCGACCGGTACCGGCTGGTGATGGACGTCATCGACCGGGTGCCCGGGCTGGCGGACCGCGCCGCCGGTCTGCGGCAGCAGATGGCGGACGTGCGGCACCGGCACCACCGCTGGATCCGGGAGCACGGCACGGACCTGCCGGAGGTCACCGGGTGGGCCTGGCCGGGCTGATCCGGGGCGCCGCCGGCCGCCCGCCCCGGCAGCCGGGTGGCCGCCGGCCTCCCGGACGGAAGCACACGGGCCGGCGCGACGGGCCGGCCGGGCGCGGACCGGGGCGCCGCCGGCCGGTCCGCCACCGGCATCGCGCCGTGGCGGCGGGCCGCCGTTCCGGTCAAGCCGTTCGGACAGGTGTGCTCTTCCGGCCGGGAGGAAACGCGCACGGATCATCCCGGAACGCTCACGACACGACAGTAGAGGGACATTCCCGGTAATCCACCGTTCCGCGGCCCCGCACCCCGTACCCTCTGCACCTTGAAATCGACGGACGCGGAAACGGCTCTCTTGAAAACCACGGACACCACGGACACGACGGACACCACGGACACGAAGGGCCCGGCGGCCGGCCACGAAGGGAACGAGGTCCTGTGCGACGCTTCCCCCCTCCGGATGTCTTCCCCGGCCGGTGCGGGCGGTGGGCGGTGCCCCCGCCGTACCGGGTGAGGGCGCCGGTGCCGCCGTACGCCGTCCGCCCTCCCGCCGAGCACCTGGCCAAGCGGCTGCTCAAGCGGCGCTTCGACGCCCGGCAGCTGCCCGAGCTGCGGGTGCTGGTGGAGAAGTGCGCGGCCCGGGCGGGGCTCCGGGAGAGCCGCCGCGGTGACTTCGTCCTCGCCGTGGACGAGATCGCCACCAACGCGGTGGAGCACGCCGGAGGCGCCGGCGTGCTGCTGCTGCGGCGCGTCGGCGACGAGCTGGAGTGCCGGATCACCGACTCGGGCCCGGGCTTCAGCCCGTCGCTGATCCCCCGGGTGCTGCCCGGCCTGGACGGGGCCACCAGCGGGCGGGGGCTGTGGCTGACCCAGCTGGTGACGGACCGGTTCGCGGTCGCCCGCGGGGAGCCGGGCGCGGTGGTCACCCTCGCCATGCGCCTGCCGTGATCCGGGCGCGCCACGGGAGGCGGCGGCCGGTGACCTTGGTCCCCGCGCGGGGGACGGCCCCGGCGCGGGCGGCTACTTCGCCGTGCTGCCCAGGTAGAACAGCAGCCAGAGGAAGCCGGCGAAGACGTGCCCGGCCACCACGTAGATGAAGACGCGCACCGCCACGGCGCGCTCCTTGTACTCCTCGGTCCCCGCGCCGCCGTTCACGGACCCGGGGCGCGGCCCGCGGGCCCGGCTGTCGGTCATCCCCCGAGTGTACGGCCGCACCCCGCGGCGCCCCCGGCGCGGGCCGCCGGCGGCACCCGGGACCGGGCCGGGACCCGCCGGACGAAGAGCGGCTGTCCCCCCAACTGCCGCCCGCCCGCGCACGCTACGGTGGGCCTTCACACACACGCGTACAGTCGCCCGCGGTTTTCGGCACGCATCAGAGGTGGGGGCACGACAGCACCATGGCACAGGGCTCGGTGGTCCAGGTGACGCACAGCGGAACGTCGCGCTGGCGGCGCCGCACAGGAGAGTACGCCTCCCTCACCGCGGCGCTGGAGGCCGCCGGCGACGGGGACGTGCTCTCCATCGCCCCCGGCACGTACCGGGAGAACGTCGTGGTCACCCGGGCGGTGACGCTGCGCGGTCCGGAGGGCGCGCGCGGCGCGGTGCGGATCGCGCCCACCGAGGGCGTGGCGCTGACCGTACGGGCCTCGGCGACCGTCCGGGACCTGCACATCGAGGGTCAGGACGCGGCCTCCCCGGCGCTGCTGGTGGAGGAGGGCGTCCCGGAGATCTCCGACGTGCGGGTGGCCACCCGGTCCGCCGTCGGGATCGAGGTGCGCGGTTCGGCCCGCCCGACGGTGCGCCGCTGCTCGGTGGACAACCCCGGCGGGATCGGTGTCAGCGTGCTCGACGGCGCCGGCGGGGTGTTCGAGGACTGCGAGGTGGTGGCGGCCGGGCAGTCCGGGGTGACGGTGCGCGGCGGCGCCCGCCCGCGGCTGGAGCGCTGCCGCGTCCACCACACCGGGGGCACCGGCGTGGTGGTCACCGGGGAGGCGAGCACGGTGGAGGCGATCGGCTGCGAGGTGTACGAGGTACGCGGGTCGGGGGTGCAGATCTCCGCCCGCGCCACCGGGCACTTCACCGACTGCCGGGTGCACCGCACCGTCTCCGACGGGATCAACCTGGACACCGACGCGGTGCTCACCCTCGCCGACTGCGACATCCACGACGTCCCGGAGAACGGGGTGGACCTGCGGTCGCGCTCGGTGCTCACCCTCACCCGGTCCACGGTGCGCCGGTTCGGCCGCAACGGGCTGTCGGTGTGGGACCCGGGCACCCGGGTGGACGCCAACCAGTGTGAGATCCACGACAGCACCGGCGACTACCCGGCGGTGTGGGTGAGCGACGGGGCCGCCGCGGTACTGGACTCCTGCCGGGTCCGGGACGTGCCGGACGCGCTCTTCGTGCTCGACCGGGGCTCCCGGGCGGACGTGGTGGACAGCGACATCACCCAGGTCCGCAACACCGCGGTGTCGGTCAGCGACGGCGCCACCGCGCAGCTGGACGACTGCCGGATACGGGAGGCGTCCACCGGTGCCTGGTTCCGTGACCACGGCAGCGGCGGCACGCTGGCGGGCTGCACCATCGACGCGACGACGACCGGGGTGATCGTCACCAAGGGCGCCGACCCGACCGTGGAGCGCACCACCGTCACCTCCCCCACGGAGGCGGGCTTCTACGTCTCCGCCGAGGGCCGGGGCACCTTCCGCAGCTGCCGGGTGACCGGCAGCTCCGGCTACGGCTTCCACATCATCGACGGCTGCCGCTCGACGCTGACCCGCTGCCGCACCGAGCGGTGCGCCCGGGGCGGGTACGAGTTCGCCGAGCCCGGCCCGGTCAGCGAGGAGTGCACCAGCGACGAGAGCGCCACCGCCGTGGCGCCGCCGCAGCCGGTGCCGGCCCGGGCGGCGGTGGAGACGGTGACCACCACCGGCCTGCTGACCGGGGTCCCGGCGGCCCGGCCGGCGGCCCCGGCCGACGCGCCGGAGCCGGTGCGGGCCCGGGACGCCGGCGAGGTGCTGGGCGCGCTCGACGCGCTGGTGGGGCTGGAGAGCGTCAAGCGGGAGGTGCGGGCGCTCACCGACATGATCGAGGTGGGGCGGCGGCGGCAGGCGGCCGGGCTGAAGGCCGCCTCGGTCCGCCGGCACCTGGTGTTCACCGGCTCCCCGGGCACCGGCAAGACCACGGTGGCCCGGCTCTACGGGGAGATCCTGCACGCCCTGGGGGTGCTGGAGCGCGGACACCTGGTGGAGGTCTCCCGGGTGGACCTGGTGGGCGAGCACATCGGCTCCACCGCGATCCGCACCCAGGAGGCGTTCGAGCGGGCGCGCGGCGGGGTGCTGTTCATCGACGAGGCGTACGCGCTGTCGCCGGAGGACGCCGGACGGGACTTCGGCCGCGAGGCGATCGACACCCTGGTGAAGCTGATGGAGGACCATCGGGACGCGGTGGTGGTCATCGTCGCCGGGTACACCGCCGAGATGCAGCGGTTCCTGTCCGTCAACCCCGGGGTGGCCTCGCGTTTCTCGCGCACCATCACCTTCGGCGACTACGGCCCCGAGGAGCTGCTGCGGATCGTGCGGCAGCAGGCCGAGGAGCAGGAGTACCGGCTCGCCGAGGGGGCGGCGGAGGCACTGCTGAAGTACTTCACCGCCTTCCCCAAGGGCCCCGCCTTCGGCAACGGCCGTACCGCCCGGCAGACCTTCGAGGCGATGGTGGAGCGGCACGCGGGCCGGGTCGCCCAGCTGGCCGACCCGGACACCGACGACCTCACCCTGCTCTACCCGGAGGACCTGCCCGAGCTGCCCTGACCGGCTTCGTCGGGGCCGGGCGGGGGCGGGGCGGCACCGTCCGGGTCCCCGGGGGTCGCGGCCCGATCGGCCGGCCGGCCCGCCTCGCGCCCCACGGCGGCCGTCCCGTCGGGTCCGCCGGCCGTATCGTCGGGTCCGGCGGTCGGCTGGGCGGGTATGGCGGGAGCGGCCCCGGGGAGGCCGGACACGACCGGGTCGGGCACGGGCCCGGCCGGGGCGTGCACGGCGGCGGCCGCGGCGGATACGGCGGGGACGGGTGCGACGGTGACGGGTGCGGCGGAGCCCGGTACGGCGGCGGTGGCCGGGGCCGGCCCGGTGGCGGCGGTATCCCCGCCGGGCGGCGGGCACGCCTGGCCGGGCAGCCGGTCCAGCAGGGCGGCGCGCTCCTCCTCGAAGGCGGGGTCGGCCTGGTAGTCGCTGTGTCCCAGGATCGGCGTCGGCAGCGGGTGCCGGGGGGTGCGGCCGTAGGACAGCGGGTCCTTCAGGGCGCCGCGGTCCACCTCCGGCCCGGAGCCGGCCGGCAGCCGGACCGGACCGCCGATGGGGTCGGTGTACCGCCACAGGTTCCGCCAGCAGTCCACCTCGCGGTGGAGGGCGTGCAGCGGGCCGGGCCCGAAGTAGGCGGGGAACCAGCGTCCGTAGAGCCGCTCCAGCGGTGAGCCGTAGGTGAGCAGCGCGACCTGGCGGCGGGTGCGGTGGTCCAGTTGCCAGACCGCCGCGGCGGCCAGCACGCTGCCCTGGGAGTGGCCGGAGATGACCAGCCGGCCGCCGGTCCGCCCGGTCCAGGTCTGCATCCGCCAGGTGAGGTCGGGCACCGCCCGCTCGGCGTAGCACGGCGGCGCGAAGGGGTGCGCGGCCCGGGGCCAGAACGTGCCGACGTCCCACAGCACGCCGACGGTGCGACGGGCCGACGGGCTGCGGTAGGCGCGCCGCGCCCAGGTGACCAGGGCGAGGAAGGCCAGCCCGGTCAGCCAGGAGCCCAGCGCCTGCGCGGCCTGGGTGGCGGCGTCGATCACCTCGGGCGCGCCGTCGGCGGCCCGGCCGGGCACCTCGCCGGTCAGCCAGGCGCCGGCCACCGCCCCGCCGGCCAGCAGCAGGGTGAGGAGGGCGAGCGGCCCCACGATGGCGGGTACGTCGTCGGTGATCCCGGCCCGGGCGACGGCGCCGGCGATGCGGCGGGTCCGCACCCCGTCGGCGTGCTCGCCGGGGTAGGCGTCGGGGACGGTGCGGGCCAGGCGCGCCCGCACCCGCAGCACGCGGCAGCAGAACACCGCGGCGAGCACCGCGAGCAGCACCAGGAGCACCGGGACGGCGGCGGCCTGCCAGGACAGCACCACGGGCGGGCCGGGCATCGGGCCCTGGCCCATGCCGGGGGTGGCCGGCCCGTCCAGCCAGTCGGCCATCCGCTGGGCGACGCCCCCGCACAGCACGGCGCCCAGTCCGCAGGCGAGCATCGCGACGGCCGCGCCGCCGAGCCCGGACAGCGCGGTGCGCGGGGTGGGCGCGGCCCGGTACAGCCGCCGGGCGCACACCGCCACGCCGGTGACCAGGACGCCCTGGACGAGCGCGAGGATGCCGAAGGTCTCGTCGCCGGGGAGCTGTCCGGTGCTGACCCAGCCCGGCCGGGACCAGGCCGTGTGCACCGCGGCCAGCAGCAGGACGCCCAGCGCGGCGCCGGGCAGCGCGGTGACGGTGATCCGGTCCAGGGTCTCGTCGAGCCGGCTCTCGCTGCGGCCCCGCCGGCACACCACGTGGACCACCACGGCCCCGCCGGCGCCGATCAGCGCCCACAGCAGCCAGCCGGTGGCGTCGAGCCAGGCACTGCCGCCGGGGGCGCGGTCGTGGCGGGTGGCGGCGGCGGTGAGCGCGGCGGCGACGGTGAGGAAGCCGGCCGCGGTGTGCGCCGCGCGCAGCCGGGCCACCAGCCGGCGGCCGTACCAGAAGCCGGGGAGCCGCAGCGCGGGCCCGTCGCCGGCCTCCGGGTCCCCGTCGCCGTCGGTGCGGCCGGGGGGCGGCTGGGTCTCGTACGCGCTCCAGGTGCGGTTGGACAGGTACCACAGCAGTCCGGTGAGGGCGCAGGGCACCAGCGCGGCGACGGCGAGGCGGCGGCCGGGCATGCTCCACCAACCGCTCTGCCCGGCGGAGACGAAGCCCAGCCAGTCGCGGCGGTCGGCGCACGACCCGGTGCCGGCGCACTGCCAGGCGACAAGGTCCAGGGCGACCTCGCAGGCTCCGGCGGTGAGCAGCACGGTCAGGCTCAGCGCCACCAGCCGCACCAGGACCCCGTAGGCGCGGGCGGTGCGCGCGTGGCGGGGCGCGGCGGGGCGCATCCAGTGCGCGAGGTTGACGACCATGAACGGCAGCAGCAGCAGCCACAGGGCGCGGGTGCCGTTGCCGGAGGTGAGGTTGGACCAGCAGTACGCCTCGCGGACCGGCTCCCGCCGGTGGTCCCCGGGGCGGTCCTCGGCGTCGGCGTCGGCGGCCCGCCGGTGCACCCCGGCGGTGTCGTCCCCGGCGACCCGGACGGTGCGCGGGTCGTCCAGCATGCGTTCGGGGGTGGTGCCCCCCACGCCGTGGACGAGCAGTTCCAGTTCCGGCCGCCGCTGCCCGCCGGCCCCCTCCGGTCCGCCGTCGAAGGCGGGGTCCGGCCGCCCGCCCGGCGCCCGGTCCCGTTCCGCTTCCCGCTGTTGCCGCTGTGTGGTCGTCGCCACCGTGTCCCCCGATCCCGGTGTGGTTCTCCGCTCAGTGAGCATTCCCGGCCGCGGCCCGCGCGGTACGTACGACAGGCGGGCGAGGCGAAATCGTGATGCGCGACGCTCCCCGGCCGGGCGCCGCCGGGGCGTGGGAAGATGGCGCACGCGGCGGACGGCCCGCCGTGGGTCCGGGCCGCCGCACCGGGTGCCGGGTCGGTGGCGGCGGCCGCCACCGCGGCGGGCGGAGTGAGGGAGCACCGTGAGCGACAACCAGAACCTCCTCGCGGAGCAGCGCCGGGCCCTGATCCTGGAAGAGGTCAGGCGGCGCGGCGGGGTCCGGGTCAACGAGCTGACCCGCCGGCTCAACGTCTCGGACATGACGGTCCGCCGCGACCTGGACGCGCTGGCGCGGCTGGGTGTGGTGGAGAAGGTGCACGGCGGCGCGGTGCCGGTGGCCGGGACCAGCTCCTACGAGCCGGGGTTCGAGGCCAAGTCGGCGCTGGAGCTGAGCGCCAAGGAGGACATCGCGCGGGCGGCGGCTCCGCTGGCCGCGCCGGGCAGCGCGGTGGCACTGGCCGGCGGCACCACGGCGTACGCGCTGGCGCAGCGGCTGGTGGACGTGCCGGACCTGACCGTGGTGACGAACTCGGTGCGGGTGGCGGAGGTGTTCTACGCGGCCCAGCGCTCGGCCGCGGGCAGTGGTGCCGGGGCGCGTCCGGGGGCGCCGACGGTGGTGCTCACCGGCGGCGTGCGGACCCCGTCGGACACCCTGGTGGGGCCGGTGGCGGACGCCGCGATCCGCTTCCTCCACTTCGACGTGCTCTTCCTGGGGGTGCACGGGATATCGGTGGAGGCCGGGCTGTCCACCCCGAACCTGGCGGAGGCGGAGACCAACCGGCAGTTCGTGCGGTCGGCGCGGCGGGTGGTGGTGATCGCCGACCACACCAAGTGGGGGACGGTGGGGCTGAGTTCGTTCGCCTCGCTGGACCAGGTGGACGCGCTGGTGACGGACGCGGGCATGCCGGAACCGGTGCGGGCGGAGATCGCCGAGCACCTGCCGGAGCTGATCGTCGCGGGCGGGTCCGCGGACTGAGGCCGGGCGCCGTCGGCGGGCCGGGAACCGGGGGCGGCAGCGGGCCCGGCAGCCGGGGTGCCCGGCGCCCGCGCGATGGGGCCCGGGACCGTGGTGCCCCGGCCGGGGCGGCGCCCCGGCACGGTGGGAGGCTCCCGGACCGGGCGGCCTCCGGGGCGTCGGCTTCCGGTCGGGCCGGCGGTGCGCCCGTTCAGCCTCCGGCGGGGCCGGTGCCCGGCCAGCGGCCGGTGGCGAGGAAGGCGCTCAGCTCGGCCGCGTACGGCCCGGTGTCCAGCCCCTGCCCGGCCAGCCAGTCGTCGGAGTAGTACTTGTCCAGGTAGCGGTCGCCGGGATCGCACAGCAGGGTCACCACACTGCCGGTACGGCCGTCGGCCACCATCTCGGCGACGATCCGCAGCGCGCTCCACAGCCCGGTGCCGGTGGAGCCGCCCGCCTTCCGGCCGATCACCCGCTCCAGGGCGTGGAGCGCCGCGATGCCGGCCGCGTCGGGGACCTTCATCATCCGGTCGATCGCGGACGGCAGGAAACTGGGTTCCATGCGGGGGCGGCCGATGCCCTCGATCCGCGAGCCGCGGTCGCTGGTGGCGTCCGGGTCGCCGTGCAGCCAGCCGTCGAAGAAGCAGGAGTTCTCCGGGTCGGCGACGCAGAGCCGGGTGTCGTACTGCATGTAGCGGATGTAGCGGGCGAGCGTGGCGGAGGTGCCGCCGGTGCCCGCGGTGGCCACCACCCAGGCCGGTTCGGGGTACCGCTCACGCCGCATCTGCTGGTAGACCGACTCCGCGATGTTGTTGTTCCCGCGCCAGTCGGTGGCGCGTTCGGCGTAGGTGAACTGGTCCATGTAGTGGCCCCCGGAGGCCGCCGCCAGCGCGGTGGATTCCTGGTACATGGTCCGCGGATCGTCCACGAAATGGCACCGGCCGCCGTGGAACTCGATCAGCCGGCACTTCTCGCGGCTGGTGCTGCGGGGCATCACCGCGATGAAGGGAACCCCGATCAGCTTGGCGAAGTACGCCTCGGAGACGGCGGTGGACCCGCTGGACGCCTCGATGACCGGCTTGCCGGGGCGGATCCAGCCGTTGCACAGTCCGTACAGGAACAGGGAGCGGGCGAGCCGGTGCTTGAGACTGCCGGTGGGATGGGTGGATTCGTCCTTGAGGTACAGATCGACGCCCCACCGCTCGGGGAGCGGGAAGCGGAGCAGATGGGTGTCGGCGGAGCGGTTGGCGTCCGCCTGCACCTTGCGGACGGCCTCTTTCAGCCAGTCCCGGTACGCGGTGTCGCTCCGGTCCACGTCCACGGTGCCGGTCGCGGGTCGTTGTGTGCTCTCCACACCGCTCATACTGGTTTCCTTGTGCTCGTGCTCCGGTTGACCATGACGGCCGCACCATTTCGATCCTAGGGGGCTCTGGTGCGGATCGGAGGTCACGGGCAGACTGCGCAACAGGGACACTGTGAGGACCAGGCGTTAAGCCGGCTTGAGTTCACCGGGGAGGCGGTCCATATGGCCGAAACCGAATTCAATGCCCGAGGGGTGCGGATCGAGCGGTTCCTGCGCTCCGTGACGCGGGCGGGGCAGGTACTGATCAAGGACGGGCGGCTGGAGCTGCTGACCAGCAACGGCCGGGAGATCGACAGCGCTCCGGTCCAGTCGGTCCGGGCGGGCAAGCCCTGGTTCGCCGACGAGGACCAGGCGATGGCCACGGTCAACGGCACCCGTTACCGGCTCACCCTGGCCCAGCAGGACGCCGCCGCGCCGGCCGCCGCGTCCGGCGGTGCGGCCGGGCGCTTCCTGGACGCCATCCGCAGTGCCCGGGGGCGGGCCGGCGAGGGCTGAGCGCCCGAGTTGCGCGTGCGGGCCGGGGGGCCGACGCTGGACGAGCAGCAGTATCACTGAGGGTTAACCGGCGGTGACGCTGAGAACCGGCCCTCCGGTCGTGGGCGGCGGACGATCGCCGCCGCCCATGTTCATCGCCCGCATCTGAATCAGGCTAGCCCTCACTCTTCCCCAGGGAGTGCGGCCGTGATCAGTCGTCCAGGCAGGCATTGCACGGTGGAGCTGCAGGCTCTGCCCGCGCGGATCGGACAGGTCCGCAGAATCGTTTCGGCGCAGCTGCGCTACTGGCATCTCGATGTGCTCATCGACCCGGCGGCGCTGGCCGTCACGGAACTGCTGACCAACGTCCACCGGCACGCGGAGCCCGACAAGCACTGCACCGTGGAGATCACGCTGATGCTGGACCGGCTGACGGTGTCGGTCCGGGACCGCGACCCCCGGCTGCCGCGCATGACGGAGCCCGATCCGGCGTCCACCCACGGCCGGGGGCTGGGCATGGTGGCGGCGGTGACCGAGAGCTGGGGCATGCACGCCCCGGAGGACGGCAGCGGCAAGGTGGTGTGGTTCACCCTTCCGGTGCCGCAGCCGGCCGTGACCCCCGCTCCCCCGGAGCCGGCGCACCCCGTGGAAGCGGCGGTGCCGACCGAGGCGCCGGCGCCGGCCGGACCGGTCCCCGCCTCCCCCGAAGAACTCACCTGGCTGCCGGATCCGATCGGCGCCGGGGCCGGGTCGCCGGAACCGGCGTCCGCGTCCGCGTCCGCCACGGTTCCCGACCGCTCCGGCACCTGCGAGCCCTCACCGGCCTGAACCGGGCGGGCGCCGCCCGAGGCGCCCCGGGCCCATCGGTCGGCGCACCGTCCCGTAGCGCCCAGCGCCCCCTGCCCGCGTTGGAGGACACCCGGCGTCGCACGGCCGGCCGTGTCCCGGTGCAGGCCGCATCCCGGGGCAGGCCGCATCCCGGCGCACCGCGCGGGGCACCCGCCGGACGGCCACGGTCAACCACCTGGCCTCTGTACCTACTGGTATGTACAGTGGCCCCATGAGCACTTCCGAACGTCTCATCGCCAGCACCCAGGACCTGCTCTGGGAGCGGGGGTACGTCGGCACCAGCCCGAAGGCCATCCAGGAGCGCGCGGGCGCCGGGCAGGGCAGCATGTACCACCACTTCAGCGGGAAGCCGGGGCTGGCGCTCGCGGCCATCCGGCGGACCGCGGAGCAGATGCGCGCGGCCGCCGAGGCGTCGTTCTCCGGGCCCGGCGGGGCCGGTGACCGCCTCCGCGGCTACGTACTGCGGGAGCGGGACGTCCTCCGCGGCTGCCCGGTCGGCCGGCTGACGATGGATCCGGAGGTCATCGCCGACCCGGAGCTGCGGCGTCCGGTGGAGGAGACCCTGACATGGCTGCGGGCCAGGCTCGCCGCAATCGTCGAGGAGGGGCGGCGGGACGGCGAGTTTCCCGCCCGGCTGGACCCTGCGGCGACCGCGGCGACGATCGTGGCGACCGTGCAGGGCGGCTACGTGCTGGCCCGCGCGGCAGGTTCCACCGCCCCGTTCGACGCCGCGGTACAGGGCCTGCTCGCCCTGCTGGGAGTGGACGGCGTACCCGAGCCGGACCCCGCACCGGGGCCGGGCGGAGTACCCGGGCCCCCCGGGGCGGCGCCCCGGACCGGCCCGGAGTCCGGGCCGGCGGAAGCGGCCGGCTGAGCCGCCGGGCGCCGCCCGCGCGGTCCCCGGAGCGGTCGCCCCCGCCTCACTTCGCCTGGGGTGCCCCTCGCCACCGGGCCCGCCGGTCTCCCCGGGTGCGCGCCGGCCCGCCGGCGCCATGGCGCTCGCGCCCGGTCCGCTCGCGCCGGTCCGCCGACCCGCGGTTGTCCGGCCCGCCGTTCCCCGGGCGCCGGTACGCCGTTGCCCACCGCCGGTACGCCAAGCCCTGGCGCCCGTACACCGGTCCGCGGCCTCCGTACGCCCCGGCCCCCCGGTCGTCGAGGCGCCGGGACCACTACCGGCCACGCCGGTCCCGCGCCGGTCCGCGGCCGTCCCGTACGTCCCTGCCGACGAGCCCGTGCACCCGTTACCCGCGGGTGCCGTGCGTCCCCCGCTCCCCCGATCACGTCCGTCCCGCCGGCCGTCACCCGTCCCGCCGGTCACATCCGTTCCCCGCGCCCCGGGCCGTCCGGCCCGCCGACAGGAGGCAGTTCCGCCATGCACGCCATGCAGTACCGCATCACCCTGCCCGCCGACTACGACATGGACATCATCCGGCGCCGGGTGGCCACCCGCGGCCACCTGCTGGACGACTTCCCCGGACTCGGGCTCAAGGCCTACGGCATCCAGGAGCGCGGGGTGGACGGCGCGTCCGTCAACAGCTACGCGCCCTTCTACCTGTGGGCGGACCCGGAGGCGATGAACCGCTTCCTGTGGGGTGCCGGGTTCCGGGGCGTCGTCGAGGACTTCGGTCGCCCCACCGTCGAGCACTGGGTGGGACTCGCCTTCGAACCCGGCCCGGCCGTGTCGGAGCGTCCGCACACGGCGGTGCGCCGGGTGGAGCCGGTGCCGCCGGGCACCGATCCCGCCACCGCCGTGGCGCAGGCGCTGGCCCGTACCCGGGAGCGCGCCCGGTCGGCGGGGGTGCACTCCGCGGCGCTGGCGATCGACCCCCGGCACTGGGAACTGCTCCACTTCACGCTCCGGCTGGACACCGGTGCCGGGGCGCCCGGCTCTGCGCCCGACGGGTCGTACACCCCGGTGGCGGACGGGTCGCAGGAGGCCGGCGCACCGGACGGGGCCGGGGAACGCTTCCGGGTGCTCCACCTGTCGGCACCGGGACTGGCCGACCTGCGCCCCGGGCGGCATTGGTGACCCTGTAGGCCCCCACCGCGCCCGGCGGTAGGCCCTCACCCGGCCCGGCGATGCGCCGCCGGGCGCACCGGGCGGCTGCGAAGGCGCCCTGCCACCGGCTCCCGACCCGCGCGCCCTGCCCCGTGGCCGCCGTGCCCGGGCGGGCCGCCGGACCTCCTCGTCCCGGTGCCGGCCCCGGGCCCGGAGGAAGCGCGTCCGGGCCGGGGGTCAGCCGGTGGTCGCGGCGGCCTCGGCGCCGGTCAGCGCCTCCAGGGGGTCGTCCAGCACCGGCTGCCAGGCCAGCTCGGCCGCCCCCACCAGGCTGTTGTGGTCCAGCACGCACGGCATGATCGGCACCACGCCGCTCCGCCCCCACAGGCTCCGCTCGGTCACCCGGGCGCGCAGTCGCTCCGGATCGGCGCGGAGCAGGTCGCGGTGGAGCCCGCCGAGGATGATGCGGTCCGGATTGAGGATGTTCACCAGCCCGGCCAGCCCCAGCCCCAGCCGGTCGATCAGCTGGTGGGCGGCGGCCCGTACCGCCGGCTCGTGGTAGCTGTCCCGCAGCAGGGTGCGGGCCTGGTGCAGCAGTGACCCCTCCGGGCCCGGCACGTGTCCGGCCACGGTCAGGAAGGTGAGCGGGTCCGCCTCGATGTCCAGGCACCCCCGGTTGCCGCAGTGGCAGGACGGGCCGTCCGGGTTGACCGTCAGGTGTCCGACCTCCAGGGCGAGTCCGGAGCTGCCGGTGTGCAGCCTGCCGTCGAGCACCAGGGCGCCGCCGACCCCGCGGTGTCCGGTCGCGACGCACAGCAGGTGGCGCGCGCCACGCCCGGCGCCGTGCCGGTGCTCGGCGAGCGCGGCGAGGTTGACGTCGTTCCCCGTGAACCCGGTGAACCCGATGCCGGCGGCGGCCAGGCTGCGGCTGAACAGGGCGCCGACCGGGGCGCCCGCGGCCCAGGCCAGGTGCAGCGGGTTCAGCGCCGTGCCCTCCGGCTCGGCGACCGCGGACGGCACGGCCAGCCCGGCCCCGACGCAGCGGCGGCCGGTCTCCCGCAGCAGCCCGGCACCGGCCTCGACCACCGCGTCCAGCACCCGGGCCGGATCGGCGGGCACCGTCATACAGCCCGGCGCGGTCGCCACGATCCGGCCGCCGAGCCCCACCAGCGCGGCCCGGAACCCGTCCGCGTGGACCTGGGCGGCGAGCACCACCGGCCCGCCCGGTGCGATGGCCAGCCGGTGCGAGGGGCGGCCCTGCCCACCGGTGGCCCCGCCCGGCCGGGGGTCCACCTGGATCAGGCCGAGCGCCTCCAGTTCCGCGGCGACCGCGCCGGCGGTCGCGCGGGTCACGCCGAGTTCGGCGGTGAGGACCGCCCGGGTGGGCGCCCGTCCGGTGTGTACGAGCGCCAGCGCCGGGCCGAGGGCGCTGCGGCCCCGCTCCAACCTTGTCCGTGTCTGGGTCACGGTCCCATTCTCACGTGGGGCGCAGCCCCGGCAAAAAAGCGCCACCACCGGCCGCCGGGGGCCGGAACCGATCCCTTACCCGCCGGTATCCCATCCACCCCGACGGCCCCGCGGCCGGTGACCGGGTTGTCCCGGCACGTGCCGGCGGCCGGGGTCGTACGGCCCGGGGCGGGCCGTACGCGGGAGGGGCGGTGGCGGGCCCGCCTGCCGGCGGCCGTCGGCCCGGCGGCACTGCCGGTACCGGGCGCCGCGAGCCGCTGCTCCCCCGCGTCACACGGCGGTACGTCCGGCGCCGGACCGGCGGCCGAGCAGGGCGCCCAGGGCGATCATGCCGAGGCCGAGCAGCAGGTGGAGCCAGTTGTCGGCGGTGTTCACCGGCACGAAGTTCGCGTCGCTGTCATGGTCGATGACCAGGCCGTACAGCCACAGCACCAGGTAGACGGCGCCTCCGGCCAGGAGGTACAGCCGCGCCTGTGCGGCGGTCCGGGACAGCGCCAGTCCGGCGACGCCGAAGGCGAGGTGGACGAGGTTGTGCAGGATCGACACCTGGAAGAGGCCGAGCAGTTCGGCGTCGGAGTGGTGGGCGGCGAACTCCATGGTGTCGTAGTGCGTGGTGACGCCGGGGACGAAACCGAGGACACCGACCAGCAGGAAGACCGCTCCGACGGCCAGGGCGGCCTGCTGGACCGGTGTCCGGGCGGTGCGCGAGGGACGGGCGTGGGTGGCCATGGGCACTCCCTATTTCCATCATCAGGAAGGCGGGCCCGGCTGTCCGGTCCGCCACAGCTGTGTCCGGGTGCCCCCGAACGTCGCAGGCATGTCGGACCGCCCCTCCGGGGTGCCGGTCGTGGCGCTGAGCCACGGCAGAGGCACACCCGGTCCGTCCCGGACCCCTGACGACGTGCGGTGCGTCACGGAGCGGGAGGGTTCCCGCGGCCGGGGGATCTGCGCTTCGACCGGGCCCTGCCGTTCGCCCGGGGCCCGCCGGGGGCCACCAGCCGTCCGGTCGGCGCCGGCACCGCACGCCGGCACCGCACGCCGCGCACCACACGCACGTCGGAGGCCGGCGGTGCCCCGTCCGGTCCGCCGGGCCCACTGCACCGAGGCTGCCCGGTTCCGCGCCCTGCCCGGTCGCCGGGCTGTGCGGTGCCGCGTCACGGGGCCCGGTCGACCCTCCGGGGCCGCCACCGCCGCCCGTGTCCTGGCCGGCGCCCCCCTCGTCAGCCCCTCCGGGCGCGGACGGCAGCCGGCGTCCCCCGCGTCGTCGGCCCCGCGGGCGCGGGACGGGGGCCGGCGGGCAGGGCCCCGGCGCGGGGCGGCCGGTAGATTGGAGGCGCGCGTCGGCGGGGAGACGTACGCCGGCGCGCCCGCGCCGGAAGGGACGAGTGAGGCCATGGCGACCCGGGACCGGGTGGAGCGTGACGCGCCCACGGCGAGGATCGCCCGCGCGGCCGTGGCCTGTGCCGTGCCGGCCGGAGCGTCCCTCGTGGTGGCCGCCGCGCCGGCCCTCTGCGGTGACCTCGGCGCGACCCGGTCCGCCACCCGGGTGACGGCCCGGTCGCTCGCCGTGGCCGCCCGGTTCCGCTCCCGGATGGCGCGGGCGGCGAGCGGGTTCCCCGGAAGGTGGCGCCGATGACCGGCTGGTGCTGCGACGGGCTGCGCTGGTCCGCCGGGGGCGCCGGGCTGGTGTGGCGTCACCCCGGACACGGCGAGCGCGTCTCCCCGCTGAGCCCGGGACGTCCCGTGGCGTTCCGCACCGGCGCGCGCCGGGGGTGTACGGGGGTGCGGCGGGGCGCTCGGCACACGCCGTGCCCCACGGACGCGGAGGTGCCCGCCGCCGCGGTCGCCGCCCGCTGCCCGGAGTGCGCCCGGCTGGACCGGAGTTACTCGGTGGCCGCCGACACCCGCGCCGACGATCCGCGCCCCTACGACGTCTACCTGGCCTGGTTCGCTCCCGGCCTGATCAAGGTGGGCATCACCGCCACCGAACGGGAGGGGGCCCGGCTGCGGGAGCAGGGGGCGCTGTCCTTCACCCTGCTGGGGCGCGGGCCGCTGATGGCCGCCCGGAGGGCGGAGGCGGTGCTCGGCACGGCGCTCGGGGTGCCGGACCGGTTCCCGTACGCGGCCCGCCGGGCCGCCCGCCACGCTCCGCCGGGCCCGTCGGAGCGCGCCGCCGAACTTCTCGCGCTGCACGCCCGGGCGTGCGCGCTGCGCACGCTGCCCGAGTCGCTGACACCGCTGCCCGCCGAACCGGTCCACCACGACGCGGTGTTCGGCCTGGACCGGCTGCGGGAGGCCGCCCCGGCCGCCGGCGTCCTGCGGCTCGCGCCCGGCCGCACGGTGGCGGGCACGGTGGTGGCGGTGGCCGGCCCGGATGTGTATCTGGCCGGGGCCGGCGGGCGGACCGTACTGCTGGACGTCCGGCAGCTGCCCGGCTGGCCGCTGTCGGCCGCGGACCCCACCGCCGCGACGACCGCCGAGGTCGTCCCGCCGCCCACGGCCGAGCCGGAGACCGCCGCCCTGTTCTGACCCCCGGCCGCCTGTCCCGTACCTCCGGCCGTGCCACGGCGGGCCCCGCCCGTCCCGCCGGAGACCGGCGCCCTCATTTGCGACCCCGGTCGCGGACCCCGGCCGTTCCGACGGCGGACCTCCACCGTCCCGACGCGGACCCCGGCCGTTCCGACGGCGGATCGGTGACGCCGGCGCCGCACGCCCCCGGCCCCCCACGCCCCCAGCCCCCGTGACAGGCCGACCCGCCGTACCCGGGTGTCCGGCACCGGCCGGGCGCCCCGGCGCTACGCCGGGCGGCGGACGGTGGCGCCCGGTACGGCGGGCGGCGGGGGCCGGAAGTGGCGCCGGGCACGGCGGGCGCCGGGTGGGTCAGCCGAGCCAGCCGGGCCGGACCAGGCCCGTCTCGTAGGCGAGGACGACGAGTTGGGCACGGTCGCGCGCGCCCAGTTTCACCATGGTGCGGCTCACATGGGTCTTCGCGGTGAGCGGGCTCACCACCAGGCGGCGGGCGATCTCCTCGTTGGTCAGCCCGATGCCGACCAGGGCCATCACCTCCCGCTCCCGTTCGGTGAGCCGGGCCAGCCGGTCGCCGCCCGCCGGCTGCTTGGAGCGGGCGGCGAACTCGGCGATCAGACGGCGGGTGACGCTCGGCGACAGCAGGGCGTCGCCGCCCACCACGGCCCGTACCGCGCGCAGCAGTTCGTCCGGTTCGGTGTCCTTGACCAGGAACCCGGAGGCGCCCGAGCGGATCGCCTCGAAGACGTACTCGTCGAGTTCGAAGGTGGTGAGCATCACCACCTTCACCCGGTCGAGTTCCGGGGCGCCGGTGATCCGGCGGGTGGCCGCCAGCCCGTCGAGCACCGGCATCCGGATGTCCATCAGCACCACGTCCGGGCGGAGGGAGGCGACCTGGGCCACGGCCGCCTCACCGTCGGCCGCCTCACCGACCACCGAGATGTCCGGCTGGGCATCGAGCAGGGCGCGGAACCCCGCGCGCACCAGCACCTGGTCGTCGGCGAGGAGTACCCGGATCGCCCCGCCTGCGTCGTCGGTCACGGATGCTCCCTCTTCCACGTCCACCGTTGTCGTTCCTCGTCCCGGTCACCGGCCGTACCGTCACGGGCTGCACGGCCACCGGCCGCACGGTCACCGGTCTCCCGCTCCCCCGCGCCCGGACCGCCGTGTTCCGGACCGCTCGCCGAGGGCGCGCGGCCCCGGGACCTCGCCACCGCGTCGCCCGTTCCCGCGCCCGCCGCCTTGGCCGCCCCCGCCCGGCCGCGCGGACCCGCCGGAGGCCGGGGGCTCGCCCGGGCCGGGGGTCGCGTCCGGTTCCGGGGCGGTCCCGGGTGACCGGCAGCCGGGCCCGGACCCGGAATCCGCCGTCCGGCCGCGGGCCGGCCCGCACCGTACCGCCGAGCGCGGCGGCCCGTTCGCGCATCCCGACCAGGCCGTTGCCCCCGCCGGTGGTGGCGCCGGTCGCCGGGCCGTCGTCGTCGACGGTGATCTCCAGGCCCCCGGCGGCGTACCGCAGCCGCACCCGCGCGGCCCGGGAACCGGAGTGGCGGACGATGTTGGTGAGGGCCTCCTGCACGATACGGAAGGCGGCCAGGTCCGCGCCCGGCGGCAGCGCGGTGCGGGTGCCCTCCACCGCGATGTCCACGGCCAGCCCGGCGCCCGCGGCCTGTTCGGCCAGTTCGTCCAGCCGGGCCAGCCCGGGCGCGGGCGCGCGCGGCGCGGCGCCCGGCGTCCGGAGCATGCCGAGGACCTGGCGCACCTCGCCCAGCGCCTCCTTGCTCGCCGCCTTGATGGTGGTCAGCGCCGCCCGGGCCTGCTCCGGGTCCTGGTCGAGCAGCGCCAGTCCCACCCCCGCCTGGACGTTGATCACGGAGATGCTGTGGGCCAGGACGTCGTGCAGCTCCCGGGCGATCCGCAGCCGCTCCTCGTCCGCCCGGCGGCGCTCGGCCTCGGCGCGCTCCGCTCGCTCCCGGGCCCACTGCTCCCGGCGGGCGCGGAGGAGTTCGGCGGCGGCCGGGACCGCCACCGCCCAGGCCCCCACGGCCAGTTCCTGGGTCCAGGGGGCGGCGCCGTCCCCCGGCGGTGGCAGCCACCGGTGGAGCCAGTGCCCGATCAGCAGGTGTCCGGCCCACACCGTGCCGATGGCGGCCCAGGCCGCGTGGCGGTGCCCGGCGGCGACCGCGGCGAAGCAGGCGACGACGAAGGCGAGGATCACCGGCCCGTAGGGGAATCCCGCGCCCAGGTACACCAGCAGTCCGGCGGCGGTGCCGGCCACGGTGAGCACCGGGTGCCGGTACCGCAGGACGGTCAGCGCCGGGAGGAGCACGAGCAGCACCGCGGCGAGCGGGTCCAGTGCCTCGCGGTCGGGCTGGCCCTGCGCCGCGAAACGGCTGCCGACCACGGTGATCGCGGTCAGCGCCAGGGTGCTCCGCCAGGGCAGCCCGGTCACCTCGCCGCCCCCGGCACCCGGCCCGTCCCCACCGCACGGTCCGCCCCCGGCCTCCGGGCCGCCGCCCGGCCGGCCGCCGCTGTCCAACCCGCGCCCGCCGGGGCCCTCCGCGCCGTCCGACCGGCGGGTGACCCACCGCTCGGGCCCGGGGAGCGTCCACCGCCGCCCCGGTCCGCCGCGCCGCCACCGTGCCCGTACCCGCTCCATGGCGGCCACGCTAGACCGGGCCGGGGTCCGGCGGCGTCCGCCGGCCGCGGGCATCCGGGCTACTCCCCGGGGAGTACGGCCCCCGCCTGCCGCGGCGGGGCGTCCGCCAGCCCGGCGCCGCGCGCCAGGTCCGCCACGGCGCGGGTGAAGAACTCCTCCCGCGCCCCCACGATGCCGTGGAAATGACCGAACACCTCGAAGCTCACCAGGCCGAAGAGCTGTGCCCAGGCGGCGACGAGCCGGGCCAGGACCGCGGCCGGCAGCTCGACGCCGAGTTCTCCGGCGAGGTGGCGGGCGTCGGCCAGCAGCGGTTCGGGCACCTCCCCGGCCGCCGGTTCCCGCAGCGCTCCGGCGGCACGGGCCGCGCGGACCACCTCGATGAGGGCCAGCGCGACCCGGCCGGCCGGGAGGTTGGTGTCCTGGGGTGCCGAGTAACCGGGCACCGGCGAGCCGTAGATGAGGGCGTACTCGTGCGGATGGGCCAGCGCCCAGGCCCGTACCGCCGTGCACACCGCGGTCCAGCGGCCGGCCGGGGCCTCCCCCTCGGAGGTGGCGAGGGCGGTCTCCGCGGCGGCGCCGATCGCGTCGTAGGCGTCGACGATCAGGGCGGTCAGCAGCTCGTCCCGGCTGCGGTAGTAGCGGTACAGCGCCGAGGAGACCATGCCCAGCTCCCGGGCGACGGCGCGCAGGGACAGCTCGCCCGCGCCGCGCTCGGCGAGCTGTCTGCGGGCCTCTTCCTTGATGGCCGCGGTGACCTCGGTACGGGCCCGTTCCCTGGCCCCTCGGATGGCACTCATGACGCCCAGTCTGCCATGAACGAGAGCGGCGGACGGAAACGAGAGCAGTGCTCTTGCCCTGCGAAGGAAAAGCGTGCACACTGATCTCAAGCGAGAGCACTGCTCTGACAGTGCGATCCGGAGTCGTCCCCGGGCGGGACGGCACCGGCGCACCACGACGATCCGCCCCAGGCGAGGAGAATCAGATGACCCGGCACACCGCGTACTACGTGAAGTCCGGCCGGATGGAGACCGCCCTGGTCCACCGGCCCATCGCCTGGCTGGTCCGGCGCGGGATCACCCTCAACGGCAAGAGCGAGCTGGCCGTCCGCGGCCGTACCAGCGGGGAGTGGCGGACGGTGCCGGTGAACCCGCTCCCCCTGGGCGGGCACCGGTACCTGGTCGCCCCGCGCGGCACCACCCAGTGGGTGCGGAACCTGCGGGCGGCCGGCGGCGGCGAGCTGCGGGTGGGCCGGCGCGCCGAGCCGTTCACCGCCGTGGAGATCACCGACGAGGAGAAGCCGGCCGTGCTCCACGCCTACCTCGACCGCTGGGGCCGGGAGGTCGGGCGGTTCTTCGACGGGGTGGGCGCCGGTTCGCCGCCGGAGGAGCTGCGGCGGATCGCGCCCCGGCACCCGGTCTTCCGGATCGCCCCGGTCCCGGCGTGAGGCCCGGTGACGCCCCGGTGCCGCCGGGGCGTGGCCCGAAGGCGCCCGCACCCGGCGGGTGCACGGGGCGCTGCGGAGGGGTCCGGCACCGGGGTCCCGCGCCCCGGACGACGGCCGCGGGCCTTGCCGTACGCTCGTCGTCCCCGCAGGACGGTCGTCGTCCCGGCAGGACGCTCGCCCCCATGGGAGACGGTCGCGCCCACGCAGGACGCTCGCCGCCCACGGGAGACGGTCGCGCCCGGGGCGCGGGGGCCGCCCCGCCAGGCGCTTCCGGCGGGCCCGGACTCGCCCGTCACCCGCCCCCGGCGGCGGGACCGTACAAACCGCCCGCCCCCGCCGGGCCGTACGGACGAACCAGCACCGGACCGGACCCGCGGCACCGGACCGGACCCGCGGCGCCGGATGCCCCCGCGGCCCCGCTGATCCCGCAGCCCCACAAGCCCGCGGCACCCCGAACCCCGCGGCGCCGTGAGCACCCCGGCGCGGCGCGGAAGAGCCCCCGGCCCGCCGGGGCCACCGTGCGGGGGCGGCCCCGGCCCGGCGCGAAGGCGCCCCGGGGCGTCGAAGGCTCCGGGGCGCACGCCCGTGGGGGACCCGCCGGCCCGGCGGGGGTCAGCCGCGGTCGAGCGCGGTGACCGCGCGCCGCGCGGCGGGGTGGGTACGGACGATCTCGGCCAGCGTGGTGGAGCCGCGGGTGATCTTCGTGAAGGCGCGCCAGGCGGGCCGGAAGCCGGTGAGCGCGGCGTGGAACACCCCGGGCCGGCGGGCGAACGCCCCGTACAGCCGGCGGCCCACGCCCATCTCCACACCCAGTCCGGCCTTGATGGCGAAGGCGTAGTTCAGCGCCTGCCGGCGGGCGTCCACCGCGTCGTGCGCCTCGGCGATGCGCACCGCCCACTCCCCCGCCAGCCGCCCGGAGCGCAGCGCGAAGGAGATGCCCTCCCGGGTCCACGGCTCCAGCAGCCCGGCGGCGTCCCCGCAGACCAGGACCCGGCCCCGGGACAGCGGCGAGTCGTCCGCGCGGCAGCGCGTGAGGTGGCCCGAGGAGATGCTCGGCTCGAAGCCGGCCAGACCCAGCCGGGCGATGAAGTCCTCCAGGTAGCGCTTGGTGCCCGCGCCCTCCCCGCGCGCCGAGATCACGCCGACGGTGAGGGTGTCGCCCTTGGGGAAGACCCAGCCGTAACTGCCCGGGATCGGGCCCCAGTCGATGAGCACCCGGCCCGCCCAGTCCTCGGCGACGGTCGGCGGGACCGGGATCTCCGCCTCCAGCCCGAGGTCCACCTGGTCCAGCTTGACCCCGACGTGCGCCCCTATCCGGCTGGCGCTGCCGTCCGCGCCGACCACCGCGCGGGCCAGCACCGTCTCCCCGTCGGCGAGGACCACCGCGACGGTCCGCCGGTCCGGGACGGCCGGGCCGTGCTGCTCCACCCGGGTCACCGCGGTGCCGGTACGGACCTCCGCGCCCGCCTCCTTGGCCGCCTCGACCAGCGCGGCGTCGAACTCGGGCCGGTTGATGAGGGAGAACAGCGGCTGCTTGGACCGGCGGGTGCGGGAGAGCTTGCCGTTGAGGGAGAACGTCACGGCGTGCACGCGCTCCCGCAGCGGGAGTTCGAAGCCCGGCGGCAGGGCCTCGCGGGACGGGCCGATGATGCCGCCGCCGCAGGTCTTGTAGCGGGGCAGCTCGGCCTTCTCCAGCAGCAGCACCCGGCGCCCGGCGCAGGCGGCCGCGTAGGCCGCGGAGGCGCCCGCCGGACCGGCTCCGACCACCACGACATCCCAGACCGGCCGGTCACCACGCCCCGCCGCGGAGGTCTCGTTCCCGGTTGCGCTGTCGCTGCTCACGTGTGCTTCCGCTCCCACTCGACCGACCCGAACACCTGATCCGACTACCGCCGCATCCTACGTCCCGCCGGTCCGCCGACCGCCTGTGGGATGATCTGCGGCACATCAAGTTCGTACATACGTGCCCAACGCTGTGCATCCCAGGAGCGTCCCCATGGATCTGGCCGAGTCCGTCGCATCCCTGCTTCCCCGTGCCCGCACCGAGCTGGCCGAATTCGTGGCCTTCCGGTCGGTCGCGGACGAGGCCCAGTTCCCCCGGAGCGAGTGCGAGGGCGCCGCCCGCTGGGCCGCCGACGCGCTGCGCGCCGAGGGTTTCCAGGACGTCGCGCTGCTGGACACCCCGGACGGGACCCAGTCGGTGTACGGCCACCTGCCCGGACCGGCCGGCGCCCCGACCGTGCTGCTCTACGCCCACTACGACGTGCAGCCGCCGCTGGACGAGGACGCCTGGCTCTCCCCGCCGTTCGAGCTGACCGAGCGGGACGGTCGCTGGTACGGGCGGGGCGCCGCCGACTGCAAGGGCGGCCTGATCATGCACCTGATCGCGCTGCGGGCGCTGAAGGCGACCGGGGGCATCCCGGTCGGCGTCAAGGTGATCGTGGAGGGCTCCGAGGAGCAGGGCACCGGCGGTCTGGAGCGGTACGCCGAGGAGCACCCGGAGCTGCTCACCGCCGACACCATCGTGATCGGCGACTGCGGGAACTTCCGGGTCGGGCTCCCCACGGTCACCGCCACCCTGCGCGGGATGACCATGGTGCGGGTGGAGGTGGACACGCTCGCCGGCAACCTGCACTCCGGGCAGTTCGGCGGGGCGGCCCCGGACGCGCTGGCCGCGCTGATCCGCATCCTGGACTCGCTGCGCGCCGAGGACGGCTCCACCACGGTCGCCGGCCTGGCCGCGGACGCCGAGTGGGACGGGCTGCAGTACCCCGAGGAGGACTTCCGCCGGGACGCCAAGGTGCTGGACGGCGTGGAGCTGATCGGTTCCGGCACCGTCGCCGACCGGATCTGGGCGCGTCCGGCGGTGACCGTGATCGGCATCGACTGCCCGCCGGTCATCGGCGCCACCCCCTCGGTGCAGGCGGGCGCACGGGCGCTGGTCAGCCTGCGGGTGCCGCCGGGCACCGATGCCGCCGAGGCGACCAAGCTGCTCACCGCGCACCTGGAGAACGCCGCCCCGTGGGGCGCCCGGGTGCGGGTGGAGCAGGTCGGCCAGGGGCAGCCGTTCCGGGCGGACACCAGCAGCCCGGCGTACACCGCGATGAGCGAGGCGATGCGGGAGGCGTACGACGGCATCCCGATGGCGATCGCCGGACAGGGCGGCTCCATCCCGCTGTGCAACACCCTCGCCGCGCTCTACCCCGAGGCGGAGATCCTGCTCATCGGGCTGAGCGAGCCGGAGGCGCAGATCCACGCGGTCAACGAGAGCGTCTCGCCGGAGGAGCTGGAGCGGCTGTCGCTCACCGAGGCGCTGTTCCTGCGCAAGTACGCGGCGTCCCGGGCGGGCTGACCGCGCGCGCCGCGTCCCGGCCGGAAACGTCCCAGGCCCCGGGGGTGGCGTGCCACCCCCGGGGCCTGGGACGTCCGGCCGGACCGGCCCCCGGAACCGCGGGGCACCGGAGGACCGAACGGTTCCGAGGACCGCACGGCCCCCGGGACCGCCGCGCGGCCCCGGGACCCGCCGGTGTCCTTCCTATTCCTTCACCGCGCCGCCCAGCCCGGAGACCAGCCGCCGCTGGACCAGGACGAAGAAGATCAGCACCGGGATGGTCATGAGGGTGGACGCGGCCATGATGCCGCCCCAGTCGTTGCCCTCGTCCTTGAAGAAGACCAGCAGCGCCATCGGCAGGGTGGAGTTCTCGGTGTCGCTGATGATGAAGGTGCGGGCGAAGAGGAAGTCGTTCCAGGCGGAGATGAAGGAGAACACGCTCGTCGCCACCAGTCCGGGCAGGACCAGCGGAAAGAGGATCTGCCACAGGAAGCGGGTGCGGCTGGCGCCGTCGAGCGCGGCCTGTTCCTCCAGCGACTCGGGGACGGCCCGCACGAAGCCGCGCAGCATCCAGATCGCGAACGGCAGCGAGAAGGCGATGTGCGGCAGGATCAGCGAACCGAGGGTGTTCAGCCCGATCGCCGGCACGCTCTCCCCCATGTCCCGCATCAGGAAGAACATCGGGATGGTGAGCGCCTCGACCGGCACCATCTGCGCCACCAGGAACATCACCAGCAGCGTGGTGCGGAAGCGGAACTTGAAGCGGGTGACGGCGGTGGCGGCCAGGAAGGCGATCAGCGCGGAGGCGATCACCACCGTCCCGGCCACCAGCAGGCTGTTGAGGAAGTAGCGCCCGAAGTCCTCCTGGTCCAGCACGCGCCGGAAGGCGTCCAGCGAGGGGTGCAGGGTCCAGGGCCGGGGCTCGGTGGACTGCACCTCACCGGCCGGCTTCAGTGCCGACAGCACCATCCAGTACAGCGGGAAGGCGACGACGGCGGCCACCAGCAGGGCGGTCGCCTCGGCCACCAGCCGCCAGGGCTTGCGGATACGCGGGACGCGCACGGTCACAGTTCCTCCCCCCTGCGGCGCAGCAGCCGCAGGTACACCAGCGTCACCACGAGCAGGATGAGCAGCATCACCACGCCGATCGCCGAGCCCAGGCTGTACTGCGACGACGCGAAGGCCTTCTGGTAGGCGTAGACGTTGAGGACCAGGTTCTGACCGGCGACGCCGCCGCCGTCGGTCATCACGTAGATCTGGGTGAAGACCTTGAAGTCCCAGATGATGGACTGGATGGTGACCACGACCAGGATCGGCCGGAGCATCGGCGCCATGACCGCCCGCCAGATGCGCCACTGCGAGGCGCCGTCGAGCGACGCGGCCTCCAGGACCTCCTGGGGGATGGCCTTGATGCCCGCGTAGACGGTCACCATCACGAACGGGAACGAGCACCACACGACCTCGAAGAGCACCAGCGCGAAGGCGCTGTAGCGGCCGTAGGTCCACGAGTAGTCCTGGAACCCGCCGAGCCCGAACCACACCAGGACCCGGTTGACCGGGCCGTAGTCGGGGTCGAAGAGGAAGACCCAGACGGTGGAGCCGGTGATGGCGGGGGTGGCCCAGGCGCCGAGCGCGGCCAGCATCAGCGCCAGCCGGGGCAGCGCGCGGATGCGGGTGAGCAGTACGGCCAGCGCGCAGCCGACGGCGAGGGTGGCGACGACACAGACGGCGGCGAAGACGACGGTGGTGGTCAGCACCTCCCAGAACTGCTCGTCGCCGAAGAGCCGGGTGTAGTTGGCCAGGCCCTCGAAGGTGGTGGGTTCGCCGCCGCTGACCTGGGCCTGGGTGTACTTCAGGAAGGAGATCAGGACGAGTTGGTAGATGGGGTAGAGCAGCAGTCCGCCGAGGACCAGCAGGGCGGGTGCCAGGTAGAGCCAGGGGGTCCACCGCCCGCGCCGGGCGGCGCCGGACCGGCGCCCGTCCCCGCGCTCGGGTCGCTCCGTCACCGCCGGGGCGGCCGCGGCCGCCCCGGCCGGAGCCTTCGCCACGCCTCGGCCGCTCATGAGCGGAACGCCTCGTCCATCTTGTCCGCGGCGGCCCCGGCGGCGTCGTCCACGTCCTTCCGGCCGCTGACGATCTCCTGGAACATGGTGGGCAGGACCAGCCCGGAGTCGATGGACGCCCAGGCGGGTGAGGCGGGCACGAACTTGGTGCCGGCGTCGAGCGTCTTGACGAAGGGGGCGACGAACGGCCTGCGCTTCGCCGCCTCGGCGCGGACGTCGGTGAAGGTGGGCAGGAAGCCCATCGCGTCGAACAGCTCGGCCTGGGTCTCCTTGCCGGCCAGGGACTTCATCAGCTCCACGGCGAGCGTGCGGTGGCCGCTGCTCTTGAGGACGCCGATGTTGTTGCCGCCCGCGAAGGCGGGGGCGATGTCGCCGGGGCGGCGGCCGGGCAGCGGCACCACGGCGTAACGGCCCTTGACCGCGCCGCTCTCCACCGCCTGGTGGTTGAAGTCACCGCCGATGGCCATCCCCGCCTTCCCGGAGGCGAATGCC
Source organism: Streptomyces pactum (assembly GCF_016031615.1). Classification (GTDB taxonomy): domain Bacteria; phylum Actinomycetota; class Actinomycetes; order Streptomycetales; family Streptomycetaceae; genus Streptomyces; species Streptomyces pactus. The sequence goes on from NZ_JACYXC010000001.1 coordinate 811,648, forward strand.
TGCACCGTGTCGTTGCCGCCCCACTGGGCGCAGGCGGACGCCGGGCAGTTGTGGTCGCCGAAGAGGGAGGTGTAGGCGCGGATGCCGGTGCGGGCGGCCGGGTCGTCGATGGCCGCGGTGTACCGGCCGTCCTTCTCCCGGGCGAGTTCGCCCCCGTTGGCCCAGATGAACGGCATGGCCCCGTAGGTGTACGCGCCGCCGACCGCGAGCCCGTACAGTTCCGGTCGCTCGGCGCGGATGCGCTTCGCCGTCTCCGCCACCTCCGCCAGGGTCCGCGGCACCTCGATGCCCAGCTCCCGGAAGACGTCGGTGCGGTAGTACAGCGCCCGGACGCCGACGAAGAGCGGCGCGCCGTAGACCTTGCCGTCCACGGTGACGGACCGCCGGGCCGTCGGGTCGGTGTCCGCGGTCTCCGGCCAGGCGGCGAACTCCTTGCTGATGTCGGCGAGTCCGCCGTCCTCGACGTACCCGGCGGTGTCGGTGTTGCCGTACTCGATCAGGTCCGGGGCGCTGCTGGGGTCGTTGAAGGCGGCCTTGATCTTCTGGGCCCGGGTGTCGACGGGAATGTAGGAGATGTCCACCTTGACGTCCTGGTGGCGTGCGGTGAAGGCGGCGACGGCCCGGTCCACCACCTTCTCCTTGGGCGCGTTGTCCACCTCCCGGAAGAGCCAGACCCGCAGGGTGCCGCTCTTGGCGTCGCCCTTGGCGCTGTTGTCCGAGGTGGACGGGGCACAGCCGGCGGCGGCGAGCGCCGAGAGCAGCACCGCCGCCATGACCCGGGCCGCCGGCCGGGCGGCGGAGAGGGCGCGGACCTTCATAACAGACCCCCATCTCGTTGCATCATGTGCAACGGGTGTTTCACTGGGCACAACAGGCAGGAGACTAGGCGCGGTTCCGCGCACGAAACAAGAGGTCTGAACCACTTCGGTGGGGCGCCCGCGCCGCACGGGTACGAGGGGTGACGGCCGCACCGCGGTCCCCTCCCGGCCGGCGGGGCCGTGGGAAGGGACCGCGGTGCGGTGGCGGGGCGGCGGGGTTCACTCCGTGCCGATGGCTCGGAGCACGTCGAGCCGCGCGGCGCGCCGGGCCGGCCGGGCCCTCCGCCAGAGGCACGCCGTCCCGGAGGGAGACCGCGACCAGGGTGTCGGAGTCGTGAGTGCGGTGCGGTGCCCAGGCGTCGCGGGTGATCACGTAGTCCCCGGCCAGGTCGTCCCGAGCGTAGACCGCGGCCACCGTGAAGGCCCGCGCCGAGCGTGCGCAGCAGCGCGTTCTCGCGGGTGCGCTGGGCGACGACGGTGGCGAAGGTGTTGTGGATGCTGAAGGTCGCCACCAGCAGCGCGATCCCGGCGAACACCGTCAGCAGCGCGGTGAACATGGTCAGGAAGCGTCCGGAGACCAGGTCCAGGCTTTCCTCTGAGGCCTGGTCGCCGGTGATCGCCTCCACGCCGTCGGGCAGCACCGGCCGTATCCGCGCCACCAGTTCGTCCCGGCCGACGCCGGGGCCGGCCCGCAACTGGATGCTGTCGGCCTTCCCGGGGCCGGAGGTCAGGTACCGCTCGGCGTCGGCCCGGGTGAGTCCGGTGTACGTCGCCGGGCCCATGCCGTCCTCGGTGCCGAAGGTGACGAGGCCGACGACGGTGATCCGGAGCGGTTCGGGGGTGCGCAGCACCGTGGTGTCGCCGATCCGCAGGTCACCCGCCTCGGCGGTGGCGCGGTTGACCACGGCCCCGTTCGCCGTCACGGCCGATGAGCTGGCCGGCGCCCTGGATGCCGGACTCGGCGGCGGCGACGCCCGGCACCCGCTCCAGACGCCGGGCGAGGGCGGCGTCCACCGGTTGGCGGGTGCCCTGGCCCTGGCCGGGGGCGGTGATCGCGTCGGCGCTGCGCACCACGGCGTCGGTGCCCCCGTTGGCGTCGGTGAACAGCGTGTCGAAGCTCGACCGCAGGGTGTCGCCCATCACCAGCGTTCCGGTGAGGAAGGAGACGCCGAGCAGCACGGCGGGGGAGGTACCGGCGAGGCGCCGCCGGTGGGCCCGCAGGGAGGCGCGGGCGATGCGCCAGGTGGCGCGGGCCGCGGCGGCCGCGCCACGGGCCCCGGTGGGCGGGGAGGTTCGGCGGTTCATGGCCGGGCCCCTGGCGCCGAGCCCGGGCGGGTTCCGGACGGCCCGGCGCCGGTGGTCCGGCCGCCGTCCGCCGGCAGGAACCGCTGCATCCGGTCCAGCACGCGTTCGGCGGTCGGTTCCGGCATCCGGTCCACCAGCCGGCCGTCGGCGAGGAAGACCACCTCGTCCGCGTGGGCGGCGGCGACCGGGTCGTGGGTGACCATGACCACCGTCCGGCCCATTTCCCGGACGGCCCGGCCCAGCAGCCGCAGCACCTCCTCGCCGGAGCGGGAGTCCAGGTTTCCGGTCGGCTCGTCGGCGAAGACCACGTCCGGCCGCGCCGCGAAGGCGCGGGCCACCGCCACCCGTTGCTGCTGCCCGCCGGACAGCTCGGACGGGCGGTGGTGGAGCCGTCCGCGGAGCCCGACGATGTCGATCAGGGTGTCCACCCAGGCCCGCTCCCCGGCGTCGGCACGGACGCCCGAAAGGTCCTGGGGCAGGGTGATGTTCTCCGCGACGGTCAGGGTGGGCACCAGGTTGGAGGACTGGAAGACGAAGCCGACGTGCTCCCTGCGGAGCAGGGTCAGCTTCCGGTCGCCGAGCCCGCCCAGCTCGGTGCCCGCGATGTACCTGGAGCCCGAGGTGAGGGTGTCGAGCCCGGCGGCGCAGTGCATCAGGGTGGACTTGCCGGACCCGGACGGCCCGTGATCGCCGTGAAGCGGCCGGCGGGGAAGTCGATGCTCACCCCGTTCAGCGCCCGTACCGAGGTGTCCCCGGATCCGTGGACCTACACGGCGTCCACCACGCGGGCCGCCGCGGCGGTCATGAGTCACCTCCCTCGTGGGACCCGGTGCCTGACCGCTCGTCCAGGACGGCCAGCCGGCGCCGGTACTCGTCCTCGTCGATCTGGCCGGCGGCGAACCGGCGGCCCAGCACGGTGGCCGGCGAGGGACCGTGGCCAGCGCCGTCGCGCGGCCCGTGCCAGGGCGGCCGGCCACGCCATGCGGTGCGGCGCAGCACAAGGACCGCGCCGGCCACCACCAGGGCCCAGACGAGCGGGACCAACAGGATCCACGGGCCCGGTCCGCCGGGCCCGGCGAGGGCCTGTGCCAGGGGTGTCATGTCGCTCAACTCCTCGGTACGAACGCCGGTGCCGGTGCCGTCCGTCCGGCACCACCGGCTTCACCACCGAGCCTGGCCGTCGGGGCCCGCCGGGTCGTCGTACGGCCGACGACACCCGCGGTACCGCGCGGGGAGTACGGCCCCCGCGCCCCCGGTTTCCCGCGCCCTGTCTCCCGCGCTCCGGTCCCCGTCGCCCTCCACTCCCGCGCTCTCCGTCTCCAGCGCCCCCGGTCTCTCGCGCCCGTGGTACGGCGAAACGTTCCGGGGCCGCACGCGCCGGCCCGCCGGTCCCGGCACCGCCCGGGCCCCAGCACCCGGCACCGCCCGGCGCCGGGTGACACCACCCTGTGCCGAGCGGTGCCGGGAGGTGCCGAGCGGTGCCGGGCAGTGCCGGGCGGCCGGACGGAGGCGGCCGCGGTCCGGCGCGGTGACGCACGCAAGGGGACGCGCGGAGCGCAACGGACCCCGCAGGGGACCGGTCAGGGGCCGGGCGGGCGGTGCGGTCCGGGGGTCAGGGGCGCGCCGGGTCCGGAACGCCGCCCAGCGGCACCGGCGGCGCCGCCCCGCCGGGCTCCCCCGCCTCCAGGTAGACCGGCCGGCCCCGCTCCCTGGCGCGCAGCGCCCAGCTGAGCCGCTGCTGCCGCTGAGGCGGCAGCAGCCCGGCCGCCTGCTGCTCGGTGACGAACCGCCAGCCGCGCAACTCGTCGCCCGGCAACAGGAGTTCGGCGGCGCTCGGGGCGTCGAGCCGGCCGCCGTCGAACAGCAGCCGCAGTCCTCCGTGGCCGGGCGGGTGCGGCGGCTCCCAGTCCACCACCAGGAGCCGCAGCTCCCCGTCCAGCCGCAGCCCCAGCTCCTCGGCGACCTCGCGCACCCCGGTCCGGGTCGGCGGCTCGCCGGTCTCCACGACCCCGCCGGGGAACTCCCAGCCCGGCTTGTACGTCGGATCGACCAGCAGCACCCGGTCCCGTTCGTCGAAGAACAGCACCCCCGCGGCGACGGTCTGGCCGGACGGCTCGGGGGTCTGCACGATGTCGCAGGCGCCGGCGCCGCCCCGTACCGCGTCCGCCACGCGTTCGGCGACCTGGGCCGGGCTCAGCCCGGTGGTGTCCACCACATGGGCGTCGTCGCCGATCCAGGCGAGCGCGTCCCGGTACGGCGCGAGGTGGTCCCGGCACCAGCGGCGTACGGACTCGCTCGCCTCCGGGTCGCCCGGCACCTCCTCGCGCTCGTCGATGCGCCGACGAAGGATCGTTTCGTCGGGGCGGAGCAGGACGTGGCGGACCGGTATCCGGCGCGCTGCGAAGCCGCCGAAGATCTCGTCCCGGTACTCCTGTTTGAGCAGCGTCATGGGGGCCACCAGCGGGCCGCCCACCTCGGCGTGGAGCGCCGCCCCGGTCTCCACCACCAGCCGCCGCCACGACGGCAGGTCCTGGTAGTCGGTGACCTCCGCCAGCCGTTTGCGGGGCAGTGTCACCCGGAGCAGGTCGCCGACCTTCTCCGGGTCGTAGAGGTTGCTGCCGGGGAGCAGGTCCACCAGAGCCCGGGCCGTTGTGGTCTTGCCCGCACCGAACGCACCGTTCAGCCAGACGATCACGAATCCCCCTCTTCCCGTTGACCCCCTGACAATTGCCCGCACCAGCCTGTCACGGAAACGCGCGCTGTTCGCGGCCCCTGCCGCGCCGGTGGACGGCCCGGCCGCACCGGTCCGCGATCCGGACCCCGTGCCGGCCCGACGGCCATCGCCGCGCGATTGACGACCGTCACGGTCCGCGGTCCGGGCCCGCGCCGGTGGCGGCACGGCGCCGGGCACCGCCGGTGGGCCGGGACCGGCCCGGTCACCGTGGCGGCGAGGGCACGGAGAGCGGGCGGCGGCTGGACTCTCCCCCGGTGGGAGGGTCCACCCTGGGGGCGTGCACGACGACCTCCTCACCATCGGGCGCTTCGCCCGGCTGTGCCGGCTCAGCGTCAAACAGCTGCGCCACTACGACGAGACCGGTCTGCTGTCGCCGGTCCACGTGGACGCCGGTACCGGCTACCGCTACTACGCCCCCGGACAGGCGCGGGACGCCCTGACCATCGCCCTGCTGCGCGACATGGACCTGCCGCTGGCGGTGATCGCCCGGGCCCTGGCCGCCGGGCCCGCGTCCCGGGCGCGCATCCTGCGCGGCGAACGCGACCGGCTGGCCGAGCGGATCAGCCGGGACCGGGCGCGGCTGGCGATGCTGGACCGGCTGGCGGAGGACGGCCTGCCCGGCTACCGGGTGACGCTGGGCCGGGAGCCGGAGCGGCGGCTGGCGGTGGTGCGGGCGGTCTGCGACCCCGCCGGGATCGGGGAGCGGGTCGCGGAGTGCGCGGGCCGGCTGCTGCCCGCCCTGGCCGCGGCCGGGACCGGGTGGGAACCGCCGCTGTGGGGGCTGTACCCGCTGGATCCGGCCGAGCGGATGGAGATGGCCGTCGGCGCGCCGGTGCCGGCCGAGGCGGCCCCGCCGGGCCTGGAGCGGCAGGTGCTGCCCGGCGGACCGGTGGTCGAGACCGTGCACACCGGGCCCTACGCCCAGCTTCCGCTGGCCTACCACGCCCTCCTCGCCACCGTCCACGAGCGCGGACTGCGCCCGCTGGCGCCGGCGCGGGAGGCTTACCTGGTGGGCCCGGCGGAGGCGCCCCCGGAGGAACTCATGACCCGGGTGGTCATCGCAGTCGAGGAGGACCGGACATGACCGTGGTGACAGGCGTCGAGGCCCGCGGCGGCGAACACTGCGAGACGACGGCGCTGGGCGTGCTGCTGCGGCACGAGGGGCTCGACCTGTCCGAACCCATGCTCTTCGGCCTGGGCTCCGGCCTGTCCTTCGTCTACTGGGACAGCAAGGCCATGGGCTTCCCGTTCCTGGGCGGACGGGTCAGGCCGTTCGAACTGACCCGGAACCTGGCCGCCCAACTCGGACTGGACCTGCGCGTCCGGGAGACCACCTCGGCCCGGCGGGCCTGGGAGGACGTGGCGGCGCCCATCGACGCCGGCCGCCCGGTGGGGCTGCAGCTCGACAGCTTTCACCTCGACCACTTCCGGACCAAGGTGCACTTCGGCGGCCACATCGTCGCCATGTACGGCTACGACGAGCACCACGCCCACCTGGTGGACACCGCGCAGCAGGGCGGGGCGGTGCGCACCGGCCTGGACGGTCTCGCTCGGGCCCGGGCCGCCCGCGGCCCGATGACCGCCCGGCACCGCTCCTTCACCCTCACCGTCCCCGCGAGCGCGCCCACGCCGGTGGAACGGATCGTCCCGGCGGTCACCGCCTGCGCCGCCGCCTTCCTCGACCCGCCCATCGCCAACCTCGGCCACCGGGGCGTCGAGACCGCCGGTCGGCGGGTCCGCACCTGGCTCGGGCGGACCGACGACCCGGGGCGGGACCTGGTCCGGGCCGCCCGGCTGATGGAGGAGGCCGGCACCGGCGGCTCGCTGTTCCGCAACCTCTACCGCGATTTCCTCGCCGAATCCGCCGAACTCCTCGGCAACCCGGGACTGCGCACCGGCCACCGGCTGTACGCCGAGGCGGCCACGCTGTGGACCTCGGTGGCGGGCCTGATCGAGAAGGCCGGCACCTCCGGCGACGCCCGCCACCTGGAACAGGCGGGTGCCACACTCGGTGAGATCGCCGCCCTGGAGCGCGAGGCGATGCGGACGCTGAGCCGGCTGACGGAGTGACACACCACGGCCCGGGCCCGGAGCCGGGGCCGGCCGCCGACGCACCCCGGGCACACCCGTGCGGGCCCTCCGGCCCGGACGGGCGGACGAGAGGAGCCACGGACATGACCACGGAACCGGAGCTGCGCCCGGCGCGCCCCTCCGACCACCCCGCACTCGTGGACCGCGTACAGCGGTGGTGGGGCGACTCCCGCACCCCCGAGCAGGCCCGCGAGCTGTCACTGCTGCTGCCCCGGCTGTTCCTCCAGTTCTTCTCCCGCACCAGCCTGGTCCTGGAGGACGGGTCCGGCATCCGGGCCTTCCTCGTCGGCTTCCACGCCGCGGACAACGAGGAGGAGGCGTACATCCACTTCGTGGGGGTCGACCCGGCGCTGCGCGGGCGGGGACTGGGCCGCCGTCTCTACGCGGAATTCCTGCGCCAGGCCGCCGGGGCGGGCCGCCGCGAGGTGCGGGCCGTCACCTCGCCGGGGAACGCCGGCTCCATCGCCTTCCACCGGGCGTTGGGGTTCGTCTGCGAGCCGGGCGACCTGGAGATCGGCGGCGTGCCGGTGCACACCGACCACGACGGCCCCGGGCAGCACCGGGTCTGCTTCCGCCTCCGGCTCCCGCCCGCCCCGGACACCCCGGCCCCGCCGGACCCGGCCGCGGCACGGCCCGCTCCCCCGCCGCGCCGGTGACACGACGCCCGGCCGGGCCGGGCAGCTGGGGGTCGGCCACGCGGCGCGCCGGCCGGCGCGGGTCCGGCTGCGGCTGCGGTCCGCCGAACGGGAACGGGTACACCCGGGATCGGGTGCGGTCCTGACGCGGATACGTGACCAGGGCCGGGAACGGGTGGACCGGGCGGGCCCGGTGCCGGATGCGGCTGCGGCGCCGGCGGCCACGGCGGAGGCGGTCCGCCGGCGGTGCCGGGGTCGGCATCGCCGGCGGGGCGCCGGGCGGTCAGCCCAGGGTGCGGGCCCGGTCGAGCACCTCGGCCGGGGCCTTGGCCACCGAACCGGTGTCGAAGGGAGGTTGCGGATCGTACTCGGTGTACAGCTGGATCGCCTGCGCGGTCACCTCGTCGGTGAGCAGCGCGGCGAGCCGGACGGCCATGTCGATCCCGGAGGAGACGCCGGCCGAGGTGATCACCCGGCCCTGCCGCACCACCCGTTCGGGGGTGTAGGTGGCGCCGTACGCCTCCAGGTCGGTGACCGCGGCCCAGTGGGTGGTGGCCGTCAGGCCCTCCAGCAGGCCGGCCGCGCCGAGCACCAGGGAACCGGTGCAGACCGAGGTGGTGAAGCGGGTCCCGGCGTGGATCTCCCGCACCCAGCCGAGGAAGCCGGGGTCGTCCACCATCGTCAGGAAGCTGCCCCCGCCCGGGACGAGCAGCACGTCGCAGCGTTCCACGTCGGTGTACCGGGTCGGAACGTGCACCGGCAGCGAGCCCAGCACGTCCTGCACCAGGCCCGGTTCGGCCGTGACGAACCGGACGGTGGCGCCGGGTACGTAGCCGAGGATCTCGTACGGCCCGATCGCGTCGAGCGGTTCGAAGCGGTCGAAGAGCGGTATGACGATGTCCATACGGCGCAGCCTAGCCAGCGCCGGAAGCGCCCTGGCCGGAACCGGCGGAACCGCCGGTGGCGGCCGTCCGCCACGGCCCCCCGGCACCGCACCCGGCACGACCTCCGGCCGAGGGCGGTGCCGCGGTCGCCCTCCGGCCCCGGCCCGACGGCGACGCGGCGAGGGCACCGCCGCCGCACCTCCCGCCGCCGCACGTCCTGGCGCCGTACATCCCGGAGCGCACCTGTCGGCGCCGCCCATCCCGGCGCCGCACGTCCCGGCACCGGCGTCCTCACGGCCCGGTCGCCCGGCCCTCCGGGACCCGCCCGGCCGGCCACCGGCACCGGGCGGGTACCCCGTACACCAGGCACCCCGCAAGGGGGCGCCCGGCGCGGGCCGTTCCCGGGCCGGACCTCCGCTCAGGAGCCGGTGCCGAACCCCGACAGCCGCGTCCCGCGGGCCGCCGCGGCGGCGGCGCCCAGCAGCCCCGCGTCGGTGCCCGTCCGGGCCGGCACCACGGTCAGCCCGCGGACGAAGGAGAGCGTGGCGTAGTCGCCGAGCATCCGCCGCAGCGGCGCAAACAACACCTCGCCGGCGCCCGCCACGCCACCGCCGATCACCGCCACCTCGATCTCGGCCAGGGCGGCGGTGGCCGCGATGCCGGCGGCCAGGGCCCGTGCGGCCCGCTCGTAGGAGGCCCGGGCGACCGGGTCGCCGGCGCGGGCGGCGGCGGCCACCGCGGCGGCCGAGACGTCCCCGTCCGGTCCCGGGCGCCAACCGTTCTCCAGCGCCCGGCGGGCGATGTTGGGGCCGCTGGCGATGCGCTCCACACAGCCGCGGCCGCCGCACGGACAGGGATCGCCCTCCAGTTCCACGCTGATGTGGCCGATGTGGCCGGCATTGCCGGTGGGGCCGGGGTACAGCTCGCCGCCGAGCACCAGCCCGCCGCCGACCCCGGTGGAGACCACCATGCACAGCGCCCCGGTACGGCCCCGGGCCGCGCCGCGCCAGTGTTCCGCGGCGGTCATCGCCACCCCGTCGCCCACCAGCGTGACCGGCAGCTCACCGGTGGTCTCCCGGACCGCGGCGACCAGCGAGAAGCCGCGCCAGCCGGGGATGTTGACCGGGCTGACGGTGCCCGCCGAGGCGTCCACCGGGCCCGCGCTGCCGATGCCCACCGCCGCCACCCGCGTCCACAGCGGGGAGCCGGCCAGCTCCCGCAGCACCGCGGTGACCGCGCCCAGCACCGTGGCCCCGTCCTCCCGGGCCGGGGTGGCGCGCCGGGCCCGGACCGGCAGCTCGCCGCTCCCGTCCACCAGAGCGCCCGCGATCTTGGTGCCGCCGATGTCGAGCGCGGCGATGAGGTCAGCTGGCATACGGGGTCGGCTCTCCTGCCGGCGGGGCACGGGACGGTGACGCCGGCCAGTCTCCCCCGGCTTGACAACGTTGTCCAGAGGTTATGCTCGGCAGCCTGTTCCTTACCCCGGAAATCCCCTCCCGAGCAGCGAGAGACAGGATGAGACAGGTGGCCGAACCGCCCGCCGGCAGCACCGCGCCGCGCCGCTACGGCAACCGGCCCACGATGAAGGACGTCGCGGCCCGGGCCGGGGTGGGTCTGAAGACCGTCTCCCGGGTGGTCAACGGCGAGCCGGGGGTCACCCCGGACACCGAGCGGCGGGTGCGGGAGGCGATCACCGCCCTGGGCTTCCGGCGCAACGACAGCGCCCGCATCCTGCGCAAGGGCCGCACCGCCAGCGTCGGCCTGGTCCTGGAGGACCTGGCGGACCCCTTCTACGGGCCGCTCAGCCGTGCCGTGGAGGAGGTCGCCCGGGCCCACGGCGCGCTGCTGATCAACGGGTCCAGCGCCGAGGACCCCGAGCGGGAGCAGGAACTGGTGCTGGCGCTGTGCGCGCGCCGGGTGGACGGACTGGTGATCATCCCGGCCGGTGACGACCACCGCTATCTGGAGCCGGAGCTGGCGGCCGGGGTGGCCACCGTCTTCGTGGACCGGCCCGCCGCGCTGATCGAGGCGGACGCCGTGCTGTCGGACAGCTTCGGCGGCGCCCGCGACGGGGTGGCCCACCTCATCGCCCACGGTCACCGCCGGATCGGTTTCCTCGGGGACCGGCCGCGCATCCACACCGCCGCCGAGCGGCTGCGCGGCTACCGGGCGGCGATGGCCGGGGCCGGGCTGCCGGTGGACCCGTCATGGGTGTCGCTGGGCCCGACCGACCCGGCGCGGGTGCGTGCCGCGGCCCTCGCCATGCTGGACGGGGACCCTCCGGTGACCGCGCTCTTCGCCGGCAACAACCGGGTGACGGTCACCGTGGTGCGGGTGCTCGCCGGCCGCCCCCGGCCGGTCGCCCTGGTCGGCTTCGACGACTTCGAACTCGCCGACCTGCTCTCCCCCGCGGTGACCGTGGTGGCCCAGGACGCGGCCCGGCTCGGTGGCACCGCGGCACGGACGCTCTTCCGGCGGCTGGAGACGGCGGGGGCGGCCACCGGCCCGGGCACGCCGGCCCCCGAACCGCGCCGGGTGGTGCTGCCGACCCGGCTGATCGTGCGCGGTTCCGGCGAGATCCCGCCGCCCGCCGGAGCCTGACCGGGGGCCGCTGCCGGCCGCGGCAAACCGCCCGTACGTCCCCCGGGGCGCGGCCCGCCCGCGCACCCCGCCGCCGGGTACGCCGGCCTCCGGCGGTCGCCCGGGCGTGCGGCACCTCCCGCCCGAGGGGCCGCCGCGCCCGGGGGTCACTCCGCCGCGACGGCCCCCGAGCCGGCCCGCGCCGGGCGGTCGCCGGCCGGGCTGCCCCGGTCCGTCCCGGTGGCGACGGCACCGGCGGCGAGCAGGGTCGCACCGGCGAGGCCGCCCCACAGGGCGGCCGGACCGTGCGGGGCCAGGGCGGTGATGGCCGCCGGGGAGACGGCGAGGCCGAAGCCGGTGGACACCTCGAAGCGGGCCAGGGCACGTCCCAGGACGTGGGCCGGGGCGAGGGCGGTGACCAGCGCGGTGGCGCTGCCGGCGTAGAGGATCTCGCCGATGGTGCACACCACGGACACCGCCGCGACGGCCGGGGCGCCCCAGCCCCGCCCGTACTGCGTGGCCGCGAGGAAGCCCAGGTAGGACACGGCGAGGACCACGCCGGACAGGGCCAGCACGGTCCGCCGGGGGAAGCGGGACATCAGGACGGTGACCGGCACCTGGAGGGTGACCACCAGCACGGTGTTCGCCACGAAGATCGCCGCCGACCACACCGGGGAGGCGTGCAGCTGGGTCACCAGGACCAGCGGCAGCGCGATCTCGGGGACGTTGAGGCAGAAGACGTAGATGACGTTGGCGGCGAGCAGCCCGCCCATCCGCGGGGCGGGGCCGGCGGGCAGGTCCTCCCCCGCCGGGGCGGCGGCCGGCCGCGCGTGCAGACGGACCGACCAGGTCAGGGCGGCGGCGGCCAGGCAGGCGAGGCCGGTGGTGGCCGCCATTGCCCGCAGCGCGGGGGCGCCCCCGGCCAGGCCAACGGTGGCGATGAGCGCGCCCGCGCCCAGGCCGGCGTTGCGCAGCGCCCGGGCCGCGGCGAGGGCGGCGTCGCGCTCCCGGCCGTGCGAGACCGTGGCCACCAGGGCCGCGTGGGCGGCCGGCCACGCCTGGTTGCCGACCCCCAGGAGGAGCGCCGCCGCCGCGAACGGCGCCGCCTGCCCGACCGGGGTGGCCAGCAGCAGCGCCACGCCCACCACCCGGACCAGCATCGACGCCGCCACCACGGTGCTGCGCGCGCCCCGGTCCAGCCAGCGGCCCACCGCGGGCATGCAGCCCAGGCCCACGACGACGCCGACCGCCATGGCGGTGCCGGTGGCGGGCGCGGACAGCTCCAGCACCGTCATCCCGTAGAGCAGCAGGAAGGGCCGCAGCAGGCCGGTGCCGAGCGAGTCCACGGCCAGCGCCATCGCGTAGCGGGGGCCGCCGAGGGCCCGGACGAGGGCGCGGGGCCGGGTCGTGAGGGGGGTCGTCATGGCGCCCACGGTGGTGTCCGCCGCCCGGACGGCCGCCCGGATTGACGGTCCGCGTCAATCGGCGACGCCGCCGGCCGGCCGCTGCGTGATGCTGTGCGGATGACGTTGAGGATCGACATCGGCGGTCGGCCGGACGAGCGCCTGCGGTTCGCCGCCTCCCCGCTGGCCGAACTGACCGCGATGCTGCACGTGCTGGCCGAACCCGGGCACCATCCGCGGTTCGCCGGCTGGGCCGCTCAGGTGTGGGACGGGCTGCGGCCGGAGCTGGCCGAGCGGCTGCGGGAGGCGGAGTTCCTCTGGCGCTCCTCCCAGGCCGACTTCCTGCTGCCCGCCCGCCCCCGGCCGACCCTGGCCGAGGAGCTGGACGACGTCGATCTGCTCGACGACGACACCTATGTGACCGCCGCGCTGGTGACCACCTGCGGCGGCGGCCGGGTCCGCTTCCCCGCGCCGTCGCCGCTGACCGACCCGGCCGCCCGCCGGCGGGCCCTGGACCTGGCCCAGGCCCGTGGCGCCCGGCAGGAGGCGTTCGCGGAACGGCTGCTGGCGGACCCGGCCGCGGTGCGGGCGCGGGTGCGCCACACCCTCGAAGAGTGCGCGGAAGCGTTCTTCGACGCCGCCTGGGCGGACGCCGCGGTGCGTCTCGCCACCGATCTGCGGCTGAAGAACGACCTGCTCCGGCGGCAGGGCGCCGGGGCGGCGCTGGCGTCGGTCTCCGGGGCGGTCGCCCTGGCCCCGGACGGCGACCACATCGTCGTGGACAAGCTGCAGGACAAGGCGACCACCGCCCACGACACCGTCACCTTCATCCCCAGCGTCCACAACAGCCCGCACCTGGTGGTGGTCCACGCGCCCGGCTGGCAGCCGGTGGTGCAGTACCCGGTGGCCGAGCCGCGACCACCGGAGCCGGTGCCGCTGGAGACGGTCAGCCTGCGGCTGGAGGCGCTCGCCCATCCGGTACGGCTGCGGCTGCTGCGCACCCTGGCCCGTGGCCCGCACACCACCGGTGAGCTGGCCCACCTCTGGGACCTGTCGGCCCCCGAGGTCTCCCGCCACCTCGCGGTCCTGCGCCGCGCGGGCCTGCTCACCCCGCGGCGGCACGGCCGGTACGTGCGCCACAGCCTCAACCTGCCCGACCTGACGGCGCTGGGCACCGACCTGCTGGCCGCCGTGCTGCGCTGAGCGGCCCCCGGAGGCGCCGACGCGCGGGCGGCCCGGCCGCGGAACGGGGTACGGCCCGGCTGCGCGCCGGCGCGGTGCGGCGGCGGTACGGGGGCTGCGCGCCCGGCCGCCCACCGGCCCCGCCGCCGGCAGCACGCCGGACCGCCGCCTCCGCACCCCGGGCCGGCACCCGCCACCCGGCCGGCATCCGCCCGGCCCGGCGCCCGCCGCGTCCCGGGGCACGGTCCGCCGTGCCCCGGGACGGTGCCTCAGACCGGGTCGGCGTCCGGGTCGTCCAGCCGGCCCAGCTCGTCGTCGTCCAGCTCGTCCAGCTCGTCGTCCAGGTCCCCGCGGCCGCAGGCGGGGTCGGGCACGCCCAGCAGCCTTCGGGTGAGCGCATCGCGGTCGGAGAGCAGTTCGTCCAGGGCGGCGGTCAGGTCCGCCACCTCGACCACCTCGGAGTCCCGCTCGGCCGCGAACAGCACGGTGCGGCGGACGAGTTCCTTGGTGAACGAGGCCGTGGTGCCCTCGGTACGGTCGACCACCGACTCCGTCGCGGCGTCGTCCAGGCCGAGCGGACCGCCGTACAGCTCCAGCAGCCGGCGGCGGCCGGCCTCGTCGGGCAGCGGGATCTCCACCGCCATGTCCACCCGTCCGGGCCGCTGCGCGAGCGCCGGTTCCAGCAGGTCCGCGCGGTTGGTGGTGAGCAGGAACGCCACGTCGGCGTCGTCGCCCAGGCCGTCCATCTCGTTGAGGACCTGGAAGAGCAGCGGCTGTTCGCCGTCGCTGTAGTCGCGGGCCTCGGCCACCAGGTCGCAGTCCTCCAGCACCACCAGCGCCGGCTGGAGCTGCCGGGCGAGCGCGCAGGCGGCGCCCACGTGCTGGATGGTGGTGCCGGCCAGCACCACGACGGTGAACTCCGGCAGCTGGGAGAGGAGGTAGCGGACGGTGTGCGTCTTGCCGGTGCCGGGCGGGCCGTACAGCAGCAGGCCGCGGCGGAGGTGCTGTCCGGTGGCGCGCAGCCGCTCCCGGCGCCGGGCGACGCCCACCACCTGGCGTTCGACGCGGTCCAGCAGGCCCTCGGGGAGCACGATGTCGGCCGGGTTCAGCGCCGGCCGGCGGTGGAACCGGAAGGGCCCGATGCCCTCGCTGAAGTCCGACCCCTCGAAGGAGATGACCTTGCCGCGGAAGACGTTGTGCTCGCGGATCAGCCGGTCGATCCCGGACAGCAGCCCCTTCGCCGCGTCCCGGCTGGGGGCGAGCACTTCCAGGGTGACGTGGTTGCCGTCGTACTCGCCGCTGGGTCCGCGCAGCAGCACCGCGTACCGGTCGTCGCCGTCGGTACCCAGGTAGAGGCCGAAGGAGACACAGGCCAGCTCCTCGTCGGTGGAGACCGGAACATAGGCGTAGTCCACCGCGCCGACCCGGTAGCGGCCGTAGGTCTGCGCGGCCATGAGGAGTTCGGCGAGCGACTCGAAGCGCCGGTTCTCGCCGGTGACCCCGATCAGTTCGTGGCCGCGGCCCTCGGTGTTGAACCAGCGCTCCAGCGCCAGGTGGACATTGGCGTGGTCGTACGGCGGCCGGGTGGCCTTCACGACCGGGATGTCCTGCGGGGGCCGGCCCAGATGCCGGGTGAGCCGTCCCAGCAGCGACTGCGCCTCGTCCGGCTGCTCCTCCCGGTGCACGACCTGCTGGAGGAACGCCTCGAAGAGCCGGCCGAACGCGGCGATGTCGCCGGGATTGCTGATGTCCACCTGTGTACTCCCCGTGCGGTGTCGTCGTCGCACCGCACGGTAGCCCAGCGGGCGGAGGGGCGGCCGGTGGTTTTCCCGCCGCCGGCTCCCCCCGCGGAGGTTCCGCCGCCGGCCCGCCCGCGGGGAGCGTCCGCACCGCAGGGCTCTGCCCCGGGGCGGTGCGGCCCGGCTCAGCCGGCGGTGGGCCGGCCGCTGAGCCGCTCCAGGTCGGACCGGGTCAGACCGGTCAGCCGCTCGGTCTCCGCCGGGTCCACCGCGCCGCAGTCCAGGCCGCGCAGCAGGTAGCCGCTGAGCGCCTTGGCGGTGGCCGGTTCGTCCATCACGTCACCGCCGGCCCGGCCGACGTACGCGGCGAGCCGGGCGGCGGCCCGCTCCAGGCCCTCGCGGTAGAAGGCGTAGACGGCGGCGTACCGGGTGGGCAGGTGGCCGGGGTGCATGTCCCAGCCCTGGTAGTAGGCGCGGGCCAGGGAGCGGCGGACCAGTGCGTGGTGGAGCCGCCAGGCGTCGTGCACCTGAGCGGTGGGACCGACCGGCAGCACATTGGTGGAGCCGTCCGACAGGCGCACCCCGGTGCCCGCCGCGGCGACCTGCATCACCGCCTTGGCGTGGTCGGCGACGGGGTGGTCCAGGGACTGGTGGGCGGCGCTGACCCCGCAGGAGGCGCTGTAGTCGAAGGTGCCGTAGTGCAGCGAGGTGGCGCGGCCCTGGGCGGCGTCGATCATCCGGGCGACGGTGGCGCGGCCGTCCGGGCCGAGAACGGCCTGGGTGGTCTCGATCTGGATCTCGAAGCCGATACGGCCCGGGGCCAGGCCGCGGGCCTTCTCGAACTCCTCGCAGAGCCGGACCATGGCGGTCACCTGTTCGGGGTAGGTGACCTTGGGCAGGGTGAGCACGAGCCCCTCGGGGAGCCCACCGGCCTCCATCAGTCCGGTGAGGAAGATGTCCAGGGTGCGGATGCCGCGGTCCCGGACGGCCGCCTCCATGCACTTCATGCGGATACCGGTGTACGGCGCGGCGGTGCCCTCGCGGCAGGCGTCGGCGACCAGCCGGGCGGCACGGGCGGCGGCGGCGTCCTCCTCGGCGTCGGGGCGGGGACCGTACCCGTCCTCGAAGTCGATGCGCAGGTCCTCGACGGGTTCGCGCTCCAGCTTGGCGCGGACCCGGTCGTACACCGGGCCGGCGAGGTCGTCGGGGATGCCGAGGACGGCGGCGAGCGCGGCGGCGTCCGGGGCGTGCCGGTCCAGCGCCGCCAGGGCCTGGTCGCCCCACTCGCGCACGGTGGTCGCGGAGAAGGCGTCGGCCGGGACGTAGACGGTGTGCACGGGCTGCCGGGTGCCGGGGTCGCCGGGGTAGCGCCGGGCCAGTTCGGCGTCGACCCCAGCGAGGGAGGACGCGATGTCCTCGGCCACGGCGCCCGCCAGGCTGGTGCTCACCGTCTCCTGCTGACCCATACCCTCACCCTTTCTTTTCCGCTTCACGGAATCAACAATCCGTAGAGCGAAGTTATCCGGGGTCAGGTCGCGGGTCAACACCTCACCGGAGGGCGGACCCCGGTCGGCGCCGGGCCCCGGGGCGTGGCCCCGCCGGGGACCGGACCGGTGGCTTCCGCCGGGGCGGCCCACGGCCCACCGGCTCACCGGTCCGGCGGTCCACCGGTCCGGCCCCCGGGCCGGTGGACCGGGCCGGTGGCTTCCGCCGGGGCGGCCCACGGCCCACCGGCTCACCGGTCCGGCGGTCCACCGGTCCGGCCCCCGGGCCGGTGGACCGGGCCGGTGACCGGCCGTCCGGCCCCGGAGCCGGCCGCCGGCGGTCGCGGACGCCGCCAACCCGGGCCCCTCCCCGCCGCCCGGCGGTGCGGACGCGGGGAACACGGACGGCGCCGGGCGCGACGGGCCGGGGGGACTCAGGACGCCAACAACCCCAGGCACCAAGCCCCCGGGACGCCGACGACCCCCGGCGCGACGGTTCCGGGACGCGGACGGCCCCCGGGCACGACAGGCGCCGGGGGCCGTCCGAACGGGCGGTGCGGGTCAGCCCTTGCGGGCCTTGACCTCCTCGGTCAGCTGCGGGACCACGTCGAACAGGTCACCGACCACGCCGTAGTCCACCAGCTCGAAGATCGGGGCCTCGGCGTCCTTGTTGATGGCCACGATGGTCTTCGAGGTCTGCATGCCGGCCCGGTGCTGGATGGCACCGGAGATGCCCGCCGCGATGTAGAGCTGCGGCGAGACGGACTTGCCGGTCTGGCCGACCTGGGCGGTGTGCGGGTACCAGCCGGCGTCCACCGCGGCACGGGAGGCGCCGACGGCCGCACCGAGCGAGTCGGCGAGGGCCTCGATGACCGGGAAGTTCTCGGCCCCGTTGACGCCACGGCCACCGGAGACCACGATCGCCGCCTCGGTCAGCTCCGGGCGCCCGGTGGACTCGCGCGGCGTGCGGGAGACGACCTTGGTGCCGGTGGCCAGCTCGCCGAAGGAGACCTCCAGCTGCTCGACCGCGCCGGCCGCCGGAGCGGCCTCCACGGCGGCGGAGTTGGGCTTGACGGTGATGACCGGGGTGCCCTTGGTGACGGTGGACCGGGTGGTGAACGCGGCGGCGAACACCGACTGGGTCGCCACCGGGCCCTCGTCCCCGGCCTCCAGGTCCACGGCGTCGGTGATGAGACCGGAGCCGATGCGGACCGCGAGGCGGGCGGCGATCTCCTTGCCCTCGGCGGAGGACGGGAAGAGGACGGCGACCGGGGAGACGGCCTGGTACGCGGCGGCGACCGCGTCCACCTTCGGCACGACCAGGTAGTCGGCGAACTCCGGGGCGTCGGCGGTGAGCACCTTCACCGCGCCGTGCTCGGCGAGCACCCCGGCGGCGGCGTCGGCACCGGCGCCCAGGTGGACCGCGACCGGGTCGCCGATGCGGCGGGCCAGGGTCAGCAGTTCGAGGGTGGGCTTGCGGACGGCGCCGTCCACGTGATCGACGTAGACAAGGACTTCAGCCATGGCTTCACTATCTCCTGCGGAAAGAGGGCGGTTGAGGGAGGTGCGGGCCTCAGATGAACTTCTGGCCCGCCAGGAACTCGGCGAGCTGCTTGCCGCCCTCGCCCTCGTCCTTGACGATCGTGCCGGCCGTGCGGGCCGGGCGCTCCTTGGCGTCCTCGACCTTGGTCCAGGCGCCCTCCAGACCGACCGCGTCCGCGTCGATCTCCAGGTCCTCCAGGTCCCAGGACTCCACCGGCTTCTTCTTGGCCGCCATGATGCCCTTGAAGGAGGGGTAGCGGGCCTCGCCGGACTGGTCGGTCACCGAGACCACGGCCGGCAGCGCCGCCTCCAGCTGCTCGCTGGCGGTGTCGCCGTCCCGGCGGCCGGTCACCCGGCCGTCCTCGACCGAGACCTCCGACAGCAGCGTCACCTGCGGCACGCCCAGGCGCTCGGCCAGGATCGCCGGGAGCACGCCCATGTTGCCGTCGGTGGAGGCCATACCGCAGATGACCAGGTCGTAGCCGATCTTCTCGACGGCCTTGGCGAGCACCAGCGAGGTGCCCATGACGTCGGTGCCGTGCAGGTCGTCGTCCTCGACGTGGACGGCCTTGTCGGCGCCCATGGACAGCGCCTTGCGGAGCGCGTCCTTGGCGTCCTCGGGGCCCACGGTGAGCACGGTGATCTCCGCCTCGTCGGCCTCGTCGGCGATCTGCAGCGCCTGCTCGACCGCGTACTCGTCGAGCTCCGAGAGCAGGCCGTCCACGTCGTCGCGATCGACGGTCAGGTCCTCGGCGAAGTGCCGGTCGCCGGTGGCGTCGGGCACGTACTTCACACAGACAACGATCCTCAAGCTCACGCCGGCTCTCCTACTGCATCGTCTCTTGAGCTGCCTTGTGCTGGCAGCATAGGCGCCTCTCGGGCCGGATCCCGATCGGGGCGACCCTTCGCCGAACGAAATATTACTCGTCAGTACATCGACCGTCCGGGCCGCTGGCAAGGCCGGTGAACTGTGACCTTCCCAACGGCCGCGGCAGGGACGTCTCAGTCCCGCAGCGCGTTGAAGCACCCCTGGTGGTAGAGGAGCGGACGGCCCGCCCCCGAGGCGTCCCCGGCCACCGGGGAGGCGATCAGCAGCCGGTGGTCCCCGGCCGGTATCCGGGCGGTCACCTCGCACACCAGCCAGGCCGGCACCCCGGCCAGCAGCGGCACGCCGTGCGGGCCGGTGCGCCAGCGGGTGGGCGGGGCGAAGCGGTCGGCACCGCTGCGCGCGAAGGTGGCGGCCAGCTCCCGCTGGTGCTCCCCCAGGACGTGCACCCCGACGTACCCGGCGGTGGCGAACACCGGCCAGCTGGAGGAACCGGTGCCCACCCCGAAGGAGAGCAGCGGCGGATCCATCGACACCGAGGTCAGCGAGGTCGCGGTGAAACCGGTGGGCCGCTCACCGGCCGCCGTGATCACCGCCACCCCGGCGGCGTGCCGGCGGAAGACCGCGCGCAGCAGCTCCGCGTCCCCGGCCCCGGCCGGGCCGGGACCCGGTCCGGCGGGACCGGGCGCCTCCGGGCTCGGGGCGGGCGGGGGGTGGCGTGCCGAGGTCCCGGCGTGGCCGTCATGAGGTCGTCCTTGGGGTGGAGGTACGGGCCGGGGGCCGGCGGGGACCCCGGCGGCAGGCCGCGGCCACCGGTGCCGCCCGCGGCGCAGTCCGGCGGGCGGGGCGCGCACCGGCGGGCACACCGGAAGGGAGAGGGAGGCCACGCCACATCACGTCAGACTGACGATG
Source organism: Streptomyces pactum (assembly GCF_016031615.1). Classification (GTDB taxonomy): domain Bacteria; phylum Actinomycetota; class Actinomycetes; order Streptomycetales; family Streptomycetaceae; genus Streptomyces; species Streptomyces pactus. Next base: position 831,783 of record NZ_JACYXC010000001.1, read on the forward strand.
CGGGGGACGGGGCGTCAAGACGGCCCGGACGGATGCGAGATCCGTCACGGGCGCGGCCGGTCGCACCCCCGGCGTGGGCCCGGTCCCGGGCCCGGCGGTGAGCCGACGGGCGGCCCGGCAGCCGTCACGGCGGTGAGCCGGCGCCGGGTCACCGCCGGGGCCCGTCGGCCGCCACGGGCGCGGGGCCCGGCAGCCGCGTGGCGGCCGGCCGGGCGGTCACGGCCGGCGGGGCGGTCACGGCCGGCGGGGCGGTCAGGGCCGGTGGGGCGGTTCGGGCCGCACCGCCGCACCGAGCGCGGCGATCACGTCGGCCTTCCGCGGCTGTCCGGCGGCCCGGCGCACCACCGTGCCGCCGGCGTCCAGCACCAGCACCGTGGGGGTGCGGACGATGTCCAACCGGCGGACGAGTTCCAGCCGGGATTCCGCGTCGATCTCGACATGGGTCACGCCGTCCACCATCGCGGCCACCTCGGCGAGCACCCGGCGGGTGGCCGCGCAGGGCCGGCAGAAGGCACTGGAGAACTGCACCAGCGTCGCCCGGCGGCCGAGGGCCGCCCCGAGCTGGGCGGCGTCCAGCCGCACCCCTTCACCTCCGGGCACGCTTCCGCCCACCACGCACTCTCCCTCCACCACGATCCGCCGCGATCCGCCGCTCCGGGACAACGCTTACCGGGCCGCGCCCCTTCCCGCTTACCGGGCCGCGGCGCGGGCAGACGTGATGAGAATCTCCCGCCCGGGCGGGGCCAGCCGCTAGCAGACAGGCCCGACATCAGGCACGATCTGCCACAAGCCCTCAACCTACGGCTGCGTAACTTCCGGCGGGAGAACCCTCCCATGGATCGGACACGATGAAGGGTCCCCCACTATGGCTGAACTCGTCTATCCGCCGGTGATCGGCATCGCCCGCACCATGTTCAAGGCGCTGGACCTGCGCTTCGACATCAAGGGCACCGAGAACATACCGCCCCGGGGCGGGGCGGTCCTGGCGAGCAACCACATCGGATACCTCGACTTCGTCTTCTGCGGCCTGACCGCCCGCCCCGCCAAGCGGCTGGTGCGGTTCATGGCCAAGGAGGCGGTCTTCCGCCACCGGGTGTCCGGGCCCCTGATGCGGGCGATGAAGCACATCCCGGTGGACCGGGCCGCCGGGATGGACGCCTACCGGCACGCGCTGAAGTCGCTGCGCTCGGGCGAGATCGTGGGGGTCTTCCCGGAGGCGACCATCTCCGAGTCCTTCACCCTCAAGTCGTTCAAGTCCGGGGCGGCCCGGCTGGCGCAGGAGGCGGGCGTACCGCTGCTGCCGATGGCGCTGTGGGGGACCCAGCGGCTGTGGACCAAGGGCCACAAGCGGGACATGGGCCGCAACCACTTCCCGATCACCATCCGGGTGGGCGAGCCGGTGGAGGCCGACCCGGCCGACCACCCCGACAAGGTCACCGACCGGCTCCGGTCCCGGGTGCAGGAGCTGCTGGAGGCCGCGCAGCGCGCCTATCCGGTGCGCCCCAAGGGCCCGGACGACACCTGGTGGATGCCGGCGCACCTGGGCGGCACCGCGCCCGCCCCGCGGGAGGCCGCGGCGCTCGACCGCCGCTGAACCCGGGCCGCCGGGCCGCCCGTCCCGCCTCGGCGGGGCGGGCACCGACGCATGGGCCAGCGCGGACCGGCGCGGACCACGCGGACCGGCCCAGGACCCGCACCGGCGGGTGAACCGGTCACGGCCCGCAGGCCGGTACCGGCGCGGCGGGGACCCCGCGGCCCCGGGCCGGGCGCCGGCCGCACTGCCGGTGCGCACCGGTCGGGCCGGGACCCGGGCCCGTCCGGCCGCGGGGAGACACGCCCCGCTGCCCGCCCGGGCCCGCCGCCCCGGCTTCCGCCGGCGCACCGCCGCGAGGCCGCCGCACGGACGCTGGGCAGCCGGTCCGCACACGGGCGCGCCCGGTCACCACGGCCCTCGTTCGTGCCGTGGTGACCGGGCGCGCCCCGGCGGCCGGTCCGTCGCGTTACCGCCTGCCCATCTCCTCGGCGATCGCCTCGGTGAAGGCGTCCACGTCGTCCGGGGTGGTGTCGAAGGCGCACATCCAGCGCACCAGTCCGGCCTGTTCGTCCCAGAAGTAGAAGCGGTACCGCTTCTGGAGCCGCTCGGCGACGTCGTGCGGCAGGGTGGCGAAGACCGCGTTGGACTGCACCGGGTACTTCACCTCGACGCCGTCGATGGCCCGTACGCCCGCCGCCAGCCGCTTGGCCATGGTGTTGGCGTGCCGGGCGTTGCGCAGCCACAGGTCCTTGGCGAGCAGCGCCTCCAGCTGGACGGAGACGAAGCGCATCTTGGACGCCAGTTGCATCGACAGCTTGCGCAGGTGCTTCATCGCCCGCACCGCGTCGGGGTTGAGCACCACCACGGCCTCGCCGAAGAGCATGCCGTTCTTGGTGCCGCCGTAGGAGAGCACGTCCACCCCGGCGACGTTGGTGAAGGCGCGCATCGGCACGTCCAGGGTGGCCGCCGCATTGGCGATCCGGGCCCCGTCCAGGTGCACCTTCATCCCGCGCTCGTGGGCGTGCTCGCAGATCGCGCGGATCTCCTCGGGCGTGTAGCAGGTGCCCAGTTCGGTGGTCTGCGTGATGGAGACGACCTGCGGCATGGCCCGGTGCTCGTCGTCCCACCCCCAGGCCTCCCGTTCGATCAGCTCGGGGGTGAGCTTGCCGTCCTCGGTGGGTATGGTGAGCAGCTTCAGCCCGCCGACCCGTTCCGGCGCACCGCACTCGTCCACGTTGATGTGGGCGGAGGAGGCGCAGATCACCGCGCCCCAGCGGTCGGTGAGCGCCTGCAGCGCCACCACGTTGGCGCCGGTCCCGTTGAAGACCGGGAACGCCTGGGCGTACGGGCCGAAGTGGCCGCGCACCACGTCCTGCAGGTGGGCGGTGTAGTCGTCCTCGCCGTAGGCCACCTGGTGCCCCTCGTTGGCCAGGGCGAGCGCCGCGAGGATCTCCGGGTGGGCCCCGGCGTAGTTGTCACTGGCGAAGCCGCGCAGTGCGGGGTCGTGTCGGCGGCGGGCATCGGTGTGCCCGGCCTTCACGGCTTTGGGGTCAGCCACAGACGGGTTCCGTTCACTTCCTGGGCGGGCCGGTCCCAGACTCCGGCGATGGCCTCGGCCAGCTCCTTGACGTCCGTGAAGCCCGCGAACTTGGCATTCGGGCGCTCCGCGCGCATGGCGTCGTGCACCAGCGCCTTGATGACCAGGATGGTAGCCGCGGCCTGCGGTCCGCTGTCGCCCCCGAGCTTGGCGAAGGAGTCCCCCAGCGCCAGGGTCCACGCCTCGGCCGCGGCCTTGGCGGCGGCGTAGGCGGCGTTCCCTGCGGTGGGCCGGGAGGCTCCGGCGGCGCTGATCAGGACGTAGCGGCCGTTGCCGCTGCGCTGCAGGGCGTCGTGGAAGGCGAGCGAGGTGTGCTGAACGGTCCGGATCAGCAGGTTGTGCAGGGTGTCCCAGTCGGCGAGCGGGGTGTCGGCGAAGGTCTTGGAGCCGCGCCAGCCGCCCACCAGGTGCACCACGCCGTCGATCCGGCCGAACTCCTTCTCGGTCCGGTCGGCCCAGGCGCGGGTGGCGTCCAGGTCCAGCAGGTCCACGGTCTCGCCGGTCACGGTGGCGCCGCCGTGCGCGTACCGGGCGGCGTCCACGGCCTCGGCCAGCCGGGCGGGGTCGGCGTCGGCGGCGACCACGGTCGCCCCGGCCTCGGCCAGTCGCAGCAGCGCGGCGCGGCCGGCCGGACCGGCGGCCCCGGCCACGGCCACCACGGCGCCCTCCAGGGGCCCCTGCCCGTTGCCGGGCTCGTTGGGGGTCGGGCTCGACGTCGGAGTGGTCATGCTGGTCGCCTCCTCGTGCCCCGCGCTCACGCGGCGGCTCGGATGTCGCTGTCGGCCGTGATGCCCTTGGTGGACGCGATCACGTCGCGCAGCTTCTTGGCCAGGGCCTCGTAGAACATGCTGAGCGGGAACTCGTCCGGGAGCACCTGGTCCACCAGCTTCCGCGGGGGGAGCGAGGTGTCCAGCGCCTCGGGGCCCTTGGCCCACACCGAGCCGGGGTGCGGGGCGAGGTAGGTGGAGACCAGCTCGTAGGCCTTCAGCCAGTGGACCAGCTTGGGCCGGTCGATGCCGTCGCGGTACAGCTTCTCGATCTCCGCGCACAGCTGGTTGGTGACCTGCGGGGCCCGGTCCCAGTCGATGCGCAGGGTGTTGTCCGTCCAGCGTACGACGTCGTGCTTGTGCAGGTAGGCGAAGAGCAGCTGCCCGCCCAGTCCGTCGTAGTTGCGGTTGCGGTCGCCGGTGACCGGGAAGCGGAACATCCGGTCGAAGATCACCGCGTACTGCACGTCCCGGGCCTGGGCGAAGCCCTCGGCCTCCAGCTTCACGGCCTCCTTGAAGGCGGTGAGGTCGCAGCGCAGCTCCTCCAGGCCGTACATCCAGAACGGCTGGCGCTGCTTGATCATGAACGGGTCGAACGGCAGGTCGCCGTGGCTGTGGGTGCGGTCGTGCACCATGTCCCAGAGCACGAACGCCTGCTGGCAGCGGTCCTGGTCGGCGAGGAGCCGGCGGATGTCCTCCGGCAGGTCGATGCCGAGCACCGCGACGGCGGCCTCGCTCACCCGTCGGAAGCGGGCGGCCTCCCGGTCGCAGAAGATGCCGCCCCAGCTGAAGCGCTCGGGGGCCTCGCGGACCGCGATGGTCTCCGGGAAGAGCACCGCGGAGTTGGTGTCGTAGCCGGCCGTGAAGTCCTCGAAGGTGATGCCGAGGAACAGCGGGTTGTCGAAGCGGGTGCGCTCCAGCTCCGCGAGCCACTCCGGCCACACCATGCGCAGCACCACGGCCTCGAAGTTCCGGTCCGGGTTGCCGTTCTGGGTGTACATGGGGAAGACCACCAGGTGCTGGCGGCCGTCCACGCGCTCCCGGGCGGGCTGGAAGGCGAGCAGGGAGTCGAGGAAGTCGGGGACGCCGAAGCCCTCCTCCGCCCAGCGGCGCAGGTCGGCGACGACCGCGGTGTGGTACTCCGCGTCGTGCGGCAGCAGCGGCGCCAGCTCCTCGACGGCCGACGCGGCCCGGTCCACGGCGGCGCGCGCGGTGTCCCTCGACGGAGCGTTCTCCGCCTCGAAGTCGATCGAGCCGTCCTTGGACTGCCAGGGCCGGATCTCCTCCACGGCAGCCTTCAGCACCGGCCAGGCCGGGTGATCGACCACGCGCCCGGTGGGCAGAACATCGGCGCCTGCCACCTCGGGCGCAAGAATTTCCGTCATGACACAACCTCCACAGGAGAAACTCGCGTAAAGACACCGTATCTATCGCAGGTTCTTCCACTCAAGGGGGGCCACGAAAGATTATTCTGCCCCGCCCGTCCCAGACCGATGTTTTTCCTGTCGTGTACCCCGGCGCCGCGCCGTTCACCGGGGGCGCCGGAGCGCGCCGCTAGGCTGCCGAACCCACGGTGGCGCCTGGACCGCCACCGTCGAGCGAGAGGGCGAGACAGCGTTGACCTTCCTCACCATCGGACACCGCGGAGTGATGGGTGTCGAGCCGGAGAACACCCTGCGGTCCTTCGTCCGCGCCGAGCGCGAGGGCATGGACGTCATCGAGATGGACCTGCACCTGAGCAAGGACGGCGCGCTGGTGGTGATGCACGACGCCGAGGTGGACCGGACCACCGACGGGTCCGGTGCGATCGGCGACCACACCCTCGCCGAGCTGCGGGAACTCGACGCCGGACAGGGCGAGCGGATCCCGGTCTTCGAGGAGGTGGTGGACGCGGTGCGGGCGCCGCTGCAGGCGGAGATCAAGGACCGGGCGGCGGCCCGGGCGCTGGCCGAGGTCATCAGCCGGCGCGACCTGCTGGGCCGGGTGGAGGTGCTCTCCTTCCACGACGAGGCGCTCGCCGAGATCCGCACCCTGCTGCCCACGGTGCGCAGCGCGCTGGTCGCCAGCAGGTACGGGCTGGACGTGATCGACCGGGCCCGGGCGGTGGGCGCGGGCGCGCTGGTGCTCAACATCCGCCGCCTCACCCTGGAGCTGGTCGAGCGGGCGCACGACGCTGGTCTGAGGGTCATCGGCTGGACCGTGAACACCCCCGACCACCTCCGGCTCGCCCGCGGCCTCGGCCTCGACGGCGGAACCACCGACTACCCGGAGATCCGCCGCGCGGCGCGCTTCACGGCCTGAGCGGGGCGCTTCACGGCCTGAGGCAGGGCGACCGGGCCCCGGCCGGTCTCCCGGCCCCGCGGCGGCGGACCGGTACGGGGTCTCCGGGCCCGGTGCGGTGGGGCCGGCCGGTCCGGGGGCCGCGTGGGCGGGCGACTCCCGGCCCCGGCCGGGCCTGCGGGCCGGCCGGCGGGCGCGGGGGGCAGGCGGACGGTGTCCGGGCCGGGGTCGCAGCCCGGCGGCTCGGGGTCCGGGCTGCGCGTGAGCGGGAGCGCCGGGCCTGAAGGGCCCGGGCCGGCATCGAGCACGCGGCTGAGCGGGGCACGACGGCGGCCGGGCCGCGGCCCCGGAACGGGCCGCCGGACCGGGGCCCGGCAAGGACCGTGCGGCCCGGTGGCCACCGGCACGGGACCGATCCGAGCCCGGCGGCGGGCCGGTACGGGGGGTTGCGAACCCGGCAGTGGTGGGCTCGCACGCGGCGTCCGGGCCCGGCGGCGGGACGGTGCGCGGCCGTTTCCGAGCCCGCGGCGGCGGACCGGTACGGGGTTCTGCGAGCCCGGCGGTGCGGAGGATAACGGGTCTCCGGGCCCCGCGGCGAGGGTTCGGTACCGGAGCCGGCGACCGCCCGCCCGCTCACCCGCCCAGCGGCTTGACCAGCAGTTCGAACTCCAGGTCCGGCCGACGCGGGATACCGAAACGCTCGTCGCCGTAGGGGAACGGCGCCATCCGCCCGGTCCGGGCGTAGCCGCGGCGTTCGTACCAGGCGATCAGCTCCTCGCGCACCGCGATCACCGTCATGTGCATCTCCCGGGCGCCCCACTCGGCCGCCACGAGGCGCTCCGCCTCGGCCAGGACGGCCTTGCCCACGCCCGCCCCCTGGAGTCCGGGCCGCACCGCGAACATCCCAAAGTACGCCACCGGCTCCCCCACGTCCCCTCTCCGACGCTCCAGCTGGCAGCAGGCGATCAGCTCGCCGTCCCGCTCGGCCACCACCATCCGGCCGTCCTCGGCGTTCACCACCGCGGACACGCCCTCGGGGTCGGTGCGCTGCCCGCCCAGCAGGTCCGCCTCGGTCGTCCACCCCGCCCGGCTGGCGTCCCCCCGGTACGCGGACTCGACGAGCGCGACCAGGGCCGGCACATCGGCGTCGGTCGCGGTACGGAAGCTCAGTCCGGCGGCGGGCCGGGGACTCCTGGCGGTCTCCATGCGGACGGGTCCTTCCTCGGTACGGCAGGGGTTCGTGCGGCGTGACGGCGGCCGCGCCACGGGCCGCGGCCGTCCCGCCGCGCGATGGCGGTACCCGCCGGGTCCGGCGCGCCGCCCCGCCGTCGGGGACGGCAGGGCGAACCTTAACGCCCCCGGCGCTAGGGTTCGCCGCATGGTCCACGTACTGAGCAGCCGGGTGCTGCTGCGCCCCACCGATCCGGAGCGGTCCCGCGCCTTCTACGGCGAGACGCTCGGTCTCGCGGTCCACCGGGAGTTCGGCACCGGCCCCGACCGCGGCACCGTCTACTTCCTCGGGGGCGGCTTCCTGGAGGTCGCCGGCCGGTCCGACACCCCGCCCGCGCCCGGCCTCCAGCTGTGGCTGCAGGTCGCCGACGTCCGGGCGGCGCACCGCGAACTGGTTGCGCGGGGCGCCCGGGTGGTCCGGGAACCCCTGCAGGAGCCGTGGGGGCTGGTCGAGATGTGGGTCGAGGACCCGGACGGGGTCCGGCTGTGCGTGGTGGAGGTGCCGGAGGGGCATCCGCTGCGATACCGGCCCGGCATCTGAGCCCACCGGCCGGGACGCCGCCGGAACCCGGCCTGCGCCCCCGCCCGCCGCACGGCTTCCCCGCCCTGTACGGGTCGCCCCCACGAGCCCGCCTGTACGGGTCACCCCCGTGGCGCCCGGGGGCCGTGCGGGAGTCGCCGTGCCGGGACCGCCGCGCGGGCACCGTACGCCGGGGCCGAAGGGCCGCCCATCGACGGCCCGCCCCGGTCCGGGCGGTGCCGTGCGCCGGTCGGGTACCGGCGGGCGGGGTCACGACCCGGCCCGGTGCCGGAACGGCCCGGCCGGGCCCGTCCCGGGGTGACCGGCGGTGCGTACCGGGGGCGTCCCGGAACCCGCTCAGTCCACGGCCGGCGGGGGCTCCGCGCCGAAGACCCAGGGTGCCAGCACCACCATCCAGCCGTCCGGGTCGGCGAAGACCACCGCCCCCCGCTCGGGCCAGTACGGGTTGGCCGCCGGTACCGGGTGGTGGCCGCGTGCGGCGAGGGTGCGCACCGCCTCGGCGACGGCCTCGGGCCCGCGCAGGTAGAGCACCAGCTGGTTCTCCGGGTGGGGCTCGGGGATGCGCGGCGGGTCGCCGTGCTGCGTGATCTCCATGTGCACCGGCGTCCCGGGCAGCCCGAACAGCATCCCGTCGTATCCGGCGTGGCCGCGCCACTGGCCGATGACCGGCAGGCCGAGGATGTCGCGGTAGAAGACGAGGACTTCGTCGTAGCGGGCGGTCGGCCGGGCGAAGCGCACCGCGCCGACATCGAGATGGGCGGGCCAGGAGGTCGTCATACGGCGATGCTGGCAGCCCGTTCGGCCGCCCGGCATCGGCCGCCGGAACGGCTCCGGCCTCCGGCCCGGGGCCTACGTCCAGCGGTCCCCCGGCCCCGCCGCGCCGACGTCCCCCCGGGTACTTGCGTCCCGTCACGGCGACATACGGCCCCGGCCCGTAGCGCCGACGTACTCCCGGTCCCGTTGCACCGACGTACCGCCCAGGTCCCCCGGCCCGCCGCGCCGACGTACCCGCCGCCGCCCCGGGGCATGCTCCCTGCGGCGCCCCTTGCCGTTCCGGCCGGTCCGGGGCGCCCGAAGGGGGTGCGGCGGCGTGCACGGTCCACCACTCGTCGGCTGGCTGCTGCTGGTGCTGGGTGCCGCCGGCGGGGCGTACTGCACCGCGCGCGCCCGCGCCGCGCCGCCGGGCCCGCGCCGGGCCTTCCGCGCCGAGGCGGCGCTGGGCTGGGGCATGGCGGTGATGGCCGTCCCGGCGGTGACGGCACCGGACAGCGCCCTGTGGGCACGGCTGACGGCGGTGGCGGCGGTGCGGCGCCCTGCCGGCGCTGTCGGTGGGCGGAGGGCGGGCACCGGCCGGGTGGGGCGGGACCACACCGTCGAGGCGGTCGCCATGATCTACATGTCGGTGGCCGCGGTCCTCCCGGCGCCGGGCGACGGCGCCGGGCACACGGGCCACGGCACCGGTCCCACCGGCCCCTCCCTCGTCCTCACCGCCGTCCTCCTCGGGTACTTCGCCGGGTACGCGGTGCGGGCCGGACTGCGGCTGGTGCCGGTGGCCGCGGCCGGACCGGCGCCGGGCGCGGTGGCGCTGACCGAACGCCCCGAACTCGCCGCGGCCTGCCGGCTGGCGATGAGCGTCGCCATGTGCGGGATGCTGCTGACCATGTGAGCGCCCCGGCCACCCGCCCGCCACCGTTCCGTGGCCGCGGCCGCTCTCCCGCCACCGCCCCACGGCCGAGGCCGGCCGCGCGTGGGCGGGCATCCCGGCCGCCCCGGGCCGGCGTGGACGGGATGGATACCGTGGCGTGCGTCACTTCCCGGCATCTCCATACCCGGGCGCGGCGCCACGCTCATAGGCTGGCGGCATGATGGTCCCGCTCGCGCTGCTGGTCCTTGGTGCTCTGGCCGCGGCACTGGCGCCGCGCCTGCTGGCCCGCTCCGACTGGCTCGACCGCGAACCCGTCCTCGCACTGTGGTTGTGGCAGTGCGTGGTGGTGGGTGTGCTGATGTGCTGCGGACTGGCCATGGCGCTGAGCGCCGCCGCGGCGTCCGAAGCGGTCCGGGGCAATGTCTTCGCCCCCGCCCCGGCCGGTGTGGTGGAGTCCTACGCGCTCACCGCCTACGACCGCTGGGCCGGTCCGGTGGCGATCGCCCTCGCCTGCGGCGCGGGCTGGACCGCGGTGATGCTGGGCCGAGAGATCATGCGGGCCCGGGCCCGGCGCCGGCAGCGGCGCGCCGAACTCCTGGTCCGCGCCCCGCTGCTGCCGGGCGAGGAGCCCCGGGCCGACCGGCTGGTGGTCCTGGAGGGCGACCGGCCCGGCGCCTGGTGGCTGCCCGGGGCGACACCCCGGCTGGTCATCACCACCGCCGCGCTGCGCCGCCTCAGGGGCCGTCAGCTGGACGCGGTGCTCGCCCACGAGCAGGGGCACGCCCGGGCCCGGCACGACTGGCTGCTGCACTGCGCCTCCGCGCTGGCCACCGGCTTCCCGCAGGTACCGGTCTTCGCGGCGTTCCGCGACCAGGTGCACCGGCTGGTGGAACTGGCCGCGGACGACGCGGCGTCGCGCCGTTTCGGACGGCTGACCACCGCCCTGGCGCTGGTCGAACTCAACGAGGACCGCGGCGTGTTCGGCCCCTGCCCGGCGCAATTCGCCGAGGTCCCGCGGCGGGTGGACCGGCTGCTCGCCCCCGCCGCCCGGCTGCCGGTGTGGCGGCGGCGCCGGCTGACCGCCGCGGCGGCGCTCGTCCCGGTGGTTCCGGTCCTGATCGCGCTGGTGCCGGCGCTCCGCGTGCTCGGCTGAACCGGCACGGCGGCCCGGCGCACCCGGCCGGCCCTCCCCCGCGGGACGCCCGGCCCGCGACGCGGCGGGCCCGAACAGCTCTGCACCACCACTCATCCCACCACCACGCCATCCCGCCCCCGGGCAGCCCGGTCTCCGGCGTCCGGCCCCGACAGATCCGCCCCGGGCGCGCCGGGCGAGGCCCCCGGACGCGGCACCGAGCTCCCACCACTCCGGACCGGGAGCGACCGGCGTCCCGACGTGACCAGCGCGACCGCCCGACGCATGGGACCGCCGCCCGTGGACCCGCTCCCGCCCGTAGGCCGGAACCCCCGGCACCCGCCCCTCCAGGCCCGTCCGTCGTACACCGGCGAACCCCCGTCCGATCCCCGTCCCGCACGCGCCCCTCCGGACGCGGGGGGGCCGACCCGGCACCAGGACAGCCCGCGCCCCCGCACGCCGGCTCCGGGGGGTCCCACCGGCCGGGCCCCGGCCCGTACCGGGTGCCGCCCGCCCGGCGCGAACCGCCCACACCCATGGGCCCGCCCCCGCCCACGGGACGCGGAGGGCCGCCCCGGCGGACAGGCGCTCCGCGCACCTGCCCCGGCCCCGGCCCCGGGTGCCACCGGCCTCCGGAGTTGGTTTCCGGCGCGCCGGAAGCGATCATCGACGCATGCAGCCGCCCTCCGCCCCGTCCCGGACCCGCCCCGCGGGCGCCGTCCGCGTCCGGCGCGCCGCCGCCGGAACCGCGGCCCTGCTCACCGCGGTGTTCGTCGCCCTGCTGGTGCTGGTGGCGGCGGGCTGGCAGCCCCTGATGGACTGGGACCGCGAGTGCGCCGAGGATCTGCACCGGCACGCGGTGGCGCACGACGGCTGGACCCGGACCAGCCGGGTGCTCACCGACTGGGTGTGGGACCCGTGGACCATGCGGGCCCTGCTGGCGGCGGCCGTGGCGTGGCTGCTGTGGCGCGGCGACCGGTCGGCGGCCGGATGGGTGGCCGCCGCCGCGGTGCTGGGGGCCGTGGTGCAGCAGGTCCTGAAGGCGGCGGTCGGCCGGGAGCGCCCGTGGTGGCCGGACCCGGTGGACAGCGCGCACTACGCGGCCTTCCCCTCCGGGCACGCGTTCACCGCGACGGTCGGCTGCGGGCTGCTGTACTGGCTGGCGGTCCGGTACGGCGTCCGGGCCCGGTGGCGCGGCGCGGTGGCGGTGGTCGCGGTCGTGTCGGTGCTCGGGGTGGGATTCACCCGGGTGTATCTGGGTGTGCACTGGTTCAGCGATGTACTGGGTGGCTGGCTGCTCGGCGGCGCGCTGGTCGCCGTGGTGGTGGCGTGGTGCCCGGCCCCCGGGCCGGTGCCGCGCGCCCCCGACCGCCGCCGTGACCACGTTGGGAGACATCCACAGTGAGCAACCTCGACCTCAAGCCGCCGACCACGGTCTGCGGCGGCCGGACGGACGTCGCGGCGCAGCCGGTCCGCGACCTGCTGGCCGGCAAGGACGTACCCCTGGGCGAATCCACGGTGGTGCGCCGGCTGCTGCCGAACCTGGGCCGGCGCATGGTGGGCGCATGGTGCTTCGTGGACCATTACGGGCCGGACGACATCGCCGACGAGCCGGGGATGCAGGTGCCGCCCCATCCGCACATCGGGCTCCAGACCGTGAGCTGGCTGCACGAGGGGGAGGTGCTGCACCGCGACAGCCTGGGCAGCAAGCAGACGCTGCGCCCGGGCCAGCTCGGCCTGATGACCTCCGGGCGGGCCATCGCGCACTCCGAGGAGTCCCCCCGCGAACACGCGCGGCTGCTGCACGGGGCACAGCTGTGGGTGGCCCTGCCCGACGAGCACCGGCACACCGAGCCCAGGTGGGAGCACCACACGGAGCTGCCGCGGGTCACCGGCGGGGGCGGGCTGTCGGCCACCGTGATCCTCGGCGAACTGGACGGCGCCCGGTCCCCCGGGACCACCTTCACCCCGCTGATGGGCGCCGACATCACCCTGGCCGCCGGCACCGACACCCGGCTGCCGGTCCACCCCGACTTCGAGTACGCGGCCCTGACCATGTCCGGCGAGGCGGAGGTCGACGGCGTCCGGCTGGCGCCCGGCTCCCTCCTCTACCTCGGCTGCGGCCGGACGGAACTGCCGCTGCGGGCCGATGTGGACAGCGCCTTCATGCTGCTGGGCGGCGAACCGTTCGAGGAGCGGATCGTGATGTGGTGGAACTTCGTCGGCCGGTCCCAGCAGGACATCGAGCAGGCCCGCGCGGACTGGATGAACACCACCCGCTTCGGCGAGGTCCACGGCTACGACGGCCCCCGGCTGCCCGCCCCGATGCTCCCCTCCACACCCCTGAAGCCGCGGGGCCGCACCCGCTGACCTGATGCGGCCACCCGTCCTCGGCACACGGGCCCGCCTTCGCCCTCCCGCCGCCACCGCCCGGGCCCGGCCCGGAGCGGAGAAGCCCGGGAGGGCACGGTCCGGCTTCCGGCCGTTCCAAAGCGTGCAGGCGCGAGCGAAGCATTGCACAAGTGTCGCGTCGCAGCTGCCAAAAGACTTGCCGGCGCCGGTTCACGGCAGTTTTGGTTACCTGTCTCAAAGCCCCGTACACGGCCAACCCCGCCGCCACCGATCGCAGCACCGCCACCGACAAGAGCTGCGTAGATGGCCGCTGTTGCCTCAGGCGTGACGCTGCACTCCGCCCTATGCGGCAGGCTACGCCGGCACGTACGAGGGCGGTGGTCCGTGCCAATTCACCCGGGCATCGTCAAGAATTCCCCACCGGCGGCGCTCGGTCCCGCAACGTTTGACCACCTGCCGTGCAGGAATTGCTCAACGTCACTCTCCCAACAGGCCGGGCCCGGCCGCGAGCGGTCGCCTTCAGCGGTGGTGCGCACAGAGGAATCCGCCGCGCGGCGGCACCCGCTTCGTCTGCACCTCCCAAGCTGCGCGTGCGGCACGTTTCCATGAAGCTGGAGCTGACAGCCCCGCGCGCGCTCGGCCGGGCGAGCGCGCCGCCCGCCACCGGCGAGCCAAGGAGGAATCCATGGCTGCCCAGAACCGGAACACCGAACGCATCGTGGTCGGAGTGGACGGGTCGCACTCGTCGAAGCAGGCCCTGGGCCGGGCCGTGCGTCAGGCCGAGCTCACCAACGGCCCGGTGGAGGCACTGACTGTCCGGCCTCTTCCGCAGTCCCACGGCGCGCTCAGCTGGCTGCCACCGTCGAGCAGTGACGAGGCAGCGATGAAGGCCCGGGCGCACGGCAACCTCACGCACATCGTCGAGGAAGCCGTGGGATAGCCGCCACCAGTGGAAGTACGTGCCGAGGTGCGCCAGGGCACTGCCGCCGACGTCCTGCTCGATGCAGCGCACGGCGCGTCCCTGCTTGTCGTCGGCAGCCGAGATTTCAGGGCTTCTCAGGGCTGCTCCTGGATCGGTGGCCCGGCACTGCGCCCAGCAGGCCGCTTGTCCGGAGGTCGTGGTCCACAGCGATAGCCAATGAACACCGTCAGCGCATGTCCGGGGTCTTCTGTCTGAGCCGCAGTAGTGCCCGGCGTTGCGAAAGCCCGGACCGGCCAGCGAGGAGTCAATCATGTCACCGACGAAGCGCACCGCGAGGGAGCTACGCAGCCAGGCGTGGTGGGACAATGCGGGAAATCCGGAGATGACGGCTCTGTATCTTGAGCGGTTCCTGAACTACGGCTTCACACGGGGAGAACTTCAGTCGGGCCGACCGATCATCGGAATTGCTCAGACAGGTAGCGACCTGGTTCCCTGCAATCGGCACCATCTCTTCCTCGCCGACCGGATCAAGGCCGGGGTCCGCGACGGTGGCGGCATTCCGTTCGAGTTTCCCGTGCATCCGTTGCAGGAGACCGGGAAGCGCCCCACCGCGGCGCTGGACCGCAACCTCGCCTATCTCGGACTGGTCGAGGTGCTCTATGGATACCCACTTGACGGAGTGGTTCTGACGACGGGCTGCGACAAGACCACACCTGCCTGTCTGACCGCGGCGGCGACAGTGAACATCCCGGCGGTCGTCTTGTCCGGGGGGCCTATGCTCAACGGCTATCACAACGGTATGCGGACGGGCTCGGGGCTGGTGATCTGGCAGTCGAAGCGGCTCCTGGCCAGCGGGCAGATCGACTACGACGAATACATGGCACGGGTGACCGCCTCCGCGCCCAGCATCGGGCACTGCAACACGATGGGCACCGCGCTGTCGATGAACAGTCTGGCCGAGGCCCTGGGAATGTCCCTGCCCGGCTGCGCGGCGATCCCCGCCCCCTACGCCGAGCGGGCGCAAATCGCCTACGAGACAGGTCGCAGGGCGGTGACCCTGGTGCGGGAGGGCCTGACCCCCCGCAAGATCATGACACGGCAGGCCTTCGAGAACTCGATCGTTGTCGCATCGGCCATCGCGGCGTCGACCAACGCGCCCATCCACATCAACGCCATCGCACGTCATGTCGGGGTGGACCTGTCCAATGAGGACTGGTACCGCGTCGGACGCGACATCCCGGTGCTGGTGAACCTCGCTCCCGCAGGGGAGTTCCTCGGTGAGGACTTCCACCGCGCCGGCGGTGTCCCCGCAGTCATGCGGTCGCTGCTGGAAGCGGGGCACCTGCACGGTGACGCCGTAACCGTCTCGGGCCGTACGGTGGCCGAGAACCTGGTCAATGCCCCGCCCGCCGACCCGGCGGTCATCCGCCCCGTCCACGACCCCGTCACCGCACAAGGCGGACTGCTCGTCATGACCGGGAACCTGTTCAACTCCGCGATCATGAAAACGTCGGTCATCACCGACACCTTCCAAGCCCGCGTCCTGCCAGACTCCGACGATCCGGCGGTGTTCGACCTCCGCGCCATCGTCTTCGACGGGCCCGAGGACTATCACGCCCGCATCGAGGACCCGGAGCTGGACATCGACCAGGACTGCCTCCTCGTCATCCGCTACACCGGGCCCGTCGGATATCCGGGCTCCGGCGAGGTCGTGAACATGGAGCTTCCCGCGGTGCTGGTCCAGCGAGGCATCACCGCGCTGCCCACGCTCGGAGACGGCCGGCAGAGCGGCACCTCGGACGCACCGTCCATCCTCAACGCCAGCCCCGAGGCCGCGGTCGGCGGCAACCTCGCCATCCTGCGCACCGGTGACCGGATCCGTCTCGACCTGGACAACGCGCGCGTCGACGTCCTCCTGCCGGATGAGGAGATCGCCGCGCGGTGGGCCGACCACACACCCCCGGCACTGGAGCACCAGACACCGTGGCAGGAGATCTACCGTTCCACGGTCGGCCAACTGGACAGCGGGGGCTGCCTGGAGCTTGCCGTGTCGTACCAGGACCTCATTCACACCAAGGGGATTCCTCGTGACTCGCACTGACTCCCGCGAAACGATCCTGATCGCCGACTACGACTTCGGCGATGTGGACATCGAACGCGCCGTCGTCGAAGGCGCCGGGCTCCGGCTCCTCGCCGCACAGTGCAAGAGCGAGGACGAGGTGATCGAGGCGGGACGAGAGGCCGGCGGCGTTCTGACCCAGTACGCGCGGGTCGGTTCCCGCGCCATCGACGCGCTGACCCGCTGCCGGGTGATCGCCCGCTACGGCACCGGCGTGGACACCGTCGATGTCGACGCCGCCACCCGACGCGGAATCCAGGTCACGAACGCACCGAACGAATGGTGCGCCGAAGAGGTCGCCGATCATGCCGTCGCGCTCTGGCTCGCAGCCGCACGCAAGATCTGCCCTTACGACCGGGCGACCCGACAGGGCGAATGGCACTGGAAGACCGGCAAACCCATCCACAGACTGCGGGGACAGGCGCTGGGCCTGCTGTCCTTCGGCTCCATCGCACGGCTCATCGCCGAACGAGCAAAAGCCTTCGGCGTCGACGTATGGGCACACGATCCCTTCCTCGACCAGTCCGAGATCCGGGAAGCCCACGTCAGGCCGATGTCTTTCGCCGACTTGGTGGAAGGTGCCGATTACGTGGTGGTCCAGACGCCGCTCACCCCCCAGACACACCACACCTTCGATCGCGCGACGCTCCGCCGGATGAAGCCGACCGCCATCCTCGTCAACACCGCACGCGGGCCCATCGTGGAGGACGCGGCACTCCACCACGCCCTCACCGAAGGATGGATCGCCGGCGCGGCGCTGGACGACATCGAGGAGGAACCCGCGAAACAGCGCGGATGGCGCCCGACCAACCCCCTCTTCGAACTGCCCAACGTGATCGTCACACCCCACGCCGCCTACTACTCCGAGGAAGCCGTCAGGACGGTACGGACCATCGCCGCTGAAGAAGCCGTACGGGTGCTGACAGGGCAACCGGCACGATATCCGGTCAACGAACTACCACCCGGCTCCCACCCGCAGCAGGGCGATCTTCCCGCTCACGGGCCCGCCGTCGGCCAGAAGGAGTTCCATGACAGACGTCGTCACCGTCGGTGAGAGCCTCGGTCTGTTCCGGAGCGAGGCGACCGGCCCCTTGGTGCCCGGAACCCCGGTCACCTTCTCCTTCGCCGGTGCGGAGAGCAACGTCTCCATCGGCCTTGCCAGGCTCGGGCTCCGAGTCGCGATGCTCGGGCGGGTCGGTGACGACCCGATGGGCCAGGTGATCGGTGACCAACTGCGGGCGGAGGGCGTCGACCCGTCCCGTCTCGTCGTCGATACGGACGCCCCCACGGCGTTCATGCTGCGGTACCACCGGATCGCCGATCGGGTCGTCGCCTCGTACCACCGGCACGGTTCGGCGGGATCCCGGCTGTGCCGTGCCGACGTGGACGAGGCCCTCGTCCGCTCCGCCAAGGCCCTGCACACCACCGGGATCACGCTGGGGCTCAGCCTGTCCGCCCGGGACGCCGTCGAGCATGCCGTGGAGCTGGCCCGCCCGGCCGGTGTCACGGTGAGCCTGGACATCAACTACCGCTCCATGCTGTGGAGCAGGCAGGACGCGGCCGCCGCACTGCGGTCTCTGATCGGCCGGGTGGACGTGGTGTTCGGCGGCGAGGAGGAGCTACGACTGCTCACCGGGGAGACGGCACCGGAGGCCATCGCCGCGGCCGTCCGCGACCTGGGGCCGACCGAGGTGGTGGTCAAGCGCGGCGGCCGAGGGGCGGTAGCCCTGGCCGGCTCCGAGACCGTCGCGGTACCGGCGGTCCGCGTCAGCTGCGTGGACCCGGTCGGCGCCGGCGACGCGTTCGTCGCCGGATACCTCAGCGCCAGGCTGGAGGGGCTCGATCCTGCCGGCCGGCTGCGCCGGGGCGCGCTGTGCGGGGCGTTCGCGGTGTCCGTCCCCGGGGACTGGGAGGGGCTGCCCCACCGCGGGGAGCTGGGCCTGCTGTCCGGTGCTGAGGACGTACACCGCTGAAACCGCGGCCAGGGAACGAAGACCGGACACGAACAGGAGCGAGCAGGAGATGGACACCGACAGCTGGTTCGACACGGCGTTCGACGGCCGCCCGCTGATGGCGATCCTGCGCGGGTTCGACCCGCTGCGGACCGTCGAGCTGGCCGAACGAGCCTGGGATCTCGGTGTGGACTGGGTCGAAGTACCCGTCCAGTCCCAGGACGGAGCGCAGGCGTTGGCCGCCGCGGTGGAAGCCGGCCGAGGCCGGGGGCTGGGCGTGGCAGCAGGCACCGTGACCACCCGGGAACGGGTGAGGCAGGCAGTCGGCGCAGGGGCCTCCTTCGCCGTGGCCCCGGGCCTGGACCCCGACGTGGCCGCGACCAGCCTGGAGGCCTCCCTGCCCTACCTGCCCGGTGTGGCCACCGCCTCCGAGATCCAGGCTGCGGGCCGCCTCGGCTTGCGGTGGCTCAAGGCCTTCCCCGCCTCCGTGCTGGGCGCGGGATGGATCAAGCTGATGCACGGGCCGTTCCCACGAGCGCAGTTCGTCGCCACCGGTGGAGTGGACGCGGCCAACGCCAGGCAGTTCCTGGACGCGGGCGCGCGGGTCGTCGGAGTCGGATCCGCCCTCCAGGACCCCGCTCAGCTCGACAGACTGGCCGCGCTGCTACAGGAACGCTGAAACACGGACACCGGCCCGGTATCCAGCCCGCCCCACGCAGTCCCGCTCAAGCCCGTTCCGGCGGCGGTGCGGGGCCCGGGCCCTTGCGACCGGCCGGAGCCGGACGTCCCCCACGCCCTCCCCGGTGCGGACCGGACACACCGCGAGGGCGAGCGGCGGGAGGTGGCGGCGTGGCGCCCGGGCTCCGTCGGCCCGCACGGCACGGCGTGTGCCCGGCAGACACGGGGGGGTCGGTACGGAGTCACGGCACGCGTGCCGTGACTCCGTCGCGCACGGCGGCCGGGACGGCGGGCGACGGCCGGGGACGGCCCGGGGCCCCTGCGGAGGGGCAGCGTCCCGGTCCGCGCGGTGGGTGCCGCGACGTCCGGTGGCGCCCCGCCCGGGACTTTGTATCTTCGAAGGAGGGGGTTCCGGGACGGCGGCGCTTCCGCCCTCCAGGTCGTCCGCAGCACCGTATCCGTGCGAGGAGTCCCCATGGCCGAGTCGCCGCGCAGGGTCAGTGACGTCATGACGCGGACGGTCGTCGCCGTGGGACGCGAGGCGTCGTTCAGGGAGGTCGTCGAGATCATGGGCCGCTGGAAGGTCAGCGCGGTACCGGTCCTGGAGGGCGAGGGTCGCGTCATCGGCGTGGTGTCGGAGGCGGACCTGCTGCCGAAGGAGGAGTTCCGCGACGACATGCTGGAACGGCCCGGGATGGCCCGGCAGCGCTTCGCGGAGCTGGTGAAGGCCTGGGCGGTGACGGCCGAGGAGCTGATGAGCAGCCCCGCGGTCACCGTGCACGCGGACGCCACCGTGGCGGAGGCGGCCCGGACCATGGCGATACGGCGAGTGAAGCGGCTGCCCGTGATCGACGGCGAGGCGAAACTGTGCGGCATCGTCAGCAGGGCCGATCTGCTGAAGGTCTTCCTGCGCTCCGACGAGGAACTCCAGGGCGAGGTGCGCGGCGTGCTCCTCGCCGATCCGCTGCACGCCTTCGGGGAACTGCGGATGAGTGTGTCGGACGGAGTGGTCACGCTGTCGGGCCAGGTCCGTGACGCCGGTCTGATCCCCGTCGTCGTACGGCTGGTGCGCGGTGTCGAGGGCGTCGTGGACGTGGCGGCGCGCATCGGGGTCGGCGCACCCTCCTGAGGCCCGGACCGGCCCTGAACGCGGAAGGGAACCCAAGATGCACCATCGCACCGTCGGAGAGCTCATGACCAGGGCGGTCGTCCGGGCCCGGCCGCAGATGCCCTTCAAGGAGGTCGCCAGGCTCCTGGCGGCCAACGACGTCACCGCCGTACCGGTCGTGGACGACCTGGACCGCCCCATGGGGGTGATCTCGGAGGCCGACCTGCTGCGCAAGGCGGCGGACCGGCAGGTGATCCTACGGTCACACCGCTGTCGTACCCCGGACCTAACATCCGCTCGTGAACCTCGAATCGCGTCTGACCGCCGGCCTGCCGCTGCCGCCCGGCCGCATGATCACTTCGAACGAAGGCGACGGCGGCCAGCGGCCGCTGTGGCTGAGCGACGGTCCGCCCGCCACCGGGCTGTGGTCCCGGCTGCGCGCCGAGCATGCCACGTCCGGGCTCTGGCCGCTCCTGCTGTGCCCGCTGGACCCGCACGACACCCAGTTCCGTCCCTGGGGCTGCGGTGAGATCCACCCCGAGGACATGTCGTCGCCGGCGGACCACGACCCCCGGGCGCTCCTCGCCCGCTGGTGGCGGGACCACACCGTCACCGACGAGGACGACGACCCGCTCAGCGCGGAGGAACGCCTGGCCGTCACCGCCCCCTTCGGCCGGACCTGGCCCGGGCCCGCCCCCGCGTGCACACCCGTCGATGACCCCGACGCCATGGCCGAGCAGTACGCGCGGGTCTTCCTGGACCGGTACCCCCATGCCCGCCTCGGACTGGTCACGGCACCGCGCGGAGCCGACGCCCTGGCCGCCGCCGGCTGGACCGGACCCGCGAACTACGACAGCGACACCGCCACGTTCTCCGCCGTCGTCCGCGACTGGGAGGACCGCTTCGGCGCACGCGTCGTCGGCGTCGGCTTCGCCACCCTGCACCTCAGCGTCGCCGCACCACCGAACGGTCTGGATGACGCCCTGGGCGTCGCCGCCGAGCACTTCGCCTTCTGTCCCGACAACGTCTGGCAGGGCGCCCACCGCGACCTGGCCAGTTACGCCGAGCATCTGATCGGGCTGAACTGCTGGGACTTCTGGTGGGACTGACACCCCTGCGACCGCCCGGGCAGTGATCCTCCACCCGGCCGGACGGGGGACGTGCGGTGAAGGCCGGGAGCTGCCTGCGGGCCCGCACCCGTCGGGCGCCCGGGAGCAGGCCCGGCCGGCGGACTGCCGGGCCGGCCCGGTCCGGACACGCCCGCTCCGCCGCCCCCCACTCCCCCGGCACCACCCGGCCGCCGTACCGCCCCGCGGGCAGAGGCACTCGCGATGCGGCCCGTCAGGGGATCCGTGACTCGATGTGGGCGAGGTGGGCGGCGAGGATCTCCTCGAACGCGGCGCGGCGCTCCGCTCCGAGGGGGCGGATGTCGCGGGCGAAGTGGGCCAGGGCCGGGAAGCGCTCGGGGTCGGCGCCGAGCACCGCGACGCGGAACTGTTCCACGCCCTGTTCGTACTCCTCGGGGGTGAGGGTGCCGATCCCGGCCTCGGAGGAGATCAGCGCGGCGAGGAGGATCACGATGCGGTGGTAGCGCGCCGGGATCTCCTCGTCGGGCAGGCCCGACGCGCGCAGGGCCTGCAGCAACTCCTCCATGACCAGGCGGGAACCGGTGCCGCCGGACCCGTAGCGCCCCCACACCGCGGCGAGCTGGAGCTGCTCGCCGAACGCCTCGCGCAGGCGCAGGGCCAGGGCGGTGATGCGCTGCTTCCAGTCGCCCTCGGGGTGGTAGCCGTCCATGGTGGCCAGCAGGACCCGGTCGGCGACCGCCCGCAGCAGCTCGGTCTTGTTGCGGAAGTGCCGGTAGAGACTGGAGGAGTCGGTCCCGAGCGCCGCGGCGAGCTTGCGCACGCTGAACGACCCGGCGTCGTCCGTGCGCAGCATCTCCGCCGCCGTGTCCAGGATTTCCTCGGTCGACCATCGCCGTCGGCCCGTCATCTCGCCCCTCTCGTCACGCACGATCCTAACCGGTGCACTTGCCTATGCACGCAGTGCGTGCATAATGAGGGCGACCCGCTCAACGACCGGGAGGGGCCCGGCACTTGAGGCGGAGGGGAGTACGAACCATGGGGGAGAGCACGACGGTCACGCGGCCGCCGGAGCCCGACTTCTCGGCGATGACGACCGAGGAACTGTTCGCCTACCGCGACGCGGAGAACCGCTTCCGGGCCTCCGGCGCGGCCCGCGCCGTCCTGGGAGAGCCGCACCCCGGCGCCGCCATCGACTGGCAGGAGATCACGCTCGCCGACCGCGACCTGCCGGTCCGGGTGTACCGGCCGGCCCCGGCCGGCGACGGCGAGGCCACGGCCCGGACCGGCCTGCCGCTCGTGATCCACGTCCACGGAGGCGGCTTCGTGGGCACGGCGGCGCAGTGCGACTGGACCAGCAGCCACCTCGCCGCGCGGCTGCCCGCGCTTGTCGTCTCCGTCGAACACCGCCTCCTCGCACCCGGCAGCCCGCTCGCGGACGCCGTCGACGACGGCTGGGACGCGCTCCGGCACGTGGTGCGGAACGCCGCTCGGTGGGGCGTCGACCCGGCACGCACGGCCGTGTTCGGCGAGAGCTGCGGTGCGCTGATCTGCGCCCTGACGGCCGTCCGGGCCCGGGAGGCCGGCCTGGAGCTGAAGGCGCAGGTACTGGTCAACCCGGTGACCGACGTGACCGACACGATGTTCGACCACGCCTCGATGACCGAGTACGCCTACAGCCCGACCCGGGCCCTGCCGCTGCTGCGGTTCTTCCGGCGGCTCGCCGTCCCGCGGGGAGCCGACGCCCGCGCGGTCTCGCCGCTGTACGCGGACGACCTGAGCGGGCTCCCCCCGGCGCTCGTGGTGGTGCCCACCCGGGACGCGGTCGCCGACCACGGCCGCAGCTTCGCCGATCGGCTGCGCGCGGCCGGCACGCCTGTCCGGCTCTCCGAATACCCCGGGGCACCGCACGCCTTCCTGACCCTGCCCGGCGTGGAACCACAGGCCGAGGCCGCCCAGGCGGAGATCCTCGCCTTCCTCCGCACGGCCCTGGCGAAGTGACGGTATGTCCGCTGCTCCCTGGGGACCGGCAGCCTGCCGGTCCCCCGCCCCGGGCGGCAGCAGCGTGTCCGGCGCCCACGGCCCCGGCGGGGCCGCCGCGTCACCGCTCCGGAGGCGACCGGTCCGGGCCTGCCTCACCACGAACCGGCGTGCCGCCGCCGATCGGCGGGCTCGGCGGCGCCCGCGCGGCAGCCCGACCGCCGCCAACCGCCGCCCGACCGGGACCGGCCCCGGCTCCGCCGCAGCCGCCGCCGAGGTCCGGCGGGAGGCCCGGTACGGCGACCGCGGCATCGCCCTGATCGACCGATGACGAAAGAGGCACCCCGATGACGAACCCGTCCCCCGCACGTGGGGCACTGGGAGCGATGTACGCGGGCCTTGCGCTGACCGTCCTCACCACGGTCGCCGCGTACGTCGACCACGGCACCACCCATGTGCTGGCCGATCACATCCGGGCCGGCTACCCCGCGTACCCCCCGGCGCGGATCGACTCGGCCGTCACCACCTACCTGGTCATATGGACCGTCATCGGAGCGCTCGGCGTCCTCGCCTGGCTCACGACGGCCTGGGCCGTCACGGCGGGCAGGCGGTGGGCCCGCCCCGCCGCGACCGTGATGTTCCTGATCGGCACCGGCACCGGACTGACCGGGCTGCTCACCAAGGACACCTCCGGCGACACCGGCCTGCCGCCGGCAATGGGCTGGGCCGGGATGCTGCCCTGCCTGGCGGGCCTCGTCGCGGTCGCCCTGCTGTGGAGACGACCGCGACCGGCGTGACGTCATCCCCCCCACCGCGCGCCAGGGGCGCCGGCAGTCCCCGGCCACCCGGACCCGCGCCACCACGGGCCGGGACCACCACACACCAGGAGGAAGACACCGTGCAGCGCATCGGCATCATCGGAGTGGGCGAGATCGGCCGGGCCGTCGTCGAGGGCCTGCGCCACGGGGGCGGTGCGTCGCCCGAGGTCTTCCTCTCTCCCCGGGGGGCTCGCGCCGCCGCCGAACTGTCCGAGCGCTTCGAAGGCGTCCGGGTGTGCGCCGGCAACCAGGACGTGGTGGACCGCTCGGAGGTGGTGATCATCGCGGTACGCCGCCAGGACCACCGCGAGGCGCTCGCCGGGCTGCGGGTGGACGACGACACGACCGTGATCAGCCTGATGGCCGGCGTCGCCACCGACGACCTGCGGCGCACGCTGGCCACCGGCGCCCCGATCGTCCGCGCCATCCCGCTGCCCGCCGTGCGCGAGCGCCGCTCCGTCACCGTGACCTGCCCATCGCACCCGGTGGTGGACTCCCTCTTCGACCAACTGGGCGGGGCGCTCCCGGTCGCGGACGAAGGGGCCTTCGACGTCTTCTCCGCCCTGACCGGGACGCTCACCGCCCACTACGCCTACCTCGCCACCCTCACCTCGTGGGCCGCCGGCCACGGCATCGCTCCGGGCACCGCCGAGCGGTACGTGCGCGGCCTCTTCGGGAACGTCGGCCGCTCCCTGGGTGACGAGCGCTCCCTGCACCGGCTCGCCGCCGACCACGAGACGCCCGGAGGGAACAACGAGCGCATCCGCACCACCTGGTTCGATCCGGCCAACGCCGCGGCCCTCGCGAAGGCCCTGGACGGCCTCCTCGACGATCTGCGGTAGTTCGAGCGCGACTTCTCCCGGCCGCTCGCCGCTCATCGGCCCCGGGGTGCCGCCCGGCCCGCCGTCGCCTGCCGACCGGGTGAGGGCAGGGCCTACGATCGGTGGCGTGACGGAGACTCCGACGCACCGGACGGTGCGCCGTTTCTCGCTGGCCAACCCTGCCGGCCCCGGCTGCGACAGCGTTCCGGCCCTCTTGCGGCGGCTGGCGGATGCCATCGAGGCGTTGGGCCCCGCCGAGATCCAGGACGTGGTGATCGAGTCGGAGATGACCGAGCACGGCCCCTGGCGGTCGGGGACCGTCTATTTCCGTCTGTCCGAGGACGAGGACTGATTCCGCTGCACGAGCGGAGCCGGCTGACCGGTAGGGCGCCGGCGTTCGCGGCCCGGGCCTGGTCGGACGGCGAGGGGTGGAACGGCGGCCGGTCCCGGGCCCGGGCCTGGCCTGTTCGACGTTCTCGGCGGCGAGCGGCAGACGCTGCCCACGGATCCGGGCGAGCACGCCGATCCTGGCGGGCACACCGGTGCTCCGGGGTGCGAGGCGGACGAGACACCCCGGTTCTTAGCCCGGCACCCGAGGTGGTGGCCGGGCCTGCGACCGGCGGGGCCGGTGGTCGTGTCACCGCCCGGTGCCGCCGCCCCGTCGGCCCGGTGGCACCCGGGTGCCGCCCACGGCGTTCGCACCGGTGGTCCCCGCCGGGGCGGCGCGGGGACCACCGGTGGCCCCGCGCCACGGTCACGCCGTGGCGCGGAGCGGGCGGGCCGGACTACGTCCGGCGCGGCACGGGGACGACGTAACGGCTGAAGACCAGCTCGCGCATGACGTCGTCGCCGCCTTCGACGATCGAGACGTAGCGGATGTCGCGCAGCAGCTTCCCGATGGGCAGGTCGTGGGTGTACCCCAGCCCGCCGAACATCTCCGAGCCGACGCTCGCCACGTCCCAGCCGGCCTGGCCGCAGAACATCTTGGCGGTCAGCGCCGACTTCAGCGTGCCCTGCCGCGCGAAGGCGGTGGCCGCGTCCGGCTTCGCCATGATCTGGTCGCAGTCGCGGGCCGCCTTGAGGCAGTGGCTCTTCATGACGTCGATCAGCATTTCCATCTGGCCCAGTTTCTGCGCGAACACCGGGCTGTCGAGCAGGGTGCCGTCCCGGAACGGCTTGCTCTTGGCGTACGTCATGCAGTGGTCCCGGATGCGCCGCGCGATGCCGATCGCGGTCGCCGCGATCAGGATGCGGCTGGTGTTGAGGCCGATCTCCAGCAGCCGGAGCCCGGAGCCCTCCAGCCGGTGGTCGGCGGGCACCCGGCAGCCGTCGAGCTTCACCTGGTACGTGTGCGACGCCCGCAGACCGATGACGTCCCACCGCTTGACGATCTCGACGCCCGGGGTCCCCCGCGGCACCACGATCGCGTGGTACGCCTCGGGGTCGTCGGCCGCCCTGGCGACGACGACCAGGAAGTCGGCGAAATCGGTGTTGGTGGAGAAGAACTTCTCCCCGGTGATGACCAGGTCGTCCCCGTCACGGGTGACCACGGTCTCGATCTTGCTCAGCTCGCTGCCGGCGTTCCGCTCGCTGCCCAGCGTCGCGCAGAAGGAACCCCGGGCCGCCATGGGCTCCAGATAGCGGGCCTTCAGCTCCTCGGAGCCGTACAGCTGCACCATGGTGGTGCCCAGGACCGAGATGAACAGCGTGAAGGCCACGCCGGCGTCGCCGTAGGCGATCTCGTTGACGATCTCGACGCTGTCCTCCAGGCTCAGCCCGCGGCCGCCGACCTCCTGGGGCAGCCACCAGTTGGCCAGGCCGGTCTCGCGGAACGTGTCGTACACCGGCAGGGGCTTGTCCGTCAGTGTGTCCACCTGCGCGTTGTCGCCGGTGAGTTCGCTCCTGACGAACTGGCGCAGGGTCTTCAGGTCTTCCGGTTTCATTCGCTCCACCCTCTATTCGTCAAAAGCGCGCTGGATGAGGTTCTCGACGTCCAGGGCGTCGATCTCGTCGTCCAGGTCGTCCGCGAGGTCGTCCTCGTCGTCCCGCGGTCCGGTGTCCTCGGCGTCCTCCGGGAACAGCCGGTCCCGCAGGTGTTCCGCCAGGGCCGCCGGGGTCGGGTAGTTGTAGATCACCGTCGCCGGGATCTGCAGGCCCGTGTCCTTCTTGACCTCGTTGCGGAACTCCACCCCGCTCAGCGAGTCGAAGCCGATCTCCTTGAAGGACATGTCGGCGTCGATGTCGTCGGCGGACGGGTAGTCCAGCACCACCGCCGAGGTGGCGAGCAGCAGGTCCAGCAGCTCGCTCAGCTGTTCCTCGGGGGACAGCTCCGCCAGCCGCTGCACCAGCGGCGGTACGGAGGGCTCCTCGGCACTCGGTTGCCGCGGCCCGGCCATGCCGCGCAGCAGCGCGGGCACCGTCTCCAGCTGCCGCAGCGCCGCCGGGTCGAGCACGGCGGGGACCACCGCCGCCGTGTCGAGGGCGAGCGCGGTGTCGAACAGCGCGGCGCCCCTGGCGGCGGACAGCGGCACGATGCCGTTGCGCCGGAACCGCGACAGGTCGACCTGGCCGAGCGTGCCCGCCATGCCCAGCTCCCACGGGCCCCAGGCGAGGGAGAGCGCGGGCAGCCCGGCGGACCTGCGGTACGCGGCCAGGGCGTCCAGGAAGGTGTTGGCCGCGGCGTAGTTCGCCTGGCCCGAGGTGCCGAGAGTGCCGGCGATGGACGAGTACAGCACGAACGCCGACAGCCCCAGGTCCCGGGTCAGTTCGTGCAGGTGCCAGGCGGCGTCCACCTTCGGCCGGAGCACCCGGTCGAGCTGCTGCGGCGTCAGCGCCTCCGCGCTGCCGTCGGCGAGCACGCCGGCCAGGTGGACGACCGCGGTCAGCGGCGCCTCCTCCGGGATCCGCGCGATCTGCCCGGCCAGGGCGTCCCGGTCGGTCACGTCGCAGGCCGCCAGCGTGACCTCGGCACCGAGCGCGGTGAGTTCCGCGACCTGTTCGGCCGCGCCGGGCGCCGCCGACCCCTGCCGGCTGAGCAGCAGCAGGCGCCGCACCCCGTGCCCGGTCACCAGGTGCCGGGCGAACAGCGCGCCGAGACCACCCGTGGCGCCGGTGATCAGCACCGTGCCGTCCGGGTTCCAGGCCGGGCGCGGGTCCGTCGCCTGCGGTGCCGCGACCAGCCGCGGCACGTAGGTGACGCCCCGGCGGATGGCCAGCTGGGGTTCACCGGCCGGGTCCAGGGTCTCCAGCGCGCGCAGCGACTCCTCGTGGCCGTCGGTGTCCACCAGGACGAACTGGTCCGGGTGTTCGGTCTGCACCGACCGGACCAGGCCCCAGACCGGGGCGCAGGCCAGGTCGGGCGTCTCGTCCTCGGTGACCGCCACCGCGCCGCGCGTCACGACGACCCGCCGCGACCGGCCGAGCCGCTCGTCCCGCAGTGCCTTCTGCACCAGGCCGAGTACCTCCCGCACGGTCGCCCGCGCGGTGGCGGGGACGTCCGCGTCCTCGTCCGCGGCCACCCGCACGATCTCCAGGTCCGGTCGCGGCGCGCCGGGACCGGACGCCGCGGGCAGCGGCGTCCATGCGGTGGTGAACAGCGAGTCGGTGGCGGTGCCGCCGGTCAGCTGCTCCACGGAGGCCGGCATCAGCGCCAGCGAGTCCACGGTCAGCACCGGGGTGCCGTCGGGCCCGGTGACGTGCAGCGACACCTCCCGGTCGGCGGTGCGGGCGACCCGGACCCGCAGTTCCGTGCCGGCGGGGCCGTGGGAGGTCACCCCCGACCAGGCGTACGGCAGCAGCACCTGGCCGGGGTCGGCCGCGGTCAGCAGCGTCAGCACCGGGTGCAGCGCGGCGTCGAACAGGGCCGGGTGGAGGCCGAAGCCGCCGGAGGCGTGCCGGACGTCGGCGGGGAGCCGGACCTCGCCGTACACCTCGTCGTCCAGGCGCCAGGCGGCGCGCAGCCCCCGGAACGCCTCGCCGTACGCGTAGCCGCGGTCGGCGAGCTCCGGGTAGAAGCCGGCCAGGTCGACCGGGGCGGCGCCGCGCGGGGGCCAGTCCTGCGGTCCGGACGCGTCCGGCGCCGGGGCCGCCTCGGCGGAGAGGAAGCCGGTCGCGTGTTCGGTCCAGGACCTCGGCCCGGCGGTGGCCGGGCGGGAGTGGATGCCGATGGGTCGCCGGCCCGAGTCCTCGGCCGCGCCGACGACGATCTGGAGCCGGACCGGGTCGTCGTGGAGGGTCAGCGGTGCCCGCAGGGTGAGTTCCTCGATGCCCCGGCACCCGGCCTCGTCCGTGGCGTGCAGCGCCATCTCCAGGAACGCCGCCCCGGGGAACACCACGTTGCCGAAGATGGCGTGGTCGGCCAGCCACCGCTCGTCGGCCGGGGAGAGCAGCCCGCTCAGGAGCAGCTGGTCACCGACGGCGAGGTCGGTGCCGGCGGCCAGGAACGGGTGGTCGACCGGGGCGAGACCGGCGCCGGTGACGTCGCTCCCGGGCTTCGGGGGCTCCACCCAGTACCGCTGCCGGTCGAAGGCGTAGGTGGGCAGGTCGACCTGGCGCCCGGTGACACCGGTGGCGGTGAGGTAGGACGCCCAGTCGACGGTCACGCCCGCCACGTGCAGCCGTGCCAGGGCCTCCACCGCGGAGCGCGCCTCGGACCGGTCCTTGCGGGCCAGCGCGACCACGGGCAGGTCGGGTGCCGCGTCGGCCAGGGTCTCCCGCGCCATGGCGGCCAGCACCCCGTCGGGGCCCACCTCGACCAGGACCTCGGCACCGGCCGCCAGCGTGGCCCGCACCCCGTCGGCGAAGCGCACGGCCTCCCGGACGTGCCGCACCCAGTACTCCGGCCGCTCCAGGGCGCCGTCCCCGGCCGGGCCGCCGGTCACGTTGGAGATGACCGGGATGCGCGGCGCGGCGTACGCCACCGACTCCGCCACCTGCCGGAACTCCTCCAGCATCGGCTCCATCAGCGGGGAGTGGAAGGCGTGCGAGACCCGGAGCCGCTGCGTCTTGCGGCCCTGGTCGGCGAAGGCCGCCCGGATCTCCAGCACGGCGTCCTCGGCGCCGGAGACGACCACCGAGGCGGGGCCGTTCACCGCGGCGACCGAGACCAGGCCGCCGTGGCCCTCCAGGGCCGCGCGGACCTCCTCCTCGGTGGCCTGGACGGCCACCATCGCCCCGCCGCGCGGCAGTTCCTGCATCAGCCGGCCGCGGGCGGCCACCAGGCGGGCCGCGTCGTCGAGCGAGAAGACCCCCGCCACGTGCGCGGCGGCCAGTTCGCCGATCGAGTGGCCCACCAGGACCGCGGGGGTGACCCCCAGCGATTCCAGCAGCCGGAACGCCGCCACCTCGAAGGCGAAGAGCGCGGGCTGGGTGATCGCCGTCTCGTCCAGCAGCCGCGCCCGGTCCGAACCGGGCTCCGCCGCCACCACGTCGTCGATCGAGTGCTCCAGCAGCGGGGCGAACGCGGCACCGACCGCCTGCCAGGCCTCGGCGAACACCGGGAAGGTACGCACCAGTTCACGGCTCATGCCGAGGCGCTGGCTGCCCTGCCCGGAGAACAGGACGCCGACGTCCGGCGCGGTGGACGCGGTGCCGACGACGAGCCCCGAGGCCCGGTCGCCCCTGGACAGCGCCTCCAGGCCGGAGAGCAGCTCCGCCCGCCCGGTGCCCAGCACCACCGCGCGGTGCTCGAACGCCGTGCGCCCGGTGGCCAGGGAGACCGCCACATCGGCCACCCCGGGGGCCGGGTCGCCGGACACCGCCGCCCGCAGCCGCTCCGCCTGCCGCGGCAGTACGGCGGCGCTGCGCGCGGACACCAGCCACGGCACGATGCCGGCCGGCTCGGCCGGGGCGGGCCGGGCCTCCGGCTCCGCCGGCCCGTCCGGCTCGCCCGGGTCACCCTGTTCGAGGATGACGTGCGCGTTGGTGCCGCTGATGCCGAACGACGAGACGCCGGCCCGCCGGGGCCGGCCGGCCTCGGGCCAGGCCCGCTCCTCGGTGAGGAGCTCCACGGCGCCCGAGGACCAGTCGACGTGGTGGGAGGGCTCGTCCACGTGCAGCGTCCGCGGCAGGACGCCGTGGCGCATCGCCATGACCATCTTGATCACGCCCGCGGCGCCGGCGGCGGCCTGGGTGTGCCCGATGTTGGACTTCACCGACCCCAGCCACAGCGGGTCCTCGCGGTCCTGCCCGTAGGTGGCCAGCAGCGCCTGGGCCTCGATCGGGTCGCCCAGGGTGGTGCCGGTGCCGTGCGCCTCGACGGCGTCCACGTCGCCGGTGGACAGACCCGCGCCGGCCAGTGCCTGCCGGATCACCCGCTCCTGCGAGGGGCCGTTCGGGGCGGTCAGCCCGTTGCTCTCGCCGTCCTGGTTGACGGCCGAGCCGCGCAGCACGGCCAGTACCCGGTGGCCGTTGCGGCGCGCGTCCGACAGCCGCTCCAGCACCAGCACGCCCACGCCCTCGGACCAGCCGGTGCCGTCGGCCGCGTCGGAGAAGGCCTTGCACCGGCCGTCGGCCGCGAGCCCGCCCTGCCGGGCGAACTCCACGAAGATCCCGGGCGTGGACATCACCGTGACGCCGCCGGCCAGGGCCAGCGAGCAGTCCCCCGACCGCAGGGACCGGGCCGCCAGGTGGATCGCCACCAGCGACGAGGAGCACGCGGTGTCCACGCTCACCGCGGGGCCTTCGAGGCCCAGGGCGTAGGCGACCCGCCCGGACACCACGCTGGAGGCGCCGCCGGTCAGGGCGTGGCCGCCGAGGTTCTCCGGGACGTCGTGCAGGCGCGGGAGGTAGTCCTGGCTCATCGCCCCCATGAAGACCGCGGTCCGGCTGCGGCGCAGCGCGGCCGGGTCCTGGCCGGCGCGCTCCAGCGCCTCCCAGGCCACTTCCAGCACCAGCCGCTGCTGGGGGTCCATCGTCAGCGCCTCGCGCGGGCTGATGCGGAAGAAGCCCGCGTCGAAGTCCGTGGCGCCGTCGAGGAATCCGCCCTCCCGGGCGTATGCCGCGCCGCGGTCCGGGTGCCAGCCGCGGTCCTCGGGGAACGGCGCGATGGCGTCCGCCCCTTCGGAGACCAGCCGCCACAGGTCCTCGGGGGAGGCCACGCCGCCGGGCAGCCGGCAGCTCATGCCGATGATCGCGATCGGATCGTCGGCGGCGCCCGCGGGGGCCGCCTCGGTGGCGGGCCGGTCGGCGGCGCCGCCGGACAGCTGCGCGCGCAGGTGCCGCACGAGCACCGTGGGGGTCGGGTGGTCGAAGAGCAGCGAGGTCGGCATCCGCAGCCCGGTGGCGGTGTTCAGCCGGTCGCGCAGCTGTACCGCGGTCACCGAGTCGAAGCCGAGTTCCTTGAAGGTGGCGTCGGGTTCGACCAGCTTGGGGTCGGCGTGCCCGAGCACGGCCGCCGTGTGGGAGCGGACCAGCGACCACAGCTGCTGTTCGGACAGGTGCGGGGAGCGCTCCGGTTCCGGCTCCGCCTCCTCGGTCACCGCCGCGGCGGCGCCGGCCGGCAGCGGCGCGGCCGGCTCCGCGCGCTCCCCGGTGACCCAGTACGGCTGCCGCTGGAAGGCGTAGGTGGGCAGCTGTACGCGGCGGCCGCCGGCCAGGAAGGGCCGCCAGTCCACCGCCACGCCCTTGGTGTACAGCTCGGCCGCGGACAGCAGCAGGCGCCGCGGTTCGTCCTCGTTGCGGCGCAGCGTGCCCTGGACCACCGCGGTGTCCACGGTGTCCTGGATGGCCATGGTGAGCACCGGGTGCGGGCTGACCTCCACGAACACCGCGTGGCCCGCGGCGGCCAGCACCTCGACGGTCTCCGCCAGCCGTACCTCCTGCCGGAGGTTGCGGTACCAGTACTCGGCGTCCAGGGCGCTCGCGTCCAGGCGTCCGCCGGTGACGGTGGAGTAGAACGCGACACCGCTGTCGGTGGCAGTGATGCCCTCGGCGACGCGCAGCACCTCGTCCCGGATGGTCTCCACCTGCGCGGAGTGGGACGCGTAGTCGACGGGGATGAGGCGGGCACGGGTGCCGCGCGCCTCGCACTCGGCCACCACCGCGCGCACCGCCTCCGTCTCGCCGGAGATGACGACCG
The DNA here is from genome assembly GCF_016031615.1 of Streptomyces pactum. Lineage (GTDB taxonomy): Bacteria > Actinomycetota > Actinomycetes > Streptomycetales > Streptomycetaceae > Streptomyces > Streptomyces pactus. Next base: position 864,421 of record NZ_JACYXC010000001.1, read on the forward strand.
CGTTGGGGCCGTTGACCGCGGCGACCGAGACCCGGCCCCGGTCCACGTCCCCGGCGGGCATGGCCAGCGAGGCCATCGTCCCGTGCCCGGAGAGCCCGGCGGCGATGGCGAGGCTGCGCCCGACCGACAGCCGCAGGCCGTCGGCCAGGGAGATGATGCCGGCCGCGCAGGCGGCGGCGATCTCGCCCTGCGAGTGGCCCACGACGGCGTCGGGCACCAGGCCGGCCGAGCGCCACACCTCGGCCAGCGAGACCATCACCGCGAACAGGGTGGGCTGTACCACGTCCACGCGCGCCAGCGCGGCCTCGTCGTCGAGGACGTCCCGCAGCGACCAGTCCACCAGGCCGTCCAGCAGCCGCTCGCACTCGTCCATCCGGGCGGCGAACGCCGGGGAGGACTCCCACAGTCCGCGCGCCATGCCGGTCCACTGGGACCCCTGGCCGGGGAACACCCAGACCACGCCGGACCCGGCGGTGGCGGCGCCGGCGGCGACGTTCGCCCCGGCCCCGCCGGCCGCCAGCGCGGACAGTCCCTCCAGCAGTTCGGCGCGGTCGGCGGCGACGACGACCCCGCGGTGCTTGAGCGCCGACCGGGTCGTCACCGTGGAGTGGCCGATGTCCGCCGTGCGCAGGCCGGGGTCGGCCGCCACCCACTCCCGCAGCCGTTCCGCCTGGGCGCGCAGCGCCGCGGCGGACCTGCCGGAGACCACCACCGGGACCGGGGAGGAGCTCTCCGGCGCGGGTTCCGGCTCGGGTGCGGCCGGGTGGTCGGCTACGACGAGGTGGCAGTTGGTGCCGCCGACGCCGAAGGAGCTGACGCCGGCGAGCCGGCGGCCCTCGGGCCACGGGGTGGTGGCCGCGTTCACCCGGAGCTTCCACTCCTCCATCGGGATCGACGGGTGCGGCTCGGCGAAGTTGAGGCTCGCCGGGAGGACTCCGTGCTTCACCGACAGCGCGACCTTGATCAGGCCGATGACCCCGGCGGCCGCGTCGAGGTGCCCGATGTTGGTCTTCACCGAGCCGACCAGCAGCGGCTCCGCGGCGTCCCGGGACGGGCCGAACACCGAGCCGAGCGCGCCCGCCTCGACCGGGTCGCCCGCCCTGGTGCCGGTGCCGTGCAGCTCGACGTACCGCACCCACCCGGGCTCCACCCCGGACCGGGCGTACGCCTCCCGGAGCAGGGCCTGCTGGGCGTCGCTGTCGGGCACGGTCAGCGCCTGGCCGTCACCGTCGTGGTTCACCGCCCCGCCGAGCAGGACGCAGTGGATCGGGTCGCCGTCGGCGACCGCGTCCGCCAGGCGCTTGAGGACCACCACGCCGGCGCCCTCGCCCCGGACGAAGCCGTTGGCGCGCGCGTCGAAGGTGTAGCTGCGGCAGTCAGGTGACAGCGCGCCCGCCCGGGCCAGGGCGAGCGTGCTCTCCGGCACCAGGTTCAGGTGGACGCCGCCCGCCAGGGCCAGGCCGGCGGCTCCCGACAGCAGGCTCTCGCACGCCATGTGCACGGCCACCAGGGAGGACGACTGCGCGGTGTCCACCGTGACGCTCGGTCCGTGGAGGCCGAGCTGGTGGGAGATCCGGTTGGCGATCACCCCCCGGCTCAGGCCGGCCAGCGAGTGGTGGGACACCGCGTCGGGGCCGTGCCGGTGGACCAGCGAGGCGTAGTCGTCGCCCGTGGCGCCGAGGAAGACCGCGGTGGTGCTGCCGCGCAGGCTCTCCGGTGCGGTACGGGCGTCCTCCAGCGCCTCCCAGCTCAGTTCGAGTGCCAGGCGCTGGCGCGGGTCCATGGCCGCGGCCTCGCGCGGGGATATGCCGAAGAAGCCGGCGTCGAACTCGGCGACGCGCTCGACGAACCCGCCCCGGCGGAAGCGCGCCAGCTCGGGAGCGTCGTACCCCCTCTCCGCCGGGGCGTCGGTGATCGCGTCCACGCCGTCGCACAGCATCTGCCAGAACCCGCGGATGCCGTCGGCGCCGGGGACCCGGCACGACATCCCGACGACCGCAACGGCGCGGTCGTCCATGGGTGTCCTTCGGCCATCGGGCCGTCGTTCGGCCTCGTTCTCGTGCATTGGTTCCGGATCTCCCGTTCCCGATTGAGCCTGATGGACGGAACCCCGAGGCTCGTGAACTGATATCTGACGTGCGGCGCGGCGTGCGCGGTGACGCGTACGGCGACGTGTGCGGCGACGTGTGTGCGGCGGGGGCGCCGCGGCGCGGGCCGTCGCGCCGCGGCGTCCGCGGGCGCGGCTGCTACGGACGCGCCCGGATCACGGTTCGGCCCCCGCTCTCCACCTGCGGCCGATGGTGTCCAGCACGCGCGGGTACACCAGCGCGTACCGGAACGGCAGGATGCCGGCCATGTAGGCCTCCCCCAGCAGGCCATTGGGCTTCACCAGCGCGGTCATCTGGGCGTGGTAGCCGTCCCTGCCGTCCCGGACCCAGCCGATGTGCATCAGCGTGTGCACGGTCCGGTTGGCCAGCTCCGCCACCCATTCGTCGCGGGTCTGGTAGACCGACGTGAACGGGTAGCTGCGCATGTCCGGCCCGGGGACCGCGCGCAGGTCGTCGGGCAGCCGGTCGCGCAGCGACGGCACCCGCCCGCCGACCCCCTCCTCGGAGTCGTCCCAGCCGAGCACCTCCCCCAGCTTCCAGCGGACCGTGAAGAGGGTGCGCACGACGACGTTCTCGATCTCGTCGCCGCCGGCCATCTGCCGCACCAGCCGGTCGAGGTCGTCCGGACCCCCGGGCGTCGGCAGCGCCCACACGTCCTCGACCCTGAAGTCGGGGGCGATCTCGTGGATCCGCCAGGGCCGCGTGGTGTGCGCGGTCTTCGGGAGCCGCACCGTCACACCTCGCCGAGTCCGTCGATCAGCTGGAAGACCTCGTCGGCGGTGGTGGCCGCCTCGATCAGCTCGCTGGTGCTCTGTCCGCCGTCGGTGAGGGTGGACAGCAGCGCGCGGAGGCGTCCGGCCGCGCGCTGCCGCTCGCCCGCGCTGCCGGCAGCGAGCAGCTCTTCGAGCTTGTCCAGCTCCCGGTCGAGGGGCGGTTCGGCGACGGTGCCCCCGATCCCGGACAGCAGCAGCCGGACGACCGCCGCCGGTGTCGGATGATCGAAGATCAGCGTCGCGGGCAGCCGCACCCCGGTGGCCTGGTTGAGGCGGTTGCGCAGTTTGACCGCGCCCAGCGAGTCGAACCCGAGGTCCTGGAAGGGCCGTTCCGGTTCGATCGCGGCGCCGGAGGCGTGGCCGAGGACGGCCGCGACCTGGGCGCGCACCAGGTCAAGGACGACCTGCTCCCGGTCGGTGTCCGCAACCCCGGCCAGGCGCTCGGCCAGTGACTCCACGGCGGCCTCCGCGCGCCGCTCGGGCACCCGTGCCAGCCGGCGCAGCAGCGGCGGCAGCAGCCCGGCCCGTGCCTGGGCCCGCAGCGCGGCCGGGTCCAGCTGTACGGGGGCGAGCAGCGGCGTGTCCGCCCCGAGCGCCTGGTCGAACAGCTCCCGTCCCAGTTCGGCGGTGAGCGCGATGACGCCCATCTGCTCCAGCCGGGCCAGCTCGTCCCGGCCGAGGTGGCCGGTCATGCCGGTGGCGTCCGCCCACAGGCCCCAGGCGAGCGAGCTCGCCGGCAGCCCCGCCGCACGCCGCCGGGCGGCGAGGGCGTCCAGGACCGCGTTGGCCGCCGCGTAGTTGCCCTGCCCCGGGCTGCCGATCAGGGCGGCGACGGAGGAGAACAGGACGAACGCCGACAGCTCCGTCCCGGCGGTCAGCTCGTGCAGGTGCCAGGCCGCGTCGGCCTTCGGCCGCATCACCCGCGCCAGCCGCTCGGGGGTGAGCGACCCGATCACCGCGTCGTCGAGGACGCCGGCCGCGTGGACGACCGCGGTCAGCGGCCGCTCCAGCGACTTGACCAGGCCGGCCAGCTGCTCCCGGTCGGAGACGTCGCACGCCTCGATCCGGACCTGGGCGCCGAGCGATACGAGGTCGGCGGCGAGCTCCGCGGCGCCGTCCGCGTCCGCGCCGCGCCGGCTCACCAGCAGCAGGTGCCGGACGCCGTGCCGCTCGGCGAGGTGCCGGGCGAACAGCGCACCCAGTCCGCCGGTGCCGCCGGTGATCAGCACCGTGCCGTCCGGGTCCAGGGGCCGGGCTCCGCCGGGCGGCGCGGTGTCCGCCCGGACGAGCCGCGGCGCCAGCAGGGCGCCCCGGCGCACCGCGAGCTGCGGTTCGTCGAGTTCGACCAGGGCGCCCCAGTCCGGCTCGGCGCTGCCGTCGGTGTCCACCAGGACGAAGCGGTCCGGGTGTTCGGACTGCGCGCTGCGCACCAGGCCCCACACCGGGGCCTGGGTGACGTCGGGCGCCTCCCCGGCGTGCACCGCGACGCCGTTGCGGGTCACCACGACCAGCCGGGCGTCGGCCGACTGCTCGTTCGCCAGCCACCGCTGGATCAGCTCCAGCGCTGCGGCGGCGACCGCCAGCGCGGCCTCGGGCGCGTCCTCCTCGGCCGGGCCGTCGAACGCGGCGAGCACCACCTCGGGGGCCGCCGTGCCGTCGGTGACCGCGCGCTCCAGTTCGTCCATGCCGGCGAACCGGTCCCCGGTCGCCTCCAGCGGGCCCAGGATTGCCACCCGGGCCGGCTTGGGGGTGTCGAGCTGGACCGTGGCCCAGTCCAGCCGGTGCAGCGCACGCCGCCCGCCCTGGCGGGCGGCCTCCAGCTGGGCCTGCTCGACGGGGCGGACGTCGAGCCGCTCCACGCCGGCGATCAGCTGCCCGTCCTCGCCGGCGATGTCGAGCCGCAGCGCGGTGTCGCCGGCCAGGCCGATCCGCACCCGCAGCCGGGTGTGGCCGGTCCGGGCCAGGCGCACCCGGGACCAGGAGAAGGGCAGTCCGCCCGGGGTGCCGGGGCCGCGGTGGAGCATGCCGAGTCCGCCGTGCAGCGCGGAGTCGAACAGCGCCGGGTGCAGGCCGAAGCCCTGGGCGGGGCCGGCGGCGTCGGGCAGCGCCAGTTCCGTGTAGATCTCGTCGCCGGAGCGCCACGCCGCCTGGACCGCGCGGAAGGCGGGTCCGTAGTCGAAGTCGGCGTCGGTCAGGTGCGCGTACCGGTTCACCCGTGCGTAGACGTCCTCGACGGTGAGCGGCTCGGCGCCGGCCGGCGGCCACTGCACCGGGAACGGCGCCGAGGGCTCCGCGTCGGGGGCCAGCCAGCCGCGTCCGTGGCAGGTGGCCGCCGGCCGCTCGTCCTCGCCGCCGGATTCCGGCCGGGAGAAGACCGCCACCTCGCGGCGGCCGTCCTCGCCGGCCGGGCCGACGGTGACCTGGATCTGCCGCGGGGCGCCCTCCTCCAGGACCAGCGGTGCCTCGATGATCAGCTCGTCCACCAGCGGGCAGCCCAGTTCGCGGCCGGCCGTCAGCGCCATCTCGACCAGCGTGATGCCCGGGACCAGGACCAGTCCGAAGACCGTGTGGTCGCGGGTCCACGGCTGTGCCTCGACCGACATCCGGCCGGTGAACAGCCATTCGTCGCGGTCACCGACCTGCGCGGCCGCCGCGAGGACGGGGTGTTCGACCCGGCCGAGCCCGGCCGCCGCGGCGTCGCCCGTGCCGCCGCCGGGCACCAGCCAGTACCGCTCGTGCTGGAACGCGTAGGTCGGCAGCGGGACCCGCTTCGCGCCGGTGCCGGCGAAGAGCCCGTCCCAGTCCACGCCGACGCCGGCGACGTGCGCCTCGGCCAGCGAGGTCAGGAACCGCTCCGGGCCGCCCTCGTCGCGGCGGAGCGAGCCGACCACGCCGACCCGGTCCTGCGCCCCGTGGGCCCGGGCCGTGTCCTCCACGGCCATGGTCAGCACCGGGTGCGGCGACATCTCGACGAAGCAGTGGGTGCCGTGGTCGATCAGGGCGCGGACAGCCGGCTCGAACCCGACCCGGCCGCGCAGGTTGCCGTACCAGTACGCCGCGTCCAGGGTCGCGGTGTCGATGAACCCACCGGTCGCCGTCGAGTAGAACGGCACCTTCCCCGGCACCGGCGCCACCGGCGCCAGCACCTTCAGCAGCTCCTCCTCCACCGCCTCCACATGCGCCGAGTGCGAGGCGTAGTCCACCGCCACCCGACGCGCCCGGATCTCCTCGCGCTCACACGCCGCGACCAGCTCCGCCACCGCGTCCGCGTCACCGGCCACCACCACCGCCGACGGCCCGTTCACCGCCGCCACCGAGATCCGCCCCTCGTACGGCCGCAGCAGCTCCTCCACCCGCTCCACCGGCAGCGCCACCGACACCATCCCGCCAAGACCGGCCAGGCGCTCGCCGATCACCCGGCTGCGCAGGGCCACGACCCGCGCGCCGTCGCTCAGCGACAGCCCGCCGGCCACGCAGGCGGCGGCGATCTCGCCCTGGGAGTGGCCCACCACCGCCGACGGCTCCACACCGTAGGAACGCCACAAGGCGGCCAGCGACACCATCACCGCCCACAGCGCCGGCTGCACCACATCCACCCGCTCCAGCGACGGCGCACCCTCCACCCCCCGCAGCACGTCCTCCAGATCCCACTCCACGAACTCCGACAAGGCCCGCCCGCACGCGGCGACCGACTCGGCGAACACCGGCGAGGACTCCAGCAGCCCCACCGCCATCCCCACCCACTGCGCCCCCTGACCGGGGAACACGAACACCGCCTTGCCGCCCACGGTGTCGCCTTCGACGACGTGGTCCGCGGGTTCGCCCGCGGCCAGTGCGGCCAGGCCGCTCAGCAGCGCGTCCCGGTCCGCGGCCACCACGGCCGCGCGGCGCTCCAGCTGCGCGCGCCCGGTGGCGGCGGAGAAGCCGACGTCGAGCGGGGAGAGTTCGGGCCGGGCGAGCAGGTGGGTGCGCAGGCGCTCGGCCTGCGCGCGCAGTGCCGCCTCGCCGCGGCCGGAGACCGTCACCGGCACCACCGGCAGCGGACGCAGGTCGCCCCGCTCCTCCGCCGGCGCCCGGTTCTCGGCGGGGGCCTCCTCCAGGATCACGTGCGCGTTGGTGCCGCTCACCCCGAAGGACGACACGCCCGCGCGGCGCGGCCGGCCGTCGGCGGACCACTCCTGGGCCTCCGTCAGCAGCTCGATGGCGCCCGCGTCCCAGTCCACGTGCGGGGAGGGGGCGTCCACGTGCAGCGTGGCCGGCAGCGTCCGGTGCCGCAGCGCCATCACCATCTTGATGACGCCCGCCACACCGGCCGCCGCCGAGGTGTGGCCGATGTTGGACTTGATCGACCCCAGCTTCAGCGGACCCCCGGCCCGCTCGCGGCCGTAGGTGGCCAGCAGCGCCTGGGCCTCGATGGGGTCACCGAGGGTGGTGCCGGTGCCGTGGCCCTCGACGGCGTCCACGTCCGCCGGGGTCAGGCCCGCGTTGGCCAGCGCCTGGCGGATCACCCGCTCCTGCGACGGACCGTTCGGCGCCGTCAGGCCGTTGCTCGCACCGTCCTGGTTCACCGCACTGCCCCGCACCACGGCGAGCACCCGGTGGCCCTTGCGCCGGGCCTCCGACAGCCGCTCCACGACGATGACGCCGACACCGTCGGCGAACCCGGTGCCGTCCGCGGACGCCGCGTACGCCTTGCACCGGCCGTCCGGCGACAGCGCCCGCTGCCGGCTGAACTCCGTCAGCAGGTACGGGCCGGCCATCACGGTCACACCGGCGACCAGCGCCATCGAGCACTCGCCGGACCGCAGCGCCTGCGCGGCCTGGTGGAGGGCCACCAGTGACGAGGAGCAGGCGGTGTCCACCGACATCGAGGGGCCTTCCAGCCCCAGGGTGTAGGAGATCCGGCCGGACGCCACGCTGGTGGTGTTGCCGGTGAGCCGGTACCCCTCCAGCTCCGACGGCATCGCGCCGCCGTAGTCGGTGGTGACCACGCCGCAGAACACGCCGGTGTCGCTGCCGCGCAGCGACGTCGGGTCGATCCCGGCGTCCTCGAACGCCTCCCAGGCGCCCTCCAGCAGCAGCCGCTGCTGCGGGTCCATCGCCAGCGCCTCACGGGGGCTGATCCCGAAGAACCCGGCATCGAAGTCGCCCGGCCGCTCCAGGAAGCCGCCGCCGCGGGTGTACACCGTGCCCAGCTGGTCGGGGTCCGGGTCGTACAGCCCCTCCACGTCCCAGCCGCGGTCGGTGGGCAGGCCCGAGATCGCGTCGCGGCCCGAGGCGACCAGCTCCCACAGCTCGTCCGGCGACATCACGCCGCCGGGATAGCGGCAGCTCATGCCCACGATGGCCAGCGGCTCGTCGGCCCGCGCCACCCGCCGGGACCGCGCCGCGGCCCGAGGCGCCGCCTCGACCGCGCCGATCTCGGTGAGGATCAGCCGGGCGACCGCGGCCGGGGTCGGGTGGTCGAAGACGAGGGTGGCGGGCAGCCGCACCCCGGTGGCCTGGTTCAGCCGGTTGCGCAGTTCCACCGCGCTCAGCGAGTCGAACCCGAGGTCCTTGAACGCCCGGTCGGGGTCCACGGCGGAGGCGGAGGCGTGTCCGAGGGCGGCCGCGGCCTGACCCTGCACCACCTCCAGCACCAGGCGCTCCCGGTCGGCCTCGGCCACGTCGGCCAGCCGCCGGGCCAGCGACCCGCCGGCCTCGGCGCGGCGGGCGGGCACCGGCGCCAGCCCGCGCAGCAGCGCCGGCAGCAGGCCCGCCCGGGCCTGCGCCCGCAGGGCGGCCGGGTCCAGCCGCACCGGCACCAGCAGTGCGGTGTCCAGTCCGAGGGCCCGGTCGAACAGCTCCAGGCCCAGCTCGGCCGGGAGCGCGCCGACGCCCATCCGCTCCAGCCGCGCGAGGTCGGTCCCGTCCAGCTCGCCGGCCATGCCCCGGGCGTCGGCCCACAGGCCCCACGCCAGCGAGGTGGCGGGCAGTCCCTGGGCGCGCCGCGCGGTCGCCAGCGCGTCGAGGGCGGCGTTGGCGGCGGCGTAGTTCGCCTGGCCCGGGCTGCCGATCAGGGCGGCGACGGAGGAGAACAGGACGAACGCCGACAGCTCCGTCCCGGCGGTCAGCTCGTGCAGGTGCCAGGCCGCGTCCACCTTCGGCCGCATCACCCGCGCCAGCTGCTCCGCGGTGAGCGACTCCACCACACCGTCGTCCAGCAGACCCGCCGCGTGCACCACCGCCGTCAGCGGCCGCTCCAGCGAACCCAGCAACCCGGCCAGCTGCTCACGGTCCGACACGTCACACGCCTCGACCCGGGCCTGCGCACCGAGCTCCGCCAGCTCGGCGACGAGCTCGTCCACACCCGCGGCGGCCGGCCCGCGGCGGCTCACCAGCAGCAGCCGCTTCGCGCCGTGCCGCTCCGCCAGGTGCCGGGCGAACAGCGCGCCCAGACCACCGGTACCACCGGTGATCAGCACCGTGCCGTCCGGGTCCAGCGGCCGTGCGCCGCCCGCTGCCGGCGCCTCCAGGCGCGCGAGCCGCGGCGCCAGCACGGCGCCGTTGCGGACCGCCAGCTGCGGCTCGTCGGCGGCGGGCGGCACGGCCGGGACCGGCTCGCCGGCGCCGAGGTCGAGCAGCCGGATCCGGCCCGGGTGTTCGGACTGGGCACTGCGCACCAGGCCCCACACCGCGGCCTGCGCGACGTCGGGCGTCTCCTCGCCCACCGCGACGGCGTGACGGGTCACCAGGACCAGTTCGGCGTCGCCGAGCCGCTCGGCGGCCAGCCACCGCTGGACCAGCGCGAGCACCTCGGCGGCGAGCGTACGGGCCGCCTCCGGGGTGTCCGCGGCCGGGGACCCGACCGGGGCGACGACCACCCGCGGCACCTCGGCGCCGTCGGCGAGCGCCCGCTCCAGGGCGTCCAGGTCGGCGTGGTGGTGCTCGCCGCCCGGGTCGCCGCCGCCGAGGAACACCGTCCGCGCCGGCCCGGCGGGGTCCCCGGTGGCCACCGGCGCCCAGTCCACCCGGAACAGCGATCCGGACCTGCCGCGCTGCGCGTCCTCCAGCTGCGCCTGCTCGACCGGGCGGACGACGACGGATTCGACCGACACCACGGGGGCCCCGGACTCGTCCACCGCGTCCAGCCGCAGCGAGGAGTCGCCGGTGGCGACGGCGCGGACGCGCAGCCGCGCCACGCCCCGCCGGTCCAGCCGGGCGCCGGTCCAGCTGAACGGCATCTTGTGCCGGCCGCTGTCGCCGTCGGTCACCAGGATGACGCCGCTCTGCAGCGCGGCGTCGAACAGGGCCGGGTGGATCCCGAACCCGTCGCCGCCGGTGCTGTCGGGCAGTTCCACCTCGGCGTAGGTCTCGTCGCCGTCGCGCCAGGCGGCGCGCACGCCCTGGAAGACCGGGCCGTAGTCGTAGCCGAGGTCGGTCAGGCGGGCGTACAGCTCGTCGGTCGGCAGCGGCTCGGCGTCCTCCGGCGGCCACTCGGCGGGCCAGGCGGGGGGCGGTGGCCGCGGCGGCGGGAGGGCGAGCACGCCGCGCGCGTGGCAGGTCACCTCCTGCTCGGCGTCCTCGGCACCGGCCTCCGGGCGCGAGTAGATCGCCACGTCCCGCCGGCCGTCGTCGTCGGCCGCGCCGACGGTGACCTGCACCTGGCGTGCCTGGCCCGGCTCCAGGAGCAGCGGTGCGGCCAGCACCAGTTCGTCCAGGACCGGGGCCGAGGTGCGCCGGCCGGCGGCGAGCGCCAGCTCGACCAGCCCGGTGCCGGGCACCACGATGTTGCCCAGCAGGACGTGTTCCGCGGCCCAGGGCTGGGAGTCCGTGCTCAGCCGGCCGGTGAACACCCACTCGTCGCGGTCGCCGACGGAGACCGCCGCCGCCAGCAGGGGGTGGTCGAACCGCCCGAGCCCGGCCGCGGTGGCGTCCGCGGCCCCGGAGTCGGGGGCCAGCCAGTACCGCTCGCGCTGGAACGCGTAGGTCGGCAGCGGCACCCGCCGCGCGCCGGTGGCGGCGTAGAACGCCGGCCAGTCCACCTCGACGCCGGCGACCTGGGCCCGGCCCAGGAACCCGGCGAAGGTCTCGGCCTCCGGGTGCCGGGCGCGCAGCGCGGAGGCGAGGACCACGCCGTCCTCGTCGTCCAGGCACTGCCGGGCCATCGCCGTCAGCACACCGTCCGGTCCCAGCTCCAGGAAGCGGCGGACCCCCAGCTCGTACAGGGTCCGCACGCCGTCGGCGAACCGCACCGCCTGCCGCACGTGCCGGACCCAGTACTCCGGGTCGGTCAGCTCCGTGGTGACCGGCCGGCCGGTGACGTTCGACACCACCGGGATGCGCGGCTCGGCGAACCGCAGCCCCCGCGCCACCTGCCGGAAGTCCTCCAGCATCGGCTCCATCAGCGGGGAGTGGAACGCGTGGGACACCCGCAGCCGCGACGTCTTGACGTGCCGCCACCGCGGCAGCCACTCCTCCGCGGCGTCGGTGTCACCGGAGACCACCACCGCCCGCGGTCCGTTCACCGCGGCGATCTCCAGCCGGCCGGCGAACTCCGCCAGCGACGCGGCGACCTCGGCCTCGTCCGCCTGGACGGCGACCATCGCGCCGCCCGCCGGCAGCGCGCCCATCAGCCGGCCCCGGGCGGCCACCAGCTCGCAGGCGTCGGGCAGCGACAGCACGCCCGCCACGTGCGCGGCCGCCAGCTCGCCGACCGAGTGCCCGATCAGGTGGTCGGGCCGCAGGCCCAGGGACTCGGTCAGCCGGAACAGCGCCACCTCGACGGCGAACAGCGCGGCCTGCGTGTACTCCGTCGCGTCCAGCAGCGCCGCCTCCGCGGAGCCCTCCTCGGCCGTCAGCAGGTCCCGCACCGGGCGGCCCACCCGGCCGTCCAGCTCCGCGCACACCTCGTCCAGCGCCTCGGCGAAGCGCGGGAACTCCGCGGCCAGCCCGGCGCCCATCCGGGCCCGCTGCGCGCCCTGGCCGGTGAAGAGCACCGCGGTCTTGCCGCCCACCGGACGGCCCTCGGCCACCGCGGCGTCCGGCTCGCCGGAGGCGAGGGCCTCCAGGGCGGCCAGCAGCCGCTCGCGGTCCGTCGCCACGACCGCCGCGCGCCGCTCCAGCAGCGCCCGCGACGTCACCGACGACAGGCCGAGGTCCACGGGGGTCAGTCCCGCGTCGGCCAGCACATGCGTCCGCAGCCGCTCGGCCTGCGCGCGCAGCGCCGCCTCGCTGCGGCCGGAGACCAGCACCGGCACCGCGGTCACCGGGCGCCGGTCCGGGGCGGCGGCCGGGGCGTCCTCCGCGGCCGGCGCCGGGTCCTCGGCCGGCGCCTCCTCCAGGATCACGTGGGCGTTGGTGCCGCTGATCCCGAACGACGACACGCCCGCGCGGCGCGGCCGGCCGTCGGCGGACCACTCCTGGGCCCGCGTCAGCAGCTCGATCTCGCCGGCGTCCCAGTCCACGTGCGGGGAGGGGGCGTCCACGTGGAGGGTGGCGGGCAGCACTCCGTGCCGCATCGCCATCACCATCTTGATCACGCCCGCCACGCCGGCCGCCGCCGAGGTGTGGCCGATGTTGGACTTGATCGACCCCAGCTTCAGCGGGCCGCCGTTCCGCTCCCGCCCGTAGGTCGCCAGCAGCGCCCGCGCCTCGATGGGGTCCCCCAGCTGGGTGCCGGTGCCGTGGCCCTCCACCGCGTCGACCTCGGCGGCGCTCAGGCCGGCGTCGGCCAGCGCCTGGCGGATCACCCGCTCCTGCGACGGACCGTTCGGGGCCGTGAGGCCGTTGCTCGCGCCGTCCTGGTTGATGGCGCTGCCGCGGACCACGGCGAGCACCTGGTGGCCGTTGCGGCGCGCGTCCGACAGCCGCTCCAGCACCAGCAGGCCCAGGCCGTCGGAGAACCCGGTGCCGTCCGCGGCCGCCGCGTACGCCTTGCACCGGCCGTCGGGCGCCAGGCCGCGCTGCCGGCTGAACTCGACGAACAGGAACGGGCCGGCGAGCACGGTCACGCCGCCGACCAGCGCCAGCGAGCACTCGCCGGACCGCAGGGCCCGCGCCGCCAGGTGGATCGCCACCAGCGAGGAGGAGCAGGCGGTGTCCACCGTGACGGCGGGCCCCTCCAGCCCCAGGCTGTAGGCGATACGGCCCGACACCACGCTCCCCTGGGTGCCCGCCAGGCGGAACCCCTCCAGCTCCGGCGGCATCGCGCCGCCGTAGTCCGAGGTCACCGCGCCGGTGAACACACCGGTGTCGCTGCCGCGCAGCGAGGTCGGGTCGATCCCGGCGTCCTCGAACGCCTCCCACGCGGCCTCCAGCATCAGCCGCTGGGCGGGGTCGGTCGCCAGCGCCTCGCGGGGGCTGATCCCGAAGAAGTCCGCGTCGAAGTCGCCGACGCGGTCGATGAAGCCGCCCGCGGTGGTGGTCACCGTCCCGGGCCGGTCGGGGTCCGCGTCGCGGAGCCGGGACAGGTCCCAGCCGCGGTCGGTCGGCAGCGCCGACATCGCGTCCCGGCCGGAGGCCACCAGCTCCCACAGCTCGCGCGGCGAGCTCACCCCGCCGGGGTAGCGGCAGCTCATGCCCACGATCGCCAGCGGCTCGGCGTCGCGCTCCTCCAGCTCCCGCACCCGGCGGTTGGCGGTGCGCAGCTCCGCCGTCACCTTCCGCAGGTAGCTACGCAGTTTCTGCTCGTCGGTCACGGATCCGCCCCGCACGTTGTCAGCGTTTTCGGTCATGCCGACCCGAGCTCCTTGTCGATCAGATCGAATATGTCGTCGTCGGACACCACGTCGAGGTCGTCGTCGGACATGTCGTCGGCGTCGGCGGGCCGGGTGTCGGTGCCGCTGAGCACGGCCCGGATCCGGTTGCCGAGGTAGCGCAGGCGCGGCTCGACCTCGGCGAGCCGGGCCTCGTCGGCGGCCACCGTGATGAGCATGGCTTCGAGCTTCTGCAGCTCCGCCTCGAAGGGTGAGGGGGCCTCCTCCCCGGCTCCGCCGCCGAGCTCCTTCAGGAGCAGGCGGGTGACCGCCTCCGGTGACGGGTGGTCGAAGACGAGGGTGGCCGGCAGGCGCAGCCCGGTGGTCTGGGCCAGCCGGTTGCGCAGCTCGACCGCGGCCAGCGAGTCGAAGCCCAGCTCCTTGAAGGACCGTCCGGGTTCGATCGCCGCGCCGGAGGCGTGTCCGAGGACGGCGGCGACCTGGGCCAGCGTCACCTCCAGGACGGCCTGCTCGCGGTCGGCCTCGGCCACCCCGGCCAGCCGCTGGGCCAGCGACCCGCCGGTGGTCTCGGCGCGGCGGGCCGGGGCGCGGACCAGGCCGCGCAGCAGCGCGGGCAGCATGCCCGCCTGCGCCTGGGTCCGCAGTGCCGCCGGGTTCAGCCGGATCGGCACCAGCAGCGGCGCGTCCAGCCCGAGCGACTCGTCGAACAGTTCCAGACCGAGGTCGGCGGAGAGCGCGCCGATACCCGTGCGCTCCATGCGTGCGAGGTCGGCCTCGTCCAGCTCGCCGGTCATGCCGGTGGCGTCGGCCCACAGGCCCCAGGCGAGGGAGCTGGCCGGCAGGCCGGTGGCGCGCCGGACGTGCGCGAGCGCGTCGAGTGCGGCGTTGGCGGCGGCGTAGTTGGCCTGCCCGGCGTTGCCGAGCTGCGCCGCGGCCGAGGAGAACAGGACGAACGCCGACAGCTCCGTCCCGGCGGTCAGCTCGTGCAGGTGCCAGGCCGCGTCCACCTTCGGCCGCATCACCCGCGCCAGCTGCTCCGCGGTGAGCGACTCCACCACACCGTCGTCCAGCAGACCCGCCGCGTGCACCACCGCCGTCAGCGGCCGCTCCAGCGAACCCAGCAACCCGGCCAGCTGCTCACGGTCCGACACGTCACACGCCTCGACCCGGGCCTGCGCGCCCAGCTCCGCCAGCTCGGCGACCAGCTCGTCCACACCCGCGGCGGCCGCTCCGCGGCGGCTCACCAGCAGCAGCCGCTTCGCGCCGTGCCGCTCCGCCAGGTGCCGGGCGAACAGCGCGCCCAGACCACCGGTACCACCGGTGATCAGCACCGTGCCGTCCGGGTCCAGCGGCGCGGGGACGGTCAGCACCACCTTGCCGACGTTGCGGCCCTCGCGCAGGAACCGGAAGGCCTCCTTGCCGCGGCGCACGTCCCAGGTCCGGATCGGCGACGGTACGAGCACACCCTGCTCGAACAGCGCGGTGATCTCGGTCAGCATCTGCTGGATCCGGTCCGGTCCCGCCTCCATCAGGTCGTAGGACCGGTACCGGACGCCGGGGTACTCGCGGGCGACGACCTCCGGGTCGCGGATGTCGGTCTTGCCCATCTCGATGAACCGGCCGCCGCGCGGCAGCAGTTCCAGCGTGGCGTCGACGAACTCGCCCGCGAGGGCGTCCAGCACCACGTCCACGCCGGCGCCGCCGGTCGCCTTCAGGAACGTGTCCCGGAAGTCCAGGTCGCGGGAGGAGGCGATCCGCTCGTCGGCGATGCCCAGGCCGCGTACCGCGTCCCACTTGGGCGGGCTCGCCGTCGCGAAGACCTCGGCCCCGAAGTGGCGGGCCAGCTGCACGGCCGCCATTCCCACACCGCCGGCGGCGGCGTGCACCAGCAGCCGTTCACCGGCGCGCAGGCCTGCGAGGTCCACCAGGCCGTAGTACGCGGTCAGGTACACCACCGGGACCGCGGCCGCCTGGGCGAAGGACAGGCACCGCGGCATCGGTACGAGCGTCCGCCGGTCGGCCACCGCCACCGGCCCGAAGGCGTCGGTCATCAGGCCGAAGACCCGGTCGCCCGGGGCCAGGTCCGTGACGCCGGAGCCGACGTCGAGGACGACGCCCGCCGCCTCGCTGCCCAGCGGGGCCTCGCCCGGGTACATCCCGAGCGCGATCAGCACGTCCCGGAAGTTCAGGCCCGCGGCCCGGACCCCGACGCGCACCTCCCCCGCGCCGAGCGGCCGGCCGGCCTCCGAGGGGATGATCGCCAGGTCCTCCAGGGACCCCTTCTGCTCGATCCCCAGCCGCCAGGCGTCGCCGGCCGGCGGCGCGGGGACCCGCCCCAGCCGCGGCGCCAGCAGGGTGCCGCCGCGGACCGCCAGCTGCGGCTCGTCCAGCTCCAGGAGCGCACCCCACTCCGGCTGGTCGCCGCCGTCGAGGTCCACCAGCGTGAACCGGCCCGGGTGTTCGGACTGCGCGCTGCGCAGCAGGCCCCACACCGGGGCGTGCGCGACGTCCGGCGCCTCGTCGCCCACCGCGACGGCGTTGCGGGTGACCAGGACCAGCCGCGTGCCGGCCGTCCGCTCGTCGGCGAGCCAGCGCTGGACCAGGTCCAGCGCCTGCCCGGCGACCGCCAGCGCGGCCCGGGCCGTGTCGTCCGCGGAGGCGGGGGGCACGACCTCGGCCAGCACCGCCTCGGGGGCCGTCGCACCGTCGGCGAGCGCCTGCCGGAAGGCGGCCAGGTCCGTGAACCGCTCGCCCGGCGCCGGCAGTTCGCCGAGGACCGCCGTCCGCGCCTGCCGCGCCGCACCGGCGGTCACCGGGGACCAGTCGATCCGGAAGAGGGCGTTGCGCCTGCTCTGCTGGGCGCTCTCCAGCTGTGCCTGGTCCATCGGGCGGAGCGCGAGGGAGTCCACGGCCACGACCGTGGCGCCGGCGTCGTCGACCACGTCGATGCGCAGGGCGGACTCCCCCGCCGGGCGGATGCGCACCCGCACCCGGGTGGGTCCGGTGCGCCCGAGCCTCACGCCCGACCAGGAGAACGGCAGGTCCACGGTCGATCCGGCCTCCTTGGCCAGCATCGAGCCGTGCAGTGCGGCGTCGAACAGGGCCGGGTGGACGGCGAATCCGTCGGTGCCGGCGTCGTCGGGCAGCGCCACCTCGGCGAAGACGTCCTGGCCGGAGCGCCACGCCGCCCGCACGCCCTGGAACAGCGGTCCGTAACCGAGGCCGAGGTCCGCCAGCCGCGGGTAGAGGTCACCGACGGCGACCGGTTCCGCGCCGGCCGGCGGCCAGTGCACCGGGAACGGTTCCGCGGGTCCGGCGGCCGCGGTGAGCCGGCCGCGGCCGTGGCAGATCGCCTCGCGCCGCTCGTCCTCGCTCCCGGACTCGGGGCGGGAGTGGACGGCCACCTCGCGGCGGCCGTCCTCGCCGGCCTCGCCCACGGTGATCTGGAACTGCCGTGCCGCGTCGTCCTCCAGGACCAGCGGCGCCTCCAGCACCAGCTCGTCCAGCACCTCGCAGCCCACCTCGCGGCCGGCCGTCAGGACCATCTCGACCAGTGCCGTGCCCGGTACCAGCACCGTTCCGAAGACCGTGTGGTCGCGGGTCCAGGGCTGGCTGTCCTGGGAGAGCCGCCCGGTGAACACCCACTCGTCCCGGCCGCCGAGCTGCACGGTGGCCGCGAGGACCGGGTGCTCCACCCGGCCCAGTCCGGCCGCGGCGGCGTCCCCGGCCGCGGCGCCCGGGGTCAGCCAGAACCGCTCGTGCTGGAACGGGTAGGTGGGCAGGGCCACCTTCTTCGCCCCGCTGCCCGCGAACAGCACCGGCCAGTCCACGGTGACGCCGGCGACGTGTGCCTCGGCCAGCGAGGTCAGGAACCGCTCCGGGCCGCCCTCGTCGCGGCGGAGCGAGCCCACCACGCCGACCCGGTCCTGCGCCCCGTGCGCCTGAGCCGTCTCCTCCACGGCCATGGTCAGCACCGGGTGCGGCGACATCTCCACGAAGAAGCCGGTGCCGTGGTCGATCAGGGCGCGGACGGCGGGTTCGAACCCGACCCGGCCGCGCAGGTTGCCGTACCAGTACGCCGCGTCCAGGGTCGCGGTGTCGATGAACCCACCGGTCGCCGTCGAGTAGAACGGCACCTTCCCCGGCACCGGCGCCACCGGCGCCAGCACCTTCAGCAGCTCCTCCTCCACCGCCTCCACATGCGCCGAGTGCGAGGCGTAGTCCACCGCCACCCGACGCGCCCGGATCTCCTCGCGCTCACACGCCGCGACCAGCTCCGCCACCGCGTCCGCGTCACCGGCCACCACCACCGCCGACGGCCCGTTCACCGCCGCCACCGAGATCCGCCCCTCGTACGGCCGCAGCAGCTCCTCCACCCGCTCCACCGGCAGCGCCACCGACACCATCCCGCCACGGCCGGCCAGCCGGTCCAGCACCAGCCGGCTGCGCAGGGCCACCACGCGCGCGCCGTCGGTCAGGGACAGGCCGCCGGCCACGCAGGCGGCGGCGATCTCGCCCTGGGAGTGGCCCACCACCGCCGACGGCTCCACACCGTAGGAACGCCACAGCGCGGCCAGCGAGACCATCACCGCCCACAGCGCCGGCTGCACCACATCCACCCGCTCCAGCGACGGCGCACCCTCCACGCCCCGCAGCACGTCCTCCAGGTCCCACTCCACGAACTCCGACAACGCCCGCCCGCACGCGGCGACCGACTCGGCGAACACCGGCGAGGACTCCAGCAGCCCCACCGCCATCCCCACCCACTGCGCCCCCTGACCGGGGAACACGAACACCGTCCTGCCACCGATGGTCCGGCCCTCGACCAGCCCGGTCGCCGGATCGCCCGCGGTGAGCGCGCCCAGGCCGCTGAGCAGCGCGCCCCGGTCCGGGGCCACCACCACCGCGCGGCGCTCCAGCTGGGCCCGTGTCGTCACCGACGAGAAGCCGATGTCCAGGACGGAGAGGTCCGGCTGGGCGATCATGCGGGCCCGCAGGCGGTCGGCCTGTTCCCGCAGCGCCGCCTCGCTCCGCGCGGAGAGCAGCACGGGCACCGCCGCCGGGGGGACGGGCACGGCCTCGTCCCCGGCCGGCGCCGGGTCCTCGGCCGGGGCCTCCTCCAGGATCACGTGGGCGTTGGTGCCGCTGATCCCGAACGACGACACGCCCGCGCGGCGCGGCCGGTCCGTCGCCGGCCACTCCTGGGCCTCGGTCAGCAGCTCGACCTCGCCGGAGTCCCAGTCCACGTGCGGCGAGGGGGCGTCCACGTGCAGCGTGGCGGGCAACGTTCCGCGCCGCAGCGCCATCACCATCTTGATGACGCCCGCCACACCGGCCGCGGCCATGGTGTGCCCGAAGTTGGACTTGATCGACCCCAGCTTCAGCGGACTCCCGGCCCGCTCGCGGCCGTAGGTCGCCAGCAGCGCCTCGGCCTCGATCGGGTCACCGAGGGTGGTGCCGGTGCCGTGGCCCTCGACCGCGTCCACGTCGGCCGGGGTCAGGCCCGCGCTGGCCAGCGCCTGGCGGATCACCCGCTCCTGCGAGGGGCCGTTGGGCGCCGTCAGGCCGTTGCTCGCGCCGTCCTGGTTCACCGCGCTGCCCCGCACCACGGCGAGCACCCGGTGGCCGTTGCGGCGGGCGTCCGACAGCCGCTCCAGCAGCAGCAGTCCCATGCCCTCGGCCCAGGCCACTCCGTCCGCGGCCGCCGCGTACGCCTTGCACCGGCCGTCCGGCGACAGCGCCCGCTGCCGGCTGAACTCGACGAAGTTGTTCGGCCGCGGCAGCACCGTCACCCCGCCGACCAGCGCCAGCGAACACTCCTTGGCCCGTAGCGACTTGCAGGCCATGTCCACCGCGACGAGCGAGGACGAGCAGGCGGTGTCCACGGACACCGCGGGCCCCTCCAGCCCGAGGGTGTAGCTGATCCGCCCCGAGGCGACGCTGCCGGCGGCGGCGGTGGGGAGGTAGCCCTCGATCTCGGCGCTCCGGTCGCTCATCCCGGCGACGAATCCGTAGTCCTGGAACATCACGCCGCAGAAGACGCCGGTGTCGCTGCCGCGCAGCGACAGCGGGTCGATGCCCGCGTCCTCGAACGCCTCCCAGGCGCCCTCCAGCAGCAGCCGCTGCTGCGGGTCCATCGCCAGCGCCTCGCGCGGGCCGATGCCGAAGAACCCGGCGTCGAAGTCGCCCGCGCCGTCCAGGAACCCGCCCTGGCGGGTGTACGAGGTGCCGGGGTGGTCCGGGTCCGGGTGGTACAGCCCCTCCAGGTCCCAGCCGCGGTCGTCGGGGAACCCGGTGGTCCCGACCCGGCGTTCGGCGACCAGCTCCCACAACTCGTCCGGCGAGGTCACACCGCCCGGGAACCGGCAGCTCATACCGACGATCGCGAGCGGCTCGCTCGCCCGGTCCAGGAGCTGCTGGTTCTGCCGCCGGAGCCGCTCGGTTTCCTTGAGCGACTTCCGGAGGGCCCCGACGATGTCGTTCTTATCGGCGGCCATGCCTACTCCTCCACGTCCGGGCGCCCAGCGGCGACCGTGTTCTCGACTGCTCTCATCGCGCGTTCTCCCGCGCGATCCGGATCGGCGGCCCGGCGGTCCCACGGCCGGCCGGCGCACCCGGCACGGCGCACCGGGGGGACGGTTCGCGAACGGGCCGTCAGCCCGGCGCCGGCCGGGCGGGATTCGGGCGCCCGCGGGCCCGGCACGGACCGCCTGACCGTGGTGCGCCCCTCGACGAACTTGTGCATGACTTCCTCGCGATCGCCCGATCGGGTCGGTGACGTGCTTTCTGCCGAGCCGGTCCCCGGAGTGGCCGGGGCACGGCCTGCCTGTGTGACGGTCCGCCCCGCGGAGAGCCCCCGTGAACGCCTTCGTTGATCCGGCCTCATCAGCACAGGACCCGGCCCGATCCTGATCGGATACAGCTCACCGATGCGCAATCCGCGGAATCCGCTGTGAGGTCCGTCTCACGACGGACCGGAACCGGACCGGGCAGGGTGGACGGGGGCATGAGGAACCGAATTACCGAGGCCGTGTGAGGCGTTCCGACATCACCGGAAAGTTGAATTCCGGATATTCGGATACGGTCGCACGACGTCGTATTCTGTGCTGCGTCGAGCTTTCGATTCGGCCGCCATACCCAATGACCAAGGGCGGCGGAGAACCGCGCCGTTGGACTCGATTCCGATCAACCTGCTCCTACCGTGCGCGCCCTGCCGACCAGCAGCGCGCGACGACGAGCGACGTACCGGTCCCTGCCTCTTCAGCGTCACCCAGGAACAGGACGACCGGTATAAGCAACAGTACGTATTGACAAGAGGGGGAGGCGCGGTGCCAAGCTCGCCTTTGCACGACCGTGAGCGGATGCTCGACCTTGCCGTGACGGCACTTCACGAGCAGGTTCCGGAGCGTTTATGGCCCCCCATCGTCACCGAGTTACTCCGGGTCTGGGGCGCGAAGTTCCTCGTCATCAAGTCCGGGACATGGACGGCCGGTGAAGACACCGTGCACCTGTGGAATCCGGACGGAACGGTCCGGACCGAAATCAGCCCCCGCGCCCGCCAGGTGATCCGCGACTGCCACCCCCTGGCGGGCCGCTACACCTCCTCCACCGACCTGACACCGATGACAGCCGGCCAGATCGTCGGCGAAGCCGCGTGGCGCGACAGCGCCGAGGCGGCGCTGCTGCGCCGGACCGTGGGCGCCGACCACCTCCTCGGCCTCCCGCTGCCCGACATCTCCGCCCCCGTCCGGGGCTTCGCCGTCTACCGCGCCGGGAGCGGCTTCACCGACGCCCACCTGGACTACGCCCGCCAGGTCCAGCCGCTGCTCGCCGGGGTCGCCCGGCAGATCACGCTGCTGCGCAGCTGGCGCGCCTCCACCACGAAGGCCCGCGACGAGGTTCCCGCCGCGCCGGCCGCCCGCCCCGCGGAGGGCAGGCTGACACCGCGTGAGGTGACCGTCCTGGCCCTGCTCGCCGACGCGCTCACCGCCACCGCGATCGGCCGCCGTCTCGGCATCTCCGTCCGCACCGTGCAGAAGCACATCGAGAGCATCTACCGCAAGCTCGGCACCAAGGACCGCATCACCACGGTGCTGCGCGCCCAGGCGTACGGCATCATCCCCGCCGGGGCCTGAGGCACGGCCCCCGGCCCGGCCGGCCGGTGACCTCGCCCGGCGGTGCGTGCGCGGACGACCAGGGTCCGGCTGCCCGGCGGGGTGGACGTACTGTGTACCGGGTCGGCGCCGGGCCTCCCCCCTGCCGTCGGCCCCGTCCCGCCGCGCGCCGGCGGCGCGGTGACCCCCCGACGACCTGGAGCCCGCCATGTTCGACCCGCTGCCGCCGACGCTCCGCCGGGGGCTGGCCGCCGTGGTGCTGCTCGGCGCCCTCGCCGCGCCGGCGACCGGGTGCGGGGCGGGCGGCCGGGGCTCGGACGGGGCCGCCGTGTCCACCGCGCCGTCCCAGGGCTCCGGAACGCCGGCCGGCGGTGGCCCGGCGCGCGGCCCCTCCGGCCCGGACGAGCGGCCCGCGGTGGTGCCTCCGGCGCCGCACACCGGCTTCGACTACCAGATCGGCGGTGCCTACCCGCCGGCGCCGGGGGTGCGCGCCGTCTCCCGGGACCGCACCGCCGAACCGACGGCCGGGCTGTACAACATCTGCTACGTCAACGCCTTCCAGGCCCAGCCGGACGCGACCGGCTGGTGGCAGCGGCACCATCCCGACCTGCTGCTCCGGGACGACACCGGCGCGCCGGTGATGGACCGGGACTGGGACGAGGCCCTGCTGGACATCTCCACGCCGGCCAAGCGCGAGCGGCTCGCCACCGTCGTCGGCGAGTGGATCGACGGCTGCGCGGCCGCCGGGTACCAGGCGGTCGAGGCCGACAACCTGGACTCCCACGAGCGCTCCGGCGGCCGCCTCACCCCCGGGCACGACCTCGCGTTCGCGGAGCTGCTGGTGGCCCGCGCCCACGCGGCCGGCCTGGCGATCGGCCAGAAGAACGCCGCCGAACTGGCGGAGGAGGGCCGGGACATCGGATTCGACTTCGCGGTCGCCGAGGAGTGCGGCCGGTACGACGAGTGCGCCGACTACGCCGCCGCGTTCGACGGCCGCGTCTTCGTGATCGAGTACGAGGCGAAGGGCTTCGCCGCCGCCTGCGAGGGGTGGGGCGGCACCCTGTCGGTCGTGCTGCGCGACCTGGAGGTGCGGCCCGCCGGGGAGCCCGGACACCTGCGCCGCACCTGCTGACGTCCCGCGTTGCCGGCCCCCGTTCCCGTACGGCCGGGGCCGGACGGTACCGGGGACCGGGACGCGGAACGTCAGTGGTCGCCGTCCCCGGGGGCCGCCTCGATCAGCGCGAAGGCCATCGGAGCGGGCAGCAGGGAGAAGCCGGTCACGGTGAAGCCGGCCCGGGAGCACAGGCCGGCGAACTCGTCCTTGTTCCGTCCCGTGCCGGCCCCGATGAGCCGCATGTGAAGATCGCTGAGGTACATCGTGTCCGGGAG
Organism: Streptomyces pactum; assembly: GCF_016031615.1. Lineage (GTDB taxonomy): Bacteria > Actinomycetota > Actinomycetes > Streptomycetales > Streptomycetaceae > Streptomyces > Streptomyces pactus. The sequence goes on from NZ_JACYXC010000001.1 coordinate 887,502, forward strand.
GGAGCCGTCGACGGTCCGCGGCATGACCGGGTCGACGATCAGCAGGCGGCCCTGCGGCGGGATCGCCCGCCGGATGTTGGCCAGGACCGCGACGGCGCGGTCGTCGTCGGCGTAGTGCAGGACGTTCCTGATCAGGTAGAGGTCGGCGCCGGCGGGCACCTCGGTCCCGACGTCGCCGGAGACCACGGTGCAGCGGTCGGCGACCCCGGCCGCCGTCAGGACCGCCTCGGCGTTGCCGACCGCCGTGGCCGTGTCGTACAGGATGCCGCGCAGACCGGGGTGGGCGGCGAGGACGGCGGCGAGCACCACACCGCTGCCGCCGCCGATGTCGGCCACGGTGCCGAAGGCGCCGAAGTCGTAGTGGTCCCGGAGCGCTTCCGCGGTCTGTGCGGCGCTCTGCCGCAAGGTGGCCGGGAAGTGCACGGAAAGGTCCGCGTCGCCCGCCACATACTCGAAGAACGGCTTTCCGTGCACGGTGCCGAAGGTGGATTTCCCGGTGCGGACGGCGGTGTCCAGTTCCCGCCACGCCCCCTGCACCGCCGGGTCGGTGAACACCCGCGTGAAGGAATGCAGGGAATCGGCCCGGTCGGTGCGGAGCAGGGCGCCGACCTCGGTGAGCCGGAAATGCCCGGACTCCGCCTGGGTCAGTACGCCGAACGCGGCGAGCGCACTGCACAGCTGGATCGTCGTCGCCTCGTCCGTGCCGAGCGCGGCGGCGATTTCCGTGCCGGTCCGCTCTCCGTCGCCGAGGGTGTCGGCCAGTCCCAGACGGGCCGCGGTGGCCACCGTCTGCGTGGCCATGTGTCCGAATGCCAATTCGAACAGTCGTTGCTTGTTCTTCGCGTCAGTCATGACTTCTTCCCGTTGTGCCGCCGGCCCCGCCGGGTTCCGGCCGTCTTTCTGCGCGACGGCCGGAACCCGGCGGGTGCTTCACCAGTTTTCGCGGGGGCGGAGAGCAGGCGCATGCCGCTCTCCGTGTGTCCCCCGCGGTGTCGTCCCCCGGTCATTCCCGGGCGGCCCGTGCCGCCCTCGCCCGCACCACGTCCGCGGCGCGTCACGGGACACCCGGGGAACCGCGTGCGGAACCCGGGGCGGGGAGGAATTCCGCACCGCTCCCCGCCCCCTCTTTTTCCGTTCGTCTCCCCCGCCGGCGCCGCGGGCGCCGTGGCGCCGTCACCCCGCCGCGGGCCGTCGGGGAGCCGGACCGGCCGCTGCCGCCGGTCCGCCGGCCCTCACGCCTCCGGCAGGTCCGCCGGGTCGGTGAGCCAGTCCTCGATGGCGACGTCGCAGGACTTCAGGATGTAGGCGAGCAGGGTGTACGCGCCGATCAGCGCCGGCACCTCCAGCAGTTGCTGCGCGTCGTACACGGTGGCCAGCTGCTGCCACGTCCGGTCGGAGATCCTGGCCTCCGGGCCGCGCAGTTCGTCGGCCGCCCGCAGCAGGGCGGCGTCGTGCGCGGACCAGCCGGGGGCGTCCGGGCCGGCGGGGACGCGGGCGATCTCCTCCTCGGTGAGACCGGCCTTGGCGCCGATCGCCACGTGGTGGGCCCACTCGTAGTGCGACCGCAGGAGGTACCCCACCCGCAGCACCATCAGCTCCCGGTCGCGCAGCGACAGCTTCCCCTGGCCGAGCGCGGAGAGCATCGGGTGCACCCCGGACAGCAGGGCGGGGTGGTTTCCGATGACGCCCAGGACGTTGAGCACGGGCTGGCCGACCATGTGTGACAGGGGACCGTCGGGGTCGGACTGCACGGCGGCGGGCATCCCGAGCAGCGGACGGACCTGCTCCTCGGGCGCGGGGGTCAGGCGCGGGGCGGTGTTCCGGGGTGTCATGCCGTCTCCCCGGCTTCCAGGGTGTCCTTCAGCTCCACCATCTGGTGCAGCAGCGGGCCCATGCCGGGCGTGCCGTCACCGTTGAGTTCCCGGTAGACGGCACCGATGTTGAGGACGACGCGCTCGGCGTTGGCGAAGCCGGAGAACTCGTCGAAGCCGAACTCCCGGGCCGCCTCCAGGGCGGACTTGCCCTGCTGGTGGGCGGTGGTGGCGTGGGCCTGCACCCGCTCCAGGTAGTCGCGGACCCGGATCACCTCGGACTTGCCGCCGACCGGACCGTGGCCGGGGACGACGGTCTCCGCACCGAGGTCGAGGATCGTGTCGCAGGCGCGGATGCAGTTGCCGACCGGTCCGGAGTGGATGACGCCGTGACCGCCGAACATGAGGATGTCACCGGCGTAGACGACCCCCGCGTCGGGGACGTGGACGATGACGTCCCCTTCGGTGTGGGCCGGGCCGACCTCGATCAGCCGTACGGTCCGGCTGCCCACGGTCAGTTCCATCTCCCCGGTGAAGGTGATGGTCGGGTAGGTCGGGGTGATCCCGGAGAAGTCGAAGGCCTCCAGGTACGCGCGCAGCCGCGGGTCGGTGTCGGCGGCCAGGAAGGGCTCCATGGTCTCCGGCCCGGCCTCGCGCATCCTGCGCGCCGCCGCCGTGGAGGACACGATCAGGGCGTCGCCCACGAGCTGGTTGCCCCACCAGTGGTCGCCGTCCTGGTGCGTGTTCACCACCCAGCAGATGTCGGTCGCGGGCACCGCCTTGGTGATGGCGGACAGCATCTGCCGGGTCTGGTCGAGGGTGTAGAGGGTGTCCACGAGCAGCGCTTCCTCGCCGCTGCACACCAGGCCCGCGTTGCTGTACCCGGTGGCGCGGCTGCCTTGCACATACGCGAACGTCTCCGGCGCGAGCCGGTGCACACCGGTGGTGAAGGGAACAGACACAACTTTCTCCTTGCTACTGAAAAATGTCCGCGGTCGGTGCGCGGTCAGTTCGCGACCGCTGCCGCGGCCCGGGGGCGCAGCACCATCCGCGGGCCGTGCTGGGGCACCACGACCGGGCCGCGCGGGACCGCCTTCGCCGGTTCGGCCCCCGCGGGTTCGAGGTCCACGTGGGTGATCAGCTCACGCAGCATGACCTTGATCTCGTGGATGGCGATCCGGTCGCCCATGCAGCGGGTGTGCCCGCCGCCGAACGGGATCCAGGTGTACTGGCCCGGCTGCTTGCCGAGGAACCGCTCCGGGAGGTACTTCTCCGGCTCGGGGTAGCGCTCGGGGTCGTTGTTCATCAGCTCGGCGCTGGGCACCAGCAGCTGGCCGGGCTCGTACCGCACGCCGCCGATGACGATCGGCTCCATGACCTTGCGGGCCAGGTTGTTCGGCAGCGGCGGGTTGAGCCGCAGGACCTCGTGCACCGCGGCGGTGAGGTACTCCTCGGACGTCCCCTCGTCGATCTCCGCGCGCAGCCTGGCGAGCCGCTCGGTGTCCCGGGAGAAGTGCTCCACCGACCAGCAGACCGCGGAGACGGTGGTCACGGTGCCGGCGACGAACATGGTCATGATCTCGTCGCGCAGCTCCTGGCCGGACAGCGGCGAGCCGTCCTCCCCGACGATGCCGAGCAGCACCGACAGCATGTCGTTGTCGAGCTCGCCCAGTTCCACGCGCTCGGCGATCGCCTGGGCGATGAGCGCGTCCACCCGGGGGCGGTTCCGCCAGAAGTCCTTGAGCCCGGTGCCGGGCCGCCGCTTCATGAGCCGCTTCTTCGCCGGTGACCACCGGTCGATCATCAGCATGGCGGTCGGGTAGGTGTTGATTTCGAGCAGGTCCATCAGCGCGTCGAGGAGTTGGGGCCAGCAGGTGGGGGTCACCTTGCCGAAGACGACCTCGCGGATGACGTTCATCGCCCAGCGGTGCACCAGCGGGTGCATGTCCGCGACCTCGTCGCGCGGCCACCCCGCCACCGCGTCCACCGTGATCTGCTCCACCGCCTCGGTGATGCGGGAGAAGGCGGCGCCCTTGAAGCTGCGGGTGAGCGCCTTGCGGCGGGCCAGGTGCTCGTCCTCGTCGAGGAAGGCGAGCCCGGTGTTGCCGAAGAACTTCTCCAGCGCGCCGTTCGAGGTACCGCAGTGCAGGCTGGTGCGGGGGGCCTGGTAGACGGCCCGCACCTCGTCGGGGTCGGTGAGCACGAAGAAGTCCACGCCCGGCAGGAAGCCCAGCCGGAACCGGGGCCCGTACAGCCGCTTGCACTCGTTGAGGAAGTCGGTGCGCCGCCCGGCCCACTGCGCCATCTGCTCCCGCTGGCCCATGGTCGGACCCGGCACCTGGGAGGACGGGATCACCGTCTCCTGCTGCGGTGCCGCGTGGTGGACCGGGCAGCGCCCGGCGCCGTCCTCGACCGCTGCCTCGTTCGCCTCGGGGGGATTCATCGGTTCTCCTTGTCGTACAGACCTGAGTCGGCGGAAAATCCGCACCTGATCCACTTCTCGACGGTCTCCGCGCACTCCGGGTCGTTGACCAGGTCGAAGTGACCGGTGTCGAGGTCCACCACGTCGCCGCCCACGTCCCAGGCGGGCCAGGAGCGCGTGTCGCCGGCCCGCAGGCACAGGCGTGGGGCCCCGACTCCGGTGTCGGCGCGCTCCCCCAGCAGGCGCAGGTAGGCGCCCATCGCCAGCCAGCCGGAGTCGTCGAAGGCGAGGTCCCGGCCGCCGTTGAGCAGCGCGTCCATGCTCGGTTCGAACACGCCGCCGTCGTGCGCGACGACGGACCGGGGGTCGGGCGGGTCGAGCAGGACCAGGCCGGCCGCGGCCCGGCCCCTGCCTTCGAGTTCGGCGGCGAGCGAGTGGGCGACGGCGCCGCCGATGGAGTAGCCGACGAGCACCACCTCGGCGTCGCCGACGGCCTGCTCGACCCGGTCCGCGAGGACCCGGACGGCGGTGTCCCAGGACCCGGGCAGCGGCTCGCCGTCGCGGAAGCCGGGCAGCGAGCAGGAGTACACGTCACGGCCGGGCAGCCTGCCGGCGAGCGCCAGGAACAGGTGCGGGCCCGATCCGACGGCGAACGACGGCACGCAGACGACGGCCGGCCGTCCCGCGTCGCCCCGGGTGAGCCGCACCACCTGGGCGGTGTTCTCCGGCAGGTCCGCGGGTGAGGTGAAGGCCGGGCGGAACCGGGAGGACTCCATCAGCCAGCTCATCGCCCGGTCGAGTTCGCCCACGGCGTGGGCGTGCCGGATCAGCGAGGTGAACGTGCCGCATCCGTCCGGGGCGGGACCGGCGGCCGGGGGCGCAGCGGTGGCGGTGGCGGTGGCGCCGCGGGGTGCGGGGGCCTCCGGGACAGGTCCGTCGCCCGCGGTGGCGGGGCCCGGCCGGCGCGCGCCGGCGTCGCCGGGGGCGGGGTCCGTCCCGGCCGCGGCCACCTCGTCCGCCAGGTGGCGCACCAGCCAGCGGCCCAGGCTGATGGCGTCGGGGTGCTGGAAGATGACGGTCGACGCCACCTGCACACCGGTCACCCGGCGCAGGCGGTTGCCCAGCCGGACCACGCCGACCGAGTTGAAGCCCATCTCCCAGAAGCCCTGGTCCGGTTCGACCGCGTCACCGGACTCGTGTCCGAGCACGGCCGCGATCTGGTCCCGGACCACCTGCTGCGCCAGCGCCTCCCGCTCGTCCGCGGGGACGGCGGCCAGTCGCCGCACCAGCGCGCCGCCCTCGTCGTCCGCGTCCTCGTGGGGGTGCTCGTCGGACGGTGCCGTGGCCGGGCCGCCCGGTACGGCCGCGGCCGGCGCCAGCCAGTACCGCTTGCGCTGGAAGGCGTAGGTCGGCAGGGACACCCGGGTGGCCCCGGTCCCGGCGTAGAAGCCGTCCCAGTCCACCGTCACACCGGCGGTGTGCGCCTCGGCCAGGGACAGCGCGAACCGGTCCAGGCCGCCCTCGTCGCGCCGGAGCGTCCCGAGCGTGGCGACCGTCGCGGCCCGGCCCCCGGTCTCGTGCGCGGCGGCGGTCTGCTCGATCGCGGTGGTCAGCACCGGGTGGGGCGACATCTCCACGAAGCGGGTCGCGCCGTCGTCGATCAGCGCGCGGACCGCGGCTTCGAAACCGACCTCGTTGCGGATGTTCTTGTACCAGTAGGCCGCGTCCAGGCCGGCGGTTTCGACGTAGCCGTCGACCGCCGTGGAGTAGAACGGTATCCGGCCCGCGCGGGGCGCCACCGGGGCCAGCGACTCCACCAGCTCGGTCTCGATGACCTCGACGGCGGCGGAGTGCGAGGCGAACGCGCCGAGCGGGCGGGTCCGCAGCCCGTCGCGCTCGCACTCGGCCCGCACCTGGTCCAGGACACCGGTGTCGCCGGCGAGCACCACGGAGACCGGGCTGTTCACCACGGCGACCGAGGCCCTTCCGGCGTGCGCGGCGGCGCGCCGTTCCGCCTCGTCCCGGGACGTCCCGAGCCACAGCAGGCCGGTGCCCTCGGGCAGCCGGTCCTGCGCGAGGCGGTTGCGCATCGCCACGATCAGGGCGGCGTCCTGGAGCGACAGCGCGCCGGCGACGTAGGCGGCGGCGACCTCGCCCTGGGAGTGTCCGACGACCACGTCCGGTTCCACCCCGTGGGCCCGCCACAGCGCCGCCAGGGAGACCAGCACCGAGAACATCGCCGGCTGGAGCACGTCCATCGCGACCGCGCCGTCCGACGCGTCCAGCGACGGCGCGCCGGGCGCGCCGCGCAGCACCTCCTCCAGGTCCCAGTCCACGTACGGCGCGAACGCCCGCCCGCAGGCGGCGATCTCGTCCGCGAAGACCGGCGCGGTGTCCAGCAGCCGCACCGCCATCCCGGTCCAGTGCGAGCCGTGGCCCGGGAAGACGAACACCGTCCTGCCGTCCAGCGCCTTGCCGTCGACGGTGTGCTCGGCCGGGGTGTCGCCGGCCAGCGCCGCCAGTCCGTCGAGCAGTTCGGCCCGGTCCCGGGCCGCGACCGCGGCCCGCCGCGGCAGGGCCGCGCGGGTCGTCGCCGTCGAGAAGCCGACGTCGAGCGGGTCGAGGCCGGGGTTGGCGAGCAGATGGGCGTGGAGCCGGTCCGCCTGCGCCCGCAGCGCGGCCCGGGTACGGGCGGAGAGCAGCACCGGCACGGCGGGCAGCGGCCGGCCGTCGGTCCGCGGCGCCGGGTCGGCCGCCGGGGCCTCCTCCAGGATCACGTGGGCGTTGGTGCCGCTCATGCCGAAGGCGGAGATCCCGGCCCGGCGCGGCCGGCCGTCGGTCTTCCAGGGCTGGTCCTCCAGGAGCAGCTCGACCTCGCCGGCGTCCCAGTCGATGTGCGGGGACGGCTCGTCCACGTGCAGGGTGCGCGGCAGCAGTTCGTGGCGCATCGCCTGCACCATCTTGATCACCCCGGCGACGCCGGCGGCGGGGCCGGCGTGCCCGATGTTGGACTTGACCGAGCCCAGCCGCAGCGGGCCCCGGTCGCGGTCCTGGCCGTAGGTGGCCAGCAGCGCGTGTGCCTCGATGGGGTCGCCCAGCTTGGTGCCGGTGCCGTGCGCCTCCACCACGTCCACCTGGGCCGGCCGCAGCCCGGACGCGGCCAGGGCCGCCCGGATCACCCGCTCCTGGGAGGGGCCGTTGGGCGCGGTCAGGCCGTTGGTGGCGCCGTCCTGGTTGATCGCGCTGCCGCGCAGCACCGCCAGGACCCGGTGGCCGTTGCGGCGGGCGTCGGAGAGCCGTTCCAGCACGAGCAGGCCCATGCCGTCGGAGAAGGAGGTGCCGTCCGCGGCGGCCGAGAAGGCCTTGCACCGGCCGTCCGGTGACAGGCCGTGGATGCGGGCGGTGTCGGTCAGGGCCACCGGGGTGGACATCACCGTCACGCCGCCCGCCAGGGCGAGGGAGCACTCGCCGGCCCGCAGCGCCTGCATCGCCAGGTGCAGCGCCACCAGCGACGCGGAGCAGGCGGTGTCCACGGTGATCGCCGGGCCCTCCAGCCCCAGGGTGTAGGCGATGCGCCCGGACAGCACGCTCGACATCACACCGGTCATGTGGAACTGCTCCAGCTCCGGCGGCACCGCGGTGCCGTAGTCCGGGTTCACCGCGCCGCAGTACACGCCGGTGTCGGTGCCGCGCAGCGAGGTCGGGTCGATGCCCGCGTGCTCGAACGCCTCCCAGGCGCCCTCCAGCAGCCAGCGCTGCTGGGGGTCCATCGCCCGTGCCTCGTGCGGGCCGATGCCGAAGAAGCCGGCGTCGAAGTCGCCCGCGCCCTCGATGAACCCGCCGATCCGCGCGTAGGTGGTGCCGGGGTGCTCGGGGTCGGGGTGGTACAGCTCGTCGGTGTTCCAGCCGCGGTCGGCGGGGAAGCCGGTCATCCCGTCCCGGCCGGCCGCCACGAACTCCCACAGTTCGTCGGGCGAGTTGATGCCGCCCGGGTACCGGCAGCTCATGCCGACGATGGCGAGCGGTTCGTCGACCGGGCGGCGGCGCGCGGGGACCGCCGGCCGTGCCGTGTCACCGGTCCCGGCCAGTTCGCCGACGATCAGCCGTGCGATCGCCGCCGGGGTCGGGTGGTCGAAGACCGTGGTGGCCGACAGCCGCAGGCCGCTGACCCGGGTCAGCCGGTTGCGCAGCTCGACCGCGCCCATGGAGTCCAGGCCCACGTCCTTGAAGGGGCGTTCGGGGTCGATCGCGGTGTGCGATGCGTGCCCCAGCACCGCGGCGACCTGCGCGCGCACCAGGTCCAGGACGACCCGTACCCGGTCCGCCTCGGGGGTCGTGGCGAGCGTGCGCGCCAGCGATCCGCCGGCCCGGTCGCGCCGGGCGGGCGTGCGGACCAGTCCGCGCAGCCGCGCGGCGAGCGTTCCCCGGCGGGCCCGGGCCCGCAGTTCGGCCGCGTCCTCGCGGACCGGCGTGAGCAGGGCCGGCGCCGCGCCGATCCGGTGGACCAGCTGCCGCACCAGTTCGGGCTCCTCGGTGGCGTCCACCCAGGCGCCCCACACCAGTGCGGTGGCCGGCACGCCCTCGGCGCGCAGCCGGTGGACGACGGCCTCCAGGGCCGCGTCGGCGGCGGCGTCGGCCACCCGCCCGGCGGTGCCGTGGAGTCCGGCGTCGGAGCAGATCACCGCGAAGGCGGCGAGGTCCTGACCGGCGGTCAGCTCACGCAGCCGCAGCGCGACGTCGAGCTTCGCGCCGACCGCCCGGTCGAGCTGGTCGCCGGTGTGGGTCCGCAGGGTGCCGTCGGCGGCCGGCCCGGGGGCGTGCACCACCGCGGTGAGCGGGCCGTCCACGGAGGCCAGTACGTCGGCGAGCGCGTCGGTGGTGTCGCAGACCACCGCGCGGGCGCCCGTCCCGGCCAGGTCGGCGGCCACCGCCTCGGCGGCCCGGTCCGGGCCGCCGAGGGCCGCCAGCAGCAGCGGTCCGGTGTGGCGCCGGGCCAGTTCCCGGGCGACCGCCGGGCCGGCACCGCCGGGGCCGCAGGTGATCAGTACCGTGCCGGCCGGGTCCCACGCGGGTCCGGCCCCGGCCGCGGGGGCCGGGGTGAGGCGCGGGGCGAGCAGCGTGCCCTCGCGGACGGCCAGCTCCGGCTCGTCCAGCTCGCCGAGCACGGTCCAGTCCACGGCGGCCCGGTCGTCGAGATCGACGAGCACCACCGTGTCCGGGTGTTCGGACTGGGCGACGCGGACCGCGCCCCAGACCGCGGCCGGTGCGGGATCGGGCACGAGGCCGCCGGCCGCGACCGCGCCGCGGGTCACCAGCACCAGCCGGGCGTCGGCCGACAGGGGGCTCGCCACCCAGCGGCGCACCGCCTCGGCCACCCGCCCGCACAGCTCCCGCACCCCGGGGCCGCCGTCCGCCTCCGGCTCCGGGACCGGGGCCAGGACGAGGGTGGGCGCCTGCGCGCCGCCGGCGACGGCCGACTCCAGGGCGTCGAGATCGGCGAACCTCTCCCCGGTGGCCTCCAGTTCGCCCAGGACCGCGATCCTCGCAGCCGGCGACGGCTGTGCGTCCACCGCGGTCCAGACCGGCTCGAACAGGGCGTCCGTGCCGTGCCGCAGCGCACCGCCGAGGTGCGGGGCCGGCCGGTGGCCGACCCGGCCGGCCGACAGCACCGGTTCGCCGTCGAGGTCCACCGCGTCCACCCGCAGCACCGAGTCCGCGGCCGTGATCCGTACCCGGAGACGCGCCGCGGTGGCCGGCCCGAACGACACGTCCGCCCAGGAGACCGGCAGCTGCGGCGCGGCACCCGGCTCGGTGTCGAGCAGGCCGCCGTGGAGGGCCGCGTCGAACAGGGCGGGGTGGAGCCCGTACCCGGTGCCGTCGATGTCGTCGGGCAGCGCGACCTCGGTGTAGACCTCCGCGCCGCGGCGCCAGGCCGCCTGCACGCCCTGGAACAGCGGGCCGTGGTCGACCCCGGCCTCCGCCAGGCGCGCGTAGAGGTCGTCGACCGGTACCGGTTCGGCGCCCGCGGGCGGCCACTCCGCCTCGAAGGGCACCGGCGGCGCCGGGGTGGCACCGAGCCGGCCCCGGGCGTGGCAGACCGCCTCCGGCGGTTCGCCGGCGGTGGCGGTGGCGCGGGTGTAGAGGGCGATCTCGCGGCGGCCGTCGGCGTCGGCGGCACCGACGGTGACCTGCACCTGCCGGGGCTCGTCGGTGAGGACCACCTGGGTGGTGATCTCCAGCTCCTCCAGCGCCGGGCAGCCGACCGCCGCCCCGGCCGTGAGCGCCACGTCGACCAGCGCCGCACCGGGCAGCACCAGCGCCCCGTGCACGACGTGCTCGGCGATCCACGGCTGGGTGCCGGCCGCGACGCGCCCGGTGAACACCCACTCGTCGCGGTCGGCCACCGGTACGGCGGCGGTGAGCACCGCGTGGTCCAGCCCGACCTGTCCGGCCGCGGCCGCGTCGGCCGAGCCGGTGCCCGGGGCCAGCCAGAACCGCTCCCGCTGGAAGGCGTACGTCGGCAGCTCGACCCGGGCCGCCGGGGTGCCGGCGTAGTAGGCCGCCCAGTCCACCTCGGCACCGGCGATCCGCGCCGCGCCGAGGAAGCGGGCGAACGTCTCCGCCTCGTCCTGCCGCGCGCGCAGCGCCGGGACCAGGACCGCGTCACCGGCGTCGGCGTCGTCGAGGGTCTGCCCGGCCATGGCGGTCAGCACCGCGTCCGGGCCCAGCTCCAGGAAGCGCCGGGCACCCAGCCGGTACAGGGTCCGCACTCCGTCGGCGAAGCGCACCGCCTGCCGGACGTGCTTCACCCAGTACATCGGGTCGGTGATCTCGTCGGTCACCTTCTCGCCGGTCACGTTGGACACGATCGCGATCTTCGGCGCGGAGAACCGCAGGGTGCGGGCGACGGAGGCGAACTCCGCCAGCATCGGCTCCATCCGCGGCGAATGGAAGGCGTGCGAGACCTTCAGCCGCGAGGTCTTCCGGTCCGCGAAGCGCGGCAGCCACTCCTCGGCGGCGTCGGCGTCGCCGGACACCACCACCGCCCGCGGGCCGTTGACCGCGGCGATCTCCAGCCTGCCCCGGTAGCCGTCCAGCGTCGCGGCGACCTCGTCCTCGGTGGCCTGCACCGCCACCATCGCGCCGCCCGCGGGCAGCGCCCCCATCAGCCGGCCGCGCGCCACCACCAGGGCCGCGGCGTCCTCCAGTGACAGCACCCCGGCCACGTGCGCCGCGGCGATCTCGCCCACCGAGTGCCCGATGAGGTAATCCGGCCGCACGCCGAACGACTCGACCAACCGGTACAGCGCCACCTCGACGGCGAACAGCGCCACCTGCGTGTACTCGGTGGCGTCGAGCAGCGCCGCCGCGTCGGAGCCGGGCTCGGCGCTCAGCAGCTCGCGCACCGGCCGGCCGAGGAGCGGGTCCACCACCGCGCACACCTCGTCCAGCGCGGCGGAGAACGCCGGGTACACCGCCGCCAGTCCGGCGCCCATCCGGGCCCGCTGGGAGCCCTGGCCGGTGAAGAGGACCGCCGTCTTCCCGGCGACCGCGCCTCCGGTGACCGCCCCGGGCTCCCCGGCCGCCAGGTCCGCCAGCGCGGCCATCAGCCCGTCCCGGTCGGCCGCCGTGACCACCGCGCGCCGCTCCAGGAGGGCGCGCGTGGTCGCCGTCGAGTACCCGATGTCGAGGGGCGTCAGCTCCGGCCGCCGCGCGAGGTGGTCGCGCAGCCGCTCGGCCTGCGCCCGCAGCGCCGCCTCGGTGCGTCCCGAGACCAGCACCGGCACCACGCCGGCCGGCCGCCGGGGACGGTCCGGGTCCGGCTCCGGGGTGGCGCCGGGCGCGGCGGGTGCCGGCGGCGCCTCCTCCAGGATGACGTGCACGTTGGTGCCGCTCACGCCGAACGAGGAGACACCGGCCCGGCGCGGGCGGCCCTCCGCCGGCCGCCACGGCCGCGGCTGCGAGAGCACGGCGACCTGGCCGCGGTCCCAGTCCACGTTCGTCGACGGGGTGTCCGCGTACAGGGTGGCCGGCAGCATCTCGTGCCGCATCGCCAGCACCATCTTGATGACACCGGCGATACCGGCGGCCGCCGAGGTGTGACCGATGTTCGACTTGACCGACCCCAGCCACAGCGGGCCGTTCACCCGCTCCCGGCCGTAGGTGTCCAGCAGCGCGTGCGCCTCGATCGGGTCGCCCAGCTCGGTTCCGGTGCCGTGGCCCTCCACAGCGTCCACGTCCGCCGCCGACAGACCGGAGCTGGCCAGCGCCGCCCGGATCACCCGGGCCTGCGCCGGGCCGCTCGGCGCGGTCAGGCCGTTGCTGGCGCCGTCCTGGTTCACCGCGCTGCCCCGGACGACGGCCAGCACGGTGTGCCCGCGCCGCCGCGCGTCCGACAGCCGCTCCAGCACGATGAGGCCGCAGCCGTCGGCGAACCCGGTGCCGTCGGCGTCCTGCGAGTACGCCTTGCACCGGCCGTCGGGCGCCAGCCCGCGCTGCCGGCTGAACTCCACGAGCAGGGTGGGGCTGGACAGCACGGTCACCCCGCCGACCAGCGCCATCGAGCACTCACCGGCCCGCAGCGCCTGCGCGGCCTGGTGCAGCGCCACCAGCGACGACGAACAGGCGGTGTCCACCGTGACGGCCGGGCCCTCCAGGCCCAGCAGGTAGGAGATCCGCCCGGCCAGCACGCTGGTCAGGATGCCGAGCCGGTAGCCGCCCAGCTCCGGGGGCATCGTGGCGCCGTACTCGGAGCTGATGGCACCGCAGAAGACGCCGGTGTCGCTGCCGCGCAGGCTCGTCGGGTCGATCCCGGCGTTCTCGAACGCCTCCCACGCGCCTTCCAGGATCAGCCGCTGCTGCGGGTCCATCGCCAGGGCCTCGCGCGGGCCGATCCCGAAGAAGCCGGCGTCGAACTCCGCGACCCCGTCGACGAATCCGCCGGTGCGGGCGTACGTGGTGCCCGGGTGGTCGGGGTCGGGGTGGTACAGGCGGTCCACCTGCCAGCCGCGGTCCTCGGGCAGCGGCACCATGGCGTCGCGGCCCTCCGCCAGCAGCTGCCACAGGCCCTCGGGCGAGGTCGCGCCGCCGCCGAACCGGCAGCTCATGCCCACGATCGCCAGCGGCTCGGCCGATCGGGTCAGCAGCTGCCGGTTCTGCTTGCGCAGCTGCTCGTTCTCCTTGATCGACATCCGCAGCGCGTCGATGAGTTCGTTCGTCTTTGCGGTCATGCTGGTTCCTCACTTCCCACGCGGCGGTCGGCGTCCAGGTCGGCGTCGCGCACCTACCGGTCCCCCCGGGCCATCCGGATCAGGGCGTCCGCGTCGAGGTCGTCGAGCGACTCCTCGCCGCCGTCCGGGGCCTCCTCCTCGGGCACGTCACCGCGCGCCAGCTCGAACAAGGTGTCCAGCAGCCCGGCCCTGCGCAGGCGTTCGACCGGGATCGAGGCGAGCACCGCGCGGATCTCGGCGGTGTCGTCGCCGGCCGCCGGGCCGCCTCCCCGGCCGCCCGCCGCGGCCTCCGGCTCGACGGACTCCAGCAGGTACCGGGTGACCGCCGCCGCGTTCGGGTGGTCGAAGACCAGGGTGGCGGGCAGCCGCAGGCCGGTGATCTTGCTGAGCCGGTTGCGCAGCCCGACGCCGGCGAGCGAGTCGAACCCCATGTCGCTGAAGGTCCGTTCGGGGTCGATCGCCGACGCCGACTCGTGCCCGAGCACGGCCGCCACCTGGGCCTGGACCACCTCCAGGACCACCTGTTCGCGGTCCTCGCCGGCGACCCCGGCCAGCCGCTGGGCGAGCGAGCCGCCGGCGGGCTCGGCGGTCCGTGCCGGGACCCGCACCAGCTGGCGCAGCAGCGGGGGCAGCGCCCCGGACCGGGCCTGGGCCCGCAGTCCGGCCATGTCCAGCTGCACCGGGGCCAGGAGCCCGGTGTCCAGGCGCAGCGCGTGGTCGAACAGCTCCAGGCCCCGGTCGACCGGCAGCAGGGCCACACCGGCGCTCTCGATGCGGGCCACGTTGGTCCGGTCCAGGCGGCCGGCCATCCCGGCCCCGTCGCCCCACACCCCCCACGCCAGCGAGGTGGCCGGCGCTCCGGCGGCGCGCAACCGCTGCGCCATCGCGTCGAGTCCGGCGTTCGCGGCGGCGTAGCAGGCCTGCCCCGGGTTGCCGAACAGCGAGGCGCCCGAGGAGAACAGCACGAACGCCGCCAGGTCCGCGTCCGCGGTCAGTTCGTGCAGCAGCCAGGCGGCGTCCACCTTGGGCCGCATGACCTCGGCGAGCTGGTCGGGGGTGACCGACTCGACCACCCCGTCGGCGAGCACCCCGGCGGTGTGCACCACCGCGGTGAGCGGCGCCGGGAGGGAGTCCAGCAGGGCGACGACCTGGTCCCGGTCGGCGATGTCGCAGGCCTCGATCCGCACCCGCGCGCCGAGGGCGGTCAGTTCGGCCTCCAGCTCCGCGGCGCCCTCGGCATCGGGGCCGCGCCGGCTGACCAGCAGCAGGTTCTCCACGCGGTGCTCCGCCGCCAGGTGACGGGCGAACACCGCGCCCAGGCCACCGGTGCCGCCGGTGACCAGCACGGTGCCGGCCGGGTCCAGCGGACGCGCCGCGTCCTGGGGTACCGCGGGCACCCGGGCCAGCCGCGGCGCCGACACCCGGCCCGCCCGCACGGCGAGCTGCGGTTCGTCGGCCGCCAGCAGGGCGTCCCAGGGCACGTCGGCACCGTCGTCGTCGAGGTCCACCAGCACGATCCGGCCCGGGTGCTCGGACTGGACGCTCCGCGCCAGGCCCCACGCGGTGGCCCGGGCGATGTCCGGGACCTCCCCGTCGAGCGCCACCGCGCCGCGGGTGACCGCGACCAGCCGGGCCGCGCCCAGGCGTTCGTCGGCCAGCCACCGCTGCACGGTGGTGAGCATCTCCTCGGCGGCCGCGCGGGCCGCCACGGCCGGGGTGTCCGAGGTGGCGTCGGGGGCGATCCGGACCACGATCGCGTCCGGGGCCGCGTCGCCCGTGGCGACCGCCCGCGCCACCGCGTCCAGGTCCGGGAAGGCGTCGGCGCCCCCGGCCACATGGACCAGCCGCGCCGGTTCCGCCGGCCCGGCCGGCACCGGCACCCACTCCACCTGGTACAGGGAGTCCGGGCCCGCGCCGCGCGCGGCTTCGAGCTGCGCCGGGTCCACCGTCCGGTACACCAGGCCGCCGACGCTCATCACCGGCTCGCCGGTCTCGTCGAACATGTCCATGTGCAGTCCGGCGCCGGAGGTGGTGATCCGCACCCGTGCCGCGCCGGTCCGGCGCCCCGGGCGCACCCCGGACCAGGTGAACGGCATCTCCACCGACGCGTTCGGGTCCTTGTCCACCAGGGCGCCCTGGAGGGCGGCGTCGAACAGGGCCGGGTGCAGCACGAAGCCGTCGTCGTCGGCGTCGTCGGGCAGCGCCACCTCGGTGCAGATCTCGCCTCCGACGCGCCAGGCGGCCCGGATGCCCTTGAACAGCGGCCCGTAGTCGAGTCCGGCCGTCTCCATCCGCTCGTACAGCGTGTCCACCGCGATCGGCTCGGCCCCCGCCGGCGGCCACTGCGCCGGGGCCGGGGCGGGCGGGGCGGTCTCGGCGGTCAGCCAGCCGCGCACGTGGCAGACCGGTTCGGGGGTCTCGCCGTCCGGTCCGGCGTCCGGGGCCGAGTACACCGCGACCTCGCGGCGCCCGTCGTCCTCCGGGGCGCCGACGGTCACCTGGATCCGGCAGCCCGCCTCGTCGTCGACGACCAGCGGGGCCTGGAGCACCGCCTCGTCCAGGGTCCCGTACCCGCTCCGGACGCCGGCGGCCAGCGCCAGTTCCACCAGCGCGGTGCCCGGCGCGATGGGGATGCCGAAGACCACGTGGTCCCGGATCCACGGCTGGGAGTCCGCGGAGAGCCGGCCGGTGTACACCCACTCGTCCCGGTCGCCGACCCGTGAGGCGGCCACCAGGACGGGGTGGTCCACGGTGTGCATGCCGACGGCCGAGGCGCTCCCGGTGCCGGTGCCGGACGTCAGCCAGTACCTGCTGCGCTGGAAGGCGTAGGTCGGCAGGGGGACCGCGCGCGCTCCGCTGCCCTCGTAGAACGCCGACCAGTCCACCGTCACGCCGGCGGTGTGGGCCTCGGCCACCGACAGCGCGAACCGCTGGAAGCCGCCCTCGTCACGCCGCAGCGACCCGACGACGCCGACGCGGGACGCCGCGCCGTGGTCGGTGACGGTGTCCTCCACCGCCATGGTCAGCACCGGGTGCGGCGACATCTCCACGAAGCAGCCGGCGCCGTTGTCGACCAGCGCGCGGACCGCCGGCTCGAACCCGACCCGGCCCCGCAGGTTCCGGTACCAGTACGCGCCGTCGAGCCCGGCGGTGTCGATGAAGGCGCCCTGGGTGGTGGAGTAGAACGGGACCGTTCCCGTCCGCGGGGCCACCGCCCCCAGCAGCCGGGCCAGTTCGTCCTCGATGGCCTCCACCTGCTGCGAGTGCGAGGCGTAGTCCACCGCGATCCGCCGGGCCCACACCTCGGCGCGCTCGCACGCCGCGATCAGCTCCTCCAGGGCGGCGGGCTCCCCGGCCAGCACCACGGCCGCCGGGCCGTTGACCGCCGCGATGGACACCCGGCCCTCGTAGGGGGCGATCAGCTCCTCGGCCCGCTCGGCCGGCACGGCCACCGACACCATGCCGCCGTGGCCGGCGAGCCGCTGGGCGACGGCCCGCGACCGCAGCGCCACCACCCGCGCGCCGTCGGCCCGGGACAGCCCGCCGGCCACCACGGCCGCGGCGATCTCGCCCTGCGAGTGGCCGACCACCGCCATCGGCTCCACGCCGTAGGAGCGCCACAGCGCCGCGAGGCTCACCATCACCGCGAAGAGCGCGGGCTGGACCACGTCCACCCGCTTCAGCGACGGCGCGCCGGCCGCCCCGCGCAGCACGTCCTCCAGCCGCCAGTCCACGAACTCGCCCAGCGCGTCACCGCAGGCCGCGATCTCCCGCGCGAACACCGGGGAGGAGTCGAGCAGTTCGACCGCCATGCCCTCCCACTGCGCCCCCTGGCCGGGGAAGACGAACACCGGCCGGGCCCCGGAGGTGAGCACCTTGCCCTCGGCCGCCGTCGCCGGCGGCTCGCCCGCGGCCAGCCCGGCCAGCCCGGCCAGCCCGGCCAGCAGCGCGTCGCGGTCGGACGCCAGCACCACGGCGCGGTGGTCGAGGTGGGCCCGGGTCGTCGCGGAGGAGAACCCGACCTCGGCCAGGGTGACCTCCGGGCGGGCCAGCACGCCGGCCCGCAGCCGCTCGGCCTGGGCCCGCAGCGCCGCCGCGCCGCGGGCGGAGACCAGGACCGGGACCACCGGCAGCTCGGTGACCGGGGCCGCCCCGACCGTGTCGGCGGGCGTCTCGTCCGGTGCCTCCTCCAGGATCACGTGGCAGTTGGTGCCGCTGACGCCGAAGGAGGACACGCCGGCCCGGCGCAGCCGTCCGTCGGACTTCCACGGCCGCATCTCGGTCAGCAGCTCGACGCCGCCGGAGGCCCAGTCCACGTGCGGCGAGGGCCGGTCCACGTGCAAGGTGGCGGGCAGCGCCTCGTGGCGCAGCGCCTGCACCATCTTGATCACGCCGGCCATCCCGGCGCCCGCGGAGGCGTGCCCGATGTTCGACTTGATCGAGCCCAGCCACAGGGGGCCGTGCTCGCGTTCCTGACCGTAGGTGGCCAGCAGGGCCTGGACCTCGATCGGGTCGCCCAGCCTGGTGCCCGTGCCGTGCCCCTCCACGGCGTCCACGTCCGCCGGTGACAGCCCGGCGTTGGCCAGCGCCTGACGGATCACCCGCTCCTGCGACGGGCCGTTCGGGGCGGTCAGGCCGTTGCTGGCCCCGTCCTGGTTCACCGCGCTGCCGCGCACCACCGCCAGCACCCGGTGCCCGTTGCGCCGCGCGTCCGACAGCCGCTCCAGCACCACCACCCCCGCGCCGTCGGCGAACCCGGTGCCGTCGGCGGCGGCCGCGTAGGGTTTGCACCGGCCGTCCGGCGCCAGCCCTCGCTGCCGGCTGAAGTCCAGGAACAGCGTCGGCCCGGCCAGCACCGTCACGCCGCCGACCAGGGCGAGGGAGCATTCCCGGGTGCGCAGTGCCCGGGCGGCCAGGTGCAGGGCCACCAGCGACGACGAGCACGCGGTGTCCACCGACAGGGCCGGCCCCTCCAGGCCGAAGGTGTAGGCGACACGGCCGGAGACCACGCTGGTCGTGCCGCCGGTCAGCCGCAGCCCCTCGATCTGCGGTGCCGCGCCGGCCGGTACCGCCGCGTAGTCCGAGGGGCCGACGCCGCAGAAGACGCCGGTGTCACTGCCGCGCAGCGTGGCCGGGTCGATGCCGGCGTCCTCGAACGCCTCCCAGGACAGCTCCAGCAGCAGCCGCTGCTGCGGGTCCATGGACAGCGCCTCGCGCGGGCTGATCCCGAAGAAGTCGGCGTCGAACGTCGTGGCGCTGGGCACGAATCCGCCCGCGCGGGTGTAACTGGCGCCCAGCCGGTCGGGGTCGGGGTCGTACAGCCGCTCCAGGTCCCAGCCCCGGTCGGGCGGGAAACCGGATATCGCGTCGCGGCCGTCGGCGACCAGCTCCCACAGTTCGTCCGGGGACTCCGCGCCGGGGTAGCGACAGCTCATGCCGACCACCGCGAGCGGCTCGGTGGCGCGTTCTTCCGCCTCCCGCAGCAGCGCCCGCGTCTCGTTGAGTTCGATCGCGGACTTCTTGAGGTAACGGAGAAGCTTCTCCTGCTGCTCGTCACTCACCGTAGTCATGCCTTCCCTCGTACCTCACTGAACTCGGCTTCGATGGCCTCAACGACGTTCCGCGTTGCCGCGGCCTCGACCGGTTCGCGAGCGCTCGCCCCCCGCGAATCCCTTTTCCGGCAATTCCCTCGCGGGCCGGTCCCGCCCGATTCGGGTTCCGCGTCCGGCGGCAGGGCGAAGAAGTCGTCATCGGCCACGCCCCGCTCCGTACACACGTTCCTGCGCCTGAATTCCCCGTTCTCGAAATGCCCTTGGTCAAGGCACTTCCGTGTCCCCCCGAATTCACTCTTCCCCTGTCCAGCAGCGCGGGCCGGTGACCGCGTCGCGGGAACACCTGCCACCGGCCGAGCGGATTCCCACGTCACCCCACGACACGGCGGCACGCCCGCGGGCGCCGGTGATTCATCGGGTTTTCCCACCACGCCGATCCGTCATGACGACATACGCGAGGCCCCACGGACGGGTGCGGACCCAAGACCCCCTTGTGCATTCATCGATCCGGCCTCACCCGCACAAGACCGTGGCCACCCCCGGCCGGATACACCTCATCGGCGCCGTAACGCCCGGATCCGCTGTGAGGTCCGTCTCACGGGGAGCCGAACCCGGTCGCAACCAGGGCACCGAGGGCCCGGGAGGCGCGTCCGGCGCGGTGCCGAACGGCCCGGCGTCACCGGAAAGTTGAATTCCAAATATTCCAATACGGGTGCCCGGCACCGTGTTCCGTGCCGCGCCGGGCCGGTTTCCGCCCGCCCGCCGACCGGCCGGGGACGGCGGAGCGCCGCCCCGGGTGGATTCGATTCCGCTCAACCTGCTCCCATATCGCGCGTCGGGCCGGCCGGCGGCGCGCTGTCGTGAGCGGCGCACCGGTCCTCCACCTCTTCAGCGTCACCCAGGAACAGCGGGACCGGTATAAGCAAGAGTACGTATTGACAACTCCGAAAGCCCTGGTGGGGCGTACGCCCGCACCCACCACGGGCGGTTATCCGGCCCCGCCCCGGCGGTACGCGCCCGGCACACGACGAACCCCCGGGCCGTGGACCCGGGGGTTCGTGTGTGACAAAGGGGAGTTCGCGCGCCGGACGTCCGGATCAGCCCTGGCCGGCGGTTTTCCCGCCGGCGGTTTCGCCCCGCGCGGTTTCCGCGGCGCGCCGGTACGGACGGCCGTGCTCGATCCAGGCACGTTCCCACTGGCGGGTCAGCGCCGGATAGACGATGAGGTAACGGAACGGCAGGATGCCCGCCATGTAGATCCGCCCGAACAGCCCGTTGGGCTTGACCAGCGCCGCCATGCGCAGCTCGTAACCGCCGTCACCGGTCGGCACCCAGCCCAGGTGCATGATGGTGTGGACGGTCTTGTTGCCCAGCTCGCGGGCCGCCTCGTCGTCCAGCTGGTACACATCGGAGAACGGGTCGGAGCACGGGACGGCGTTCTCGACCGTCCGCGCGAGGTCCTGCGGGAGGCGGTCGCTCAGCGAGGCGACCCGCCCGCCCAGTCCCGCCTGGGGGGTGTCCCAGCCGAGCAGGGCCCCGAGCTTCCAGCGCACCGCGAACAGGAAGCGGACCGGGGCGGGGGCCTTGCGGGTGTCGTAGGCCGTCTTCAGCGCCTTGAGCATCACGGGGAAGTCGTCCGGCCCGGCGTCGGGGGCGCGGAAGGACCACACGTCCTCGATCCGGAAGTCCTTGGTGAACTCGTGGATCCGCCACGGTCGCGCGGTGTGGGCGGCTTTCGGGATTCGCATCGGTCATTCCTTCCGAGCCGGTGTGCCCTGTCGGTCGGGCCGGGACCCGGCGATGGCTGCGGTGGCCGTCCGCGCGTCGATGGTCGCGACTGAGCCCGGCGCCGTCCGCGTGGACCACGCGGCACCACGGCCGGCGCGCCGGATCACGGCCCCACCAGGGATACGGAACCGCCAGTTCTGGAACTACTGGTTTCGGTACTCCTGGTTCCGTATGATGCACCCATGTCTGCTCGGAAGCAAGCTCGCAACCCGGGGGGCCGCCCCCGGGACACCCGCGTCGATGACGCCATCGCCTCCGCCGTCCGGGAGCTGCTGACCGAGGTGGGGTACAACCGGCTCACGATGGCCGAGGTGGCCGCACGCGCCGGCGTGGGCAAGGCGGCGATCTACCGGCGCCACGCCACCAAACAGGAGATGATCTTCGACGTCCTGCTGCCGGACCGGTTCCTGGCCGTGGCCCCCGACCGCGGCTCGCTCCAGGCCGACCTGTCCGCCGCGCTCACCGAGATCGCGGACGCCATGGCCTCCCCGCCGCCGGGGACGGTCCCCGGCCTGCTGGCCGACATCCACGCCGACCCCGCGCTGCGCGCCCGGTTCGACGAGAAGTACCTGGGGGTCCAGCGCCGGACGCTCACCGAGATCCTGGACCGCGCGACCGCACGCGGCGAGCTCACCGTCCGTCCCGACCCGGCCGTCCTCAACGCCCTGCTGGTGGGCCCGGTCTTCGCCTGGCTGTTCCTGCTGCCCGAATCGCGCGACCAGCTCCCCGCCCTGACCTCCGCGCTCCTGGACGCGGCACTCGCCCTCACCACCCCGGACCTCGCGGCGCTCCGGACGCCTCCGGCACTGAGACCGTGACGCGCCGGACGGCCACGCCGCGGGCCCGCCCCGCCTCCTCGGCGGCGTCGAGGCCGCCGGGACGCCGCCCGGACGCCCCCGGGGCACCGTGCACGGCCCCGTCGCCACGGCCACGTCGCCATGGCCTGCCGCCGCGGGGTGGCCGTCACGGCGCGGCCGTCAGGACAGGGCGGCGTCCTCGACCGTGTCCCGGATCTGCAGGACGCCGTCGACCCCGGTGATCTCGCAGAGCCGGCGGACCGGGGCGGACGGCGCGGCCAGCCGCAGGGTGCCGGCGTGGTGGGTGACCAGGAGCAGGTTGAGGAACGTCGAGTCCGCGAAGGTGACGCCGGAGGCGTCCAGGACGACCTTGGGGTGCTCCCCGGCCGCGGTCTTCAGCGCATCCGCCAGGGGGGCGACGGTGTCCAGGTCGTAGGCACCGCGGGCGACGATCACCCAGGCCCCTCCCCAGGCGTACTGCGGGACACCGTCCTCCCGCAAAGCGGGACCGGCGGTCCCCTCCGACGGCGTCCCGGAGGCGTCGCCCATGAGGGCCGGTACGGGGGTCTCGCTCCACGGCACCTTCGGACTCCTCCCTGGCCTCCCTCACGGAGGACCGTCACGCGTTGCATGAAAACTATGTCATGTAAGTGGTTTCCGGCAACACTGGTCCCCTAAGATTCCGGGCATGGTTGAAGTGCCCCAGTCACACCGCGGATGGACGTTCATCACCAGTCACGCGCGCGTCCTGGCAGCCATCGCCGACAACCCGAGCATCCGGGTCCGCGAGATAGCCGCCCGCTGCCACCTCACGGAACGCGCCGTCGCGCGGATCATCTCCGATCTGGAGCAGGCCGGTTATCTCTCCCACACCCGGGAGGGCCGCACGAACACCTACCGCATCGAGCCGGACAAGGTGCTGCGCCACCCCGCGGAGGCCGGGCTCCCGGTCGCCTCCCTGCTCTCGCTGCTCGTCCAGGACGAAACCGCACGCACCAAGGGCCCGGCCGCCCGGTCACCGGTCGCATGACGGCGTCCGGGCCGTACCCGGGGCCGGGCCGGGGTCCGGTCGGCCCCCGGGCACGGCCGGGAGGGCCGTGGCCGCCCGCCCCGGCGGCAGCGGCGCGTCCCGCCGTCAGTCCAGGCCGACGTGCAGCCGTACCACCATGCCGGACGGCGGTGTCCGGATCTCCACCAGGTCGCAGAGCTGGTGCATCATCCACACGCCCCGGCCGCCGGTCGCGGCCAGCGGATCGGGGCGCCGCCGACCGGTCAGCGGGTCGGTGAACCGCCCGCGGTCCCGCACCTCGGCGACGACCGTGCCGGCCGTGCGCCACAGGCGCAGGGTCCCGTGCCCGCCGCCGTGGCGCACCGAGTTGCCGGTCGCCTCGTTCACCGCCAGCAGCCAGTCGGTCCGGCGGCCGGGGGACAGACCCGCCGTCGTGGCCCAGTCCGCGACCTTGTCGCGCACGCCCGCCAGGCCCCGCTCGCGGAAGTGCAGCACGACCGGGTCGGCGGGTTCGGGCAGGGGGGTGTCGCAGTCCCGGCACACCGCGTGCGGGTCCGTGTAGCGCGGACTGCTCCGGTACCCGCCGTGGTCCCCGACCACCGGGTGCGTACGGTGGGCCTCGCCCAGGACGTCCTCGGGCAGGGCGGTGTCGTAGGGGCACAGGATGGTGGCGCGCCGACGGGCGAAGGCCAGGTTGATCAGCGCCTCGTGACGGGTGGCCTCCTGCGCCTCCGCGGGGGTGCGTCCCACCCAGATGGGCTCGCCCACGATGGCCGGGTCCCGGTCCGCGTGCCGGTCGGCGAACTCCTGGAGCATCGACAGGATGCGTCCCGGGTTGCGCCCCCCCTGCCGCATGTCGACCCAGGTGATGTGGTCGCCCTCCGCGCCCATGAGGTCCCGCAGCAGGGTCAGGCGTTCGCCGGGCACGGCGACCAGGACCGGCCGGGCACCGGCGGCCTCCGCACGGACGAAGGTGCCGACGCCTTCCCCGTACTCCTCTTCGGTGGTGTAGAAGATCGCGGGATGCCGGAAGTGCGGGTCGCTCTGGGCCGCCGCGGAGGCCTGTTCGATGTCGATCGTCACCGGTCCGCCACCTCCAGGCCCTCGCCCAGTTCCGGGAAGAGCTCCAGCAGGCGGTGGAGCGCGGGCGGTGCTCCGAGCATGCGCACCGGCGTGCCGCAGGACCGCCGGCGCGCCGCGTCGGCGAGGTCGGCCAGGGCGGCGATGTCGAGGTGGTCCAGGAGGGAGAGGTCCAGGGTGGGGCGCCGGGCCGGGGACGCGGCGAGCGCGGCCGCCGTGGAGGCGATGACGTGGCGGCTCTCGTAGCCGGCGGACCCGGCCAGCCGGAAGCCGGGCGGTCCCGACAGGGGGGTCACCGACAGTCCCGGCCTGCCGCCGGGGGCGGCATCCGCGCTCGACCGCGTCAGGTGGGCCGCCGCCAGCACCTCCAGGTCCTCCTGGGACAGCAGGCGCCGGTCGTAGAAGCACCATGACCGGGCGGGCAACCGCTCCACCACCTCGTAATGCATCCGCAGCTCGTACTCCAGCATGCGTTCGGCGCCTGCTACGTCCCGGGCGGTCCAGGACATCTCCCCGACCGTCCGTACCCCGGTGAATCCCCGGGCGGCGGCCTCGCTCACGGCTTCCCGCCAGAACCGGATCGTCACGTCCGGGTCGAACCCGGCGCCGGACAGATAGGTCTCCTCGGCGGTCGCCACCACGAGCTGTCCGCGGCGCAGGGCGGAATCGACGTCCACCCCGCGGTCCGCGAGTGTCCGGGTCACCACATCGGGATCGGTGGCATCAGCGTAGTACTGCACCTGCTCACCACCGACCAGTCCGTCCCGGACGAACGGTACGAGATGACGTGCCCACTCGTCGTCGCTGGCGTACTCCACCGCGACGTGGCGATCCGCCGCGGCTTCGCCGCCCGGGTACAGACACGGGCCGTGCACCGGAGTACCTCCCTCATGCGGCCGTCCGGGCGTACCAGAGAGGCGCGCCTCAGCGTACCGCAGCGTACCGGGCCGCCCGGGGCGGGGTTCCGGGCCCGGGAGCGGACCGGGCGGCGGCACGGCGGCGCTCCCCCGCCGCGGTACGCGGCACCGACCGGCCCGGACGGCCGCCCCGCACCGGCCGCCGCGCGCCCGGGCCGTGGAGCGGACATGCTGGAAGGGGAGGCGCCGCCCGGGACGTCTCCCGGCGGCAGGGGTGGTGAGCGCCGTGTCCGGGGCCTGTGAGAACGCCGGGGAACCGGTCGTCGCGCCGGTGCCCGGCGCCGATCCGCTGGGCGATCCGTTCCTGCGCACCCGGTTCGCCCTCCCGGCGAGACCTCCGACGTTCCTGCGGCGGCAGCGGCTGACCCACCACCTCGATCGGGCGCTGCGCACACCGCTGACGCTGGTCAACGGGCCGGCCGGGGCCGGCAAGACGCTGCTGGCCGCCGACTGGGCCGCCACCGCGCCGCCGCCGGTCGCCTGGCTCACGGTGGAGGCGGGGGACAGCCGTCCCGGGGTGTTCTGGGCGTACGTCCTCCAGGCGCTGCGGGCCTGCGGTGCGCCGGTGTCAGACACCGTCCGGGCCCCGGCGGAGGCCGCCGCCACCGACCGCGGGATGCCGGCGGCCCTCGCCGCCGAGCTGAGCGAGCGCGACCGGCCGGTGGTCCTGGTGCTCGACGAGTACGACCGGGTGACCGCCCCGGTGGTCGCGGAGCAGCTGGGGTTCGTCCTGGGGCACGCCGGGCACGGCCTGCGGCTCGTCCTCGTCACGCGCACCGAACCCCTGCTGCCGCTGCACCGCTACCGGGCGGCGGGCGAGCTGACCGAGATCCGCGCCGCCGAGCTGGCCTTCACCCCCGAGGAGGCCGCCGCGCTGCTGGAGCTGCACGGCCTGGCACTGCCCCTCCACGCCGCGCGCGCCCTGGTGGACCGGACCCGGGGCTGGGCCGCGGGTCTGCGCCTGTCCGCCCTGGCCGCGCGGGAGAGCGCGGACCCGGACCTGTACCTGAAGGAATTCGAGGCGGGCCGCAGTACGGTCGCGGACTTCCTGCTGGCCGAGGTGCTCAACGCGCGGCCGGCGACGACGCAGGACCTGCTGCTGCGCGTCAGCGTCCTGGAGCGCTTCTGTCCCGGTCTGGCCGACGCGCTGACCGGGCGGACCGACGCCGGGGCCGTCCTCGCCGGGCTGCACCGCGACAACGCGTTCATCGTGCACCTCGGTCACTCCTGGTACCAGCTCCATCCGCTGTTCGGGGAGATCCTCCGGGCCCACCTGCGCGAGCGCCTGCCCGGCCTGGAACCGGAACTCCACCGGCGGGCCGCGCGGTGGCTGCGCCGCTCCGGCTCGCTGCCGGAGGCCCTCGCGCACGGCGCCGCCGCGGGCGACTGGGACCTCACCACCGGGGCACTGGTCGCCGATCTGGCGATCGGGCAGCTCCTCACCGGCCTGCACGCGGACGAGCTGACCCGGCTGTTCTCCTCCATGGAGGGTGACGGGAGTCCGGCCACGGACCTGGTGCGAGCGGCCCGCGACCTGTCCGGACCCGACCCCGGCCGCGGCCTGCCCCACCTGCGCCGCGCCGGGCGGCGCCTGGCCGGCGACGTGCCCGGCACCGCGGCCGCCCGGCTGAGCTGCGCACTGCTGGAGACGCTGGCCGCCCGGCTCACCGGCTGTCCCCGGCAGGCCGAGACGGCCGCCGGCACGGCCGACCGGCTGTGCCGCGACGTCCCGGCACAGCTGCTGGACAAGCATCCCGAGATCCGCGCGCTGCTGCTGACGCACCTGGGGTCGGCGCGCCTGTGGGCCGGGCGCTTCGAGGACGCGCGTGCCGTCCTGACCGCCGTGGCCGACCTGTGCGACGGGTCCGCCACCGTGCTCCCCCGGCTGGAGTCGATGGGGCACCTGGCACTGATCGACTACCTGAACGGCTGGCCCGGCCGGGCGGAACGCAAGGCCCTCGCGGCGGTGTCCGAGGCGGAGCGGGCCGGGCTGCCCCAGCCGTCCGGCTGCGCTGTGGCACGGCTGGTCCTGGCCGCCGTGGCCGTCGAACGCGATGAACTGGACCGGGCCCAGGCGCTGCTCGACGCGGTGCCGCCGCACGGCACGCCGGATCCGGTGCCGGCGGCGGGACGGGCCCTCGTCACGGCGCGGCTGCTGCTGGCCCGGGGCAGGGCACGAGCCGCCGTCCGGGCGGCGGACCCGGACGTCCGCACCGCCGTGGCATCGCCGTGGGCGACGAGCCGGGAAGCACTGGTGCGGTCCGCCGCCCACCTCGCGGAAGGACGGCCGGAGGAGGCCACAGCGGCCCTCCGGCGGGTGTCCGCCGAACAGCCCGCGTGCGCCGTGGAGGCCGCGGCGATCCAGCTCGCCGCGGGGCGGGACGGGGCGGCCCTGGACCTGCTCGACGGCGTGCACCCGCACCCCCGGGGCGGGACCGGACCGGCGGTGAGCGTGCGGGCAGCGCTGGTGCGGGCCGGGTCGGCGGCGGGCGCGGGGGACGCCGCCACGGCCCGCAGGCTGGTGGCGCAGGCGCTCCTCGACGCCCGGCGCGAGCGGCTGCGGCGTCCGTTCCTCGACGCCGGGGCGTGGCTCCGGCCGCTCCTGGCCACGGCCCCGGCGCGCGAGCTGGCCGCGGGCTGGCTCACGCCCGGCGCGCCCGGCAGGCCCGGCTCGCGGTCCGGCCCGGAGCCGCCGCCCCCGGCGCTCGCCGCGGTGGAGCTGAGCGGACGGGAGCGGGACGTGCTGGAGCGGCTGGCCCGGATGATGTCCGCGGAGGAGATCGCCGCCGATCTGTACGTGTCGGTGAACACGGTGAAGACCCATCTCAAGAGCGTGTACCGGAAGCTGGCGGTGAACCGGCGGGGCGACGCCGTACGCCGGGCGCGCGACCTCCGGCTGCTGTGAGCGCGTGCCGGCGGCGGGCGGGCGGCGCCCGCCCGCCGGCATGTGGAGCGGCGTGCGGGCGGTGGCCCACCCCCTCCCCCGCGACAGCCGGGGCCGCTCGGACCCCTCACGGTCCGGGCCCGTCCCGTTCCCGCCCCCGAGCGGCGGGGCGACGCGCCGTGACCGGGACGACCGGGAGTCCGCCGGGTCCGCGCCCGTCGACCCGCCCACCGGGCCGGTGGCCGGAGTCGCCCCCGGCGCCACCGCACGGATGCGCCGATGCGCCGGATCCCGCCCCCGCGCCCCCGCGGCGCGGCCCTCCCCACCGCGGGTGAGGCGCGGGGCACGCGCCCCGGGGTGCGGTGGAGGGAGCGGCGTCGCGCCGGAGCGGCCGGACGGGGGCGCCGCGGTGCGAGGGAGTCGCCGGTGGCCAGGACGTACGCCAGGACCGGCGCGGCCACGACGCGCGGGTCGCGCCGCGCCGAACGCCGCGCCCACGCGGACTACACGGGCGGCGTCTACGGGTCGCTGCTCGCGGCCTCCGTGGTGATCGGCGCGGGTTCCCTGGGCTCATTCCCCCGGGTCGAGCTGGTGCTGCTGCTGTTGCTGACCGGGGTGGTGTTCTGGGTGGCGCACGTGCACGCCCAGCTCTTCGGGGCGCTCCTGGCGCAGCGGGCTCCGGACCGCCGGGCCGTGTGGCACGCGTGCCGTGACGAGTGGCCGATCGTGAAGGCCGCCGTCCCGCCGTCCGCCGCCGTGGCCGTCAGTCCGCTGCTGGGCCTGGACGTACGCGGTGCGCTGTGGCTGGCCCTCGCCGTCGCCGTGGCCGGCCAGGTGGGCTGGTCCGTGGCCGCGGCACGCCGGGCCGGGGCCTCGCCACGGCTGATGGCCGCCACCGCGTCGGTCAACCTGCTGCTGGGGCTGCTGATCGTCTCCTTCAAGATCGCTCTGACGCACTGAACCGCGGGGTCCGGTACCGGGCGCGGGTCACCTGTCGCGGGTGAGGCCCGGCGGGGCACGGGGGCGGACGATCGTGGGGACGGGGCGCCCGCCCGACCGTCCGGGACCGACCACGGGAGGACCGCTCGTGCGCTACGAGATCCGGGTCGAGGGAGAGATGTCGGAAACGCTGGTCAAGGCGTTCCCGGAGCTGGGCCACGTGGAGATGGCGGGCCAGACGATCCTGTTCGGTCCGGTCGTGGACGAAGCACACCTGTACGGGTTGCTGGCCCGCTGCCAGTCGCTGGGGCTGCGGGTCCTGGAGATGCGGCAGCTGGTGGAGTGACCGGGCCGGTCACCGGGCCGGTCACTCCGTTCAGCCTCGCCGGGACGGCGGGCCGCCACGGGGCGCCGCGGTCCGCCGCGCGGGCCGGCCGGCGCTCGGCGGACCCGCCGGCGGGCGCACGGCCGCAGCGGTCGGCCGGCCGCAGCGGCCGGCACGTCCGCCCTCCGCACGGCCGCCCCGCCCGGTGCCCGCCACGGCGTACGGGAGAGGAGAGCCATGAACCCGGACGCGTCCCCCGGTCCCCCCGGCTCCCACGCCATGACCGCCGGGGAACGGGCGGAGTACGAGCGGCTGCGCCGCCACGCCGCGGTGCGCCACCGGTGGGTCCGCCGGGCCGGCTCCTCGGTGTTCCTGGTGCTGACCCTGCTGCTCGCGCCCCTGGCCGTCGTCGCGGCCTGGGTCCAGGAGACGGTCTCCGACACCGACCGCTATGTGGAGACGGTGGCGCCCCTCGCGTCCGAGCCGCCGGTGCAGCAGGTGGTGATCGACCGGCTCACGGACCGGGTGGTGCGGAACGTGGACGTGGCCGCGGTGACGGACGCGCTCAGCAGCTCCCTCCGGGAGGCCGGAGCCCCGGCCCGCACCGTCGCGGCGGCCGAGTCGCTGGAGGGTCCGCTGCGGAGTGCGGTCAGGGCCGCCGTGGACCGCACCGTCACCCGTGTGGTCACCGGCGACACCTTCCCCCAGGTGTGGGAGGAGGCCAACCGCCGGGCGCACGCCGCGGTGGTGAACGTGATCACCGGTGACGGCGAGGGTGCGGTGCACGCCCGGGACGGCGCAGTCGAGCTGGACCTGGGACCGGTCGTCGATCAGGTACGGGAGCGGCTCGTCGAGGCGGGTTTCGGCGAGGCCGCCATTCCGGACAGCGACCGGACGGTCACCCTGTTCCGGACGGAGGAGCTGGACACGGCGCAGGACACGATGCGACTGCTGGACGTCCTCGGTGCCTGGCTGCCGGTACTGACCGTCGTGTTCGCCGTGCTCGCCGTGTGGATCGCCCCCGCGCACCGGGTGATGCTGGTGGTCACGGCCTGTGGTGTCGCCGTGATGATGACCGTCCTGCTGGTCGCGCTGGCCGTCGCCAGACGGGTCTATCTGGACTCGGTGCCGCCCCGGGTGCTGCCCGGCGACGCGGCCGCGGCGATCTACGACACCTTCGTCCGCTTCCTGCGGGACAGCACCCTCACCCTGCTTGTGGTGGCGGTGATCACGGCACTTGTCGGGTACCTCCACGGCCCCGGGCGTCCCGCCCGCGCCGTCCGCTCGGGGGCGGAGCGGGGGACGGCGGCCGCCGGGCGGGCGGTGTACCGCGCCGGGCTGCACACCGGGTCCACCGGTCGCCGGCTGGCGGACCACCGGGCGCGGGCCTCCGGTGTCGTCATCGCGGCGGGGGTGCTGACCCTGGTGCTCTGGAACCACCCCACGGCCGGAGCGGTGGCCCTCGTGCTCGGCATCACCGTGGCCGTCCTGCTCGTCCTCGCGGTGCTCGGGGCGGCCGCCGGGCCCGCCGGCCGTACGGAGGACCGGCCGGCCGGGTGACCCCGGCGGGACGGTGCGGCACCCCCGGCCGGCCCCGCACTCACCCGCACCGGGTGAGGTCACAAGTCCGTGCGGCGGACACGCTGAGGACAGCACACGACGGCACCGGGCGGTGGCCCGGGACGGGAGGAGGAGACATGAGCGCGCAGACATACCTGGCGTACGACTACCCCATGCTCAGCGTCTTCTGGAGCATGCTGGTGTTCTTCCTGTGGGTCATGTGGTTCGTCCTGCTGTTCCGCGTGGTCCTCGACATCTTCCGCGACGACGACCTCAGCGGCTGGGGCAAGGCCGGCTGGCTGGTGTTCACCGTCCTGCTGCCCTTCCTGGGCGTCTTCGTCTACGTGGTCGCCCGGGGCAGGAACATGGGCCGCCGGGAGGCCGCGCACGCCCGTGCCCAGCAGGAGGAACTCAACGCCTACATCCGGCAGGCCGCGTCCGGTGCCCGGACCGGCGGCATCGACGAGCTGGCCGCGCTGTCCGAGATGCGCTCCCGCGGCGACATCACGGACGACGAGTTCCGCAGGGCGAAGGACCTGGTCCTGACCGGCCACGGTACGGCGGAGCGGGGTGCGCGATGACCGCGGCACCCACCGGGCAGGCCCCCGCGGCGGAGCGGGAATGGGCAACCGGTCTGACGGTCTTCGCCGCCGTGCTGCTCCTTCTCGTCGGCGTGCTCGACATCCTCCGGGGCATCATGGCCATCGCCGAGGACGACGTCTTCCTCTCCACGCGGGACTACGTGTTCGAGTTCGACCTGACCGGCTGGGGATGGACGCACCTCGTCCTGGGCGCGCTGGCCGTGCTCATCAGCACCGGGATGCTGCGGACCGCGACCTGGGCACGCGTCGCGGGGGTGGTCCTCGCCGGACTGGTCATCGTCGCCAACTTCCTCTCCCTGCCGTACTACCCGGTGTGGTCGGTGGTGGTGATCACCATGTCGGGCTTCGTCATCTGGGCCCTGTGCGTGGTCCGCGGCGACGACCCCTCCGAACGGCCCGGGGAGCGCCCGCCGCACCGGGCGTGAGGGACCGGTAGGGACCGTGGCCCCGCACCGTGGCGGGGTGGGCGGACCGGGCGGGGCCGGAGCCCCGGCCGGATCCGCCGGGGACCGTGCCGGGCGGGCGCGCCTGGCGGTGCTCGCCCTGCTGGGAAGCGTGCTGGTGCCGCTCGCCGCCGCCGGCGTGCGGAGCGTGCTGTGGGCGCTGGTGGGCGTCGCCGGTCTGGCGCTGACCGTCGTCGGGGTGTGGTGGACGCTGGCGCACACCGGTGCGCTTCGGGCGCTCGGGGCCGCCCTGTCGGTCACCGCGCCGGTCGCGGTCCTCGCGCTGTACGCCGCGACCGGCATGCTGGCACCGGCCGTGCTGTCCGTGCTGCTGTGGTTGCTGGCCGTGACGTGCGCGCGTACCGCCCTCGGGCCCGCGCGCACCGCGGCCCAGCGGTCCGGGCCCACCGTCGCCGAGGTGCCCCGCGCCC
Source organism: Streptomyces pactum (assembly GCF_016031615.1). Lineage (GTDB taxonomy): Bacteria > Actinomycetota > Actinomycetes > Streptomycetales > Streptomycetaceae > Streptomyces > Streptomyces pactus. Next base: position 919,292 of record NZ_JACYXC010000001.1, read on the forward strand.
CCTGGGTGCTCATGAATCCGCGCTCCGGCGGCGGCAAGGTGGGCCGTTTCCAGCTGGTCGGGAAGGCCCGGGCGGCCGGCTGCCGGGTGTCCCTGCTGGAGCCGGGCCAGGACGCCTCCGCACTGGCCCGGCGGGCCGTGGCCGAGGGAGCCGACCTGCTGGCGGTGGCGGGCGGGGACGGGACCCAGGCGCTGGTGGCCGAGGTCGCGGCCCACCACGACCTGCCGTTCGTGGTGATCCCGGCGGGCACCCGCAACCATCTCGCGCTCGATCTCGGCCTGGACCGCGACGACCCGGCGGCGGCCCTGGACGCGCTGACCGACGGCGTGGAGCACCGCATCGACCTCGGGTACGCCGCCGGCCGGGTCTTCGTCAACAACGCCTCGTTCGGCGCGTACGCGTCCCTGGTCACCGAACCGGCCTACCGGGACGCCAAGGCCCGCACGGCGCTGCGGGTCCTTCCCGGCCTCCTCACCGAGGAGAGCGCGCCCGGGCTGCGGGCACGGGCCGGCGGCAGGCGCTTCGACGGGTTGCAGGCCCTCCTCGTCAGCAACAATCCCTACGGCCGGGCCGTCGACGCGGCCCACCCGGGGCGCCGGGAACGGCTGGACTCGGGTCTGCTGGGCGTGGTGTGCGTGCGGGTCGCCGACGCCGCCCAGGCGGCCCGTCTGGTCCGCGGCCCGGGCTCGCAGGGACTGGTGCGGCTGAGCGCCGGGGAGGTCGTCGTCGAGTCCGGCACCGGTGTCCTGCCGGTCGGCATCGACGGGGAGTACGCGGTGCTGACCTCGCCCGTGGTGTGCCGCAGCGCGCCGGGGGCGCTGCGGGTGCGGGTGCCGCGCCGTCGCCCCGGTGCGCGACGGACCGCCCCGGCGGCGGCCGACTGGCCGCGTGTGGCGCGGCTGGCGCTGAACCGTCCGGCCGTGCCTGGCACGCAGCGCACCGGAAGCCGGGGGCCGGGCCGTGAGGGCGGCGGCCGGCACCGCGACGTACCGGGATCCGGCGGCCGGGCGTGCGGCGTACGGAGGGTTCGTCACCGAGGTGCGGCGGCGGGGGTTTGCCCCACCCCGCATCCGGTGGTCAGCAGGATCGTCGCGGGCGGGCCGTGGCGGCCATCGTGGGACCCGGCCCGGGGAACCGCCCCGGCCGAGGTGATCCGGCGGCCTTCCGGGGCGTTCCGGAAGGTCTGTGCGGTCCCAGGGGAGTTGGCGCGTGCGCGAGCAGGCAGAGCAGCGGTTCCGTCCGTCCGGACGAGGGAGGAAGGGCGGACGCGCCCTGGTGGCGGGAGCGGTCGCGGTGGCCGCGGGCGTGCTCGCGGCCGGGACCGTGGTGCCGCCCGCCGCGGCGGCGCCCTCCGCCGCCCGGCACGGCGGTACCGTGCAGCAGGGCCTCGACGCCCTCGTGCGCTCCGACGGCGTGCCCGCCGCCCTGGCCGGTGTCACGGACGGACGGGGCCACACCCGTACGTACACCGCGGGCGTCGGTGACCTCGCCACCGGCGCCGGGGTGCCCCGCGACGGCCAGGTCCGCGTCGGCAGCAACACCAAGGCGTTCACGGCCGTGGTCGTGCTGCAGCTCGTCGCCGAGGGGAAGGTGGACCTCGACGGCTTCGTCGGTACCTACCTGCCGGGTCTGGTGCGCGGTGAGGGCATCGACGGCGACCGCATCACCGTGCGCCAGCTCCTCCAGCACACCAGCGGGCTGCCGAACTACGTCAACCAGCTGAGCGACGAGATCCGTTCCTACGAGCCCCGCGAACTCCTGGACCTCGCGCTCCGGCAGCAGGCCGACTTCGCGCCCGGCGAGCGCTGGGCGTACAGCAACACCAACTACCTGGTCGCCGGGCTCCTCGTGGAGCAGGTCACCGGACACCCCCTCGCCGCCGAGATCGAGCGGCGCGTCATCCGGCGCGCCGGGCTGCGCCACACCTACTTCCCCGCCCCCGGTGAGCTGCGCATCCGCGAACGCCACCCCAGGGGCTACCACCAGGGGGCCCCGGGGGCACCGTTCGTGGACGCCACCGAGTGGGACCCGTCCTGGGCCTGGGCGGCCGGGCAGCTGGTGTCCACCAACTCCGACCTCAACCGTTTCTACATCGCGCTGCTGCGCGGCCGTCTCCTTCCGGCGCCCCAGCTCGCCCAGATGCGCACCACGGTCCCCGCCGGGCCCCCCTTCGCCGACGGCGCCCGCTACGGCCTCGGCCTGGTCGGTACCCCGCTCTCCTGCGACGGCGAGGTCTACTGGGGCCACGGCGGCAGCATGACGGGGTACGAGACCCGTGGCGGCGTCACCGAGGACGGCCGCGCCGTCAACGTCGCCGTCACCACACAGCCGGGAGAGGCCGCCCGGCAGCACCTGGAGCGGATCGTGGACCAGGCGCTCTGCTCGGCCGCACGACCGGACCGGGGCGTGGGCTGACGAGGGGCGTGCGCGCGGTCGGCGGATGGGAACGCGGGTGCCGGGCGGAGCGGGGCCGCGAGCGGCTCCGCGGCCGGCCGGGTGGGGCCCGCTGACGGTCCGGCACCTGCCTGCGACGCGACGCCCTCCGCGCGCGCCACCGGTACGCGGCCGCCCCACCGCCCGGCCGCGGTGTGCGGTGGAGGCGGTGGGGCGTCGTGACCGGTACGGGGTCAGGTGTCGTGCCGGTGCGGGGCCGGGCGTCGTGGCCGGTGCCGCGCGGCGCCGCCGGCTACTTCGGATCGCGCCGGAAGGCCGCCGTCGACCAGCGGTAGCCGAGGACGGTGAGCGCCAGGCACCAGCCGATCGTGATCCATCCGTCGGCGCCGATCGCGCTGCCGAGCAGCAGCCCGCGCAGGGTCTCGATGGCCGGGGTGAAGGGCTGGTACTCGGCGACCGGCCGGAACCAGCCGGGCATCGCGTCGATCGGGACGAAGGCGCTGGAGATGAGCGGCAGGAGGATCAGCGGCAGCGCGTTGTTGCTGGCCGCCTCGGCGTTCGGGCTGACCATGCCCATCCCGACGGCGATCCAGGTGAGGGCCAGGGCGACGAGCACGAGCAGCCCGAACGCCGCCAGCCACTCCAGGGGCGTGGCGTCGGTGGAGCGGAAGCCGCTGGCCACGGCGACGGCGCCGACGAGGAGGACGCTCACCGTCGATCGCAGCACGCTGCCGACGACATGTCCGACGAGGAGGGACCCGCGGTGGATCGCCATGGTGCGGAAGCGGGCGACGATGCCCTCGGTCATGTCCTGGGAGACGGAGACCGCGGTGCCGACCACGGTGCTGCCGATGGTCATCAGCACGATGCCCGGCACCACGTACGCCAGGTACGCGGAGCGGTCGGCGCCGCCTCCCATCCCGGCGCTCATCACGTCGCCGAAGACGTGGACGAAGAGCAGCAGCAGGACGACCGGGGTGAGCAGCAGGTTGAGGGTGAGGGAGGGGTAGCGCCGTGCGTGCAGCAGGTTGCGGCGCAGCATCGTGATCGAGTCGCGCACCGCGAGGGAGAGGGCGTGCGGCGCGCTCCCCGGGTGGGCCGCGCTCCTGGCGTGCGTGGTGTGCGCCGGGTCCGTGGTCTTCATCGGTGGGTCTCCCCGGGCTGGTCGGTGCCGCCGGTCAGGGCGAGGAACACGTCGTCGAGGTCGGGCGTGTGCACGGTCAGTTCGTCCGCCTCGACGCCGGCGGTGTCCAGCCGGTCGAGGAGCGAGCGGAGTTCGCGCTGGGTGCCGTCACCGGGGACGCGCAGTGCGAGGGAGTCGTCGTCCCGGCCGGCCCCGGGCAGGGCGGAGGCGGCTCGGTGGTAGGCGGCCGGGTCGAGGAAGCGGAGCCGGACGTGCCCGCCGGGGACCAGTCGCTTCAGCTCCTCCGCGGTGCCCTCGGCGGCGATCCGCCCCTGGTCGAGCACGGCGATGCGGTCGGCGAGCTGGTCGGCCTCCTCCAGGTACTGGGTGGTGAGGAAGACGGTGACGCCGTCGGCGACCAGTTCGCGGATGATGCCCCACATGGTGTGCCGGGAGCGGGGGTCGAGGCCGGTGGTGGGCTCGTCGAGGAAGATGATCCGCGGGTTGCCGACCAGGGTCATGGCGATGTCGAGGCGGCGCCTCATGCCGCCGGAGTAGCCGGCGGCGGGCTTCTTCGCGACCTCCGCCAGGCCGAAACGCTCCAGCAGTCCGGCGGCGGTGCGGCGGCCCTCGCGCCTGGGCAGGTGGTGCAGGTCGGCCATGAGGAGCATGTTCTCCTCACCGGTGATCAGGCCGTCCACGGCGGAGAACTGCCCGGTGACGCCGATCGCGGCACGCACCCCGCCCGGGGACGCGGTGAGGTCGTGGCCCGCGACCTGGGCCTGCCCGCCGTCGGCGGTGATGAGGGTGGACAGTATCCGCACCGTGGTGGTCTTGCCCGCCCCGTTCGGCCCGAGCAGGGCGAACACCGAACCGGCCGGGATGCGCAGGTCGATGCCGTCGAGCACGGTCCGGTCACCGTAGGACTTGCGCAGACCGAGGGCGGAGATGGCGGGGGGCGCGTGCGGACCCACCCACCTGGACGTGGGCATGACAGATGAGGGCACGGGGTGCTCCGTTCGAAGGCTCTGGGACCGGAGAAGGTCGGGGAGGGCGCGTGACGACGGCACGCGGAACCGGGCCGGGCCGGCTCAGAGCCGGGCGGGTGCGGCGCGGGGCGCCGGGCCGGAAGAGGGGCGCGGCGGGGAGGTGCGGGGCGCCGGCGCCCGGGAGCGGGCGCGGCGGCGGGGCGCGGGGCGCCGGCGCTCAGATACGGGCGCGGCGCACGTCGATGTTGCCGTAGCGGGTCCGGGCACGGACCTCGACGGTGTCCTCGGACTTCTCCGGCGTCCGGGAGGGGGTGAGGGTGTTGCGCACCTGCCCGCGCTCGGAGCTGACGTCGAGCCAGGCAGCGGTGCCCTCGCGGATGCCGATCTCGATGGACCCGTGCGCGGTCTCCATCTGCACGGTGCCGCGGGCGACGTCGGCGATGCGCAGGGCACCGTTGGCGGTGGTGGCGGTGACCGACCCCTCGGCACGGGCGATGTCGATGTCCCCGTTGGCGCCGCTCACCCGCAGGTCGCCGGTCACGGCGCCGACGGTCGTGGAGCCGTGCGAGTTCTTCAGCACCGCGGGGCCGCCGACGGTGCCCACCCGAAGACTGCCGGAGCTGGTGCCGATCTCGGCCGCGCCGTCGACCCGTTCCACGGTGATCGAGCCGTGGGCGGCGGTCAGCTGGAGCGGCCCGGTGGCTTCGAGGCGGACGTCGCCGGCCGAGGTCTTCACCCGCACCTTGCCGAGACGGCCCTCACCCAGCACCTGGGCCCAGGCACCGGTCGCGTCGACACCGGAGCCGGCGGGCAGTTCGACCGTCACGTCCACGATGCCGGTGCGCCCGAAGGGGTGGCGCCGCTTGGAGGTCCGGACGGTGAGCACACCGCCGGCGTACGTGGCCTCGGTCTGTTCGGCCGCCCGTACGTCGTGGTCCCGCTTCGGGTCGCGGGGCTGCACGTCGACGACCGTGTCGAGGCGGTCGCCCGCGATGAACCGGAGGGAGCCGGCGTCCACGTGGGCGATGACCGAGATCGGTTCCGGGGTGTCGAAAGAAGGCATGGCTGTACCGTCCTGGTGTGTCCTGGGATCGTCCCGGCCGGTCGGCGGGACGTGAAAGGTCTGAGAAGCAGGGGTGGGACGTGGGTGCGGATGGCGCGGGGCCGTCAGCGCACCCAGCCCGTGAAGCTCTGTCCGATGGTGCGGGCCCGCTCCGGCGCCCGCGGCGCGCCGCCGCCGTCCACCGCGGCCGATACCGCCCGGACCAGCCAGGCGTTGACCGACAGGCCCTCGCGACCCGCGGCCTCCTCGGCGCGCGCCTTGAGGTGGGCCGGCAGGCGCAGGTTGACGCGGGCGGTGCCGCCGTCGTCGTCGGCGGGCGGCTGGGCGGCGGCCGCCGCCTGGGGCACCGGCACCTCCCCGGCCGCGACCGGCTCCCCGGCGCCACCGGCGGGCGGCGGCGTGACCACGAAGTCCGGGTCGAGCCCGCGCAACCGTACGTCGACCGAGCCGGGGGCCAGCTCGCGGGTGATCTCGTCCATGGCGGCGGAGAGCACGTTGAGCATGGCGAGCCGGGCCGCCGACTCCAGCGGAGCGGTGAGCCGCTCCGCCAGCGCGCGGGCGTCCTCCCCGCCGGCTTCGGCGGCCACCGCGAGATCACGGCGGAGGGTTTCGACATACGGGGTGAGGTCCATGACGCCATCATGGCACCACTATGGCGCCATTGGCAAGCCGACATGACGCCGCGCCTTCGACGATCCCGGCCGCCCCCCCTCAAACCGCTCCGACCTGGGCTTACAGCGGGGTCAGACACCGGCCGGAGAAGGCGAGAGGCACCGCCCACCCTCATCGACGGCACCGACATGACACCACCTGGCGCCATGCGATGCCACCCAGTCGCCATGCGATGCCACTTCGCCGCCAGTTGGCACCACTCGACGCCACGGAAATGGACCCCGTGGCACCAGAGGGGCACCATCGCGGCATCGCGGGCGCACCCCAATCACCGGACGGCGGGGCGGGGGCGCGAGCGGACGCGCATGCACGCGTGAGCGCGCGCGCCCCTGCGAGGACGCGCGGCGCCGGGGCGGCTCGGCGACAGGGTGAGGGGCGAGGCCCGGCAGGGGCGGACCGGCAGAGCGGCCCGAGACGGGTGGCCGCCGGGCGGCTCGGCGGGCGGGCGGCGCCCGCTTCCCGTCCGGCGTGCCCGGCCGCCGGTAGCGCCGACGGGCCGGACGCCGGACGCCCGGCGGGCCGGCCGCCGCCGCGGCCCCCGGGTGCGTCCGGCGCGGGCGGTTCTCCCCGGCAGGGGCGTCAGCCGGCCCGCCGGGCGTCGATCTCGGCGATCAGCGCCTCGACGCGCTTCCTGATCTCGTCCCGGATCGGACGGACGGCCTCGACGCCCTTGCCGGCCGGGTCCTCCAGCTCCCAGTCCAGGTAGCGCTTGCCGGGGAAGACCGGGCAGGCGTCACCGCAGCCCATGGTGATGACATAGTCGGACGCCCGCACCGCCTGGGGGGTGAGCACCTCCGGCCGCCGGCCGGAGATGTCGACACCGGCCTCCGCCATGGCCTCGACGGCGGCGGGGTTCACCCGGTCCCCGGGCAGGGAGCCGGCCGAGCGGACCTCGACCCGGTCGCCGGCGAGGTGACGGAGGAAACCCGCGGCCATCTGGGACCGGCCCGCGTTGTGGACGCAGACGAAGAGCACGGAGGTGGGCGGGGCGGAGGTCATGGCGTCGTCCTTCACAGCGAGGCGCTTCCCGGAGGGCACGCGGACGGGTGGGCACCGGCAGCCGGGCCGGCACGGCCGACCGGACATCACCGGCCCGGCATCACCGGCATCACCGGTCCGGCACCGCCGGCCGGCTCCCGCGGTCCTCACCGCCGGCCGCCACCACGGCCCGGACATCAGCCCACCCTGATATCAGCAGCGGATGATGTGAAAGTATCAGGCCATGCTGACGTCAGTCGAGACCGACCTGATCCGGGCGCTCGCCGACCCGCTCCGGCTGCGCATCGTGTCCCTGCTCGCCCGCGAGACGCTGTGCACGACGCATCTGGTGGAGGAGACCGGCGCCCGCCAGACCAACCTCTCCAACCACCTGCGGGTGCTCCGGGAGGCCGGGATCGTGGAGACCGAGCCGTGCGGGCGGTTCACCTACTACAAGCTCCGGCCCGAGGTCCTCGCCGGTCTGGCGGGCCGGTTCGCCGAACTGGCCGAGACCGCCCGCACCTCCGAGCAGAACAAGAGGGCCTGCCCGTGACCCGCACCGAGGCGTCCCCGGCCACGGCGGAACCCTCCGTCGCGGCGAAGCTGTCCACCCTGGACCGCTTCCTCGCGGTGTGGATCCTGCTCGCCATGGCGGTGGGCCTCGGCCTGGGCCGCGCGGTTCCCGGACTCGACGACGCCCTCGCGAAGGTCGAGCTGGGCGGCATCTCGCTGCCGATCGCACTCGGTCTGCTGGTCATGATGTACCCGGTGCTGGCCAAGGTCCGCTACGACCGGCTCGACGCGGTCACCGGTGACCGGAAGCTGATGGTCTCCTCCCTCGTGATCAACTGGGTGCTGGGGCCGGCGGTGATGTTCGCGCTGGCCTGGATCTTCCTGGCCGACCTGCCGGAGTACCGGACCGGGCTGATCATCGTGGGGCTCGCCCGCTGCATCGCCATGGTCATCATCTGGAACGACCTGGCCTGCGGTGACCGCGAGGCCGCCGCCGTCCTGGTCGCGCTGAACTCCGTCTTCCAGGTGCTCGCCTTCGGCCTGCTGGGCTGGTTCTACCTCGACCTGCTGCCGGGCCTGCTGCACCTGGGCGACGGCGAGCACCTGGACATCTCCACGGTGAAGATCGCTCTCAACGTCCTCGTCTTCCTCGGGGTCCCGCTGCTGGCCGGGTTCCTCACCCGCCGGCTGGGCGAGCGGAAGCTGGGCCGGGAGGCCTACGAGCGGAGGTTCCTGCCGAGGATCGGCCCCTTCGCGCTGTACGGGCTGCTCTTCACCATCGTGATCCTCTTCGCCCTCCAGGGGGAGACGATCACCGACAGGCCGCTGGACGTGGCCCGCATCGCGGTGCCACTGCTGGTGTACTTCGCGCTGATGTGGTGCGGCACCTTCGCCCTGGGCAAGGCGATCGGCCTGGCGTACGACCGCACCGCGACGCTCGCCTTCACCGCCGCGGGCAACAACTTCGAGCTGGCCATCGCGGTCGCCATCGGCACCTTCGGCGTCACCTCCGGCCAGGCGCTCGCCGGGGTCGTCGGCCCACTGATCGAGGTCCCGGTCCTGGTGGCGCTGGTGTACGTCTCCCTCGCCTGGCGGCGGAAGTTCCCGGCCGGCCGGTGAGCGTACGCACCGGCCGGCGCGCAGGCGTACGGGGCGGGTGACGCGGAGGCGCGTACGCCCGCCGCCCGCCTCCGTACGCGCCGGGTGGCGGGCCCACGGACCGGCCGACGCGGCGGGGGAACGGGCCGGACAGGAGGCACCGGCGGCCCGTTCCGCACACGGCCGGTGGCCTGCCGCTCCGCGGGCGGTCCGGGAGGGGAGGCCGCGGTCGGGGCCTCCGAGGGGGCGCCGTGATCCGGGGGCCCGGAAGGGGCGGGCCGCGCCCGCTCAGCCGATCGCCGGGCTGCGGCGCTCCACCAGCACCACGTCGCGCCAGACCCCGCGGTGCCGGCCGATCCGTTCCCGGATCCCGATCACCCGGAATCCGGCCCGCTCGTGGAGGGCCAGGCTGGCGGTGTTCTCGGGGAAGATCCCGGACTGGACGGTCCAGATCCCGGCGGCCTCGGTGGAATCGATGAGCGCCTTCAGCAGCGCGGAGGCGACCCCACGGCCCCGGGCGGCCGGGTGGACGTACACCGAGTGCTCCACCACCCCCGCATAGGCGCAGCGGTCCGAGACCGGGCTCGCCGCGACCCAGCCCAGCACGGTGGCGTCCTCGCCGACGGCGACGAAGCGGTGGCCGGGGAGCTTCGCGGCGTCGAACGCCTGCCAGCCGGGGGCCTCGGTCTCGAAGGTGGCGTCGCCCTCCTCGATCCCGAGCCGGTAGATGTCCAGCACCTGCCCGGCGTGCGCGGCGGTGAGCGGAGTGATGTTCACGGTTCCCCCATGATCGCGTGTACGGCGGCCGACGAGCCTGCCGGGCACCGGACGATGCCCCGGTGCCGGGCGACGCCCCGGTGCCGCATCCTGGCGCCGCGCCCGTCGGGCGGTAGGGCACGGACCCCGGCGAGGGTATCGGGACGGCACCGACGTCGTTCCACCGGCGATCGGCGGGGCGGACGCGTCGTCACCCCGTGGTGGCGGGGACGAGCAGTTGTCCCATCGCGGCCAGCACGGACGGCTCGACCCGGTAGTACACCCAGGTGCCGCGCCGCTCGGAGGTGAGCAGCCCGGCCTCCTTCAGCTTCTTCAGGTGGTGCGAGACCGTGGGCTGGGAGACACCGACGTCGGAGATGTCGCACACGCACGCCTCGCCGCCCTCGTGCGAGGCCACCGCGGAGAACAGGCGGAGCCGGACCGGGTCACCGAGCGCCTTGAACATCTTCGCGGTCCGCTCGGCCTCCTCGGCGCTCAGCGGGCGCTCGGTCAGCGGCGGGCAGCAGGGCACCGCGGCCGCGGACCCCTCCTCCAGCAACGGCAGTGCCTTCGGGTTCGACATACGCCTATGTTGACATACATCGAAGCAGCGCTCGAAGGGTGCGCCCGGAGGGTCCACCCGGGCGCGATGGCCGGACCCGCTCGGCGCGGACCGACCCGGCACAGCTCGCTATTTCGATTTGCGTCTATGTTGACGTCCGTCGATACAGGGTGAATGCTGGAACACGCACCAGCCATAGACAGTCGTCGAACCAAGCGAGGAGCCGTCGTGAACGCGCCTGCCACCCCCGAGTTGCCCGTCGTCGTGATCGGGGCCGGTCCCGTCGGTCTGGCCGCCGCCGCCCATCTGCTCGGCCGCGGCCTGGAGCCGCTGGTCCTGGAGGCCGGGCCGGTGGCGGCGCACGCCGTGCGCCAGTGGTCGCACGTACGGCTGTTCTCGCGCTGGGCGGAGGTCATCGACCCGGCCGCCGAGAAGCTGCTCGCGCCCACCGGCTGGACCCGCCCGGAGGACGACACCTGTCCCACCGGCGGCGACTGGGCGGAGCGCTACCTCCAGCCGCTGGCCGACGCGCTCGGCGGCAGAGTCCGGACCGGGGTGACCGTTACCGGTGTCAGCCGGGCCGGGCGGGACCGGGTGGTGGACCCCGGCCGGGCGGAGCAGCCGTTCGTGGTGCACCTGACCACGGCGGACGGACGTGAGGAGCGGATCACGGCGCGGGCGGTGATCGACGCCTCCGGTACCTGGGCCACTCCCGGCCCGCTCGGCGCGGACGGCCTGCCCGCCCTCGGCGAGAAGGCCGCCGCCGACCGCCTCTCCTACCGCCTGCCGGACCTGCGCGACCCCGCCGTACGGGCCCGCTACGCGGGCCGGCGGGTCGCGGTGGTGGGCTCCGGCGCCTCGGCGTTCACCGCCCTGGCCGGCCTCGCCGAGCTGGCCCGGGAGGAGCCGGGCACGCACGCGGTGTGGATCCTGCGGCGCGGCATCGGCGCGCACACCTTCGGCGGCGGCACGGCCGACCAGCTCCCCGCGCGCGGCGCGCTGGGCCTGGCCGCCAAGGCCGCGGTCGAGGCCGGACACGCGTCGGCGGTCACCGGCTTCCGCACCGAGGCGGTCGAGCGGGACGGGGACGGCCGCCCGGTGCTGGTGGCCGGGGACGGCCGCCGTACCGGCCCGGTCGACGAGGTCATCGTCCTCACCGGCTTCCGCCCGGACCTGTCGTTCCTCTCCGAGGTCCGTCTGGGGCTGGACGAGCGGCTCCAGGCGCCGGCCCTGCTGGCACCGCTGATCGACCCCAACATCCACTCCTGCGGCACCGTCCCCCCGCACGGCGTCGTCGAACTCTCGCACCCGGAACCGGGCGTCCACCTGGTCGGCATGAAGTCCTACGGCCGTGCGCCCACCTTCCTGGCCATGACCGGCTACGAGCAGGTCCGCTCCGTCGCCGCCGCCCTCGCCGGGGACCGCGCGGCCGCCGAGCGCGTGGAGCTGACCCTGCCCGAAACCGGGGTGTGCGGCGGGGCGGGGCTGTTCGACCGGCCGGAGGCCGGCCAGGCGTCCGACGGCGGCTGCTGTGCCGCCCCGGAGACCCTCCGGACCGGCGCCGGCACCCCGCCGGCCGCCTCGGGCTGCTGCTGAGCCGGCGGCCGTCGCCGACGCGCGACGGCCGGTCCGCCCTCGCCCGTGGCAGCCGGTCCCGGTCCCCAGGCGATGTGGAGCCGTCGCCAGGGCGGCCGGCGACAGGGTGGCCGGCGGGCGGCCCGGTGGGCGGCTCCGCCGGCCGGGCTCCCGACCGCGCGACCGACGTGCCATGGTGGCGGTATGGCGGTGACAGTCGAGGTGGCCGTCCTCGTCGGACTCCAGGCGTCCGGGAAGTCCACCTTCTACGAGCGGTGTCTGTCCGGCCGGTACGCGCTGGTCAGCAAGGACCTGTTCCCGCGGAGCGCGCGGAACAGGCAGCGGCGGCAGATGCGGCTGGTGGCGGAGCACCTGGCCGCCGGCCGGCCGGTGGCGGTGGACAACACCAACCCCTCCCCGCGCGAGTGGGCCCCGCTCCTGGAGCTGGCCCATGCGCACGGTGCCGTGGCCACGGCGTACTGGTTCCCGCCCGATCCGGCCGGTTCCCTGCGGCGCAACGCCGCCCGGACCGGCCGCGACCGCGTTCCGGACGTCGGCGTACTGGCCACGCTCCGGCAGCTCCGCGCACCGTCGCCCGCCGACGGCTTCGACGCGGTCCGCACGGTGCGGTTCGACGGCCGGGGCGGCTTCACCGTGGGGGACGGTCCGGGACGGGGTGACGGTGGCGGGCCGTCGGCGCGGAGCTGACCGTGGCCGGGCCGAGGCCCGCGCCGAGACCCCCGACATGCCGCCGCACCGGTCCCGCCCGGTGGCAGGCGCCGTGCCGGTCCACCGCGTGGAGTTCCCGACGGGCCCACCGGGAGGCTGCGCCGTGCCGGCCGCCGGGGCGCGTGAGCCGTACCGGTCCCCCGCGACGTGAGCGGTGCCGGTCCCCCGGCGACGCGAGCCGTGCCGGTCCTGTAGGTGCCGCGCACCGGATCCCGGTCCGGGTCGGGTCCGGGTCGGGCCCGTCCGGGGTCTGGGTCGGGTCCGGGTCCGGGTCAGGTGCGGACCCAGGTCGGGTGGTCCGGGTCCGGCCGGGGCGCCCGTCCCGGCCCACGGCGCCGGGGCCGACCACCCGGCCGGTCCGGGCCCGGCCCGCGGCGGGACCGCGGCACCGCACGGAGGGTGTCACGGTCGGTCCTCGCCCGCTGGGGCGTCCCGGCCCGCCCGCGCGGCCGGCCTGGACGCGCGCTCAGCCGGTGTGGAGCACCCGGAAGCGCTCGGGCGCCGCCGGGTCACGGTCCACGACCTGGACCGGTGCCCAGACCCACTGCCACACGCCGATGCCCGGGGTGCGGGTGAACCGGATGGGCCCGCGGGTGCCCTCGACCTCGACCTTCGCCCAGGACCGGGCGATGTCCGCCCGGTCCGTGCCGTGCGAGCGCAGCGCCTCGGCGAGGACGGCGATCGTGTCGTGGCCCTCGAAGGCGACGAAGGAGGGCGCGTCGGCAAGCCGCTCGCCGAGGGCCGTCCGGACCCGCGCGCCGAGCGGGGTCAGCTGCTCGGGCAGGTAGCGCAGGAACGGGACCGCGGCGCCGTCGTCACCCAGCGACGCCGCCCATCCCGGCAGCTCCGGCTGCCCGGCAGGAGCACCGATCAGGACCGTGGCGAGGCGCCGGTCGGCGCGGACGGCCCGGACGATCGGCCCGGCCGGCTCCGGGTGGCCGACCAGCAGCAGGAGGGCCGTCGCACGGTGGGCGACGAGCGCGTCGCACAGCTCCGCGACGGTGAGCGCGCTCATGTCGAATGCGGTCACCGTGCCGCCGTGCGGGGCGAGGTGGTCCCGCAGGACCGCCGTCCCGGACGCCCAGTAGACGCTGGGCTGGGTCGCCACGGCGACGCGGCGGTGGCCCGCGCCGAGAAGGAAGTCCCCGTAGATCCGCCAGCCGTGCGACTGCGCCGGGGGGAGGCGCGCGACCCAGTCCGTGGGCCCCTCGGTGAGGGCGTCGAGAACCGCCGACGAGCAGAGGAACGGCAGGCCGAGGGCGTCGGCCCGGGCGGCGGCGGCGCGGGCCACCACGCTGTGGTACTCCCCCGCCACGGCCGCCACGCCGAGACCGGCCAGTTCGTCCATGGCCGCCGCGGCCCGGTGCGGGTCGGCCGCGGTGTCCCGGACCACCAGCTCCAGCGGCCTTCCGGCGATCCCGTCTGCGTCATTGACCTCGCCGACGGCGAGTTCCATCCCGGCGAGCAGATGCCGGCCCGCCTCGGCCCAGCCGGGCGGCGACAGCGGAGCGAGCACGCCGATCCGGACCGGTGTTCCGCCGGGCCGGTCCGCCCGGGACGGTGATGCTGGAGTGGTGTTCATGCGCCGGCGTCTCCCGGATCGACGGTTCGGTTACGGGCGGCCCGGGTGCCGTGGCGGAGGTGCCGGTGCCCGCGGTACGCGTACCGGCCCGCCCCACCCCGGCGGGCGCACCCGGGTGATCATGCCGGCCATTGCACACACCCCGGCACCGGAGGGCAACCGGTTATCGGCCCGGATCCGGACCGGCCCGGCCCCGGGCGGGTGGATCACCGGCCGGAGACACGGGCCCCGCCCATCACACGTGCCGCCGGACGGACGGGGTCGCCTGGTGCGACGGGGCACCGGGCCGCCGACGGCGCCGGCCGCGGCACGGTGCCGGGCGCCGGCGGCCACCCGCGACGAGGCCCCGGGCTCCGGCGGCCGAGGCGCGCACGGTGTCCGCCGGGCGGACTGGCCTGCCCCGCCGCGCCGTTGCCCCGGCTCCGCGGGCGGGTCGGGGAGGGGGCGGGCGGATCGCTGCGTCGGGCCGGTGATCGGGCCGGGCAGGGCCGGGTGTGCGACATCCCGTGAGGCGATCTCACTTCGTCCGATCGATCTGTGATCGGGATGAAGGTGAGGAGGCGCGTGTTGGCACTGGCAGCAGTACGTGACCTGCGCGAGTTCCGCGATCCGGTCTCGGCGGAGGAACGGGAGCAGTTCGAGACCGACGTGCTCGCCGGGTTCGTCCTCGCTCGGGCTTCGGCAGGGCTGGCGGACGGCACCATCTGCGGGGACGTCGGGCACCTGGACCAGATGCGGGCCTGGTTCGGCCGGCCGCTGTGGGATACGGAGCCGGCCGATGCCGACGGATACCTCGGGAAGGTGCTGCGGGGTTCGCCGAGCGGCACCCGGCCGGCCCGCGCTCAGTCGCTGACCACGTACTTCCTGTTCCTGGAGCTGCCCACCCATGTGCGGCAACAGGGGCTCTGTGCGCTCCCACGCCGCATCCGTCAACTACCTCGGCCTGCCACAAGATCAATGATCAGAGTGCTCGTGCTCGGACTCCCGCGCGGGGGCCGTCACGAAACGGCTCAGCCGGTAGGTGGTCGGCAGCCCCAGGCGCCCGCACAGCGTGTCGATCCGGATCATCGACCCGTCGACTCCCGCCTCTCGAAGACGGCGCAACCGCGTACGCATCTCCGCCTGGTCCCGTGTCTCAAGGATCACTTCCCACTGTCCCGCGTCCGGCGCGGTGTGAGCAGCAAGCCGCTGCCGCACGTCCTCTTGCCGCCGCCTTCTCTTCCCCTGTCCTGGCACCTGCCCAGAATCACCGGCCGGTGCCAGGACGGCAAGGCAAGCGGACCGAGCACACACACGCTCGGTGG
Organism: Streptomyces pactum; assembly: GCF_016031615.1. Lineage (GTDB taxonomy): Bacteria > Actinomycetota > Actinomycetes > Streptomycetales > Streptomycetaceae > Streptomyces > Streptomyces pactus. Next base: position 934,630 of record NZ_JACYXC010000001.1, read on the forward strand.
GCGCATGTCGGACAGGCCCCAGTTCCTCAATCGCGGGCGTGAGTGGGGTGCTCGGGCCCGCCGCGGGTGAAACGCCGCAGGACCTGCTCGGCCACCGGACGGGACCGGAGGAACCGGGCGGGGCATCCACCGAACCGGACCGGGCCGGGGCGTTCCACCGGACCGGAACGGACGGCGTGCTCACCGGACCCGAGCGCGACGTTCCGCCGGGGGGACCGGGCGGGGCGTTCCACCACCCGTTCCCGGCGACCGCCCAGGGCCGCAGGTCCCGGACCGGACCGGCGGCCGGAGACCATACGTCCCGGTCGGCGGGGACCTTCTTCCTCAACATCACGCAGCGGCGCGGCACAGCAATCCCCGCCTGGTAGACAGTTGTTGCCTGCGTTGTGCAGGGCGAGATCCCCCTTGCGCCTCAATTCCCTAGGAGTCCCCATGCTGTCCGCCGAATCGGCCTCGGTGATACGGGCCACCCTGCCCGCCGTGAACGGGGCCCTGGACGAGATCACCACCCGCTTCTACGCCACCATGTTCGGCGACCACCCCGAGCTGCTGGACGGGATGTTCAACCGCGGCAACCAGGCCAGCGGCGCGCAGAGCAAGGCCCTCGCCGGTTCCATCGCGGCCTTCGCCGGCGCCCTGCTCACCGATCCCGAGACCCGGCCGGACACCCTGCTCGCCCGGATCGCCCACAAGCACGTGGCGGTGGGCGTCACCGACGACCAGTACACGATCGTGCACCGGTACCTGTTCGGGGCCATCGCCGAGGTGCTCGGCGACGCCGTTACCCCCCAGGTGGCGGCGGCCTGGGACGAGGTCTACTGGCTGATGGCCGGGGCGCTCATCGCCCAGGAGGCACGGCTCTACCTCCAGGCGCAGGTACGGCCCGGGCACCCGTGGCGGCAGTGGACCGTGGTCGAGCGCCGCGAGGAGACCACCGACACCGTCTCCTTCCTGCTGCGGCCGGCCGACGGCGAGCCCGCTCCCCTGGCGCGCGCGGGCCAGTACGTCAGCGTGCGGGTGCGCACCCCGGACGGCGTCCACCAGCTGCGCCAGTACTCGCTGTCCTCGGCGCCCGGCGACGAGGTCCGCCGCATCACCGTCAAGCGGGTCCAGGGCCACGGGGCGCCGCGGGGCGAGGTGTCGAACCTGCTGCACGACACCGTGCGTGAGGGGGACGAGCTGACCCTCTCCGCCCCCTTCGGCGACGTGGTCCTGGACGACACCGACCGGCCGCTGACGCTGGTCTCCGCGGGCATCGGCTGCACCCCGATGGTGGGCATGCTGGAACACCTCGCGGCCACCGGTTCGACCCGCCCGGTCACCGTCCTGCACGCCGACCGCTCCCCCGCCGACCACGCGCTGCTGGCCGCCACCGAACGCCTGGTGCGCCGGCTGCCCGACGCGCGCGCCGTCATGTGGTACGAGCGCCCCCTGTCCTGGGCCCAGGACAGCCACACCGGTCTGATGGACCTCGACGCGGTGGAGGACCTCGCCACCGACGGCAGCGTCTACCTGTGCGGTCCGCTGCCGTTCATGCGCGAGGTGCGGGGCCAGTTGCTGCGGCGCGGTGTCCCGGCCGGTGCCATCCGCTACGAGGTCTTCGGCCCCGACCTGTGGCTCGCGGACGCCACGTCCTGACCGGCACGGCCCACTGACCGGCACGGCGCCCCTGACCGGCACGGCGCCGGAGCGGCGTCCCACCCACAACGGGTGGGGCGCCATTGTGGCGTTCGGGTGCTCCGGCACCCGGGTGCTCCGGCGTCCCGGCCCTGAGGGCAGGGCCCCACCCCGGCGGCCGGTGTGCCGGTGTCCGGTTCGCCGGGGTTCGGTACGCCGGGTCTCGACGCCGGTGCCCGAGGTGCACCGCCGGCCGCGCGCGACGGCCATGGCGCATCAGCCGGGCCGGACGCGCGGGCTGCGGGACGAGCCGGTGATCGGTGCGCGAGGACAGGCACTTGGAGGTGAGGACCGGCGAACGGGGACTGTCCCGCGGAGACTTCTGCGACCGCCGGCACCGGGGTTTGGTGCGGACGCGACCGCCCGGCGGCCGTGGTCGTGGGCCTCGGGCTGGGGCCTGCCTCAGGCAGGAGGAACACCGCCCAACTGCCGTTTCCGGACGCTTCCAACGGCCCGGCCGGGTGGGTGCGGGAGGGCCGCGCCGGCAGAAGGCGGCCACGGTGCGCGCGGCCCGGCGGCCGTCGGCCCCGCGCGCGAGCGTGGTGGCGGAAGGCGCAGCGCGGAGGGCCGCCCGTCCCTCGGGGGAGCGTGACGGACGGCCCCGCGCAACCGGTCGCCGCCGCCGGCCCGGCGGTCGCGGGCAGTGGACGGACGACGTGCGCCCGCCGGGAGCGGCGTACCTGGTCGGTACTCCGACCGGTCACCTCCAGCATGACGCCCCCGGGGCCTCCCCCACCTGGGCCGCCCGGCCTCGTCACCAGGGCCGTTGGTCCCGTGCTTCCGGCCCCCTGGGTGTACGCGCACCCGCCCGGTGGGGCCACCGGTCGGGGTGCAGGGCGGTGAACCGGCGCGGCGGTGCACCGGCGTGCCGGGGAACAGGTGAACCGGAAACGGCCCGGGCACGGCTCCCACCGAGGCACGCCGCCCGCCGGGGAACGGCGCGTACGGAAGGCGAGCCGGCGTGCCACGGACCGGGACGGCGCGCCGCGCGGAACGGAAGACGATGCGCCGCGCGGAACCGGAGACGGCGCGCCGCGCAACGGGGACCCCGCGGCGGGGACGGCAGCGGAACCGCCGTCACCGCGGGCGGTGTCCGACCCGCATGGCCACCGTCACCGCGGGCGGAGTCCGACCCGCATGACCGCCGTCACCGCGGGCGGAGTCCGACCCGCATGACCGCCGTCACCGCGGGCGGAGTCCGACCCGCATGACCGCCGTCACCGCGGGCGGAGTCCGACCCGCATGACCGCCGGGACCGCGGGCGGAGTCCGACCCGCATGACCGCCGGGACCGTGGGCGGAGTCCCAACGGCACGACCGCCGGGGCGGGCGGAACGCGACCGCCGCCGGGAACGGCGCGCACGATCCACGGGAGGACCCGGGAACGGCGCATGCCGATGAGGCACGGAACGGCGGCGGGCCCCGGTGCCACCGCCCGTCGGGCAGCGGCTCCGGGGCCCGCGCTCGCGGCCCGGCGTACGGGGGGTCAGCCGTGCCGGCGGCCGTCCCGTGCCGCCGACGGACCGCGGTCGTCCTGGGCGGCGAGCGTCTGGGTGGCGATGACGGCGGCCTGCACCCGGCGCTCGACACCCAGCTTGGCCAGCAGCCGGGAGATGTTGTTCTTGACCGTCTTCTCCGCCAGGTAGAGCCGCTTGCCGATCTCCCGGTTGGTGAGCCCCTCCCCCACCAGCGCCAGGATCTCCCGCTCCCGCTCGGTCAGCCCGGCCAGTCCCTGGGGCTGCTCCTGCGGTGCCGCGCCGTCGCCCCGCAGCCGGGCCATCACCCGCGCGGTGGCCCCCGGGTCCAGCATCGACTGGCCCGACGCCACCGTGCGGACCGCGTTGACCAGGTCCGTACCCGTGATCTGCTTCAGCACGTACCCGGACGCGCCGGCCATGATCGCGTCGAGCAGCGCCTCCTCGTCGTCGAAGGAGGTCAGCATCAGACAGGCCAGGTCGGGCATGGAGGAGCGCAGCTCCCGGCAGACGGTGACACCGTCCCCGTCGGGCAGCCGCACGTCCAGCACCGCGACCTGCGGGCGGAGTGCGGGCACCCGTACCAGCGCCTGCTCGACCGTGCCCGCCTCACCGACCACGGTCAGGTCGGGTTCGGCGTCCAGCAGGTCGTGCACCCCGCGGCGCACCACCTCGTGGTCGTCCAGGAGAAAGACCCTGACCGGTTCTTTCCCGGTGAGGCCACCGCTGTCCGTCATCACACACTCCGTCTCCGCCCGATCCGCCGCCACCGGCGGATCCACCCGCATCGTCCCGTACCGGCGGACGCGCCCGCCAGGGCCGGTCGGCCCTGATACCCGCTCGCCCTGCGGGGGCGGGCGTCGCCGTGTCCCCTCACGCGCCGGTCGTCCCCCGCACCGGCCGTTCCCGTACGCCGGTCGTGCCGTACACCGGTGCTCCCGTGCAGCGGTCCTCCCGCCGGCCGGGCGGGAACACCCCGGGCCCGGGACAGGCTACCGGGCGGGCGGGGGCCGGCCCGGGGCGCGGGGGCGCCCGGCGGGGCCGGACCCAGCGGCGTTCCGGCCGGACCGGGCCCCGGGCGCCCCGGAGGGTCCCGGAGGCCCGGAGGCCGCGGGACGGGCGCCCCGCGGACCGGGCCGTTCGGCCCTGTCGGGCGCGGCCGGCTTCGCGGGACGCTGAACGGGGCACCCGGGTGCGCCGATTACGTGGACCGGAACAGAAGGTGGGCGCGATGAACGACGAAGCCACGCATCGAACGGTGGATGACCACCGCGAGGTGGTGGCCCCCCGGCACATGGCACCGCTCGGCCGGGCCGAGGCGCTGCGGCTGCTCGGCAGCGTCTCCCTGGGGCGCATCGTCTTCACCCAGCAGGCCCTGCCGGCCATCCGGCCGGTCAACCACCTGATGGACGGTGAGGACATCATCGTGCGGCTGCACGACGGCGCGACGCTCGCCTCCCTGATGGCGCCCACCGACGCCGCGGGGGTCGTGGTGGCCTACGAGGCGGACGTCATCGATCCGCGCACCCATCTCGGCTGGAGCGTGGTGGTGACCGGTTACGCGCACCGGATCCTCGACGACGCCGAACTGGCGCGGGTGGCCGCCCGGCTGCACCCCTGGGTGGAGCACCCCGCGATGAACGCCGCGCTGCGCATCCGGCCGGATCTGGTCACGGGGCTGCGGCTCACCCGCTGAAGCGGCCCGCCGGGCCCACGGCCGGCCGGACCGCTCCGTACCGGGCGTACGCCCCGCCCCTGCCGAGGTGGCGGGACGGCGGGTGGCCGGACCAGGGGCGCGGGGAACGAGGGAATCCGGTGAGCGGGGGAACCGGGCGACGGGGGGTCAGGTGAGCGGGGCCCGCCACACCAGCCGGCTGCCGCCGTCCGCGGGTCGCCCGATCTCCAGGCCGCCGCCCAGGCTCCGGGCCCGCTCCTCCAGGTTGCGCAGGCCGCTGCGCCGGCCGCCGTCGGGTATCCCCCGGCCGTTGTCGGTCACGGTGAGCACCACTTCGTCGGAGGTCGCCCGGACCGACACCTCGACCAGCGTGGCGTGCGCGTGCCGGGCGGCGTTGCTGAGGGTCTCGGTCAGGGCCGCCATCACATGGTCCGCGACCTCGGGCGGCACGTCCGTGTCGAGCAGCCCCTCCATGCTCAGCCGGGGCGGGAAGCCGAGGGTCGTCGCGGTCTCCCCGACCGCCCGGGCGACCCGGGCCCGCAGACCCGGCCCGGCCTCCCCCTCACGGGCCCGCAGTCCGAAGATCGTGGAACGGATGATCTTGATGGTCTCGTCCAGGTCCGCCACCGCACGGGACACCCGTTCGGCGGCGCCCTCGTGCTGCACCAGCCGCGCGGCGCTCTGCAGCGTCATGCCGGTGGCGAAGAGGCGCTGGATGGCCAGGTCGTGCAGGTCGCGGGCGATCCGGTCCCGGTCCTCCAGCAGCGCCAGCTGTTCGGCGTCGCTGCGGCGGTCGGCCAGCTCCAGGGCGACCGCGGCCTGCCCCGCGAAGGCCAGCAGCGGCTGGATCTCCTCGTCCGTGAAGACCTGCTCACCGTGGCGGCGGGCGAGGAGCAGCACGCCCCGGGTGTCCTCGGCCGCGGAACCCAGCGGGACGGCGACCGCGGGCCCCAGGCCGTCGGTGCACCGCGGACCGGCGCCGTAGCGGTCGTCCCCGTCGAGGCGGGCGGTGACCACCGGCGCCCCGGTGCGGTGCGCGGCCCCGCACAGGGTGCCGTCCACCGGGACCGTCAGGCCGCGCCGGCTCTCACCGCCCTCCCCGGTGGCCAGCTCCACGACGAGGTGGCCGGCCCCGGCCACGGGTACCGAGACGTCGGCGAGCGCGGCCCCGGTGATCTCCCGGGCGCGGCGGGCGATCAGTTCCAGGACCTCCAGCCGCGGGCTGCCCGACAGCAGGCTGCTGGTGGTCTCGGCGCTGGCCTGGAGCCAGCGCTGCTGGCGCTGGGACGCCTCGTAGAGCCGGGCGTTGTCGATGGCGACGCCGGCGGCGACGGAGAGGGTCGAGATCACCGCCTCGTCCTCGGCGTCGAAGTCCGCCCCGCCCAGCTTGTCGGTCAGGTAGAGGTTGCCGAACACCTCGTCGCGCACCCGGATCGGCACGCCGAGGAAGGTGCGCATCGGCGGGTGGTGGGCGGGGAAGCCGAACGAGGCGTCGTGCGCGCCCAGGTCCGTCAGCCGGAGCGGCTCGGGGTGGCGGATCAGCTCCCCCAGGATGCCGTGTCCGGCCGGCAGCGGCCCGATCCGGGCGATCTCCTCCTCCGTCATCCCGACGGTGAGGAACTGCGACAGCCGCCGGCCGTCCGGTCCGATCACGCCGAGCGCCGCGTACCGGGCGTCGACCAGCAGGGCACCGGCCTCCACGATGCGCCGCAGCACCTGGGAGAGGTCCAGCTCGCGGCCCACCGAGACGACCGCCTCCAGCAGGCTGTGGACGCGGTCCCGGGTGCCGCGCGCCGCGTTGATGCGCGCCTGCAGCTCCTCCAGCAGCTCGTCGAGCCGCATCCGAGGCATCCGCGACAACGGCTCCTCCACGCCCACCGTCCCCTCCTGAACGCCCCGTTCCCGCTGCGCACGTCAGCCTAGCGGCCGGGCCGGCGGCGCTGCGACCGGGCCCGGGCGGCGGCCGGAGGGGCGGGAATACGGTACGGGGCGGCGGGGGCGCGGGGGAACGGGTACGGGGCCGGGGCCGCCCGGCCCCGTCCTTCCGCTCACCGGCGGCGCTCACCGGGCCGTTCTCCATGGAGCGTCCACCGGGGCCGTTCGCCGGGGCCCTTCACCGGGGCCGTTCACCGGGGGTCGAGCTGACCGGCGACGTACCGGGTCAGGTCGAGGAGCCGGTTGGTGTAGCCCCACTCGTTGTCGTACCAGCCGAACACCTTGACCAGTTCGCCGTGCGCCTGGGTCAGCGGGGCGTCCACCACGCAGGAGGCGGGTTCGCCGACGACGTCCCGGGAGACGATCGGCGCGTCGCTCACCCGCAGGATGCCCTTCAGCGGTCCGTCCGCGGCCTCCCGGAAGGCGTCGTTGACCTCCTCGGCCGACACCGGGCGCCGCAGCAGCAGGGTGAGGTCGCTCAGCGAGCCGTCCTCCACCGGTACCCGCACCGCGATGCCGTCCAGCGCGCCGGCCAGCTCCGGGAGCACCAGCCCCACCGCCCGGGCGGCACCGGTGCCGGTGGGGATGATGTTCACCGCGGCCGACCGGCCCCGGCGCGGGTCCTTGTGCGGGCCGTCGAGCAGCACCTGGTCGTTGGTGTAGCCGTGCACGGTGGTCAGCAGCCCCTTGACGATGCCGAAGCGCTCGTCGAGGACCTTCGCCATCGGGGCCACGCAGTTGGTGGTGCACGACGCGTTGGAGACGATGTGGTCCTGCCGGGGGTCGTAGAAGTCCTCGTTGACCCCCATCACCACGGTGGCGTCCACGCCCTTGCCGGGCATCGCCAGCAGCACCTTGCGCGCCCCGGCCGCCAGGTGCCGGCCGGCGTCCTCCCGGCTGCGGAAGCGGCCGGTGGCCTCGATCACCACGTCCACGCCGAGCGCGTCCCAGGGCAGCGCCGCCGGGTCCCGCTGCGAGGTGACGGCGATGCGCTGCCCGTCCACGGTCAGCGAGGTGTCGTCGTGCCCGACGGCGCGGCCCAGCCGGCCGTGGGTCGAGTCGTGCGTCAGCAGGTGCGCCAGCGTCGCCGGGGCGGCCAGGTCGTTGACCGCCACCACCTCCAGCGGTGTGGTGCCGCCCTCCTCCGCGCGCTCCAGTGCGCAGCGGAGGTAGGCGCGTCCGATGCGCCCGAAGCCGTTGATCCCGATGCGTACGGTCATCTCCGCCGCCCTCCCGATGGGTGCCGTTGCGTAGGTCCAGCCTCCGCCTCCCGGCGCACCCCGGGCAGGGGCCGAACAGGGGCCGCCCGCAGGGCCGTTGGGCCCTCCTCGGTCCCACCGGACGGGCGCCGCCGTACTCCCGGGGACCGTCCCGCGCCGGGGACGCCGTGCGGCGTCACGTCCGGGGCCTCGCCGTCCCGTGCCCGGCCGCGCCCCTGGTCCGGCGGACGTCCTCCCCCTCGCCGGGCGGACGTGGCGCCCCGCGCCCGGCGGAGGGGGCGGGCGGGCCGAACGGCCTTCCCGCAACCCGGCGGAGGTCCCGGGCACGGGCCTGCCCAGGTGCCCGGTCGCACCCGGGCCGGGGGCCGGACGGCTCTGCCCGGGACCGGCGGCCGCGGACAGGCTGGGAGCGACTGACAGGCCGGGGGCGACCAAGGAGGAGTTCCCATGAGTGGTTCCAAGACCAGCGAGGCAGTCGGCGTCCATGTGCGGATCCGGGGGCGGGTGCCGGACGGCGCGGAGGACTACGCCCGGGAGAAGGTGCTCGCGGCGCTCGGTCATGTGAGCGAGCCGGTGCTCGCCGTGCAGGTGAAGCTCACCCAGGCGACCACGGCCGTCCGCCCGGCCACGGCGCAGGCCGTGGTGGACGTGAACGGCCGGCCGGTACGGGCCCACGTGGCCGCGAGCACCATGTTCGAGGCGGTGGACCTCCTCCAGGAGCGGCTGGTGGCACGGCTGGCCCGGGCGCGGCGGCACGGCGGGCGGGCGTCGCACCACGGCGCCCACCACGGCGCCCGCCCGCACGCCGGGTGGGACGGGGCCCGGCCGGAGCACCGTCCGCACCGCCAGGAGCTGCCGGCCGGGGAACGGCGCATCGTGCGGCACAAGTCGTTCGCTCTCGCCCGGCAGACCCCCGAGGCGGCGGTGGCGGACCTGGAGGCCATGGACTACGACTTCTGGGTCTTCACGGACCTGGTGTCCGGGTGCGACGCGGTGGTCCACCGCGACCCCGGCGCCGGCACCGCGGGCGTCCGGCACCGGGTGGCGTCGCTCGGCCCGGTGACCCTGGGCTGGGGGACGGGGGACGGCCTGGCGGTGTCCACCGAGCCGGTGCCCACCGTCGACGTGGCCGGGGCCGTCGAGCGGCTGCGGCTGACCGGGCTGCCCTTCGTCTTCTTCCGCGACGCGGCCACCCGCCGGGGCTGCGTGCTGTACCACCGCTACGACGGCCACTACGGGCTGATCACGCCCGCCCGGTGACGGGCGCCGCCGGGAGTGTGCCGGGCGGGCCTGCCGCCCGGCGCCTTCCGGCGGCCGGCGGACCGGCCGGCCGCCGCGCACGGCCGGCGCCCGCCGCTCCGCGCCGCGGTACCCGCCGTCCCGGCCGGTCCCCCGGTCATCCGCTCCCCGATCCGCCGCCCCCGTTTTCCCCTCCCCGCTACGGAGGACCCCGTGTCACGTACCGTCATCGCCGCCGTGGACGGCTCCGCCGAGTCGTCGGCCGCCGCGGAGTGGGCCGCCGGTGAGGCCCACCGGCGCGGCCTGCCGCTGCGTCTGCTGCGCGCCCGCCGGGACCGCGGACAGCCCGCCGCCCCCACGTCCGGCCCCGGCCGGGGCGCTCCGTCCGGCCCGGACCTGCCGTCCGCACCGGCACCGGGGGCCGTCCCCCGGCCCCGGCTCCCGCGGGGGCCGGGCCCGCTCCCCACGTCCCGGCCGGACGCGGCACACGTCGCCGGGCCGGGTGCGGCGCGCACCGCCGGGCCGGGGCCCGCGGTGGTGCGACGGCCGGCGGGTGGCGCCGCGCCCGGCGGGCCGGGTGCCACCGGGTGCCCGGCCGGGCAGACCCTCCACGAGGTGGCGGAACGGCTGCGGGCCCACCACCCCGGGCTGACCGTCACCGTCGAGCAGCTGCCCGGCCGGCCGGTGGAGGTGCTGCTGTCGGCCGCGCGGAAGGCCGAGGTCCTGGTGCTGGGCTCCGGCGGGCCGGGTGCCCTGGGGGGCCTGCTGCCCGGAGCGGTGTCCCTGCCCGTCGTCGCCCACGCCACGCGTCCGGTCGTCGTGGTTCGTACCGGCGGACGTGCCGGGGACGGGCCGCGGTCCGGTTCCGGCACCGGGCCGGACGCCCCCGGGGCCTGCCCCGATGTGGTGCTGGGCCTCGATCTGTCCCGGCCCTGCGACGAGCTGATCGGGTACGCCTTCGAGGCCGCCGCCGTACGCGCCGCCACGCTGCGTGTCGTCCACGGGTGGAGCGGCTCCCTCGGCACCGGCACCGCCCCGGCGGCCGGCCGGCCCGGCGGCGGCACCGTCCCGGAACACGATGCCGAGCGCGTCCTGGCCGACGCGCTGCGGCCCTGGCGGGGCGAGTTCCCCGGCGTCGAGGTGACCGCGCAGTGCGTGGTGGGCCGTGCGGCGGACCACCTGGTGGCGGCGGCCGGGGGCGCCTCGCTGCTGGTCGTGGGACGGCGCATCCGCCGCTCGCCGCTCGGCACCCGGATCGGCCCGGTGACCCACGCCGTCCTGCACCACGCCACCACTCCGGTGGCGGTCGTCCCGCACCTGTGACGTACGCGGGGCGCCCCCGGCGCTCCCTGCCGGGCGGCCGGGGGGGGGACGGTCACGCCGGACGGCGGGGCGTCCGCGGGGACGTGCGCCGGAGCCACCGCCCGCGGGGCCGCGCCGCGGACGGTGGCTCGACGAGGCGCGGTCCGGCGGAGGACGGGCGGAGGGGGCGGACGGAGGACAGCCGGGCGGAAGGATCCGGGTGGAAGACGTCCGGACGGGAAACGGCCCGGACGGGCCGGCGAGGGTGGGCCGCGAGCCGGGTGGGCCTGGCACCAGGGGCGGACCGAGGGCGCGGGCGCTCAGTCGGTGAGGTCGGGTTTGCCGAAGAGGACCGCGTAGCCGGAGGGAAGCTGGCTGATGATCTGGTTGAGCTCTCCGCCGGAGATGGCGTCGGCGAGGGTGCTGAGCACCGCGCTGGCGTCCCACTGCGCGGTACGCGGCCGGGCACCGGTACGGTCGGCGACCCGGCGGCAGAACTCCTCCACGCCGAACCGTTCCGCCGGCCGCTCCCGGCCGCCCGCGGTGAGCGGGGGCCGCATGGCCTCGGGCAGCTGCGCGGCGAGGTCCTCGGCCTCGCCGGGGGTGATCCGGTGGGCGAGGATCTCCAGGACGGCCGCGGTGATCTCGGCGGCCTCCTGCTGGTCGGCGTACTCGCCACGCTCGCGGACGCGGGCCAGGAACTCGTCGTACCTCATCGCCCACCTGCACCTTCCGTCTCGGCCGGGTGCCGATCTGAAAATCGTCACCGATGGGGCGATTATGGGCACAGCAGGTGCCGTGCGGCACGTCCGGCGTGTCACGGCGCGGAGGCCTCCGGGAAAGGGGTTGATCGGTATGGCGCATCCGGCGCACCGCCGGCACAGCGGCCCGGGCGCGGACCCGTTCCGCGAGTTCCACGAGCTGTACCAGCGCATGGGTCAGCTGTGGCAGACCGCCGTGCCGGGAGGGGGCGGCCTGGTGCCACCGGGCGCGTGGGTGCCGCCGGCCGACCTGGAGGAGACCGAGGACGCCTACCTGCTCCAGGTCGAGCTGCCCGGGGTACGCCGGGAGGACGTGACGGTCGAGCTGAACGCCGGCGAACTGTCGGTGCACGGCGAGGTCCGGGAGCGCGAACGCGCCGGGGTCCTGCGCAGCGGGACGCGGCGGACCGGCCGCTTCGACCACCGGGTGTCCCTGCCGCGGGACACCGACGCCGAGCACGTCACCGCGGAGCTGCGGGACGGCGTGCTGACCGTCACCGTGCCCAAGGCGGAGCGGAGCAGACCGCGCCGCATCGAGATCACCGGCTGACGCACACTCCACCGGCCGGCCCGCACCGGCCTTGGGGTGGGCGGGCCGGCCCGGTCGGCCGCTCCCGCCGTTTGCTCGCGCACCGCCCGGCGGCCACGCACCCCGCACGCCCCGCCGCGCGCCCGTCGTGCCCACCCCGGACCCCGAACCGGCACCCCGGAACTCGTGCCGGACCCCGGTAGAGCGCGAACCGGCGGGCCCGCCCGCGCACGGCCGCGCCCGCGCATCCGGCGGCCCGGGACGTCTGAGACCGGTCCGGCGGCCCGGACACGTGATGCCGGTGCCGGGGGGCCCGTCGAGCAGCCCGGGCCCCCGGCACCGCCGGGAGCCGGGAAGCGAGCCGGAGCACGACCGGGCGGCCCGGCCCGCACGCCGGCGGGCCGCCCGGATTCCCGTCGGGCCCGACCACGCGGACCGGCAGGTGCGCGACGAGCCGGACGCGACAGCCGCCGACGGCCGGCACCGGGCAGCGGCTGAAGGCCGCACGGCGCGCTCCCTGACAGGGTCCGGCCAGGGGCAGCCACGCACCCGGCACGGCTCGAGGGCAGGACGGGGGCACGCCGGGCGGTACGCCGCCCGGGCGCGTCGGCAGGGAGGCGGTACGGGGGCGACGGGCCCGGGGCCCCCGATCAGCCGGGGACGACCGCAACGGCCGCCGGGGCGTGGTGGAGGACGGCGTGCACGGTGGAGCCGAGGCGCCGCAGCCGTGCGTCCGGGTCGTGCACCCCGACCACCGTCAGGGCTGCCCGGCCGCCGTTCGACACCAGGACCTCCGGCGCGGAGCCGATCTCCACGTGCTCCACCACCGGTACGTCCGGGTACTCCTTCCGCCACGGCTCCAGCGCGTCGGCCAGCTCCCGGCGCTGCAGCGGTTCCAGCCCCCCGGCCTCGTCGGCGAGCCGCATCGATCCGGCGTCCCAGGCGAAGACGGGCGGGATGGTCCAGGCCCGGACGGCGCGCAGGGTGGCACCCCGGGCGGCGGCCGCGGCGAAGGCGAACTCCAGCACCGGGTTGACGTCGCGGTCCCGGGACCCGGTCTCACCCACGCCGACGACCACCTCGTCGAGCGGGCGGGACGCCTCCCCGGGGCGGGGCGCCCGGGCCACGACGACCGGGCGGGTGGCCTGCCGCAGCACCCGCAGCGAGACCGAACCGAGAAGGTAGCCGAGGACCGTGCCGTGGCCCCGGGACCCCAGGACCAGCAGGTCGGTGCCGGCCCCGGCGGCGACCAGAGCGGGCACGGGTTCGTCGGCGAGCAGCTCGGTGGTGACCTCCAGCTCCGGGTGGGCGGTGCGGACCCGGGCCTCACCGTCCCGCAGCACGCCGAGGGCCCAGCGCTCCTGCAGGTCCGGATCGAGTGCCACGGCGGCGTCCAGCGGGTTCCACAGCCAGGCATGGACCAGGCGCAGGCTCATCCCGCGGCGGACGGCCTCGTCCGCCGCCCAGTCGGCGGCGGCCGCGGACTGGGCGGAGCCGTCCAGTGCGGCGGTGACGGTTCCGGTGGTCATGGTCTGTCTCCCCAAGGGGTCGTCGGCGCAGGACTCCACCCTGCCTCGCCGCCGCACCGGCGCGCGCGGGCCGTTGGTCCCGGGGTACGGGTCCCCCCGGGCCCGTACCCCGGGGGCCGCCCGGGCCACCCGACCGACCCGGACCCGATCGGATCCACCTGGACCGTGCGGGTCTGCCCGGCCCACCCGGGCCGTCCCGACCCACCCGCCCCGGGCCACCCTGACCGACCGAGCCACCCGACCGCCGGGACCAGCCCAGGGCCTGCTGCCTGGCCTTCGGACCCACCTGGACCGCGGACCTGGACCGTCCGGGCCTCCGTCCCGCCGGACCCCGACACCCCGCCGGGCCGGCAGACGCTCCGCCGGACCCGCACCGGGGCAGGCCGGGCGCAGGGCGGACGCCGTGGGGTGGGCGTCGCGTCGTGGACGGCACCGGGCGGAGGCCGTGGGATGAACGGAGGCCGTGCGGAGGACGCCGCAGGAGCGGCCGGATCCCGGCGTGGCCTGCACCCGCGGATACCGCGGGCACCGGGCACGCCGGCGACCCTCGCCTGCCGGCCACATCGGCGGCGCCGGACCGACGGGCGCACCGGCCGGGCAGCATCGGCCGAGCAGCACCCGCCGGGCGCATCGACGGGCCGGCCCACCGGCCACGTCGGCCGGGCCGGGACCGCCGGATCACAGGTGCCGGATGTACCGGCCGCTCACCTGGACCGGCACCACCCGGATCCACAGGTTCCGCGGGCCGCCCGCCCAGGGCCGGGCCCCCGGCCGCGCGGCGAGGGCCCGGACCGCCGCGGGGTCGCTGATGCGGTCGGCGGTACCGGTGAGGAGGACGCTCCAGCCTCCGCTGCTCCGGTCGTCGAAGTGGTCCGCCTCGAACGACAGCGGCGCTCCGGCGGTGACCGCCGCCGGGCTCTCCGGCTCCGTGCGGTAGACCACCGTCCGGGCGTCGACCAGGTAGTTCACCGGCAGCACCAGCGGTGCCGCCCGCGTCGGCAGGCCCAGACGGCCGATGCCGTGGGTGCCCAGCCGCTCCCAGCACTCCCCTTCCGGCAGCTGGGACAGCGCCGGGTGGGGCGCCGCCACCGACTGTCCCTCGGGAGCGTCGGGGCGGCCCCCGGTCAGCTCCTCGGCGGTCATCCCGAGCGCCTCGGCCACCCGCCGGACGGCGGAGGGGTCGAAATCACCGTCCAGCAGCCACAGCCGGCGCAGATAAGCCACCGACATCCCCGCCCGGCGGGCGAGTTCCCCCTCGGTCATCCCGAGCTGGCCCCGCCGTACCGCGGCACGGTCCGCCATGCTCTCCGTCGCGGGTGGGCCGCCCGCGTCCTCCCGCGCCCCGCGCTCTCCGCTCCGCACCGCTGGTCTCCCCTCGTCCGGCCCGGGAATGGTCCCCGCGCGCCGTACCGGGTCTCCTTCAAGGAAACCGACCGCACCGCGCCGGTGCCAGCCGGGACGGTCCACGACCGGCCGCGGGGACCGTCCGGAACCGCCCGGAAGCGTGCGGGACCGTCCGCCACCGGGGTCCCGACGCGGGCTCCGCGCCCTCCGGCCCGCGCCGGATGCCCGGCCCGGACGCGCACCCGGGCCCGGGCCGGACCCGCCCGGCCACCCCGCCCGGGTCCGCGCCGGCAGCCCTTCGGGACCGCGGCACGACGGCTCCCGGCGGCCGGTGACGCGCCCGCGGGCCCGGCGGCACCTCCCGCGGGCCGGCGAGCGCCGCTCCCCGGCCCGGCCGACGGCACCTCGGGCCTCGGCAACGGCACCTCGGGACCAGCGGCGGCGGCCAGGGACCTGCGGCCCCTCACGGAGGCGGCCCGCCCCGGCCAGGGTGGTGGGCGTCAGGCCCGATGCGCCCCGGAGGAGAAGAACCACCATGGTCCACGCCGTCACCGTCGGTATCGACGGGTCGCCGGAAAGTCTGGTCGCCGCACGGTGGGCCGCCGACGCGGCGGTACGCCGGGCGGTGCCGCTGCGGCTGCTGCGCGTGTGGGACCCGGACGATCCCCGGACGCGCCCGGCACCTCCGGAGACGGCTCGCCGATGGGGGGAGCGCATGCTGACCACCACCGGGCGCAGGATCAGACGCCACCACCCTGCACTGCCGGTGGACACCGCCTGGGTCCGCGGACAGCCGGTGGAGGCGCTGTGCGGTGCGGCGGCGGCCGGCGATCTGCTGGTGCTCGGCTCCCGGGGGCTGAGCGGTCCGCGCGGCTTCCTCACCGGGTCGGTCTCGCTGGCCGTCCTCGCCCACACCCGGTGCCCCACGGTCCTGGTACGCCCGCGGGCTACGGTCGCCGGCGGGGACCGCGGCCCGTCCGGTGACATCGTGGTCGGCGTGGACCTGTCCGGGCCCTGCGACGACACCCTCCGGTTCGCCTTCCGTGCCGCCGCGGAGTACGGCTGCGGCGTACGGGTGGTGCACAGCTGGGCCGCTCCGGCCGGGTACGGGCCGGACCCCGACGGCGCGCCGGACCCGGAGCCCGCGGCACCCCGGGAGGCCGAGGAGTCCGAACGCCTCCAGGAGGCCGAGGAGCCCGAAGAACCCGAGGACGGCAAGGGGCCCGCGGGGCACGAGGAGCCCACGGATCCCCGGCAGTTCGAGGACCACGCAGGACACGCGGGGCACGCGGAGTTCGCGGAGTTCGCGGAGTTCGCGGAGTTCGCGGAGTTCGCGGAGTTCGCGGAGTTCGCGGAACGGCGGCGCGACGCGCTCGACCGGGTGCTCCGGGGCTGGACGGAGAGGTTCCCGGGCATCCCGGTGACCGTACGCTGCCGCCCGGGCCGGCCGGCCTGGGACCTCGCGGAAGCCTCCCGCGGTGCCCGGCTGGTGGTCGTGGGGCGCCGGAACCGGCAGGCCCGCCTCGGCCCGCAGCTGGGCGCCGTCACCCACGGCCTCATCCACCACAGCCGCTCCCCGGTGGCCGTCGTACCGCACGACTGACCCGCGCCCGGCCGGACCGTGCGGCGGGCCCGGCCGATCACGCCTGGCCCGGCCGGGTCGCCGCTGTGAGGTTCGCGCCGATGGACGAGATGACCCGGCTCCGGCGGTCCGACGGTCCGGTGATCCGCCGCCGGCTCGCCCGCGATCTGTCCGCGTGTGGCGGAGGTTCCGGGCCGGGCGCGGCAGCGCGTCACCGGCCGCCGGGTTCCGGTGGCGGTGCTCGGCCGCGCCGTCGGTGGTGCCGCCCGGCGTCCAAGCCCCGGTCGCTCCGGTGGCTGCCGCCCGGCCGGGGACGAGGAGGATCACCGGCACAGGCCGCAGGTGTTCCACGAGGAGGCGGGCGGCGTGCTCGCACCGGGCCCCGGCGCCAACCCGCCCCGGGTCCGTACCCCCGGCCCGCACCGGCGCCGGGGCCCGCCCTGCCCGGCCGGCTGTCGGTGGCACCGTGCATGATCCTCGCCATGACGCACAGCACCACCGACCCGCTGCACGCCCTGGCCCATGAGCACCTGCCCGACGGGATCGCCGCCCGGTGGCTCGGACTGCTGCGGCCGAGCCTCCGTCTGGAGCGCGCCACGGACGCGGACACCCCCGTCGGACGGCTCGGTGGCCTGCCCGAGCTGCCGGAGGGGGTGGAGTGGCCCGTGTGGGAGGGGCACGGTCCGCTCTCCCTGGTGGCCTCCGTGGACTGCGCCGCGCTCCCCGCCGCCGGGCTGGACATCCCCCTGCCCACCGACGGCACGCTGGCCTTCTTCCACTTCGACGGCCGGCTGGACGACGGTGCGGCGGTGGTCGCCTCCGACGATCCGGACAGCTGGTCCGGAGCGAGGGTGGTGTACGTACCGGCCGGCACCCCGGTGACCCGCGCCGCCGCGCCCGAGGGACTGCCCCCGTACCCGGAGGTGCCGCTGGCGGCCCGGCTGGAGACCACGGCGCCCTACCCCTGGCACCCGGTGGTGTACCGGGAGTTCGCTCCCATGCCCGACGACCACCCGGTGTGGGGCGAGGAGTTCCGGGAGGCCGTGGACGAACTCACCGCCGGCACCGAGCACCGGCTCGGCGGCCATGCCACCCCGGTACAGGACGAGGTGGAGGCCGCGGTGGCCCGCCACGCCCTGGGCTGCCCGCCGTGGAACGACCCGCGGATCGGGCAGGAGGCGCTGCGCTGGGTGCTGCTCGCCCAGTTCGACTCCGACGACGACGCCGGCATGATGTGGGGCGACGCCGGGGCCCTCTACTGGCTGATGCGCCCCGAGGACCTGGCCCTACGCCGCTTCGACCGGGCGAGGTTCACCTGGCAGTGCGGCTGACCACCGGCCGTCCGGCCGCGCCGGGACACCACCCCGGGCACCCCCGCGCCGGAACCCCACCCCGGGGCCCGGCCCGGGGCCGTTGTCGCCCCGGACCGGCGTCCGGGCCGGTGCGGGTGTCCCGCCCGCACGGGCCCCGGGCGGCGCCGGCTCACAGCTCCGGGGGGCCGGTCTCGGTCAGCTCGCCGTCGGCCAGCCGCAGCCACCGGTCGATGCCGATCCGGGCGAGGAACGGTTCGTCGTGGCTCACCACGACGAACGCCCCCCGGTAGGAGGCGAGCGCGCTCTCCAGCTGGCCGGTGGAGACCAGGTCGAGGTTGTTCGTCGGCTCGTCCAGCAGCAGCAGTTGCGGGGCCGGGGCGGCGTACAGCACACAGGCGAGGGTGGCGCGCAGCCGCTCCCCGCCGGAGAGCACCGCGACCGGCAGATGGGCCCGGGGGCCCCGGAAGAGGAAGCGGGCGAGCAGCGTCAGCCGCTCCGCCTCGCTCCGCTGCGGGGCCCATGCGGTGAAGTTCTCGGCCACGGTGCGGTCGGCGTCCAGCAGGTCCAGTCGCTGTGAGAGGTAGGCGATCCGCTGGTCGGCCCGCCTGACCGTGCCGTCGTACGGGGCGAGATCCCCGTTGAGCAGGCGCAGCAGGGTGGTCTTGCCCGAGCCGTTGGGCCCGGTCAGCGCGATGCGTTCGGGGCCCCGGACGGTCAGGTGGATGCCGTCGCCGGCGAACTGGTCGCGGTCGCCGTGACGGACCCGCAACCCCTCGCCGTGGAAGAGGGTGCGTCCGGCGGGGACCTGGGTGTCCGGCAGGTCCAGGGTGAGGCGCTGCTCGTCGCGGAGGGCGCGCTCGGCCTCGTCCAGCCGGGTGCGGGCCTCCCCGACCCGCGCGGCGTGCGTGCGGCCCGCGCGGCCCGCGGCCTCCTGCGCGCCCCGCTTCATGGTGCCGGCGAAGATCCTGGGCAGGCCGGCGTTCTTGAGGTTGCGGGCCGCGTTGCCGGCGCGGCGCTCGGCCCGCTCGCGGGCCTGCTGCATCTCCCGCTTCTCCCGCTTCAGCTCCTGCTCGGCGTTGCGGACGTTCTTCTCCGCGACCTCCTGCTCGGCCTGCACCGCCTCCTCGTACGCGGTGAAGTTGCCGCCGTACAGGCGCAGTTCGGAGCGGCCGAGTTCGGCGATGCGGTCCATGCGGTCCAGCAGCGCCCGGTCGTGGCTGACCAGCAGCAGGCACCCGGACCAGTCCTCCAGCACGTCGTACAGGTGGCGCCGGGCGTCCAGGTCGAGGTTGTTGGTCGGCTCGTCCAGCAGCAGCACGTCGGGCCGCTTCAGCAGCCGGGCGGCCAGGCCGAGGGAGACCACCTGCCCACCGCTGAGCGTGCCCAGCCTCCGGTCGAGCGCGAGGTGTCCCAGGCCCAGCCGGTCGAGCTGGGCGCGGGTGCGTTCCTCGATGTCCCAGTCGTCGCCGATGGTCGCGAAGTGCTCCTCGCTCACGTCCCCGGACTCCACGGCGTCCAGCGCGCGGATCACCGGGGCGATGCCCAGGACCTCGGCGACGGTGAGGTCCTGGGTCAGCGGCAGGGTCTGCGGGAGGTGGCCGAGCGTGCCGTTCACGGTCACCGACCCGGCGGTGGGGCGCAGTTCGCCGGCGACCAGCTTGAGCAGGGTGCTCTTGCCGGCGCCGTTGGGCGCCACCAGGCCGGTGCGCCCACCGCCCACGGTGAAGGACAGCTCCTCGAAGACGGGAGTTTCGTCGGGCCAGGCGAAGGAGAGCTGGGAGCAGATGACGGTGGCGTCGGACATGACGAAGACCTCGGAGAAAAGGCCGGGCACGCGGAGCCCGCTGCCCGGGGCACGGGTGAAGGAAGGGACGACCGATCGGGCCACGAACGGCGGTGCTCCTGGGCACCGGCCGGTGGCCTGTCAGGTCCGGGTATCACCCGGAGATGTCGTCGTCACCCACCATGTCCGGCTCTCCTTCAGTCACAGAGATCTTCCGACGACTGTAGCAGCCGCCGCCGCGGCGTGGACGGCGGGCGCCGGGCGCCCCGCCCCGGGCGCGCCCCGCTCACCGGCCCCCGCGGCGCGCGGGAGGGCCCGGGCCCGGTCCTTCCGCCACCGCCCGCCCCGGCCTGCCCCGCGGTCGCGGCACCGGGTCCTCCGCTCCCGCCGCCCGGGGACCACACGGCGGCGAGCACGGATACCGCACCCTTGCGGCACGCCGGGACACCACACGCCCGCCGGGCGGCCCTCCGCGGCAAACGGCACGCATTCCCCGGCTCGGCCATACGAAAAGGCCAATCACTCGAAAGGGTGATTGGCGTCACCGTTTAGGCGGAGGCCACGCGGGAATTCCACCGGACTTCCGGTGGCCGGGAATAAAACCGTGCCGGAACGGCACGCGAACACGGACACCGCGGCGGTCCGGCCGACCGGGAAACCGGGTGTGCCCGCACAGACCCCGAACAGACCACGCCGACGTACGGGCGGCCGGCGCGGGTCCGCCGGCTCAGCCGCCGGAGCGGCAGGTGAAACCGAGTCGCTTCATCGCCCGGGTGACCTCGGCGGCGGTGAAATCCCGCCGGTCCTGCCGGGTGACCACGGCCCCGACCTGCTTGACGGGGTAGCTGCGCCGTCCGATCACGACGGACTCGCCGGTGATGGGCTCGGGCTTGACGCTCGTCATCGCCTGCTCCACCTCGCTTGCGGTGAGATCGAAGGGGTAACCGGCGATGATGCAGCGCATGCGGCCTCAGCAGGGGCGAGAAGGGGTGGAGCGGGGTGTGCTCAGCGTGACACACCCCGGCACGAACAGGAAGCGTCGGGCGGGCCGCCGAAATTTTTTCCGCGAAATACGCCGCCGCCCCGGAGACTGTGCTACCTTCGAATCAGTTGCAGTTGTGGTACCCATGAACTTTGTGTGCGCCTGACGAGATGTAACAGTCGGGCGCATTTTGTTTTTCCGGTCACTCCGGATGGGGTCATTACGGCGACGGGGAGGCGCGCGTCCCGCGCGTTTCCGGTACGGCCCCTTAACAGGAGGAGATCCTATGGCTACCGGCACCGTGAAGTGGTTCAACGCGGAAAAGGGCTTCGGCTTCATCGAGCAGGACGGCGGCGGCGCCGACGTCTTCGCCCACTACTCGAACATCGCCACCCAGGGCTTCCGCGAGCTGCGGGAAGGCCAGAAGGTGACCTTCGACGTCACCCAGGGCCAGAAGGGCCCGCAGGCCGAGAACATCGTTCCGGCCTGACGCCCCGGGCGTCCACAGCGGCGTCACTCGGGCAGGGTCCGCACCTCCAGCAGGTGCGGGCCCTGCCCTTTTTGCTGCCCGGTCCCGGTCCCGCACGGCATCCGCCCGGGACCGGATCAACCCTCCTCCCCCGCGCGGAGTCTTTCCCCGCGACGGCCTCCCGACGACCGACTCCGGCCCCCTTCCGGCGGCCCGGGGCGCGGGGGCCGCGGGGTGGCACCACCCCACCGACCGTACGAGGGGGAACACCGTGAGGAGCGGGCACATGACCTTACGACGAGCGGCGCTGAGCGGCGCGGCGGCAGTGGCGGTGGCGGCGATGACCGCCACCGCGCTCGCCGCACCGGCCTGGGCGGGTACCGGCCGGGACACCGGCCGCGGCACCGGCCACCAGGCACTGCACCGCGCCATGGAGACCGTGGTCGAGGGCGGGACACCGGGCGTCACGGCCCAGGCCCGGGACGGCAGGGGCGTGTGGCGCGCCGCCGTGGGCACCGGTGACCTGCGGACCGGGAAGCCGCGCGGAACCGAGGACCGGTTCCGCGTCGCCAGCATCACCAAGACGTTCGTGGCCACCGTGCTGCTCCAGATGGAGGCCGAGGGCAAGCTCGACCTCGACGACACGGTGGACCGGTGGCTGCCGGGACTCGTCCGGGGCAACGGCCACGACGGACGCGAGATCACCGTCCGGCAGTTGCTCAACCACACCAGCGGCGTCTACGACTTCCTCAACGACCAGGAGTACCTGGACACCTACGTCCTGGCCCCGGGCTTCCTCGAACACCGCTACGAGACCAGGACCCCGCAGGCGGCCGTGGACGTGGCCATGTCCCACGCGCCGGACTTCGCCCCCGGCACCCGGCACCAGTACTCCAACACCAACTACGTGCTGGCCGGCCTGATCATCGAGGCGGTGGGCGGCAACACCTACGAGGACGAGGTGCGCTCCCGCATCATCGGACCGCTGAAGCTGCGGGGCACCGTCATGCCGGGCGACACCTGGCACATGCCCCGGCCCAGCAGCCGCGCCTACTCGACGCTCTCCCTCGACCCGGCGGCGACGAAGATCTACGACGTCACGGAGCAGAACGCCTCGCAGTCCTGGGCCGACGGCGACATCATCTCCACCACCGGCGATCTGAACCGCTTCCTCACCGCGCTGCTCCGCGGCGAGCTGCTGCCGCCCGCGCAGCTCAAGGCCATGCTGACGGCCGTACCGGTGCCCGACGAGGAGTACAGCGGATACGGGCTGGGCATCGGCACCTACCGGACCAGCTGCGGCACCACGGTGTGGGGCCACAGCGGCGGCTGGCTCGGCTCGCTCTCCGAGGTGGTCTCCACCGCGGACGGGCGGCACAGCCTGGCCTACAACCTCAACGGGGACTGGAGCATGTCCGCCAGCCTGGTGGAGGCCGAGTTCTGCGGGGTGACGGGCGGGAGCGGCCGGGCCGCCGCCCCCGGCGACCGGCTCCCGCGGAAGCCCGACGCCACCGGGGTCCGCGCCGGACGCTGACCCGACGCCGGGCGCCGGTCCCGGCACCGTGGGCGACCGCGGTGCCGGGACCGGCGGCCCCTGCGCCATAGGCCGACGCCCGGCGCCGACGCACCGTGGTCCCGGCCCCGGCGGTTCACCGCCGTCCGCCCGGGCGGGCGGCCCGGGCGCCGGGGCCCCGGGCGGGCGGCCCGGCCGGCTCAGGCCGGCGCCTCGACCCTGACCCGTTCCCCGCGGCGGCACATCAGCACATCGGCCGGGAACTGCGAGCGCCGGGTCTCCGCCAGGAAGTCCGACAGCGGGGAGCGCATGACGGTGTAGTCCTCGTAGTGCACCGGCATGACCTGCCGCGGCCGGACCGTCCGCACCAGCCGGGCCCCCTGGGCGGCGTCCATGGTGACGAGCAGGCCGCCGGGGAGCCGGGTGCCGCCGAGGTGGACGACGGCGAGGTGGATCTCCGGGCAGCGGCGCGCGATCTCCTCGATGCCGGGGAAGACCAGGGTGTCGCCGGTGAGGTAGATCCGCAGCCGCACCGGTCCGCCCGGCGGTCCGAACTCCAGCAGGCTGCCCATCACCGGGGGCAGCAGCCGCCGGGCCGGCCCCGGGCCGTGCCGCCCGGGCAGCGCGGTCACCCGCACCTGCGCGTCGGCGCCGAGCAGCGCGTGGTGGTGCCAGGTGGGGAGGCCGGTGGCGCGGCTGAAGCCGTACAGGCCCTGGAGCCGGCGCGAGGCGTGCGGGGTGGTGATCACCGGCAGCGACCGGTCGAGGTTCCGCCGGGCCACCCGGTCCCAGTGGTCGCCGTGCAGATGGGACAGCACGACGGCGTCCAGGCGGGGCGGCAGGTCGCGCACCCCCAGGGCGGGTTCGGTCAGCCGCCGGGAGAACAGGCCCTTGCCCAGGTAGGCGTACTGACCGCGGTGCAGGAAGTTGGGATCGGTGAGCAGCGTCAGATCGCCGTAGCGGATCAGCAGGGTGGCGTTGCCGATGAAGGTGATCTCGGCGACGCCGCCGGGCAGGGGCGCTTCCCACTCCATCGGCTTCCTCCTTCGCCGGTCCACCGCCCCGCGTGCCGCCGGCCGCGCCCCGGGGCGGGCGGCACGGCCCGCGGGGGCCGGACCGGCACGGCGGCTGCGCACCGTACGGGCGTACGGCACCGTGCGCGCCGGCCGGCGGCCGCGTGCCCGCGGGCGGCCGCCGCAGGGGCCGTGGCGCCCCGTCGGGAAACCGTCCGCCGGTCCCGGCACCCCCACCGGGTCCCCGCCGACACCGGCACGAAACCCGCCGGCCGGCCGCACAGCGCCGACGGGCCCGGCCGGACCGGACCGCCGGCGGGACACACCGGTGGCCGGCGGGACACACCGGGGACGCACCGCCATCGGGGACACCACCGGCCCTGCGACACCGCCGGCCCGCGCGAACCACCGGACCGTGGAGGCCACCGGTCCGAGGCCCCGCCGGCTCGCGCCAACCGCCGGTTCGCGAAAGGTCACCGCCCCAAAGAGACCGGCGGCCCGGGGAAGCCGCCGGTCAGCGGGTGGTGCCGGTGCCGAGGAGGGCGGCGAGGCAGAGGATCGCCGCCGACACCAGAAGCACCGCGGTGGTGCACAGCAGCCGGCGGCGCAGCTGTTCGTACCGGGCGGTGTACTCCTCCTTCAGCTCCTCGCAGCGGGCCACCACCGACCGCAGGGCGGTCCGGGTGACCTCGACGTGCGCCTCGGCGAAGCGGCGGGCCACCTCCTCGTGCTGTGCCGTGGTGAGCCACGTCAGGCCGGCCGCGAACGCCTCGCCCTCCTCGCGGGCGGTGTGCAGCGCCGCCCGGCACATCAGGTACCCCTCGATCCGGGCGAGGCCGGCCGCGACGTCCTCCGTGCCGGTGCCGTCGGGCGGCTGCGGGACGGCGGTCCCCCCGGTCATGTGCGGCCCGGGTCCGCGGGGCCGCCGGGACGGTCCTTCGCCATGCCCTCGTCGGCGTCGAGGACGTCACGCTGGTCGCTGTTCTCGGCCTGGTCGATGGCGGCGATGTCGGGGTGGTGCAGGTCGAAGGCCGGGGATTCGGAGCGGATCCGCGGCAGGGTGAGGAAGTTGTGGCGGGGCGGCGGGCAGGAGGTCGCCCACTCCAGCGAGCGCCCGTAGCCCCAGGGGTCGTCCACCTCCAGCGGCTCGGCGTACTTGGCCGTCTTCCACACGTTGTACAGGAACGGCAGCGTGGACAGGCCGAGGAGGAAGGAGCCGATGGTGGAGACGGTGTTCAGCGAGGTGAAGCCGTCGGAGGACAGGTAGTCGGCGTACCGCCGGGGCATCCCTTCGGCACCCAGCCAGTGCTGCACCAGGAAGGTGGTGTGGAAGCCGACGAACAGGGTCCAGAAGTGGATCTTCCCGAGCCGTTCGTCGAGCATCCGTCCGGTGAATTTCGGCCACCAGAAGTGGAAGCCGGCGAACATGGCGAAGACCACGGTGCCGAAGATGACGTAGTGGAAGTGGGCGACCACGAAGTAGCTGTCGGTGACGTGCCAGTCGAGCGGCGGTGAGGCGAGCAGCACCCCGGTGAGCCCCCCGAAGAGGAAGGTCACCAGGAAGCCGGTGGCCCAGAGCATGGGGGTCTCGAAGGAGAGCGACCCGGACCACATGGTGCCGATCCAGTTGAAGAACTTCACCCCGGTGGGCACGGCGATGAGGAACGACATGAAGGAGAAGAACGGCAGCAGTACGGCTCCGGTGGGGAACATGTGGTGCGCCCAGACGGTCACCGACAGACCGGCGATGGCGACGGTGGCGCCGACCAGTCCGACGTAACCGAAGATCGGCTTGCGGGCGAACACCGGGATGATCTCGGTGACGACCCCGAAGAACGGCAGGGCGATGATGTAGACCTCGGGGTGCCCGAAGAACCAGAACAGGTGCTGCCACAGCAGCGCGCCGCCGTGGGCCGGGTCGAAGATCTGCGCCCCGAACTTGCGGTCCGCCTCCAGCGCGAACAGGCTCGCGGCGAGCACCGGGAAGGCCAGCAGCACCAGGGTGCTGGTGAGCAGCACGTTCCAGGTGAAGATCGGCATGCGGAACATCGTCATGCCCGGCGCCCGCATGCAGATGATCGTGGTGATGAAGTTGACCGAGCCCAGGATGGTGCCGAAGCCGGACAGCGCCAGCCCCATCACCCACAGGTCTCCGCCCACCCCCGGGGTGCGGGTCTCGCTCGACAGCGGCGTGTAGGCGAACCAGCCGAAGTCGGCCGCGCCCTGGGAGGTGAGGAAGGAGCTGACCGCGATCAGCGACCCGAAGAGGAACAGCCAGTAGGAAAGCATGTTCAACCGCGGGAACGCCACGTCGGGCGAGCCGATCTGCAGCGGCATGATGGCGTTAGCGAACCCGGCGAACAGCGGGGTGGCGAACATCAGCAGCATGATCGTGCCGTGCATGGTGAACGACTGGTTGAACTGCTCGTTGGAGATCATCTGCAGGCCGGGCCGGGCCAGCTCGGCGCGCATGAGGAGCGCCAGCACGCCGCCGAAGACGAAGAAGCCGAACGCGGTGACCATGTACAGCGCGCCGATCTTCTTGTGGTCCGTCGTCGTGATCCACGACACCGCCACGGCGCCGGGCGATTTCCACCGGGTCGCTGCCAGGTCCTCCGACTCAACCGCCATCGCCACTGTTGTCGATCCTCTCCGCCCGGCTGCCGGCAGCCGCACCACCGGCGGCGCTCTTCAGGGGTGGTGGGCAGCACGGTCCGCCGCACACCACACGCTGACCGTTGATATCCCACGAACGGCGCATGTGTCGGGATTAATCCGTTTGTGGGCGTGGTGGCCGAAACGGTGCGGGGAGAGGCGGGCGAAGGGGCGGGGGAGGGGCGGAGCGAAGTACCGGCCGGGCGGGGGTACGGGCACGCCCGCGCCCGGCCGGCGGCGCGGGCCCGGGTCGGTGGCCGGCCCGACCGGCACGCGACCCCGGGCAGGGACCCCGGGCGCGCAGCGACTCAGCCCGACGACCCGAGCCGCGCCGGGCTCGGGCCGGGCCGGCATCCCGGGTCGCACCGCGGTCGCGCCGACGGCTCGGACCGGGTCGGCGGCTCAGACCGGGTCGGCGGGGGCCACACCCAGCAGCTCGGTGAGCGGTGACCGGTGGAGGTCGGCGACCGGGGCGAGGAACCCGGGGTCGCGCAGCAGCCGGGCGGCCTGCCGGTCGTGCCGGTCCGGGGTGGTGAGCCGGGGGAAGGCCACCGGCCCGCCGGCCGTGTGCTCGCCGCCGTCCAGCGCGGCCACCGCGGCGCCGGCCAGGGCCGGGTCGGTCAGCAGGCACGCCGCCCAGCTGGCCACCACCTCGTCCACCCAGCTGCGCCAGGGCTGTCCGGCGGGGCCGGGCCGGCCGGTGCCGGCATCCGCGTCCACGTCCGCACGCTCCACGCCGGCACCCGGGTCCGTACCGCGGCCGCCCGCGCCGGGCCCGTCCGCGCCGGCGACGAAGAGCCGGTCCAGCCGGCCGGAGCCGCCCGGCCCCAGCAGCCGTACCAGTTCCACGTCGATCGCGGTCGGGTAGCGCAGCCACGCGGCGGCCGTCACGGCCTGCCGGGCCTGCGCCTCGGCGAGCGCCGCGCTCCAGGGGCCACCCAGGGACGGGTAGGCGAGAACCAGCCACCGGGTGGTGGCCGCTATGACGGGGGTGAGACCGGCGGTCACGTCGACCACTCCTGTCCTGCTCGGCGCGGGCGGCGTGGTCGGCACCGGCAACCGCGTGTGGTCCATCGGAGTGACGGCTCACGCTACCTCGCGAACCGGGCACAACGGGATGAGCTACGCCACTTCCCGCAGGTGACGGCGGTCGCACCCCCGGCGGTCACCCCCGGCGGTCGCACCCGCCGCAGGAGGGGCCCGGCCGGCGTCCCGGCACCGCCGACGGACACCCGGCCGGGGTGAGGGGGCCCGAACGGCCGCCCGCCCCGGCCGGGTGGCGCGCCCGCCGGGGGCCCGCGGCGGCAGCGGCCCGCCCCGGGAGGCGGCCAGCGGATTGGTACGTATAGCGCGAACGGAAGCGTGGAACGCGGAAGGGGACAAACCGCTCGCCGCCGGGGCCGGGACCGGACCGGCGGCGCGCGATACGGAACGCACGACGGAACGAGGAGGCGGCATGACCACCGCACGCGAGATCATGACGGCCGGAGCCGAGTGCATCGGCGCCGAGGAGACCGTCCTGGAGGCGGCGAAGAAGATGACCGAGCTGGGTGTCGGCGCGCTCCCCATCTGCGGCACCGACAACAAGCTCAAGGGCATGCTGACCGACCGGGACATCGTGGTGAAGGTGCTCGGGGCCGGCAAGGACCCGGCGTCCTGCAAGGCCGGGGAGCTGGCCCAGGGCGAGGCGGTGACCATCGGCGCCGACGACGACGCGGCGGAGATCCTTCGGACCATGACCTCCCACAAGGTGCGCCGGCTGCCGGTCATCGACGGCCACGACCTGGTGGGCGTGGTCGCCCAGGCGGATGTCGCCCGGGCGCTGCCCGACCCGCAGGTCGGCGACCTGGTGCAGGCCCTGTCGAGCGACTGACCACCCGCCCGCGGCACTCCGACCGCCGCACCGACCGCCACCGCCCGGACCCCGGGCGGTGGCGGCGGATGGGCCGGTGGGGTGGCGCACGCCCCGGACGGCCCGTCGGACGGGCCGTCCGGGCGCCGAGCGCCCAAGCTGGGGAATCGGGGCCCGTCCCGGTCCGAGCACGGTCAGACAGGAGTTCCGCATGCCGTTCAACCCCCTCCAGCAACGAGGCATCCCGCTCGACCGCCAGGTCCGCAACTGGCGCGAGCTGAACGTGGCACCGATCGACCCCGACCACAGCGACCCCTACACCCGCTGCCGGATCATCACGATGAACGGCATCGAGGTGGAGGCGATCCTCTTCAGCCACCAGATGGCGCGGCACTGTCCCGACCCCGAGGTCAAGCGGCAGCTGGCGAGTGTGCGGTACGTGGAGGCCCAGCAGCAGAAGGCGGTGAACTGGCTGCTGCCGGGGGTGTCCTCGGTGCTGGAGACCACCATCGCCTACGAGCAGGTGGCGGTGGACCTCACCGCCTGGGTGGCCCGCATGGAGCCGGACCCCTACCTGAAGCAGGCGTACGAGTTCGGGGTGCTGGAGGACTTCGACCACCTGTACCGGTACGCCAACCTGTACGAGATGATCGAGCACCGCAAGGCGGAGGAGATCGTCCGGGGCCTCACCGAGGTGATGCCGGGCCGGCCCACCAAGTTCCACCACCGGGACCCGGTGGACAACGTCCGCGACCCCTACGACCGGAACCGGACCGACCCGCTCTCCAAGCTGCACGCGCTGACGATCATGTCGGCCGAGCAGCAGACGATGAACTTCTACATGAACGTCGGTCCGCAGTACATGGAGCCGATCGCCCGCCAGCTGTACCAGGAGATCGGGCTGATCGAGGAGGAGCACGTCACGCACTACGAGTCCTTGGTGGACCCGGGCGAGACGTGGTGGGAGCAGCTGGTCAACCACGAGTACAACGAGTGCTACCTCTACCACTCCTTCATGGAGCAGGAGAGCGACCCGAAGGTGAAGGCCATCTGGGAGCTGCACCTGAACATGGAGCTGGAGCACCTGCGGCTCGCCTGCGACCTGATGCGCCGGCACGACGGCCGCGAGCCGGAGCAGGTCCTCGCCCCGGAGCTGCCCGAGCCGGTCACCTTCGAGCCCAACAAGGAGTACCTGCGGCAGCTGCTCGACACCCAGATCGACCTCACCACCCTGGGTGCGGGGTACGTGCGGGAGGCGCACGAGCGCTTCGAGCGCATGCAGCAGCTGCTGAACAACGGGGACCGGCCGCCGAGCGAGCGGGTGATGGAGGAGCACGCCCGGATGGTGGGCGGCGAGTACCGGGTCGAGACCGAGGGCGAGCACCCCGTCCCGGCCCTGCGCGGCGGTCGCTGACACCGCGGACCCCGAGGAGAGACACCGGAGGTTCGTCCTCCGCGAAGGGAACACACACATGACGCAGAACGCGCAGGACGCCGACACCGGCCAGGACGACGTGGTGGCGCTGCTGATGCGCCAGCACGGCGACATCCGCAACCTCTTCGACGAGGTGGAGCGCACCACCGGTGACGAGCGGCGGGACGCCTTCCGGCGGCTGGTCCGGCTGCTGGCCGTGCACGAGACGGCGGAGGAGGAGGTGGTCCACCCGGCCGCGCGCCGCGCCTTCGACGGCGGCGAGCAGGCCGTGGCGGACCGGCTGGAGGAGGAGCGGCTGGCGAAGGAGACGCTCAGCCGGCTGGACGGGATGGACCCCGGTGACGCGGCGTTCCTGCCCAAGCTGCTGGAGCTGCGCGAGGCGGTGACGGCGCACGCCAGGGCCGAGGAGCGGTACGAGTTCCCGCAGCTGCGCCGCCACCTTGAGCCGGCGAAGCTGGCCCGGCTGGCCAAGGCGGTGAAGGCCGCGGAGGCCACCGCGCCCACCCGCCCGCACCCGGGGACGGAGAGCGCCGGCAAGAACATGGCGCTGGGCCCGGTGGCGGCGGTGATGGACCGCACCCGGGACGCCGTCCGGCGGGCGATGGGCAGGGACGGCTGACCCGCCCCGCCCCCCGGTACGGGAACGGCTCCCGCCCGGCGGCGGGACCACCCCCTTCGACGCGCCGGCCCCCCCTGGGCCGGCGCGTTCGCCATGTCCGGGCGCGGGACACGTCCCGGGGTGCGCGTTTGACAGGTCCCGGCGGCAGTGCCCTACAGTAAAAATCTAACAGTCGCTCAACATGTTGCGATCGTTCAATTTCCTGTCGGGCGCTCGATCGACCGGAGGAGTGTGCCCCCGTGGCCAATCCCTACCGAGAGTTGTTCCGCGCGCCGGGTTCGGTGGCCTTCTCGGCCGCCGGGTTCGTGGCGCGCATGCCGATCTCCATGACCGGGATC
Source organism: Streptomyces pactum (assembly GCF_016031615.1). Taxonomy (GTDB): domain Bacteria; phylum Actinomycetota; class Actinomycetes; order Streptomycetales; family Streptomycetaceae; genus Streptomyces; species Streptomyces pactus. The sequence goes on from NZ_JACYXC010000001.1 coordinate 964,869, forward strand.
GGGATCATCACGATGCTGTCGCAGATGCGCGGCGAGTACGGGCTCGCCGGCGCCGTCTCGGCGACCTTCACGCTCTCCATGGCGTTCTTCGGACCGCAGGTCTCCCGGCTGGTGGACCGGGTCGGCCAGAGCAAGGTCCTCCCGCCGGCCACCGGCCTCAGCGTCCTGGCCACCGGCGCCCTGCTGCTGTGCGCCCGCTACGACGCGCCGGTGTGGACGCTGTTCGTGTTCGCGGCGATCGCCGGCACCCTGCCCAACATGGCCGCGATGGTCCGCGCCCGGTGGACGCACGTCTACCGCGACTCCCCCAAGCTGCACACCGCGTTCTCGCTGGAGTCGGTGGTGGACGAGCTCACCTTCGTGGTGGGCCCTGCGCTCTCCGTCGCCCTGTCCACCTCGCTCTTCGCCGAGGCCGGGCCCCTGGTCGCGGCGGTCTTCCTGACCGTGGGCGTGCTGATGTTCGTCCCGCAGAAGAGCACCGAGCCGCCGGTGCCGGCGGACGGCGGGTCCACCGCGTCCTCCGGCGGCTCGGCGATCCGTATCGGCTCGGTGCGGCTGCTCGCCCTGACCCTGGTGGCGGGCGGCACCATCGTGGGCACCGTGGACGTGGTGAGCGTGGCGTTCGCCGAGGAGCAGGACGCCCCGGCCAGCGCCGGCATCGTGCTGTCGGTCTACGCCGTCGGCTCCGCCCTGGCCGGGCTGGTCTTCGGCACGCTGAAGCTCTCCACCCCGCTGCCCCGGCTGCTGGCGCTGGGCGCCGCGGGCACCGCGGTGACCACCCTGCCGATGCTGCTGGTGGGCAATGTGGCGACGCTGGCGATCGCGGTGTTCTTCTCCGGTCTGTTCTTCGCCCCCACCATGATCACGGTGATGGGTCTGGTGGAGAAGACCGTCCCGCCCTCCAAGCTCACCGAGGGCATGACCTGGGCCATCACCGGTCTGAGCGTGGGCGTGGCGCTGGGCGCCGCGGTGTCCGGCTCGGTGGTGGACCGGCACGGCCCCGACGGCGGGTTCCTGGTGGCCATCGCGGCCGGCTGCGCCACCCTGCTGCTCGCGCTGGTCGCACAGCGTCCGCTGACCCGGCGGCTCGCCGAGCACGCCGCGGACGTCCCGCCGGCCGGCACGACGGCGGACGCGGAGCCGGCGAACGCCCCCGCCGGGCTCACCGACGCCACGAGCCCTCATCCGTGACCAGCGGGTATCGTCCTGGCAGCGGGCAGTTGCGGGCAGCGAGGAGCACGGGAGTGAAGGTGACCGGGCCGACCACCGACGGGCGCCGTCTCAAGGGTGAGCGGAGCAAGCAGGAGCTGATCGAGGGCACCATCCGCGTCGTCGCCCGCCAGGGCGTCGCCGGGGTCAGCCACCGCGCCGTCGCCCGGGAGGCCGGCCAGCCCGCCACGGCCGCCGCCTACCACTTCAAGAGCATCGACGACCTGCTCACCGCCGCGCTCACCCGATGTATGGCCGAGGACGCCGAGCGGATGCGCCGTCTGGCGGCGCGCACCGACGGCGCCGAGTCGGGCCTTCGGGAGCTGGCCGAGCTGATGTGCACGGTCGTGGCGCACCCCGAGCACCTGCTGGCCGAGTACGAGCTGTACCTGCTGGCCGCCCGGCGCCCGGAGCTGCGCGGACCGACCCAGGAGTGGCTGGCCGCGGTGACCGAGTTCGGCAGCCGCTACACCGACGACGCCGTACGGCTCCGGCTGCTGGCCGGCGCCATGGACGGCCTGCTGATGCAGGCCCTGCTCACCGACGAACCCCCCACCGCCGACGAGTTCGAAGCACTGCTGCGCACCATCTTGTTGTGACCACCGTACGGGGTGCCGGCGCCCCCGTCCCGGCGCCCCGTACGGTTCCCCTCCGTCCCGGGCCGGCCCCCGTCCGGCCCGGGACGACCCGCGCCCCCCGACCCCGTCCGCCCTGGGACGGGCCCCAGCGAGGAGCACGCGTTGCTGACGGACCTGATGAACCAACACCAGCCCCTGCTCGACCGCGCCCTGGAGGTGCTGCGCACCCGGGAACACTGGTCCCCCTATCCCGAGGACACCGAGGCGTACCGCGAACAGGACGCGGCGGCCGGGGAGCGGGCCTTCCGCGGGCTGCTGCGATTACCCTTCGACCTGGACCAGCCCGGCACCGACGGCGTGGTCGGCCCCGCGCCGGAGACGGGCGGTGAGTCCTCCCCCTACGGCTTCCCGCTGGGCATCTCCTACCCCCACGGCGACCCCGACGTGCTGCTGCCCGCGATGCGCGCCGCCATGGCCGGCTGGCAGGCCGCCACCCCGCTGGAGCGGGCCGTGGTGTGCGCCGAGATCCTCGCCCGGATCAACGCCCGCAGCCACGAGTTCGCCCACGCCGCGGTGCACACCAGCGGCCACAACCCGGTCATGGCCTTCCACGCCGGCGCGGTGCACGCACAGGACCGGGGCCTGGAGGCGGTGGCACTGGGCCTCGCCGAACAGACCCGGCTGCCGGCCGCGTTCCGCTGGCACAAGCCGCTCCCCGACGGCAGCGTCTTCTCGCTCGCCAAAACGTTCAGCCATGTCCCGCTCGGTGTCTCCCTGCTGATCACCGGCGCGGTCTTCCCCACCTGGAACGGCTACCCCGGGCTCTTCGCCTCCCTGGTCACCGGCAACGCCGTACTGGTCAAGCCGCACCCCCGGGCGGTGCTGCCGCTCGCCCTGACGGTGCGGATCGCCCGCGAGGTGCTGCGCGAGACCGGCTTCTCCCCCGACCTGGTCTGCCTCGCCGCCGAGCGTCCCGGGGAGCGGCTCGCCCGCCGGCTCGCGCTCCGCCCCGAGGTGCGGATCATCGACTACACCGGCAACCGGGAGTTCGGCGACTGGCTGACCGGGCACGCCCGGCAGGCCCAGGTCCGCGTCGCCACCTCGGCCGTCAACTCGCTGCTGATCGAGTCCACCGCCGACTACCGCGGGATGCTGGACAACCTCGCATTCACCCTCGCCCTCTACAGCGGCCAGCTGTGCACCAGCCCGCAGAACCTGCTGATCCCCCGCGGCGGCATCGACACCGACGAGGGCCGCAAGAGCTACCGGGAGGTGGTCGCCGACCTCGGCGCGGCCCTGGACGCGCTGCTCGCCGACGACGCCGGCGCGGCCGGTGTGCTGGGCGCGCTGTACGCGCCCAGCGTGGTGGAGCGGGTGGACAAGGCGGGCGCCGGCCTCCTCGGCGAGGTCCTCCACCCCTCCCGCGCCGTCACCCACCCGCGCCACCCCGGCGCGGTGATCCGCACCCCGGTGGTCGTCGGCCTGGACCCTGACCGCCCCGAGCAGGCCGCGACGCTGCTCACCGAGCACCTGGGCCCGGTGTACTTCGCCGTCGCCGTGGACTCGGCCGAGGCGGGCACCGCCTGGCTGGGCCGGGCCGCCCGGGAGGCCGGCGCGCTCTCCGCCGGGGCCTGGACCACCTCCGCCGAGGTCGAACGGGCGCTGCGGGAGACCTGCGCCGACTGCGGGGTCACCCTCTCGCTCAACCTCTCCGGCGGCTGGTACCTCACCCAGTCCGCCATCTACTCCGATCTGCACGGCACCGGCCTGAACCCGTCGGGCAACACCACCTACGGCGACCCCTCGTTCGTCACCGGCCGGTTCCGGACGGTCGCCGTGCGCCGCCTCACCGACACCCGCTGACCGTGCCCCCTGACTGGACAGAAGGAGGTCACCCGTGTTCGTCACCACTCTCGACCTTCCGCTCCGGGGCCGCGACCGCGAGCTCACGGAGATCCGCGACATCCTCGCGTACGGATGTTCCGGGGGCAGCGCGCTGCTGGTGATCGAGGGTCCGCCGGGGAGCGGCAAGACCCGGCTGCTGCGCGCCTGCGCCACCATGGCGGCGGAGATGGGGTACGCCACACCGGGCGGCGGGCACTCCGATCCGCGCCCCCGGGCCCGGCCGCGCCCGGTACGCCCACCCCGGCGCCCCCCGGCCGCCGCCCGCAGGGCAGACCCCTGCTCCTGCTGCTGGACGAGGCGGACCGGCTCGGCGAGGAGGCCGCCGACACCCTGCTGGCGCGCCGCGCCGGGCTGCACGGCGGCAACGTGGTGTCGGTGGTCGCGCACCGCTCCGGAAAGGGCCCCGAGGCCCTGGGGGCGATCCTGGCCACCCCCACCGGCCGGCGCGCCCGGATCACCCTGGAACCGCTGCGGCGGGCGGCGTGCGCCTCGATCGTCAGCGACGTGCTGGGCACGGCCCCCTCCCCCGGCCTGCTCCAGCTGGTCGACGAGGCCGCCGGGCACCCCCGGCTGATCGTGTCGCTGCTGACCGGGCTGCGCGAGGAGAACGCGCTGCGGACGGTGGACGGCCAGGCACATCCGGTCGGACGGGTGCTGCCGCGCCGGGTGACCGCCCAGGTCGCCGCCACCCTGGAGACGTTCTCCCCGGACTGCCGCCAACTGCTGCGCACCGCGGCGGTGCTGGGCCGGGAGCTGGACTACGAGGTGCTGGCGCCGCTGCTGGGCACCACGCCCTCGGGGCTGGTGCGGCTGCTGGACGAGGCCGTGGCCACCGGGGCGCTCGACCACAGCGGCGCCCGGACGGTCTTCCGCGGCGCGCTGCTGCACCAGGTCATCGCCGAGTCGGTCCCCGCGTCGCTGAAGCGGGCGCTGCGCCGGGAGGCGGACCAGGTGCGCCGGCTGCGTGCCCGGGAGGAGCCCGCCGCGGCGGGCGGGCAGCTCAACGACCGGCAGCACGCGGTGGTCCAGCTGGTCGGCCAGGGGCTGACCAACCAGCAGATCGCACGGCGGCTGGACGTCTCGCCGCACACCGTCAACTACCACCTGCGGAAGCTGTACGGGAACTACGGCGTCCGCTCGCGGATCGGCCTGCTGCGGGCGGTGCAGGACGGTGTCCGGGCGAACGCCGGGTGACCCCGGCGGGCCGGTGCCGCACCGGTGGCGCGTGGGGCCCCGGCCGCGTCCCCGGCCGGGACACCCGGGTCGCGTTCCGTGCCGGGACACCCGGGTCGCGGCACGGGACACGGCCGGTGCGGTGCGGCCCGGCACGGGTACGGCCGGCCGGCGCGGGTGCGGCTCCGGCCCCGGCTCAGCGGTACGGCTCCGGCCGAGCGGCCCCGGCCCCGGCACGGGTACGGCCCCGGCTCAGCGGTGCGGCCCGGCCCGCGCGGTGCTCGCGGGCCGGGCCGCATCCCCGGAAGGGGTGCCGGGCGGTGCCGGCCCTCAGCCGGTGAGCGGCCGCAGGTACCGGTCCAGCAGCGGGTCGGGCAGCAGCCGCGCCAGTACGCTCAGCCGCCGCACGTCACCACCCACCCGGTAGCGGGTCCGCGGCCGGGCCTCGGTGAGCGCGCGGGCCACGGCCCGGGCCATGTCCTGCGGGGTGGTGCGGCTGTCCCGGGCCGCCTGCTCGTTCTGCGCCAGGAACTGCTCGAACCGGGCCCGGTACAGCTCGCCGACCGTGCCGTCCGCGGCGCGCAGCGCGTCCCGGGCGACCTCGGAGACCTTCTGCCAGATCGGGGTCATGATGGCGCCGGGCTGCACCACGCTCACCGTCACCCCGAAGCCGCGCAGTTCGCGCCGGAGGACGTCGCTCATCGCCTCCTTGGCGAACTGGGCGGCGGCGTAGGCCCCGAGGTAGGGCAGCGCCACCGTGCCCAGCCCCGAGGTGACGTTGACGATCCGGCCCCGGGAGCGGCGCAGGTGCGGCAGGAACGCCTGGGTGACGGCGAGTTGGCCCACCACATTGGTCTCCAGCTGCCACCGCAGCCGCTCCGGCGGGACGCACTCCAGGGGGGCCGACACGCACACCCCGGCGTTGTTCACCAGTCCGAACAGGGCCCGCCCCGGGCCCAGTTCGTCACCGATCCGGGCGGCGGCGGCGCGTACCGAGGTCTCGTCGGTGACGTCGACGAGCACCGGGACGATGCGCCCATGGGCGGACTCCTCGGCCAGCTCCTTGCCGTCGGTGTCCTTGCGGACCCCGGCGAACACCCGAAAGCCGGTGTGCTCCAGGTGGAGCGCGCAGGCACGGCCGAGTCCGGTGGACGCCCCGGTGACCAGCACGGCCCGGCCGTGCGGCGCGCGGGGCGCGTCACTGCTGGTGGTCATGGCTCTCCTCTCAGCGGACCGGGGCCGGACGGGCCGGGCCGGGGTGGCGGGGGAAGGTGAGCGCCCCCTCCAGCGTGGCGGTCAGCTTGCGTTCGGGCATGAAGCGGAAGTAGGCGTCCCGGACCGGCCGGCGCAGGTTCTCCGACTGCTCGAACTCGCTGATGGAGCGGGACGCGGCGACCATGCCGCGGGTCCGCTCGCGCCGCTCGTCCTCGTAACCGCGCAGCGCGGCGGCCACGTCGGGGGCGTCGCGCAGCCGGCGGGCGAGGACCGCGGCGTCCTCGATGGCCATGCCCGAGCCCTGGCCGAGGCTGGTGAGCATGGGGTGCGCGGCATCGCCCAGCAGGGTCACCGGTCCGCGTCCCCAGCGTTCCAGGAAGGGCCGGTCCCGGGAGGGGACGGCGAGGATGGCGCTCTCGTCGGTGACGGCGATGGCGTGCTGCACCTCGTCGGCCCAGCCGGCGAACGCCCGGGCCACGTCGGCCTTGCCGCCGCGCCAGTGGTGCGACTGCTCGGTGGGCATGTTCTTCGTGCCCCACCAGTAGAGCAGTCCGCCGCCCATGTCCACCAGGCCGAAGCGCTGCCCGCTGCCCCAGTAGTGGATGACCGAGCCGGTGGTGAACCGCGGGTGGCTGAAGGGGGTCAGGGCCAGCCAGCAGACGTAGCCGCTGTCCCGGGACTCCTCCCCCGGGCCGACCAGCTGCCGCCGGATCGCCGAGTTGAAGCCGTCGGCGCCGATGAGCACGTCGCCGTCGGTCCGGCGGCCGTCGGCGAACCGGACGGTGACCCGGCCGGTGGCGGGATCGGTGGTGAACTCCTCGGCGGTGGACCCCAGGTGCAGCGGGATGCCGTCGGTGGCCTCCAGCAGTGCCTGCTGGAGTTCCGAGCGGGTGATCAGCACGCAGGGGACGCCGAGCCGGCGGATGATGCCGGGGAAGGGGAACTCCCGGATCAGCCGGCCGCGGGCGGTGCGCACGTGGTAGGACTCCAGGACCTGTCCGCGCTTCTCCAGGCCCAGGTCGAGACCGATGGAGTCCAGCGCGGCGATGGCGTTGCTCATCACCGACAGCCCGGAGCCCGCGGCCCGCAGTTCGGTGGCCCGTTCGTGGACCTCGACGTCCCAGCCGGCGTCGCGGAGTGCCGCGGCCGCGGTCAGTCCGCCGATTCCGGCCCCGATGACGAGGGCTTTGCGCCTGCTCATGTCACTCCTCGATCAGTTCGGTGACGACCTGGACGACGTGCGCGATGTGCGGCTCTTCCATGATCGTCAAGTGGTCGCCGGGGACGTCGATCACGGTGAGCTCGCCGCTGGTGCGCTCGCTCCAGCCGTTGGTGGGGTCGCGGTGCATCGACTGGATGGCGGTGTGCATGGTGTCGAGCACCGCGGGCAGCGGTTCGGTGGCGTGGACCAGCACCATGTCCTGCTCCACCACGTCCGGCCGGTAGGCGAAGGCCGCGCGCCAGTTGGCCTCGTACACCTGGAACAGCCGGTGCACCACCGCGCCGGTGGCGCCCTCGGGCAGGACGCCCTCCTCCACCGCCAGCCGGGCGATGAAGTCGAACTTCTCCTCCAGGGTGGTGAGGTGGGCCGGGATCACCTCCTCCGGGGAGTCGCCGCCGCGCCGCAGCCACAGCAACTCCCAGAAGAACCAGCTCAGCAGCGCGTCGTCGCTGGTGCGCAGGCGCCGGCCGGGGTTGAGCGCGGTGGTGTCCAGCAGGATCAGCCGCCGCACCCGCTGCCCCTGGGCACGCAGCTGGCGGGCCATCTCGAAGGCGACGAAACCGCCGAAGGACCAGCCGCCGATCAGGTACGGGCCCTCCGGCTGCACCTGACGTATCCGCGCCACGTAGCCGGCGGCGATCTCCTCGACGCTGCGCAGCGGTTCGGTGCCCGCGTCCACGCCGGCGGCCTGGAGCGCGTAGAACGGCCGGCCGGGCGGCAGGTGGGCGGCGAACCGCACGTAGCACAGCACGTTCCCGCCCATCGGGTGGACGAAGAACAGCGGGGGTGCGTCGCCGTCGGGCCGGATGGGCACCAGCGGGTCGAACTCGGCCACCGCGCCACCACCGCGCAGCCGCTCGGCCAGGCCGGCGACCGTCGGGGTGGAAACGAACTCCGAGAGCGGGACGGACACCCCGTACCGCTGCTCGATGAGGACGACCAGCCGCATCGCGGTGAGCGAGGTGGCGCCGAGGGTGAAGATGTCGTCGTGCACGCCGAGCCGGGGCAGGTCCATCAGCTCGCGCAAGATCTCCACCAGCGCCTTCTCGTAGGCGTCGCGGGGGGCGGTGGTGTCGCCGCCGCCGGTGGCCACCGTCAGCGGCAGCTCCCGCAGCGCCTTGTCGTTCCGCTTGCCGCTGGGGGTCAGCGGCAGTGCGTCCAACCACTGGAAGTGGGAGGGCACCAGGTAGTCGGGGAGCACCGAGCGGAGCTGCTTGACCAGCTGGTCCAGGTCGGCCCGCGCCGGGTCGCCGGTGAGGAACGCGGCGAGGAAGGAGTCGTTGCCCTCGCGCCGCCGGGCGACGACCGCGGCCTCGGTCAGGCCCGGGTGGTCGGCGGCGAAGCGGGCGATGGCCAGCTCCACCTCGGCCGGCTCCACCCGGTAGCCGCGGACCTTCACCTGGGAGTCGGAGCGGCCGGTGCACACCACCGAGCCGTCCGGCAGGACGAACCCGAGGTCGCCGGTGCGGTACAGCCGCTCGCCGTCCGCGCCGCCGGGCCGGGGCACGAACCGCTCGTCGGTGAGGTCGGGCCGGCCGGCGTAGCCCAGCGCCAGGCAGACGCCGCCGAGGTGGATCTCCCCGGTGACCCCGGGCGGCACCGGGCGCAGCCGCTCGTCCAGAACCAGGACCCCCGCCCCGTCGATGGGGGTGCCGATCGGCGGCAGGGCGGGGAAGCCGGCCGGGTCGCCGGTCATGGTGTGCCGGGTGACCACGTGCGACTCGGTGGGGCCGTACTGGTTCTCCAGGATGACGCCGGGCAGCGCCGCGCACAGGGCGCGGATCTCCTCGGTGATCCGCAGCTGTTCGCCGGAGGAGCAGATCGCCTTCAGCGACCTCGGGACGGTGCCCAGCGCGTGGGCGGCCTCGGCGAGCTGCTGGAGCGCCACGTACGGCAGGTAGAGCCGCTCGGCGCCGGCGCGGTCCAGCAGCCGCAGCAGGGCGGGCAGGTCGCGGCGCTCGTCCTCGGAGAGCAGCAGCAGGGTGCCGCCGCCGCAGAGCGTGGTGAAGATCTCCTGGAAGGAGACGTCGAAGCTCATCGGCGCGTACTGGACGGTGACGCCGCCGACGACCCCGCTGGGCACGGAGTTCTGCCAGGCGACGAGGTTCGCCAGCGACCGGTGGGGCATCTCCACGCCCTTGGGGGCGCCGGTGGAGCCGGAGGTGAACAGCAGGTAGGCCACGGACGCGGGGTCGACGGCCGACGGGAGCGCGGGGGCCGTCCCCGGGTCCACCGCGGTGTCCTCGGCGAGCAGCTCGGCGGCGGTCACCACGGGCGCGCCGTCCGGGAGCCCGGTGTCGTCGGCCCGGTGGGTGACCACCGCGACCGGGCGGGCCTGCGCCAGCATGGCGGCGATGCGCTCGCGGGGGTAGGCGGTGTCCAGCGGCACGGTGGCGGCGCCGGCCCGGAGCACCGCGAGCAGGACCGCGATCGTCTCCGGGGAGCGGTCCATGGCGATGCCCACGCGGTCGCCGGGGCCGGCGCCGCGGATCCGCAGCCGGCGCGCGGCGCGGTCGGCGGCGGCGTCCAGTTCGGCGTAGCTCCACCGCCGGTCGCCCATCACCAGCGCGGTGGCGCCGGGGGTGCGGGTCGCCTGGTCGGCGAAGGCGCGGACCACGTCGGGTGCGGTGCGCCCGGTCGTGGCCTCCTGGCCGGCCGGACGGGCGGGGGCCGCGAGGAAGCCGAAGTCCACCGGTTCGTGGGCGTGGTGGACCAGGCGTTCCAGGACGGCGGTGAAGGTGCGGCCGTACAGCTCGGCCTGGTCCGGGGTGAACAGCCGGCCCTGGTGGTCCATGCGCAGCCAGATCCGGTCGCCCTCGGGTTCGGTGACCGCGTTGACCAGCAGGGCGAAGTTGGTCTCCTCCCAGGTGCGGAAGTCCAGCGCGGTGATGCCGGGGAGCGCGTGCACCTCGGCGAGCTGCCGGAAGTGGATGTAGTTGAACGCGGTGTCCAGGACGGTGACGCCCAGGTCCTCCTGGATGGCGCTGAGCGGGTAGCGGCGGTGCGGGTGGCTGAGCTGCTCCTGGCGGAACGCCTCCCGGACCACGGCGAGCCAGCTGTCCCGGTCCGTGTCCAGCCGTACCGGCGTGGTGTTGAGGAACAGCCCGGTCATCCGGTCGGCGCCGTCCCGGTCGGGGCGGCCGTGCGTGACCAGGCCGGTGACCAGGTCGTGCTGTCCGGAGAACAGCCGCAGGGTGAGCAGGTGCGCGGCGAGGAGGACCGACTTCACCGGCAGGGTGTGCAGCCGGGAGAAGGACCGTACCGCCTGGGCGAGGGCGGCGGGCAGGTCCACCCGGCGGGTGATCTGCTCGTCGGAGCCGGGGGCCCGGTGCGGCCGGAACGGGGTCAGCTGGAGCAGCGGCGCCCCCTCCAGGTAGCCGGTCCAGTACGCGCGGGCCTCGGGCGACTGCAGGGCGCGGCGCTCGGCGAGCACGTGGTGGGCGGCGGTCACCGGCGGCGCCTCGGGCACCGGGGCGATGTCCTCGCCCACCAGGTGCGCGTAGTCCCGCAGCAGTTCGGTGACGAGGGTGGCCACGCTGCCGCCGTCGAGGATGGCGTGGTGGAAGCTGAGGACCAGTTCCACGCTGCCGGGCAGCACGTGGACGCGCAGGTGGTGGAGCGGGGCGCGTTCGAAGACGTACGGGTGGCGGCGGCGCTCCTCGACGTGCGCGGCGATGGCCGCCTCGGCCCGGTCGGCCGGCTGCCCGCGCAGGTCCACGATCTCCAGGGCGCCTTCGGCCGAGGGTTCGACGATCTGCAGCGGCTCGGAGAAGCCGCCCAGGTCGAAGCGGGAGCGCAGTGCCGGGTGGCGGGCCACCAGCCGCCGGTGGGCGGTGGTGAACTTCTCCGCGTCCCAGGTGGCGAAGGCGTAGCTGTAGCGGAAGACGTCGCGGTAGACGGCGGAGCCCTCCTCCACCCGGCTGTGGTAGAGCAGTCCGAGCTGGAGGCGGTTGGCCGGGTAGGCGTCCTCGTGGCCCTCCAGCCGGGCCCGGTCCACGCCGGAGACCAGGGCGAAGGGGGCGAGCGGCGGTTCGGCCGCGGCGGTGGCGCCGGTGGCGGTGAGCGGCGCGAGTCCGGCGACGGTCGGGTGGCGCACCAGGTCGCTGAGGTCGAAGTGGTGGCCCCGCTTCTCCGCCAGGGCGCGGGCGCGCAGCATCAGGATGGAGTCGCCGCCGAGGGCGAACCAGTCGTCGTGGATCCCGACGCGTTCGGCGCCCAGCACCTCGGCCCACACCGCGGCCAGGGTCTCCTCGGTGGCGTTCCGGGGGGAGGCGTAGGGCCGGTGCGCGGGGGTGTCGGGGGCGGACCGGGCGAGCAGCGCGCGCCGGTCGGCCTTGCCGTTGGGGGTGAGCGGGATCGCGTCGATCCGCACGAAGTACGACGGGATCATGAACTCGGGCAGGGTGCGGGCGAGTTCGGTGCGCAGCAGCAGCGGGTCCAGCTCCTGGTCGGCGACGTAGTAGCCGACCAGGTGGGTGCCGCGTTCGGCGGTGTGGTGGTCCACCACGGCGGCGTCGCGCACGCCCGGGAGCTGGGCGAGGGCGTTGTGGACCTCGCCGGTCTCCACCCGGTTGCCGCGGATCTTGACCTGGGAGTCGATCCGGCCCAGGTACTCCACCGAGCCGTCCGCGAGCAGCCGGGCGAGGTCGCCGGTGCGGTACATGCGGCCGGGGCGGAAGGGGTCCTCGACGAACTTCTCGGCGGTCAGCTCGGGCCGCTCCAGGTAGCCGCGGGCCACCTGGACGCCGCCGATGCACAGTTCGCCGGGTATGCCGACCGGCTGCGGGCGGCCGTGCGGGTCGAGCACGTACAGCGAGGTGTTGGCGACCGGCCGGCCGATGGGGACGCGGCGCACCGGCTGCCCGGGGTCGGTGGGGCAGTCGTGGTACGACACGTCCACGGTGGCCTCGGTGGGGCCGTAGAGGTTGACCAGGCGCGGCGTGTCCGGGGTGCCGCCCAGCACCCGGGCGAACTGCTCGACGCGGGCGGGCGGCAGCGCCTCGCCGCTGCAGAACACCGTCCGCAGGGTCGCCGCCTCGGCGCGCAGCTCCGGCCGGGACTCCAGCAGGTCCAGGAAGGGGCCGAGCATGGAGGGGACGAAGTGGGTGACGGTGACCCGGCGTTCGGCGATGGTGCGCAGCAGGGTGCGCGGGTCGCGCTCCCCGCCGATCGGCAGCAGGGCCAGTCCGGCGCCCTCCACGCCCCACCAGAACAGCTCCCAGACCGACACGTCGAAGGAGACCGGGGTCTTCTGGAGGAGCACGTCGCCGGCGCCGATGGGGTACCGCTGCTGCATCCAGGTGAGCCGGTTGACCACCGAGTGGTGCTCGACCATGACGCCCTTGGGGCGGCCGGTGGAGCCGGAGGTGTAGATGACGTAGGCCAGGTCCTGCGGGGTGGCGGCCGGCGCGGGCGGCTCGGTGGGGCCGGAGTCGGCGAGCTGGTCGGCGCGGAGCACCGGGACGTCGCCGGGGACGTCGGGGGCGGGCGAGCCGGGGCCGGTGAGGACGGCCCGGGCGCGGCTGTCGGTGAGCAGGAAGGCGATGCGGTCGGCCGGGTAGCCGGGGTCCACCGGGACGTAGGCGGCGCCGGACTTGAGCACGCCGAGCAGCGCCGGGACGGTGAGCGGCCCACGTTCCAGCAGCACCGCGACCCGGTCTCCGGGGGCGATGCCGCGGGCGCGCAGGGCGTGGGCGACGCGGTTGGCGCGCGCGTCGAGCTGGGCGAAGGTGAGCGTGGTGCCGTCGGCGGCGATGACCGCGGTGCGGTCCGAGGTGCGGGCGGCCTGCTCCTCGAACAGCCCGTGCACGGTCGCATCGGAGCGGTACGGCACGACCGGGCCGCGCTGGGCGCCGGCCAGGGCGCGCCGCTCGGCGTCGGTGAGCAGCGGCAGGGCGAGGGCCGGCTGCTCCGGGGCGTCGAGTCCGGCGCGCACCAGGCAGGTCAGGTGGCGGGCCACCGCCTCGACCGGGAGGTCCTCGTCGAAGACGTCCGTGGCGTAGTCGAGGTCGATGCGCAGGTCGGAGTCGTCGTCGAAGGCGCGGATCATCACCGACAGGGCGTCCGGCGCGTGCACCGGCGCGGTGATCACCGTGTCGCGGTCGGCGTCCGGCAGCGCCTCCGGGCGCGGGTAGCGCAGATAGGAGATGACGACGTCGAACAGCTGCCGGGAACCGGTCTCCGCGGGCAGGTCGCGCAGCACGTCACCGAGCGGCAGCCGCTCGTGGTCGCGCAGCGCACCGACCCGCTCGCGCACCCGGGCGGCCAGCTCGCGCAGGGTGGCGCCGTCCGGGACCGGCACCCGCAGCGGCAGGTTGTTGGCGAACTGGCCCGCCGTCTCCCGTTCGGCGTCGGTTCGGCGGTTGAGGAACGGGACGCCGAGGACGACCTCCTCGGAGCGGTGCACCCGGGCCAGGTAGGTGGCGAACGCGGCGGTGAGGTACGCGAACGGCGAGCTGCCGCCCTGCCGGATGCGGGCGACCAGGTCGCCGCCGAGGGTGAAGCTGTGGTGTCCGCGCCGGTCGGCACCGGCGGGCCGGCCCGCGGTCCGCTGGAACAGGGCGGGGGCCACGCCCTCCAGAGCCGTGCGGTGGAAGACGCGGGCGGCCTCGCGCTCCGCGGACCCGTGGTACGCGGCGTCGGCGGCCACGAAGTCCGCGTAGGACGGCGGCGGGGGCACCGGACCGGTGTCCGGGCCGGGGTCGGTGGCGGTCAGCCGGGCGTACTCCTGCCACATGCCGCGGCTGATCTGGTTCAGCGTCCAGGCGTCCACCACCAGGTGGTGGGCGTTGAGGTGCACGTGGTGGATCCCGGGGCCCTGGCGGACCAGGGCCGCGCGGAACAACGGGGCGTCCACCAGCGTGAACGGGCGTGCGAAAGATCGTTTCTGCCAATGGTGCCAGGCCCGTTCGGGATCCGGCTCGCCGGACAGGTCGACCCGTTCGACCGGCGCGTCGCCGGCGGCGGCCAGCCACTGGTGGGGCACGCCGTCCTGCTCGCCGAACCGCAGCCGGAACGCGTCGTGGCGGGACAGGGTCCGGGCCAGTGCGGTGCACAGCGCTTCGGCATCGACTTTGCCGTCGATTTTCTCATCGAGGACCACATTGAATTGCGGATCGTCCGGCGTGCGGGATTCCGCGGCCCATATGTCGCGCTGGTAAGAGGTGAGGGGGAAAGTGCGGCGTCCGGCCACAACGTTTCCTTTCTTCGTTTCCGTTCAGCCCAATGACGGTTCTGCAGGAAGCGAATTGCGGCACCACGGTATGCATATGCCTCGAACACCAGCCACTACCAGCTCGGGTAGGGCCGACTACTCGACCGAGTAGTCCCTGTTCGGAAAGGGGCCGGTGACCGTGGTTGCGGTCCGGAATGTTGCGGCACGACCAAGGAGATGTTGCGTCCGGCGCGAAAACTTACGGCACGATGAAGAACCGGCCCGGGCACCACACCGTGTGATGGTTGTCACATATCGGCGGGACGATGCCCGTGACCCGGGTCCGGGGGTGGCGCGCACCCGGACAGCTGGGCGGAAAAAGCCGGGCGGTGCGCGCGTCCCGGCCGGTCCGGCCCGGGCGTCCGGCCCCCTGCCGAAATTCCGGGAGAACGGGCGGAATGCGGTTCCGGCGGAATGCGGGCCCGGCGCAATGCGGGCCCGGCGGAACCCCGGTTCGGCGGAATACGGTTCCCGCGGAACGCGGGGGCGCTGGGGCGGGACGGGCGCCGGACCGGGCACGCGGCGGGACCGGGCAGGGTGGCCGCCGGACAGGCACGGGTGGGACCGGGAGGCGGGCGGCGGTGGCGCCGGGGCCTTCGCACGGCCCCCGGCCTCGGCCCGGGGCCGGTTCCGGCAGGCGGCGCCGGGGAGGCGGGCGGTGGGCAGGCGCGCCGGGCCGGGCCTGCGCCGCGGGCGGCTCGCGGCCGCTCCCGCCCGCCGCCTCACCGTCCGGTGCCGGCGACCGCCCGCGGATTCACCGTCCGGTGCCGGCGACCCCCCAGGCCCGCGGCACGAAACGGCTGCCCTCCCGGCGCACCTCGACCGCGCCCGCGCCGCCGAAGTGTGCGGGGACCAGCAGTTCCCGCTCGTCCGCGGCGCGCTCCAGGATCCGGCGGCGGCTGGCCGCGGCCAGCTCCGGGTCCAGGCAGAAACAGCTGTTCCGGGCGGAGTCGAGGATCTGCACCGGGCTGTGCAGCAGGTCGCCGACGAAGACCGCCCGGTCGTCCCCGGACACCAGCCGCAGCACCGAGGAGCCGGGGGTGTGTCCCGGCGCCTCCTCCAGGGTGAGGTGTTCGTCGATGCGGTGGACGGTGTCCCACAGCACGACCCGGCCGGCCCGGTGGAGGGGCGCGACACTGTCCTCGTACAGCAGCCGGTCGTCCTCCCGCAGACCCCGGGCGTAGCCGTTGCGGGGGCCGTAGTGGAAGTCGTCGGCGGCCGGGAGGAGATAGCGGGCGTTGGGGAACGCCGGGACCCACTCCTCCCCGGCGGCGGTGGTGTTCCCGCCGGCGTGGTCGGCGTGGAGGTGGGTGTTGACGACGAGATCGACGTCCTGCGGCCGGACGCCGGCCGCCTCCAGCCGTCCCGGGAGGTCGCCCCGCCGGTGGTGGAAGGCGGGCGATCCCGGCCGCTCCCGCCCGTCGCCGACGCCGGGGTCGACCACGATCGTCCGCCCGTTGCTGCGCAGCACCCAGCACTGCAGGGCCATCACCGCCCGGTCGCTGCCGGGCTCCCAGTGGTCCGGCGCCAGCCACGCGCGGTTGCGCTCCCACTCCTCGCGGGGCGCCGTGGGGACCAGTTCACCGGCGGGCGCGAAGGGCCCCGACCACTCCACGACGCGGAGCACCTCGACCTCTCCCAGCAGGACGCCTCGCGGCTGTTCATCCGTCATGGACCGGACCCTAGGAAGGGCCGGACGAGCCGCTCAATGCCCGTTCCGCTCAGCCGGATACGCCACCGTCTCGGCGGCGCCCCGGGGTTCGCCGGACGGCCGATAACCTGGCCCGGTGGACGTGGTGAGCGACGCCGTCGCGGCGGTGCGGCTGGGCCGGCCCTCGGCCCGGCGGGTGCGGGTGGCCGGCCGGTGGTGCGTACGGTTCGCCCGGTACGACGGGGCCGGGTTCCACGTCGTCCGGGAGGGCCGCGCCTGGCTGCTGCCCGACGCCGGGGCCCCGGTCGCCCTCCGGGCCGGCGACGCGGTCCTGCTGCCGCACGGCACCGGTCATGTGCTCGCCGACTCCCCGGCCGACGCGGCGGCCGTGGCACGGGCCGTGCCGTTCGAGCGGTGGGACCCCGCGTCCGTCACCGGGGCCGGCGGCGGCGAGGTGGAGATGGTGTGCGGCAAGTACCGTCTCGACCGCCGGCGCGTCCATCCGCTGCTGGCCGGGCTCCCCGCGGTGATCCACCTGCCGGGCCGGGCGGGCGACCACGCCGAGCTCCGCGGCGCGCTCGACCTGCTCACCGGCGAGCTGGACGCGCGCCGGCCCGGTTCCGGCACGGTGCTGCCCAGCCTGCTGGACCTGCTCCTGGTCCACATGATCCGCGTCTGGCTGGACCGGGAGACCGGCGGTGCCCGGCCCGGCGCACCGGAGGACCCGGTGACCGCCGCCGCCCTGCGCGCGCTGCACGAGGACCCCGCGGCCCCGTGGACCACCGAGCGGCTGGCCGCGGCGGCCGGGGTCTCCCGCGCGACGCTGGCCCGCCGCTTCACCGACCGTGTCGGCCGCCCGCCGATGGCCTATCTGACCTGGTGGCGGCTGACGCTCGCGGCCACCTGGCTGCGGGACACCACCGACCCGCTGGCGGCCATCGCCCGCCGCGTCGGCTACGGCAGCCCGTACGCGCTCTCGCACGCCTTCAGCCGGGAGTTCGGAATCACACCAGGGCGGTACCGCGCGCGGGCCACGGCCGCCGCGGCCTGACGCGCCGGCCGGGCGCGCGGGATCCGGCCGTACGCACCGGATCCGGTCGGTGTGCGCCGTCGTGGTGGGCGGACGCGGGGCCGGCCGTCCCCCGGGGAGTGACGCCGTGCGCCGGTGGCGGCCGTCACCGGACGGGGGCGTCGGCCGGGCGGCCGGTCAGGAGAGGTCGGGCCGGCCCAGCCAGGCCGGCCGCAGCGGCACCCCGTCCTCGTCGCACTCCGGTCCGGAAGCGGGCCCCGGCCCCGCCGCCGGACCGGTGCCGGGCTCCGGACCGGACCCGGGCTCCGGCTCCGGGGCCGCGGGGGGCCGCGGAGCGGCCGAGTCCTCCAGCAGCTCGGCGAGGGTGAACCGGGTGCTGAAGGACTGCCAGGAGCCGTCGGTCACCAGCAGGAACCCGTCGGAGGTGCGGAAGAGCCGGCGGCGCCTGGGGCTCCGGGGGTGCTCCGGGGTGTGCTGCCGGGCACGCCGCTCCAGCTCCGCCAGGGCCTCCTCGCGCTCGCCCTCCACATGTCCCAGGACATACGCCTCGACGTGCTTGCGCTCGCCCATGCCCACCGTCGTCTCGACGACAAGTCCCCACACGGCCATACCGGCACCTCCCCGTTCGATCGTCCACACCGTCTCACGAGGACCCGGCGGGCCCGGCCGCCGGTACCGCGGAGCGGCGAGGACCACGAGAAAGCACCGGCGGCGCCGGGGGCCCTCCGCCCGGTGCGCGGCCACCGGCACGGCGCGCGGGCGGCACGGCCCCGCCGGGCGGTACGGCGCGCGGGCATCGCCCGGACCGGACCACGGTCGCCGCACGGCCTCGTCCGGACCCGGACCACTGCCGCCGCTCGGGCCCCGCCGCCCGACGTGCCCGGGCGTCGGCACCGGCACCGGCGCGGCGGCGGGGCGTACGGCGGTGCCCGGGGAGGGGCGGCCCGTGCCGGTCAGCCGGTGAACACCTCCACCAGGGTCCACACGGCGAGCCCGGCCATGCACGCGGCGCCGATGCGCTGCACCGTCTTGAGCGGGACCCGCTTGGCGATGAACCGGCCCACCAGCAGCGCCAGCGCCGACACCGACATCAGGGCGGCGGCGGCGCCGATCGAGACCGGCAGCCAGGCCTTGGTGGCGGCCAGGTTGGCGGTGGTGATCTGGGTCAGGTCGCCCCACTCACTGATGAAGACGGCCATGAAGGCGGTGGTGTAGACCGGCCAGAAGCCGGTCACGGTGTTGCCGCCCTCGTCGTCCTCGTCGTCGTCCCCGCCCCGCAGCAGGACGAAGGCACCGAAGGCGAACAGGGCGGCGGAGACCAGCTTCACCACGGTGCCGGGCAGCAGGCTCAGCAGGCTGCCGGCGCCCACCGCGAGCGCGACGTGCACGACGAACGCGGTGGAGGTGCCGAACCAGACGTACAGCGGGCGCATGCGGGTGCCCATCGCCAGGGAGGCGAACATCGTCTTGTCCGGGAGTTCGGCGAGGAAGATCAGCCCGAAGGCGGTGAGCATCGCCAGGGGGTCGAAAGCCATGGAGGGGGACGTGCCTTTCTGCTGGGGCCGGGCCGCGGGCTCGTACGGCACCCAGACGGGCGACGGGAGGAACCGTTCGGCCCGGCACGACGGAGCGGCCCGCACGCGGACGCGCGGGCTCGGGTCATGCCTCGGCCGAAGGTCTCGTCCACCCGTGCACGGTGTGCGCGGGCCCGGTGACCGGGACGTCCGCGGACGTCCAGTATGTCGATCAGCCGGTATCGCGGGACTACTCCCCTTCGCTGCGGACCAGTGTAGCCGTCCGCGCCGGACGGCCCCCGGTCCGGTCCCCGTCGCCCGCGCCCCGCGGCTCCTCCGTCACGTCCCCTCGCGCACCGTCACCGGCGGCGGTCGCCCCGGGGGCGGACGTACCGGGCCAGCCGCGGCATGATCCGCAGGGCGTTGTCGCGGTTGACGCCCCGCCGCTGCCGGTGGGTGAGGGCGGGGTCGGCGTCCAGGCCGGGCACCGCGACGCCGGTGACCACACCGGGCGGGGTGGCGGGCCAGTCGCTGCCGAACAGCAGCCGGCCGGCGCCCACGGTGGCCACCAGGGTGCCCGCCGGCGACATCGGCCCGGCCGTGTCGTAGCAGAACCGGTGCAGGTGGTCACGGACCCGGGCGGGCTCCACCGGCGGGGTGCACATCCGGCCCTGGGACTCCAGGCGGGTGGCGATGTGCGGCAGGAACCCCCCGGCGTGCGGCAGGACGACCGACACCCGCGGGAAGCGGTCCAGTGTGCGGTGGACGATCATGTTCACCGCCGCCCGGGTGGTGTCCAGCAGGAAGTCGCACATGAAGTTGGGGACGCCCGGGACGGTGGGGACGTCCGGCCGCCCGCCCGGCAGGTCGAGCGGGTGGGTGAGGACCACCGCGGCCCGCTCGTCCAGCTCGGCGAAGAGCCGGTCGTAGGAGCGGTCGCCGAGGTAGACCCCGCCCGCGTTCGCCTTGAGGCTCACCCCCACCGCGCCCAGTTCGTCGAAGCCGCGCCGCAGGCTCCACCGGGACAGTGCCAGGTCCTCCGGGAAGAGCGGCGCGACGAACGCGAACCGGCCCGGGTGGGCGCGGACCAGCTCGTCCAGGGCCCGGTACATCACCGACAGCCCCTCCTTGGCCTGGGCCGCGGACCGGTACCGCCCCGGGGAGGTCGGGTTGAGGACGGCGGTGGCGATCCCGGCCCGGTCCATCAGGGCCAGCGTGGACGCCGCGTCCCAGCGGGCGAAGGGCGGCAGCTCGGCGCGCCGCACCAGCCCCGCGCGCTCCGCCCAGTCCACCCAGGCGGGCGCGGTGTAGTGGTGGTGGACGTCGATCCGCGCCCGGCCGGCGTCCCCTCCCCCGGGGTGCCGGGACGCCGGGGTCGCGGCCAGCGCGACCGGCTCACCCGTCATGGCGACGGCGGAGGCCACCGTCCCTCCGGCGGCGAGCAGACTGCGGCGGCTCACCGCCCGGTTCCGTTCCGACATGCGCGCACCTCACATCCGTAGGACTGTCCGATCAACATCCACGGTGTCCCGGCGCCCCGCCGCCGGCGCCGCGCCGTGCCGGGTGGCGCGCGGATTCCTCCGGACGGCCCGCCGCCCTGCGGCCGACCGGCCCACGGGCGCGGCCGGCGGGGGCGCCGACGGGCGCGCGGGGGCCGAGGCGCGCGGCGCGGGGCCGGTGCGGAGCCCCTGCGCGCCGGGCCGGACCGCGGCGGCCCGCCCGGTGCCGGGCCGCGTACGGGCGCTCACCGCCAGGGCCGCGGCCGGGCTCACCCCGCCGCAGGGCCGGCCGGTGCGGGGTGGACGGGCCCCGGGGCGATCCTGGCGACGGCGTACCCGGCGACGGGCGCCGGCCGCCACGAAGGGGTCCTCGGCCGCGATCCGCCCGACGGCCGACCGGTCGAGGGCCGACCGACCGACGGCCGGACCGGTCCGCGCCGCACGCCACGACGGCCCCGCCGGCGGTCGCCGGAACCGTCGGCCCGGACAGCGGGAGGTCAGGGAGGTCACCGGCGGCGTGCCACCGGTCGGGACCTGCGCTGTGCGCGGGGCCGCAGGGCTCGGCGTCCTGCGGCCGGCCGGTGCGCTTCACCGGCAGCGGACGGGATCACGCCGCCACTCCCTCGCGGGCCGCCGCGCCGGCACCGACAGCACCCGGCGGTGGCGCGGGCCGGCGCGCACGGCGCCCGTCGGGGCCCGGGTCACGGGTGAGGCGGCAGCCCCGGCGCTCCCGGGTGTCAGTCCCGTCGCTCCCGGGCGGCGGGACCGTGCGGTAGGGGCGGTACGGCGGCGCGGTGTGGCGTGGCGCGCCGCCGCTGCCGTGCGGCGCGGTGCGGGTGCGCGGCCCGGCGCCCCGGCCCGGCGCCCCGGACGCCGGGACCCCTCCCGGTGACGCCGGATGATCGCTGTTATCCCTGATATTGGTCTGGACCGGCGTATTGCCGCCGGGGGCCCCGGCCCGCAAGCTCACAGCATGGATTTGGAGTTGCGGCATCTGAAGACGCTTCAGGCGATAGCCGATGCGGGCAGCCTGACCAAGGCGGCCTCGGCGCTCGGCCTGGCCCAGCCCGCGCTCAGTGCACAGCTGAAACGGATCGAACGCACCCTGGGCGGCCGGCTCTTCGATCGCGGGCGGTACGGGGTGCGGGCCACACCACTGGGCCATCTGGTGCTCTCCCGGGCCCGTCTGGTCCTCCCCGCCGTGCACCAGCTCCAGGAGGAGGCGGTGCGGTTCGCCCGCTGCCCGGACGAGGCGCCCGGCTTCCGGCTGGGCGCCACCACCGGTCCGCTGCTGGGCGGCCTGGTCGACCGGCTGGCCGCCGTCTACCCGGGGGCACCGGTGATCACCCACATCTCCTGGTCCGAACGGGAGATCGCCACCGCGGTGGCCGAGGGGCGGCTGGACTACGCGCTGATCGGCACCTGCGGGGACAGCCCGCCGCCGGAACCGGAGCGGCTGGCGTGGCGGGAGGTGGCACGGGACCCGGTCTTCGTCATGGTGGCGCACGACCATCCGCTCGCCGGGGCCCGGGAGATCGAGCTGGCGCAGCTCGCCCACGAGGCGTGGACGAGCGTGCCCGGTGACGGGTGCTTCGGCGACTGCTTCGCCGCCGCCTGCGCCCGGGCGGGGTTCGCGCCGACCCGTCTGTACGAGACCGACACCACCTCCTGCGTCCATCTGGTCCAGGTCGGACGGGCCGTCGGGCTGTGCCGGGCCACGTTCCCCAACACCCCGGGGATGGTGACCCGCCCGCTGGCCGGCTCGCCGCTGAGCTGGCGGCACCTGGTGGGCTGGCACCCGGGCTCGGTGCCCCCGGAGTCCGCGGCGGCGGTGGTGGCGCACACCCGGGCCGCCTATGCCGAGGCCGCCACGCGCAGCGAGAGCTACGCCCGGTGGCTGGCGGACCGTACGGCCACCGGACCGGATCCGTGGCCGGGCGACGGGCCGTCCGGTCCGCGGCCCGCCTCCGGGCCGGGCGCGCGGGCGGCGGGCGGTCCGCCGCCCGGCCTCCATAACGCCGGGCGGGGGATCAACTGATATCTGGGGCTCGGCCGTTGGTTCCGCTTACGGTTTCGGCACCTCCCCCCACCCGAATCCGAGGAGCATCCCCATGCGTCATCTCCGTCACCGAGCCGCGGTCGCGTGTGCCGCGATGGCCGCGGCCGGTGCGCTGGCCCTCACCGCCCTACCGGGTACCGCGGCGGCCCGGCCCGCCGCGGACCGTCCCGACGCGCCCGCCGCCGTCCCGGCGTCACCCGAGGTCCTCTCGGCGATGCAGCGGGACCTCGGCATCACCCCCGCCCAGGCCCGTCAGCGGCTGGCC
Source organism: Streptomyces pactum (assembly GCF_016031615.1). Classification (GTDB taxonomy): domain Bacteria; phylum Actinomycetota; class Actinomycetes; order Streptomycetales; family Streptomycetaceae; genus Streptomyces; species Streptomyces pactus. Next base: position 987,402 of record NZ_JACYXC010000001.1, read on the forward strand.
AACGAGGCGGAGGCGGGCGCCACCGCGGGCCGGCTCCGCGCCGAACTCGGCACCTCCTACGCCGGTTCCTGGGTGCGCGGCGCCGACTCCGGCACGCTGACGGTGGCCACCACCGACCCGGCGGAGGCCTCCCGGATCACCGCCGAGGGCGCACGGGCCCAGGTCGTCTCCCACTCGCTGGCCGAACTGGACGCGGCCAAGGCCGCGCTGGACCGGGCGGCGCGCCACGCCGCGCCCGACGGCGTTCCGGTGTGGTACGTGGACGTGCGGGCCAACACCCTGGTGGTCAAGGCGAACCAGCGGGCCGCGGCCGAGTCGTTCCTCACCGCCGGCGGCGCCGACCGCTCTCTGGTGCGGGTGGAGACCACCGCCGAGAAGCCCCGTCCGCTTCACGACATCCGCGGTGGTGACGCCTACTACATGGGCAGCGGCGGCCGCTGTTCGGTCGGCTTCGCGGTGACCAAGGGCAGCCAGCAGGGCTTCGCCACGGCCGGCCACTGCGGCAAGGTCGGCACCAGCACCAAGGGCTTCAACCAGGTGGCACAGGGCACCTTCCAGGGCTCCACGTTCCCCGGCCGGGACATCGCCTGGGTGGCCACCAACAGCAACTGGACGGCCACCCCGTACGTGAGCCGCAGCGGGTCGAACATCCCGGTCGCCGGGTCCACCCAGGCCCCGGTCGGCGCGTCCGTCTGCCGGTCCGGCTCGACCACCGGCTGGCACTGCGGCACCGTCCAGCAGCACAACACCAGCGTTACCTACCCGGAGGGCACCATCACCGGGGTGACCCGGACGTCGGTGTGCGCCGAGCCCGGTGACTCCGGCGGCTCGTACATCTCCGGCGACCAGGCGCAGGGCGTCACCTCCGGCGGGTCGGGCAACTGCTCCAGCGGCGGCACCACGTACTTCCAGCCGATCAACCCGCTGCTGCAGGCGTACGGGCTGACCCTGAAGACCACCGGGGGTTCCCAGGAGCCGCCGGAGGAGGAGCCGGGCGGCACCTGGGCGGCGGGCACCGTCTACCAGGCCGGTGACCAGGTCACCTACGGCGGTGCCACCTACCGCTGCCTCCAGGGGCACCAGGCCCTGCCGGGCTGGGAGCCGCCGAACACGCCCTCGCTGTGGCAGCAGGTGTGACCGTGACCCACGGCTGATCCGGCCGGCGCGCGGCAGCGCCGGCCGGTCGGCGGGACCGGACTCCAGGGGCCGGCGGGGCGGTGGTGAGGACCACCGCCCCGCCGGCCCTCACGCATGGGTACGGCCACCGGCCGGCCCCCGGAGGGGCGGAGAACCGGGTGCGCGGCCGGTTTCCCGGCTCCGGGCCGCAGGTCGCGTCGTCCGGCCCAACTCCCGTCGGTGGAAAACCGGTTGCGGCGGCGAGGGGTGTCCGGGCGAGGATGCCGGCATGCGGATCGGGGTGGTGGGGTTCGGGATGGGCCGGTACCTGGCGTCGTGGTGCCGGCAGCTGGGCATGGAGGTCGTGGCGGTGTGCGACCGCGACCCGGACAGACGCGCGGCGGCACGGGCGGAGCTGCCGGGGGCGGCGGTCACCGGACGGTGGCAGGAGCTGGCCGCGCACCGCCCGGACGGGGTGGTGCTCGCCGGCGACTTCGACGGGCACGCGCCGATGGCCGTCTCCTTCCTGGAGCAGGGCGTCCATGTGCTCTCCGAGGCGGCGGCGTGCACCGACGCCGCCCAGGGCCGGCGGCTCGTCGCCGCGGCGGACCGCTCCGCGGCCACGTACTCCTTCGCCGAGAACTACGTGGCGCATCCGCACACCCGGCTGATCCAGCAGGCACTGGACGCCGGCGAACTGGGCCGGGTCAGCCTGATCGAGGCCGACTACCTGCACGGCATGTCCCCGCGGGAGGTGGCGTCGCTGATCGGCGATCCGGCGCACTGGCGCGGCCGCATCGCCCCGACCGCCTACTGCACCCACACCCTCTCCCCGGTCCTGGCGCTCACCGGCGCGCGGCCGGTGGAGGTGACCGCGTTCTCGGTGGACGAGGCGGACCCGCGCGCCGCGGTGGTGATGGCGGTACGGCTGTCCACCGGTGCCCTCGCCGTGACCCGGCACGGCTTCCTCCAGGGCGAACCGGACAGCCACTGGAGCTGGTTGTCGGTGCGCGGCACCCGCGCGCTCGCGGAGTCCGTGCGCGCCGCCGGCGAGCGGGCCTGGTCGGTGCGGGTCAGGGCGGAGGCGTGGGCCTGCGAGGACGGCCGCACCCGGGAGGAGGAGCGCACCGCGCCCCCGCTGCTCCTGGACGGCCGGCCGGTGGAGCGGAAGGCCGAGGGGACGGTGCGGGTCCTCCAGGCGTTCCGGGCCACGGTGGAGCGGGGCGAGCCGCCGCTGGTCCCGGTCCGCCCGGCCGTGGCCGCGTCGCTGGTCGGCGTGGCGGGGGCGGAGTCCCTGGCGAACGGGTCCCGCCCGGTGCGGGTGCCCGACGTGTTCTGACCGTCCGGCCGACGGGCCGCCGGCCCACCCGTCACCGTCCGGGAGCAGCCCGGTGCCGGTGCCCGACGTGTTCTGACCGCCCGGCCGACGGACCGCCGCCCGCCCGGCCGCCGGACCGCCCGCCATCCTCCGGGAGCCCGTCCCACCCGTCGTGGTCCCGGGCCGACCCGGAACCGCTCCGACGGCCCGCCCCGCCGGGACCGTGGGCCGGCCGGGTCCGCCGGGCCCGGGTGTCACCGGGCGCGCAGGGCGCGGCCCGCGGCGGCGATCAGGTCGTCGGTCGCCGCGATGGCGGCCGCCCGGCGGTCGGCCAGCGCCGCGTGGTCGGCCGCGCCGCGCAGGTCGAACGCGGCCAGGGCGGCCCGGCGCGCCGGCGGGGCCAGCGAGGGGTCCAGGACGGAGACCGAGACCAGCGGCGCGGTGACGGCGGAGCGGGTGGCGTGGGAGGCCGAACGGGCGGCCTCGACCGCTTCCCGGCCGGCACCGTTGAGCCGCAGGTCCTCGCGCTGCCACATCGCCCGCCGGTGATCACCGAGGGCGGCCACCAGTTCGCCCAGCGCGGTACGCAGCGCCTCCTCCCGCCGGTCGGCGCGGGCGGCCCGCTCCATCCGGTACTGGAGCAGTCCCGTCAGCGCGCCGCCGAGCAGGGTGCCGGCCACCGCGATGATGCTGGGCCACATCGGGGTCCTCCTGAGGACGTGGTGAGGGTGCCGGCCACCCGCGTCGGGCCCCGGACCGGCACCGGCTTCCGGTAGGGCGGACGGCACCGCCGGGCGCCCAGTTCCCCGGCCGCTCCCCGCACCGCCGGCTGCCCCGCGGGCGCGCCGCACGGCAGCGGGTTCCCGTACCCGCCGGATCGGCGGAGGAAGGTCCGCCCGGCACGGCCGCACCGGGCGCCGGACCGGACACGGTGGCCGGGCGGGGACCGGCGGGGTACCGGGCCGGCCGGGAACCGGACCCGCCGGGCCGGCCGGCGGCGGGCCCGCGGCCGGCCGACCCCGACCGGTCGGCCGCGGGTGGAGGCCGCCCCGCGGAGCGGGCCGCGGGCGTCACCCGGTGAGGGCGACGGGCCGCGGGCGTCACCCGGGCGACGGACCGCGGGCCCGCGGCACCGTTCAGGCGCCGGTCTGCGCCAGGATCTCGGTGACGACCCGCTCGCACATCTCATGGGTGGCCAGCGCGTCCCGGGCGCTGAGCACGCGCCCCTCGCGGACGGCGTCGAGGAAGGCGAGGACCACCTGCTCGATGCCGCGCTGCCGGGCGACGGGCACCCAGTCGCCGCGCCGCTCCACGGTGGGGCGGCCCCGGTGGTCCACGACCTCGGCGAGGTTGACCACCTGCCGCTTGGTGTCCCCGCCGGAGACCTCCAGGATCTCCTCGGTGGAGCCGCTGGACCGGTTCATGATGCCCAGGGCGGTGAAGCCGTCCCCGGCGAGCTGGAGCACCACGTGGTGCAGCAGCCCGTCGCGCACCCGGGCCCGCACGTCCACCCGGTCGATCTCGCCGGGCACCAGGAAGCGGAGGGTGTCCACGACGTGCACGAAGTCGTCGAAGACGAACTCCCGCGGATCGGCGGGCAGTCCGACGCGGTTCTTCTGCAGGACGATCAGGTCGCGCGGCTGGTCCAGGCATCCCGCGTAACCGGGGGCGTGGCGCCGGTTGAAGCCGACCGCGAGGCTCACCCCGCGCTCCTCGGCGAGGGTGACCACCCGCCGGGCCTCGGCGGCGTCGTAGGCCAGCGGCTTGTCCACGTAGGTCGGGACGCCGGCCTCCAGCAGCCGGGTGGCGATCGGGGGGTGGACGGCGGTGGGCGCGTGCACGAACGCCGCGTCCAGGTCCTGGGCGAGGAGCGCGTCGAGGTCGGTGTGGCAGCGGTCGGCGGGCACGTGGTGCACGGCCGCCATCCGCTCCAGGGTGGCGGGGGTGCGGGTCTGCAGGTGCAACTCCACCCCGGGCAGGGTGCCGAGGACCGGCAGGTATGCCTTCCGGGCGATGTCCCCGAGCCCGATGCAGGCGACCTTCACGGTGTCTCCTTCGCCGTCGTGCGGTGCGTCTCCGTCGTTCGCCGCAGCATAGGACCCCGGCCGGCGGCGTCCCGAGGCGCCCCGGCGGGGCGGGGCGTGGTGGGATCGGGGGTGAACGGCTCACGCCGGCCCCGGCCGGGGCCGGGCCGGCACCCCGCGTACCGCACAGGAGTCCCGATGCGTCAGCCCACCGACGACCAGCGCCGCAAGGCCGCCGAGTTCCGCGCCCTGCACGCCGGGCCGCACCCGTTCGTGGTGCCCAACCCCTGGGACGCCGGATCGGCGCGCCTGCTGACCGGGATGGGGTTCGCCGCCCTCGCCACCACCGGCGCCGGCTGCGCCTACAGCCTCGGCCGTCCGGACGGCCGCAACCGCACCGGCCGCGAGGAGGTCCTGGAGAACGCGCGGGCCGTCGCCGCCGCCACCCACCTTCCGGTCACGGCCGACCTGGAGAGCGGTTTCGGCGACACCCCCGAGGAGGTCGCCGAAACCATCCGGCTCGCCGCCGCCACGGGACTGGTCGGCGGGTCGGTCGAGGACTCCACGGGCCGGCCGGAGGACCCGGTCAGGCCGCTGGAGGAGGCGGTGGAGCGGGTGGCGGCGGCGGTGGCCGCCGCGCGCGAGCTGGACCTGCCCTTCACCGTGACCGCCCGCGCCGAGAACTTCTTCCAGGGGCGGCCGGACCTGGACGACACCATCCGCCGGCTCCGGGCCTACGAGGAGGCCGGCGCCGATGTGCTGTACGCCCCGGCGCTCCCGGACGCCGAGGCCGTCCGTGCCGTGTGCTCCGCCGTGGAACGCCCGGTCAACGTGCTGATGGGCGGGGCGCTGCGGCTGTCCGTGGCGGACCTGGGCGCCCTGGGGGTGCGGCGGATCAGCGTCGGGTCGGCGATGTCCCGGGCGGCCTTCGGCGCGCTCCACCGGGCCGCCCGCGAGATCCTCGACCACGGCACCTTCACCTTCGGTGCCGACGCCATCCCGTACGCCGAACTCAACACGCTGCTCGACGGCGCGGACCCGGAACCAGCCCCCTGACCGGGCCCGCCCCCGGCCGGTGACCGCCGGCCGGGGAGGACACCCCCGTCCGGGCCGGCCCCGGTCGACCGCGACCACCACGGCCGACCGGACGGCGGCCACCGTGCCGGCGCCCCGCCGCGCCGGCCTGCAGCCCGCCGCAGACGCCTGCCCGGAACCGGGCCCGCAGAACCCTGGGCTCAACGAGGCTTGCGACGGCTTCGGGCGGGCACGCGCAGTGTTACCCGAAGGTCGGGACATGTACGGAAGGAGATGTCGTGTCGTTCCTGTGGGCCATCGTCGCGGGTCTCATCATCGGTCTGCTCGCCAAGCTCGTGCTCCCCGGGCGCCAGCCCATCCCGCTGTGGATGACGGTGCTGCTGGGTATCGTCGGTGGTGTCGCGGGCAACGCGCTCGCCAGCGCCTTCGGTGTCCGCGACACCAACGGCATCGACTGGATCCGCCACCTGCTTCAGGTCGCCACGGCGGCCCTGCTGATCACGGTGGTCACCCCCATGTGGGCCCGTCGGCACGCCTGACGTCCCGGCCCCGCGCCTGAGCGCCGTACCGGCGCCGGAGCGACGGGCGCCCGGCTGGCGGACGAACGGCCCGGCGAGACGGCACGGCTCCTCAGCCGCCGTCCCCGCCGGGCCGTCCGGCTGTCGGGACCCTTCCCCGCCGGGGCGGGAGCGGGGACGCCCGATGCCGCGGACCCCGTGTCGCTGGGCGCACCGCACCACACCCCTGAGAGACGATTCCCGCATGATCGTCCGAAAAGTGACGGACCGGTGGATGTGGGTCACCCCGCCTCTCGCCATCGTCCTCCTCGTCTTCACCCTCGGTCAGCATCCACCGGGGGCGGTCGTGGCGGTGGCGTCGGTCGTCCTGGGCGGGGCGGTGCTCGCCGCGGTGCACCACGCGGAGGTCGTCGCCCACCGGGTCGGTGAACCCTTCGGCTCCCTGGTGCTCGCCCTCGCCGTCACCGTCATCGAGGTGGCCCTCATCGTCACCCTGATGGCAGGCGGCGGCGAGAAGAGCGCCACGCTGGCCCGGGACACCGTGTTCGCCGCCGTCATGATCACCTGCAACGGCATCGTGGGACTGAGCATCCTGTTCGGCTCGCTCCGCCACGGCATCGCGGTCTTCCGGGCGGAGGGCACCGGCAGCGCCCTGAGCACCATCGCCACGCTCGCCACCCTCAGCCTGGTGCTCCCCAATTTCACCACTTCGGCGCCCGGACCGGAGTTCTCCACCCCCCAGCTGGTCTTCGCCGCCGTCGCCGCCCTCCTGCTGTACGGGCTGTTCGTGGCGACCCAGACGGTGCGCCACCGCGACTACTTCCTGCCGGTCACCAAACACGGCGTGGTGGTCCACACCGAGGAGCACGCGGAGGCCCCGTCCGGCCGCGCCACCCTCGCCAGCCTCGGGGTGCTGCTGCTCGCGCTGGTCGGGGTCGTCGGCCTCGCGAAGGTCATCTCCCCCACGATCGAGTCCGGTGTCGAGGCGGCGGGCATGCCGCACGCCGTGGTGGGCGTCGTCATCGCGCTGCTGGTCCTCCTCCCGGAGACGATCGCGGCGCTGCGCGCCGCCCGCCGCGACCGGTTGCAGACCAGCCTCAACCTCGCCTTCGGCTCGACCATGGCGAGCATCGGCCTGACCGTCCCCGCCGTCGCCATCGCCTCGTACTGGCTCTCCGGCCCCCTCGTCCTCGGGCTCGGCGCCTCCCACATGGTGCTGCTGGCGCTGACCCTCGTGGTCGCCACGCTCACCGTCATCCCCGGGCGCGCCACCCCGCTCCAGGGCGGCCTGCACCTGGCGGTCCTCGCCGCCTTCCTGGAACTGGCGGTGGTCCCGTGACCCCACCGCCGCGGGCGCCCGCGGCCTGCCGTTCCCCCGCCCGTCCTCCGGGCTGCGCACCCCGCTTCCCCGGCGGCCACTCCGGCCGCCACTCCCCATACGCTCCCCCCGTCCGGGTCGCCCGGCGCGCATTCCCCCGGTGGCCGGCGCCCGCTCTCCGGGGGCTCGCTCCCCCCGTGGCCGGGGCGGGCGCCCGCCGGGCCGGTCCCCCGGCCGGCGGACGCCCGCGGTCACCGGTGTCCGTCGCCCGGTGCAGGTCAGCCGTAGTTGACCGCGTCGTCCACGGTGGCCTGCCAGTACGTCACCCGCGGCTCGTTGACGTAGGTCTGACCGCCCGGCAGCGTCAGCACCACCGCGCGCCCCACGCTGCCGTTCCCCTGGGCGTTGGCGAAGAGCACCCCGAGCTTGGAGGTCCGGTAGCCCTCGGTGCCGTCGTCGATCGCGGACGAGGTCATGACGCTCGCGTACGCCGACTGCCCCGGCGCCAGCACCACCGGCTTCGCCGGCTTGGTGTTCGCCCACGGCGCGGCGGGCGACTGGGCCTCCCCGAACCGCAGGTACGGGTATCCGTGCGCGGTGCACGTCTTCTTCGAGGTGTTGCGCGCGGTGATCAACAGGTGGTTGACCGGCCGGTTCAGCTTCTGCACGGTGACGGCGGTCTCCGCCGTGGTGCAGGCGGCCGGCGCCGCGGCCCGGGCGGTGCCCTGGCCGAGGGCCGAGGCCGGGGCGGCGGCCAGCGCGGTGGCGGCCACCACGGTGGCGGCGGCGAGCGTGGCGCGCCGCCGGACGCGGCTGGTGCGGGTGCGGGTGCTGTCGTCGGTCTTCGACATGGTTCCTTCTCCCCCTGGTCGTGTATCGGTGGTCGGTCCGATCGGACCTCCGTCACTGTCGCCGACCGTGCTAACAGGCGGCTAACCGATCTCTGTCGCGGCCCGGGGCCCGCCCGCCGCACGGTCAGCAAGCGCGCGTTAGCGGGCTGTTGGCGCGGCGCGGAACAGCGCGGTGGCGGCGCGCGAGAGGTCCCGGCCACCGCCGGAACACGAGAGAGGCCCCCGCCACTGGGCGGGGGCCTCATCCGGAGCGCCGGCCACGAATCGCACGTGGTCCTACCCCCTGGAAGGGGGTTGTGCTGCTGTTACACCTCCGACGCATGTCCGCCGCCGTCGTTCCCTGCGGCCTGACGAAGATCAGATTACCCCATCCGAGCGGTGCCCGTACAACCGGCGGCTCCTGACGCCCCGTCGGCACCGACCGGACCGGCGGCCCACCGGACACACGGGCACGGACCCGGACCGCGGGCGGGGCCGGGGCCGGCCGCCGGTCACGGCCGACACCCGGCCGGCCGGGCACGCCCCCGGCTGCAACGCCTCGCCGAACGGTCCACCTCGCGGGGCGCACCGGCCCGGCCCCCCTCGGAAGCTGGCGCGCTCACGGGCGTTCGCGCGGTCACGCCGCCCAGCTGCCGTGCCGGACACGACGAGGCCCGCGGGACGATCCACCGGCTCGCGTCGAGCCGGTCCGGGGCCGGGGCGGCGCGTGCGGGCGACCGGAGCGCCCCGGGTGCGCGGGACCCCGCCCGGAAGGCCCCTCGGCGCACCGGCACCCCGGCGTACGTGCCGTGGGTGACGGGCCGCTCCCGTGGCTGCCACGGGCCCCGGAAAAGGGCGAGGCCCCCGCCACTGGGCGGGGGCCTCATCCGGAGCGCCGGCCACGAATCGCACGTGGTCCTACCCCCTGGAAGGGGGTTGTGCTGCTGTTACACCTCCGACGCATGTCCGCCGCCGTCGTTCCCTGCGGCCTGACAATCTGATGGTAGCTCATTTCCGCGCACCGGCGCACATCGTGGGTTTCCGCCGCGGGGGCCGGCCGCACACTCCGGCGCCGACCCGTCATCCCGGCACACCCGGGGGCCGGCCCGGCATCCGCCGCGGGCGGCCGGCCGGGCGGGAGGCGGCGTCCCGCCCGGCCGGGGAGGTCACCGCGACATGATGAAGTCCAGCGCGAGACCGGAGGCGGTCGTCCAGTGGGTGACCAGCTGCCCGTCGTCCGCGTACAGCGTCTGGACCGGCATGGGGACGTCGATCGGCCCGCCCGCGCCGCTGCCGGGCTCGGGCCCCTGGAGGCTCAGCGTGAGGGAGGTCGCCTCGTACTCGTCGCGGGCACCGCCGCTGACGAGCAGGGCGGCGTAGGCCTCCTCCCCCGGCGCGATGGTGACGGGCACGCCCGGGTCGGGGTCGCTGTCCGGGATCACGGGGACGGTGGTCCGGGCGTCGGCGCCGAGCCGCACCCGGGGGTAGTGGTAGAGCTCGCACGCCGTGTCGCCGGCATTCTGGACGGTCAGCAGGAGGTGCCGGGCCTCCTTGCTGTCCGCGGGCTCCTTGGTGGCGGAGACCGCCAGGGCGTCCGGGGCGCACGCCTTCGCGGCGGCCGTACCGCCACGGTCCCCGCCGGTCCGGGTGGCGCCTGAGGAGCCGCCGGGTTCGGTGGAACCGGTCCCGCGGGACGTGGCCGGGCCGGGCCCGCCGGTCGCCGCCGGGGTCTTCGCGTCCGGCTCGGCCGAGCTCGACGCGCCCGGCTCGGCCGGAGTCGACGCACTCGGCCGGTCCGTGGTCGCGGAGCCGTTCGCGCCGTCGTCCCCGTCCGACTCACACGCCGTGGCCCCCAGCAGCGCGGCGATCAGCGCCGCCCCCGCGACGCAGGTCCGACGGTGCCCGCGACCGCGGTGCGGTGGGCGTGCGGAAGTCTTCATGGTGTTCCCCCGTGGTCGGTCTGTCGCGGCCGGCCGGTCCCGGCCCGATGACAGCCGATTCTGCGCTCCGGCCCGCCCACGGCCGCACACCGTCCGCGTGTCGCCCGGACCTGTGACCGGCCGGTGACAGGGACGCGACGGTTCCGTCCCCGGGGGGCGCGCCCCTCGGGCGCGGCGCGGGGTGCACCGGTGGCGGCGGACCTGCGCCCAGGACGGTCGGACCGGCGCCGGACCCGGCGCGGGCGCGCGGCGGGCGGGACCGCCGACGGCGCCGGCGTCCACAGGAGCAGGGAACCGCGGTCCGCTCCTCCGGACCTCTGTACGATATTCCATGGATCATTGGAGGATGCGGTGCCGGAGAGCGCGGAGAGCGTGACGAAGACGCGGTTGTACGACGCGATCGCGGCCAGCGGCAAGGCGCTGGCCAGCGGAAAGCGCCTTGAGCTGCTGGATCTGCTGGCCCAGGGCGAGCGCACCGTCGATGCGCTGGCGAAGGCGGCCGGGCTGAACCTGACCACCGCGTCGGCGCACCTGCAGACCCTCAAGCAGGCCGGTTTCGTCGCCACCCGCCGCGAGGGCGTACGCATCCACTACCGGCTCGCCGGTGACGACGTCGCCCAGCTGTTCGCGCTGCTGCGCAAGGTCGCCGACCGCCACCGGGCCGCCGTGTCCGCGGCCCGGGACGCCCACCTGGGCGGGCCCGGCGGGGTGGCGCTGTCCGGTGCGGAACTGCGGGCCCGGGCCGAAGCGGGGGACGTCGTGGTGCTCGACGTGCGGCCGGTGGAGGAGTACCGGGCCGGGCACATCCCCGGCGCGCTCTCCCTCCCGGTCGACGAACTGGCCGACCGGATCGGCGAACTGCCGGAGACCGCCGAGATCGTGGTGTACTGCCGCGGCGAGTACTGCGCCCTGGCCTCCGACGCGGTGCGGCTGCTGACCGACCTCGGGCGCCGGGCGATCCGTCTCAGCGACGGCATGCTGGAGTGGCGTCTGTCCGAGCTGCCCGTCGCCACGGAACCGGCGTGACCCGGCCGGGCGGACCCCGGCACCGGCGGGGCGCCCGGCGGCGGCCTTCCCCCGGCCGGCACCGCCACCCGCCGCCCGGGCCACGGACCCGGTCCACGCCCCGGACACCCCGGCCACGGATCACGCCCCCGACCCGGACGGCTGTGCCGAGCCCCGCACCGCTGACCGCGTGACGCCCCGGCCCCGGAGCCGCCGGCGGCCGCACCGCCGGCCCGGTCCGGGCCCGGCACCGGCCGGCCCCCCACCCCCCGCGCACACCGCCCCCGGCTCTCGAGCCGGCCGGGCCGGTGCGCCGCCACGCCCGCACCCTGCGTCCCGGAAGAGAAGATGACCAGCACCGCACCCGCCGGCACGACGGCCCGCCCCTTCGACCGTGACCAGGCCCAGCGCCGCGTCCTGCGCGTCCTGGTCGCCTCCCAGGTCCTCAGCGGTGCCGGGCTCGCCGCGGGCGTCACCGTCGGCGCCCTCCTCGCCCAGGACATGCTCGGCTCCACCGGCCTCGCCGGGCTGCCCAGCGCCCTGTTCACCGCCGGGTCGGCCCTCGCGGCCGTCGTCGTCGGCCGCGTCTCCCAGGCCCGTGGCCGCCGCCCGGGTCTCTCGGCCGGGTACCTCGCCGGCGCCGTCGGTTCGGCGGGCGTCATCGTCGCCGCGGTCCTGGACAACCCGGTCCTGCTGTTCGTCGCCCTGTTCGTCTACGGCGCGGGCACCGCCACCAACCTCCAGGCCCGCTACGCCGGAGCCGACCTCGCCGCCCCCGGGCACCGGGCCCGCGCGGTCTCCACGGTCCTGGTCGCCACCACCCTCGGCGGCGTCGCCGGCCCCAACCTCGCGGCCCCCACCGGCACCTTCGCCGAAGCCCTCGGCATCCCCCACCTGGCCGGGCCCTTCATCCTCTCCGGCGCCGCGTACGCGCTGGCCGCGCTCGTGCTCGCCCTCCGGCTCCGGCCCGACCCGCTGCTGCTGGCCCGCTCCCTCGCCGAGGCCGAGGAGGCGGACCCCGCGACCGTCCCGGCCGCCGCCCCGGCGGGCGGCCGGGGAAGCGTCGTCCTGGGCGCGCTGGTCATGGTGCTCACCCAGCTCGTCATGGTGGCGATCATGACGATGACGCCGGTCCACATGCACGACCACGGCCACGGCACCGCCGCCTCCGGTCTCGTCATCGCCCTCCACATCGGTGCCATGTACCTGCCCTCCCCGCTCACCGGCTGGCTCGTGGACCACTACGGCCACCGGAAGGTCGCCATCGCCTCCGGCGTCACCCTGCTGGCCGCCGGGGTCCTCGCCGCCGTGGCGCCCGGCGGCTCCGTCGCCCTCCTCGCGCTCGCCCTGGTCCTGCTGGGCCTCGGCTGGAACCTGGGGCTGGTCTCGGGCACCGCGATCATCACCGACACCGTCCCGCTCGCCACCCGCGCCCGGACCCAGGGGCTGGTCGATGTCTCCATCGCCATCGCCGGCGCCACCGGTGGCATGGCCTCGGGCCTGATGGTCGCCGCCACCAGCTACCCCGCCCTGGCCCTCACCGGCGGCGCGCTCTCCCTGGCGCTGCTGCCCGCCGTCGCCGCCACCGCCCACCGCCGGTGACCACCGCCGCCGGGACGCCCCGGCGCCGCCGCGGCCCCGTCGTCGCGCCGGTCAGGACCGGCCGAACAGCGTGGCGCCCAGCGGGCGTCGCCGGTCGAAGCCGGGCAGGATCAGGAAGGTGGCGCCGGCGGTCGTGGTGGTGAAGGACAGCAGCGCGTCGGAGGTTTCCATGTGGGCGAGGGTGGCGGTGAAGGTCCGCAGGTCGTTTTGGAAGCTGATGAAGAGCAGGCCGAGGGCGGGCTCGTCGGTGCTGTAGGAGCGGCGGAGCATGAGCCCGACCCCGACCAGGGTGGCGTGCGCCCGGCGCGCGTGGGCGTCCGCGGGGACCAGGTAGCGGCCGTCCGGCGTCTTGGCGCCGAGCTCCGGTCCCGAGGCGGCGGAGCCGCCGGAGAGCGGGACACCACTGGCCCGGCGCCGCCCGATGACCGCTTCCTGTTCGGCCACCGAGAGGGCGGCGAACCGCGGCAGGTCGAGTTCCATGCGCCGCAGCACGGCGATGGTGCCGCCGGCGACCGCGGGCGGACCGGACAGCCACAGGTCGCGCCGCTGTTCGGCCGCCGTGTGCGGGCCCACGATGCCGTCGATGAACCCGAGCGGGTTCCGCGGCGCGGTCAGGCCCTCGCCGACGGCCACGTTCGCGCCGCGGCGCGCGGACTGGCGCCAGCGCTCGCGGACGCGGTCGCCGGCCTGGTCCAGGAGCGCGGCGGCGACGACCGGCAGCAGCAGGGCGTCGCCGGCGCAGATCTGTATCAGCAGGTCTCCGCCGCGGGCCCGGGGGGCGATCCGCTCGCGGGAGAAGCGCGGGAGGTCCGCCGCGCCGGGCAGCGAGGCACCGGCCTCGCGCACCAGCCGGGGGCCCACGCCGACGGTCACGGTGAGGTCGCCCGGCGGCAGGCCCAGCAGCCGCGGGTCGGTCCCCGCGGTGAGGGTCTCGACGGCCCGGCCGAGGTCGGCCAGCAGCGGGCCGGGGGCCGCGGCGTCGTCGAGATCGGCCACCACGGCGAGCAGGTTGGGCTGGGCCGGCTGCGGGAGCGTGATGCCCGCCTGGTGACGGCCGGTCGCCGGGACCGTCGCCGGTGTGGCCTCCGGGGCGGGGGCGGGCCGGTCCGGCCGGGCGTCGTCCGCCGTGCACCCGGCGGTCAGACCGGCGGCCATCATCGCGCCGGTGACATCGAGGAACCTGCGGCGTGACGGGGGGTGATCGGCTCGGCGCATGGGGTGCAGAGTGCCACACCGCCGGCCGTGTGTGCCGGACAACCCCGCTATTCCGGCGGGGAATCGGGCACCGTGCCGGACGGGGCATCAGGCACCGTGACAGACTGGGATCATGCCTCGATTAACCCTTCGCGTGGTGGCCGCGGTAGTGGGCGCGCTGACCCTGGTGGCAGGCTGCGGTGGTGGCGACGACGACGGCGGATCGGGGAAGGGCCGGCGGCCGGCCGGTGAGCGGGTGACGATCCGGGTGCCCGCCGACGCCCCGACGATCTCGGCCGCGGTGTCCCTGGCCCGTCCCGGTGACCTGGTCCTGGTCGCGCCGGGGGTGTACCGGGAGTCGGTGCGGATCGGCACGGCGCGCATCACCCTGCGCGGACTGTCCCGGGACAAGGTCGTCATCGACGGGCGGTTCAGCCGGGCGAACGGCATCGTCGTCTCGGCGCCCGGGGTGGCCGTGGAGAACCTGACCGTGCGGAACCACACGCAGAACGGGCTGCTGATCACCGGCTCGGCGAAGGCGGCCGCCGGCCTGCCGGGAGCGAGCGGCGGCTACGACACCGGCGACGAGCCCGTCACCCTCCTCAGGTCGTTCCTGGTCTCCCATGTGACCGCGACCCGCAACGGCCTGTACGGCATCTACGCGTTCTCCGCCCGGAACGGTGTCATCGAGCACAGCTACGCGTCGGGCGGCGCCGACTCGGGGATCTACGTCGGCCAGTGCAAGCCCTGCAACATCGTGGTGCGCGACAACGTCGCCGAACTCAACGCGGTCGGTTACGAGGGCACCAACGCCAGCGAGAACATGTACGTGGTCGGCAACCGCCTGGTCGGCAACCGGGTCGGGCTCACCAGCAACTCCAGCCACCAGGAGAAGCTGCTCCCGCAGAAGGGCACCGTCATCGCGGGCAACCTGATCGCCGCCAACCAGCAGGCGGCCACCCCGGAGCAGGCCGACGGCGGATGGGGCATCGGCGCCGGCGTCGACGGCGGCAGCGACAACCGGTTCGTGCGCAACCGCATCACCGGCAACCGCAACGCCGGGCTGGTGATCACCGCGACCGCCGACATCCCCCCGGTCGGCAACCAGGTCGTGGACAACACGTTCACCGGCAACGGGGTGGACGTCGGCTGGACGTTCCCCACCGCCGCCCGGGGACGGGGCAACTGCCTGCGCGGCAACGACCTGCGCAGCACCGTGCCCGACCGGCTGGCGGCGACCGCGGCCTGCCCGCTCCCGGCGGGAGCCACCTCGCCGGGCGGCACCTGGACGGCCCCGGCGGCGCCCGGCGGCATCCCGTTCACCGAGGTCGCGGCGCCCGCTGCGCAGCCGCAGCTGCCCGGCGCCGCCACCAAGGGCCCCACCACCGTCCCGCCCGTCCCGGACCTGCCGAGGACGGAGGACATCCGGCTGCCGCCGATGTCCCTGCTCGCCGCGAACGCGCGGGTGCGGACGTCCTGAACGGCGGCTACCGGCCGCCGGTGGCCGTGGGCAGCGGCTTGACGGGGACGTAGGGGTGGGTGCCGAAATCGATGACGACCGGCTCCGGCTGCGATTCCACGCTCACGCGGACCCGGTACATGGTGCCCTGGGAGTCGATCCAGTAGCGCACGTTGCCCGCCGTGCCGGAACGGTCGGGTGAGGACGGCCCGGCCATGATGTCCAGCCGGCGCCCGTCCACCCGCTCCCGCCCCCACCAGGCGGCGCCGTTCTGCGCCAGCAGTTCGGCGTTGTCGGGCCGGTCGCCGCCCAGCCCGAGCGCGATGGACAAGGAGGTGTCCAGCGCGCTGCCGGACGACAGCAGCGGACGCTCGTGCCAGCCCGGTCCGGGCGGCGACGCGGGGGCGTGCGCCGGGGCGTCGGCCATCGGCCGGACCCGCACCGAGGTGGGGGTCCACCGGATCAGCCCGTCGCTGGACCTGGCGCGCCCGGTGCCGTGCACCACGCCGTAACCGACCTTGCGCCGGTAGTCGACGGACGCGGTGACGGTCAGCTCGCCCGCGGTGCCCGGCACGGTGATCGTCACCGCCCGGCCCTGTGCCTGGTAGTTGCGGAACCGGGTCATCGCCAGCCGGCTCGCCTCGTCCGCCGTCAGCGGCCGCGGACCGTCGGAGCCGGACCCGTCGTCGCCGATCAGGAACGCGGCCGCCACGGTCACCGCGGCCACCGCGACGGCCGTGATGCCGATGGCGGCCGCGAGCCGGCGCGACCGCGGCCACCGGCGCCGGCCGGACGGACGGCCCGGTGCGGCCTGCCGGGTCCTCGCGCCGCGCACGCGGTCCGGCGCCGGCGTTCTCCCCTTCATCCTCATCCCTCACCCCGCTCGATGCCCGCCGTCCGGTCGCCGCGGGCTCGCGGCGGCCGCACGGCGGGCCGGTGGCCGACACGCCACGGCCGGCCCTCGCGGACCGGCCGGGACGTGATCCGGGTCCGCGCCGTCCGGGTCACGGACGGGCGGATCACCGTGGTGCGTTTCGTTCAGTGCTGCCGGACGCGACGGTTGCGGGCCACGGACGCGATGGCCAGGCCGGCGCCCACCAGCAGACCGACGATGCCGATCAGCTCCACCACCCCGGGCAGACCGGTGTTCGCCAGCGAACCGTCGTCCCCGCCGGCCGGGGCCGGGTTGTTGCCCGGCGGCGCGGGCTTCGGCGGCGTGTCGCCTCCGGGCGGCGCCGGGGTCGGGTCCGGGCTCGGGGTCGGGTCCGGACCGGGGGTGGGGTGTCGGGGTCGGGAGTGGGTGTCGGGGTCGGCTTCTCCTTCGGGATGTAGACCCCGGCGTCGATCGTGTGGTCGACGCCGCCCGGCTTGTCCGGAGCCGTGACCGGCGCGGAGCCGTTGCACAGCCGCCCGGTGGTCGGCGGGGTCACGTTGGAGTCGTGCGCACGGTCGGCACCGGCCCGCGGGAGCGTGAACCTCAGCTCGCTCGCCTCGGGCTGCTCGGGCACCTGGCCGGTGTCCGCGGTGCACACGTCGAACTGCACCGTGTACTTCGCGCCGGGCGTGAGTTCGTACTCGGCGCCGACACCGCCGAAGTAGTACTCGCCGGCGGCATTGGTCTTGGTCGTGGCGACCTGTTTGCCGTCCTTGTCCAGCAGGTTGATCGTGGCCCCGGGCAGCAGCACGTGCCCGGCGTCCTGGATCCCGTTGTGGTCGCCGTCGAACCACACGACGTTGCCGATCTGGATCGGCGCGTTCGCCGCCGCGTAGGCGATGTCGCCGAGTCCGCCGGCCTTGCCGAACCCTCCCTGTTCCCGGCTGACGAACTGGAATCCGTTGGCGGTCGGCTTGTTGCCCGGACCCTCGCCGGTCTCGATGTGGTGGTAGCCGGTCCCGGAGGTCGCGACGTCCACGACCGGGTCGAACTCGGTGCTGACGACCCACTGCTGCTGCGGGATGTAGGCCACCGAGCCCAGCGCGGTCTCCTGGTGCGCGTTGGCGTAGAAGTCGCCCGGGAAGTACTCGGTCACATCGGCGGGCTGGCCGCCGTTGTTGGCGGGCGTGGCGTGGTTCGGGCAGCTCCCGGTGCCTTCCCACTCGTACTCTCCGGTGGGCGTGGCGCAGACCATGGTGATGTCACCACCGGCCATGCCGCTCTCCGGGGTGTCGTTGCCCGGGCGGGGATCCAGCCCGCCCCAGCCGAGCACGTCCATGAACCGGTCGCGGAAGCCCAGGATCATCGAGCCGTCGCGGGCGAAGGCGAGGGACGCCAGCTCCGGCTGCGGATCGATGAAGACGTTGCCCGACTTCCGGTCGTCCCAGGTGTCGAGGCTGGTGTTCCACGGGTTCCAGTGGGTGGCCCGGTCGCCGGAGCCGAAGACGCTGCCGCGTGCGGCGGTCAGCGGGTGGCTCAGCACCGTGGTGAACCGCTTGCCGTCGTAGGTGGCGACGAAGGCCTTCAGGTCCGCGCGCCGCTGGGTGCTCTCGGCGCTGCACACGCCGCCGACGTACAGCGTGTTGTCGTGCGCCTGGAGCCCGAACGGCCGCCAGTCCTCACGGCTCGCGCACCCCGGGTCCGGGATCGGCACCGTCGCCTTGGGCGCCGCGGCGGTGGTCCCCGTGGCGTCGAAGCTCACCAGGCTGCGGGTCCGCAGGTTCACCGCGTACAGCGTGGAGCCGTCCTCCGACAGGGCCAGGCCGCCGATGCTCTCCTTGCCCGGCGCGTCGGTGAACCCGCCGTCCTTGATCATGTTGCCGGTGTCGTGCCGGGTCACCGCGGCATCCGGCACCCGCGCGAACAGTTTCGGCTCGCCCGAGCCGTTGACCGGCACCGTGTAGATCGCGCCGCCGCCCTCCGGCCCGTACGCGGCGTACCGGCGGGCGAACGCGCTCTGGAACAGCCGGGTGCGGTACTTGTCATACGCCA
Source organism: Streptomyces pactum (assembly GCF_016031615.1). Taxonomy (GTDB): domain Bacteria; phylum Actinomycetota; class Actinomycetes; order Streptomycetales; family Streptomycetaceae; genus Streptomyces; species Streptomyces pactus. Next base: position 1,005,687 of record NZ_JACYXC010000001.1, read on the forward strand.
GCCCGAACGTCGTGCCCACCTGGTCCTGGGTGGCCAGCGTGGTCGGGCAGGCCACATTGGTGGGACAGGTGCCCCGGGCGTCGGTCCCGAACGCCACCAGCGCCCGCTGGTCGTTGCCGCCCGCGCCGTTGTGGACCGGCACGAAGTACCGTGAGTCCGGCAGCGCGTAGTCGGCCGGGTTCCACACCCCGGTCACCACCGAGGCGTCCTTGCCGTCCGACACGTCCACGAACGACGTGAAGCTGTCGAAGTGGTTCTCCGCCGTGGACGCGGGCGCGGCCCGCAGGTGGCCGTTGTACGGCGCCGGCACGCTGACATCGACGCGGTACCGGCCGCCGCTCAGCTCGGTCGAAGGCTCGACCACGACCTTTCCGGTGGCATCCGTGACCCCGGTGACCGTGTGCCCGGCGGGGTCGGAGACCTTCACCTTCATGCCCCGCTGGGGCACGTCCATCGTCGCGTTGATCACACCGGTGCCGAAGAAGTCGCGCAGCACCTGGACGGTCAGCGTGCCGTCGTCGTCCGAGGCGGCGGCCGGTGCGGCCGCCGCTCCCACTGCGCCGCCCGCCAGCAGCAGAACGGCTAACGCGATACGGGCCGGCGGCTCCACCCGCCGTAACCGGCGGGCGTCCTGGCCGATTCGGTTCATGGCATCACACTCCACACTTGTCCTGTCGTGGGAACGAACACCCGCGTCCCGCCGCGCGTCCACGTCGTACGTCCATTTCGTGCCCCGAACAGGGACCGCCGGTCGCGAACGTCACGGAAGAAAAAAGGGTCCACCGCTGATACGTGGACCGCTTTGTGGTGACTCCATGAGGATATTCCGGTTGGGCCGGGAGCGCTGCCGAACAGGAAAAACACCAGCGCCTTCACGACCTCGGACGGGACCGCCCCGGGGGGCGTGTTTCCGCAGCTCCGTCACGGCCTTCGCCCCCCACCCCCGACCCCACGCCGACCGCCACCGCGGGCAGCGCGCGACAGCCTATCCCCTGGGGCCTGCCGCCACCAGCAGAACCGGTCGCATCCTCCGGTTCCGGGCCCGGTTCCCGTCCGGCCGGGGAATGGCGTCCGGAAAAACGTACGAGAGCCGAAGTGGTGGCCGAATCCGCTGCTACCGGATTCCGCACCGCCCGGCTCCGCCCGGACCCCGGCGGATGACGTGACCCGGGCGTGCCCGCCGCCCCCGAAGACCGTCTCTCGTCGCAGGCCCGCTCCACCGGGCGCCCACGGGGAGTGTCCCGGCCGGCGGTGCGGCGGGCGGTGGCCCGGTCCTCGGCGCAGGGCCCCAGCCTCCGTCCGCTCGCCCGGGGTTCAGCTCCCCGCGGCGGGAAGGAGACGGATCTCCCAGGCGGCCGCCCGCTCCTCCACGAACGCCTCGCTCCAGGCTTCGTGGACGGTGGTACCACCCACCGCCTTCAGGACGTGGCGATCGCCCCGGAGAAATCCGCGCTCGGGCCTGATCACCGCGTCACCCGACAGGATGTTGACGAGGAGCTGCCGCAGACCCGACGCGTCCACGTGCTCGAACTGCCACCCGTCCAGGAACAGGCGGACCGCCGTGTCCCTGCGTTCGTGGTGCATGACGTCGCACTCCACCTCTTCGCCGCCGAGCCGTATGACGCATCCGGTCATCCAGCCGCCGCCGTCGAGTTCCCGTTCCCGGATGTCCGCATCCGGGACGCCGAGAGCGCGCACGGCCTCCGCCATCTCGGCCACGATGCACAGCCTCGCCGGTTCCACCCGTCCCATCTCGCCATCACCTCCGCGGGGGCACGGTGGATCTTACGGCTGCCGGGCCGCGGCTCCACGACGCAGCCGGACCACCCGTTGGCCGGCCGGGCGAGGTGAACTCATGGGCCGATGACGCGCATCGCGGCGGCCGAGCGGGAGATGATCGCCGCGCCCACTCGTCCCCGGCGCCCGTACCGTGTGCCCCTCACGGCGGCCGGAGCCGGCCGGACATCCGCACACACCCTCACGACGGAGAGCGGCGACATGACGCTACGCCTGGCGAGCCTCAACGCCTCCAAGCTCACGCCCGCCCCCCGCGGCACCGGCTCCTGGAACGCCCGGGGCCGACGCCATCCGGGAGATCGCGCCGGACATCATCGCCCTCCAGGAGGTCGTCGTCGACGAGCGCACCACCGGTCGTGACTCCTGGGACGGCGAAGCCGCCGCGCTCGTCCGGGACCTGGCCGAGCAGTGCGGTCCAACCGCCGCCGTCGAGGTGAGCGACGGCTACCCGCACGGCACCGCCATGGCGGCGAACCGGCACCGGCCGTGGTGGACGGCGCTGATGTGGAACCCGGGCACCGTACGGCTGGTCGAGGGCTCCTACCGCCCGGTGGGCGCGCCGGACTTCTGGCACGGCTGCACCACGGCCCGCTTCGACGCCGGCGCCCGGGAGCCGATCCTGGTCGCCGGCTACCACGGCGACCCCTTCCGCCCGGACTTCCGTCACGACGAGGTCCTCCGGCTGAAGGGCGCCTTCCGTAGGACCGGCGGTGTGCAGCCCGGTTTCTGCGTCGGGGACTTCAACGCGATCTCGGCCGCCGAGGTGGACGACGGCCGGGGCGGCCGCCGGTTCTACGACGCCGAGCCCTACACCGACATGTGCCACGACGACCCGGAGTTCCAGGTCCGGGCCGGCACGATCGGCACGACGCGGCCGGCGGACCGGCGGCAGACCGAGACGCTGCTGCGCCGGGGCTTCATGGTCGATGCCGCCGCTCATCTGGGGGCCCGGTGGCGGTCGGGCGCCGGGAGGACGGTCGTGGTGACCGGCGACCCGTGGGGGGGCCAGGCGCATCGACCTGATCCTGGCCTGCCGTCCCATCGCCCCGGCGCTGACCGGCTACCGGTTCCACCGCGGCGCCGCCGCCGAGGCGGCCTCCGACCACCTTCCGGTCTCGGTGGACTTCGCCCCGGAGAGGATCGGCGAGGAACGTTGAGGCGGCGCTTCACTGCCCCGGCCGTTCAAGGGCCGGTGCGGACGGCCCGGACGGGGGCCGGCGATCCCGCGCAGCCGCCGGAGTGCGGCCGGTGCGGGAGCGGCAGCACCCCGGGCACGGCTCCCACGCCTTCAGGCGCGTCCAGGAACCGCGCCTCGGCGAGGGCGCCACGACGTGGTCCGGCCGTCCCCCTCGATGGGGTGCGGCCCGCCGAGGGAGACGGCACGGCGCCCGGCGCGCCCGCCGCCCGGGATCCGGGGGCGGGTGCGCCGGGCGCGTAGGCCGGACGGTCTGCGGCGGTGCCCGCCGCTCACCCGGTTCACCAGGAGAGGGCGTCCTCGGCGTCGCTCTGCCAGTAGGTGACCCACGCGCTGCTGTCCACGTAGGTGGACTGCGGCAGCTTCAGGGTCGTCTCCTCGTCGAGGCTGCCGTCCTGCTGGGCGTTGGAGAGGTACACCGTGAGGCTGTCCTCGTCGTGACCCTCGCTCCCGGAGCCGTCGGCGGAGGAGGTCATGATGCCGGCGTAGGCGGTCTCGCCCGGCTGGAGAACGAGGACGGACTGCGGCTTGGAGGCCTCCAGCGGCACCACCGTCGACTGGGCTTCGTCACCGAACCCCAGGTAGGGGTAGCCGTAGATCGCGCACGGTGCGCCGGACTCGTTGGTGGCCCGGAGCAGCAGGTGGTTGACCGGACGCTGCACGGTCTGCACGGCCATGTTCATCGACAGGGCCGAGCAGTCGGCGATCGACGCGTCCGCCCCGGCCGCCTCGGCCGCCTTGCCGTTCCGGTCGCCGGCGGGGGTCTGCGGCTTCTTCTCCTCGGCCTTCGCCGGGGTGCTCGGTGCGGTGTCGGGCGCCTGCGCACCGGGGGTTTGCGGGGCGGACTCCGTCGCACTGGGCGCCTGCGCACCGGCCGGCCGCTCGCCGCCGGCGGGCCGCTGGGAGTTGCCCTTCTCCTCGGTCCCCTCGGTACCGCCCGGTCCACCGGTGGTCCCCCGGGTGTCGGGCGCGGACACGGAACCGGCGGCCTTGCCCTCGGTCTTCGTGCCCCCGCCGTCCTCGGTGCAGGCGGTGAGTGCCAGGGCGGCGACGGCGGTCAGCGTGGCGGCGGCGGTGCGCAGGATCTGCGAGCGGCGGGCGGCGGTGCGGTTCATGGTCGGTCTCCCCCGGAGCGATCGGTGGTCTCGGTGTGACCATGAGCTTTCCGCAGCCCGCTGCCGAACCGTTGGCGCCTCGTTAACGTCCGGCTAATGGCCGGCGGGCGCCGGGCCCGGTGGCATCCGGGACGCCGTCCGATCCCCGGCGGGCGGGCCGTCCGGCAGTACCCGGCCCGCGGTGCCGGTGGCCTCCGGCCCGCTGCGCACGACCGGCGCGGCCGGCCGGGCCCGGGACGGGCGGGCCGTCCGGCCGGGGCACCGGACGTCAGCGGATGTCGTGCTCGGGGTGGGTCCGGTCGTACGCGCTCCGTGCCTCGGCGATGACGGCACGGTGGGCGAGCGACCAGTCGGCGAGCGCCTTGACCAGGTGGGTCAGGCCGGCCCCGGTCCCGGTCAGACGGTAATCGACCTGGGCCGGGACGGTCGGGTACACGGTGCGCAGCACCAGACCGTCACGTTCGAGCCGGCGCACGGTGAGGGTGAGCATCCGCTGGGAGATGCCGTCGATGGCGCGCTGCAGCTCGCGGAACCGGCGGGGCCCGCCCGCGAGTTCGACGATCACCAGCACCGACCACTTGTCGGCGTGAGTGACATCGAAGTGCCTTCTTGTGGCCGGTGGGCCGAGGCGGTCCAGGACGTCGCGGATGCCGCAGTCGGGGTGGTCCTCGCGGCCGCAGGGCGCGAGATCGGCGGGGCCGGTTACCCCGGTGTGGGTGACAGGAGCCAACGGGCACCTGGGCTCGGCCACCTGGCGGCGCTGCGCGCCCGCGGCGCCGCCGCGACGGGCGGCAGCCGCACGCCGGGCGAGGGGACGCGGCGTCTCGACTTCGACGACCCGGCGAGCCTGGACCTCACCGGGGTGGCGACCCTGGTGCTGGTCTCCGCCGGCTACGCCGAGGACGACCACGTCATCCGGCGCCACGCGGCGGTCCTGGACGCCGCATCCCGCGACGGCGTCCGCCACGTCGTCTACACGAGCGTGACCACCGCCGGCGACCATCTCGGCTTCGCACCGGCGCACCGGGCCACCGAACGCCTCGTGCGGGCCTGCGGTCCGTCCTGGACGATTCTGCGCAACGGCCTGTACGCCGAACTCTTCGGGGGCCTGCTGATGTGGGCCGGGGACGCGGTGGAGTCCCCGTTCGGCGACGGCGCCCTGGCCGCGGTCGTGCGGGAGGACCTCGCGGACGCGGCGGCGATCGTCGCGGCGGATCCGGCAGCCCACAGCGGGCGCGTCCACGACCTCGTCGGCACACCGATCACGGCGGGCCAGGTGGCCGACCGGCTCGGGGTGCCGCACCGTGCGATCGGCCTGGGCGAGTACCGGCGCCGGCTCGGTGAGGAGATGCCCGGCCTCCTGCCGTTCCAGCCGCCCATGCTGGCCTCGATCGCCACCGGCATCCGGCACGGCTTCCTGGACGGCACCACCCCCGACCTCACGGACCTGCTGGGCCGCCCGGCCCGCGACCCGCTGGCCACGGCCGTGGCGGCCGCGGCCGCCACGCGGACGGCGAGCCCCCGCCGACGTACGGACCCGGCCGGCGGCCCCGCTCGCCGGTAGGCTCCGCTCCTCCCCACGGCACCGCCGGCGGACCGCGTTCCGCCGGGGCCCCGACGGCCGCCGGCGTTCGAAGGGGTGCCCCCTACGGGTCTGCCGGTCCCGCTCGCTCCCTCCGGCACGACGTGCGTCCCGTCCCGCCGGCCCGGCGGGGCACGAGGTGCGTCCCGCCCCGTCCCTCCGACCCGGCGGAAGAGACCTGGCGCCGCCTTCAACACGACGCCCCGCCGGCGCGTATCCCTCGCAGGTACCCGTCGGGCCGGCACGGGAACACCCCCTGCCGCTGACACGCGTGGCCACTCCGGTGCCCGCGGCGACGGGACATCGATGACGAGGAAGAAGCGGACATGAAGAACTCCAGGCTTTCCCGCCGTGTGCTGCTCGGCACCACCGCGGTGACCCTCCTGGCCCTGCCGGTGTCACTGGCTTCGGCGAACGCGGACGCCCTTCTCGGGAAGAGCCGTCATTCCGTCGTCGCGTTCGGCGCGTACAACGGCGCCGTGGACGGGGTCCGCGCGCCGTTCGACGGCGGCATCGGCAACAACAGCATGGCGGTCAGCCCCGACGAGAAGATCGCCGTGGCCACCAACTCCCAGGTCGGCCGGCTGGTCGTCCTCGACCTGCGCAGCGGCCGGCGGATCGCCGAGATCAAGGGGCACGTGACCCCGCGCAGCATTCTGTTCTCCCCCGACGGCAAGGACTTCCTCGTCTCGGACAGCACGCTCGGCGTCGTGGACCGGATATCCCGGAAGACCTTCCGGGTCACCGAGCGCCTGCCGCTCGGCGCCGGGGTCTTCGGCACGGCGCAGACCCGGGACGGCGGGCGCCTGTACGCCAACAACCAGGCGGCGGACACGCTCACCGTCGTGGACCTCGCCAACGGCAGGCCGGAGCACGTCGTCACCGGGTTCTCCGAGCCGCGCCAGGGGGTGCAGCTTTCGCCCGCGGGCGACAAGCTGTACGTCACCAACTTCGACGGCGGCAGGGACAGCCGGATCACCGTGCTGGACACCAGGCCGGACCGGCCGGAGGAGACGCCGGTGAAGCTGAAGGAGATCACCGGCTTCAACCAGGTGCGGGGGCTGTCCATCAGCCGTGACGGCACCCGGCTGTACGCCGCGAACAGCGGTGACCACACGGTGTCCATCGTCGATACCGGATCCGGCGACACGCTGGCGAAGGTGCCGGTGGGGCAGTCTCCCTACGGCGCGGCGCTCTCCCCCGACGAGACGGTCCTGCTCTCGGGGAACCTCAAGGGGAACTCGCTGACCGCCGTCGAACCCGGCAGCGGCGACGTGATCGGCACCGTGACAGGCGTCAAGGGGCCCCGCCAGGCGATCAGCTTCAGTGCCGACTCCCGGACGGCCTGGGTGCTGAACGAGGACCTGACCGTCGCCCAGGTTGACGTGCGGGCCCTGAAGGTGACCCGAACGCTCGGGTGACACCGGCCGGCCCGCCGGCCGCCGGGCTGCTCCGCGTTCCCGGCGACGGCCCGCCGGGGTGACCGGCCGGCCGTCGCCGCCGGCGGCATCCGCCGGCCGGTCCGGCCCCGGCGGGCCGGCGGCGCGCCCGGGTGTCACCGGCGGCGCCCGGATGTCACGGGCGGTGTCACGGGGCGGGGGCCGGCGGGCCCCGCCCCCGGGCCTTCCCGGCGGGCTCCGCCGCGCGCAGGCCCGGACCGCGGGTGCCTCCGCGCCGCCCCGGCCGGACCGGGCGCGGGGGCGCCGCCGGCCGCACCGGGAGAATTCCTCGGCCCCGGTCAACACTTCGGGCCGGAGCCGCGTATTCCCTGAAGACCACATCGTCTTCGAGGGGAAGCTCCATGGTGCCGTGGCGGACCGGACGCGGATGGCCGTATCGGTGAGCGGCAGCCCTGTGCGATGGCTGCGGAACCGGCTCGCACCGAACGACAGAGAGCCCGGCGGGCTGCGGACCGAGCGCGAGGTACAGGCCGCCTACGACCTGTACGGCGGTGAGCTCTTCGGCTTCGCCTGCAAGGCGCTGGGGGACCGGCAGCTCGCCGAGGACGTGCTGCAGGAGACCTTCCTCCGTGCCTGGCGGGCGCCCCAGGGGTTCGATCCCCGGCGGGGCAGCATGCGCACCTGGTTGTTCTCCATCGCCCGGAACGCGGTGGTGGACGCCATGCGGCGCCGCACGGCCCGCGAGGGCGCCGGCCACTCCTCGTGGGACACCGTGCCGGAGCCGCCCCCGGCGGTTGACGCGGTGGACCAGCTGGTCGAACGTATCCAGCTCGACGAGGCGTTGAAACAGATCAGCCCGCAGCAACGGGAGGCGGTGGTGGAGGTGTACTTCGGCGGGCGCACCTGCGCCGAACTCGCCGCGGAGCTGGGGGTTCCCGCGGCCACCATGCGCAGTCGGCTGTACTACGGCGTGCGGGCCCTGCGCCGCGTCCTGGAGGAGAACGGATGGCTGGCGCCATGAACGATCCGTGCGTCCCCTTCCTCGGGCTGCTGACCGAGCACATGCTGCTGGGCACGCCGCTGCCGCCGGAGCTGGTCCGTCATCTCGACCGGTGCCCCCGGTGCGCGCGCGAGGCTCCCGAACTCGGCGACGTGGTCCGCAAACTGCGGCGGGCCGACCCGCTGCCGGACCGGGGCGGCACCCGCGTCCCCGCGCCCCCCGCGCGCCCCTCCGCGGAGGTGGGCGAACGCGTCCGCCGTGCCGTGGTCGCCGGCCGGCCGGCCGTTCGGCGACCACGGCGCCGGATCGCGCTGGGGGCCGCCGCCGTCCTCGCGGTGGCCGCGGCGGTCCTGGTCTCCACCTCGGGCCAGGAGCCGCCGCCCTCCACGCCCGTCACGCTGGTCCGTGAGGGGAAGATGGTGGACCGTCCCTGGGGCACCGAGGTGCCCGTGGTGCTGTCGGGGCTCCCCACGGGAGAGACCTACCGGATGATGACCGTCGATGCCGACGGCACGCGGGCGCCCGGCGGCAGTGTCCGCGTGGTCTCCCACGAGAAGGTTTCCACCCGCATGATGACGGCGATGCCCAAGGACGCCATCACCGCCCTGGTCGTGGAGGACGAAAGAGGGCGCGTCGTGACCCGCGTCCCCGTACCGCCGCCCTCGTCCCCCGCCGCCCCGTGAGGCCGGGCACGCTCTCCTGAGGGTTCCTCGGACGCCGGGGCACCGGCGCCGGCCGGCGGCACACGGGCGGCCGGTGGCCGGCGGCACGCGGCCGGGCGGTGGCCGGCGGCACGCGGCCGGGCGGGCGACGGCCGGCTCACCTCGGCGCACCCGCCGGCGCCGACCCGGCGGGTACGGGGGACGCCGGCCGGGCCGGTGCGGGCGGGTCGGTGCCGCAGGACGGTGGAGGGCGGCCACCTCCGGAGCCCGGCCCGCACGCACGGCTGAGCGGCCCCGGCGGGTGCGGGCTCACCAGGCCCGTCACCTGGCTGCCTGCCGCTCCGGGCTCCGCCGCCGCACCCCCGGGTTCCCCTTCGCGGCTCCTTGTCTTCCCCACCGTCGCCTGACGGCGGGGGTGCGGGCGGAGTCCGCCGGTCCACCGCAGGTGGTCCGCTCGCGCACCCCGCCCGCTCAGGAGCTGAACTCAGGTGCCTGGTAGGGAGCCCACCAGCTCGTTCGGAACGTCGCAGCCCTGCTCACAGTTCCCGAGCCGGCCGACGGCACCACGCGCGCGGAGAGGCCGGCGGCGGACGGCTCGCCGTTCGCGTAGGGCCGCAGCGGATTGCTCTGCCGCTCCCCCGCCCCGGCCTCCGGCGCCCGGTGTCCGGCGGCGGCGCGGTCCGGGCGCGGGCGCGCGCGACCGGGCACGTCAGGGGAGCCGGGCCTCGGTGTGGGCGAGTTGGGCGGCGAGCGTCTCCTCGAACGCGGCGCGGCGGTCCGCCCCGAGGGGGCGGATGTCGCGGGCGTAGTGGGCCAGGGCGGGGAAGCGTTCGGGGTCGGCGCCGAGTACCGCGACGCGGAACTGCTCCATGGCCTGTTCGTACTCATCGGAGGTGAGGGAGCCGATACCCGCCTCGGAGGTGATCAGCGCGGCGAGGACGACCACGATGCGGTGGTATCGCAGCGGGATCTCCGCGTCGGGCAGGCTGGAGGCGCGCAGGGCCTGGAGCAGTTCCTCCATGAGCAACCGGGAGCCGGTGCCGCCGGACCCGTAGCGTCCCCACACCGCGGCGAGCTGGGGGTGCTCGCCGAACGCCTCGCGCAGGCGCAGGGCCAGGGCGGTGATGCGCTGCTTCCAGTCGCCCTCGGGGCGGTAGCCGTCCATGGCGGCCAGCAGGATCCGGTCGGCGACCGCGCGCAGCAGTTCGGTCTTGTTGCGGAAGTGCCGGTAGAGACTGGAGGAGTCGGTCCCGAGCGCCGCGGCGAGCCTGCGCACGCTGAACGACCCGGCGTCGCCCGTGCGCAGCATCTCCACCGCCGTGTCCAGGATCTCCTCGGTTGACCATCGCCTTCGGCCCGTCATCCCGCCCCTCTCGTCCAGGCTCAGCCTAACTCATGCACTTGCTCATGCACTTGTTGTTGCACGCACCGCGTGCATAATGAGTGCACCGCACGGGCCGGGGTCCGGGCACGACGACGGCACACCCCGGCGTCCGACCAGGAGGGGAGAAGGGCATGAGGGACAGCACGACCGCGATACGGCCGCCCGAGCCGGACTTTTCGGCGATGACGACCGCGGAACTGCTCGACTATCGCGACGCTGAGAACCGCTTCCGGGCCTCCGGCGCGGCGCGGACCCTCCTGGGAGAGCCGCACGCCGGCGCCGCGATCGACTGGCAGGAGATCGCGCTCCCCGGCCGCGACCTGCCGGTCCGGGTGTACCGGCCGACCCCGGCGGGGGACGGCGAGCCCGCGGTCGCCACCCGCCTGCCTCTTGTGGTCCATGTCCACGGAGGCGGCTTCGTGGGCACGGCGGCGCAGTGCGACTGGACCAGCAGCCACCTCGCCGCGCGGCTGCCCGCCCTGGTCGTCTCGGTCGAGCACCGCCTCCTCGCCCCCGGCAGCCCGCTCGCGGACGCCGCCGACGACGGCTGGGACGTGCTCCGGCACGTGGTGCGGAACGCCGCTCGGTGGGGGGCCGACCCGGCGCGTGTGGCCGTCTTCGGCGAGAGCTGCGGCGCGCTGATCAGCGCGCTGGCGGCCATCCGAGCCAGGGAGGCCGGCCTGGAGCTCACGGCGCAGGTCCTGGTCAACCCCGTGACCGACGTGACCGACACGATGCTCGACCACCCCTCGACGACCGAGTACGCCTACAGCCCGACCCGGGCCCTGCCGCTCCTGCGGTTCTTCCGGCGGCTCGCCGTCCCGCGGGGAGCCGACGCCCGCGCGGTCTCGCCGCTGTACGCGGACGACCTGAGCGGGCTCGCCCCGGCGCTCGTGGTGGTGCCCACCCGGGACGGTCGCCGACCACGGCCGCCGCTACGCCGAACGGCTGCGCGCGGCCGGCACGCCCGTGCGGCTCTCCGAATACCCCGGAGCACCGCACGCCTTCCTGACCCTGCCCGGTGTGGAACCACAGGCCGAGGCCGCCCAGGCGGAGATCCTCGCGTTCCTCCGCACGGCCCTGGCGAAGTGACGGAGGAACGCATGTCCCCCGCCCTCGGGCCCGACGGTCCCCCGGGTCTCCCACCTGGCCGCAACCGCCCTCGATCCGCGTCCGGCCCGACCGGCCTCGGCGACATCGACGCCGCCGTGCCCGGCACCGGGGCCCAGGTGGCCCGGGCCCGGTACAGCGACCACGGCATCGCCCTGACCGCCCCGTGAGGAAAGAAGCACCCTGATGACGAACCCACCCCGGGCCCGCGGGGCGCTGGGAGCGATGTACGCGGGTCTGGCACTGACCGTCCTCGCGACGCTCGCCCCGTACGCCGACCGCGGCACCACCCATCTGCTGGCCGACCGCATCCGGGCCGGCTACCCCGGCTACTCCCCGGCACGGATCGACTCGGCCGTCACCACCTACCTGGTCGTGCTGACCGCGATCGGGGCGCTCGGCGTCCTGGCCTGGCTCACGGCGGCCTGGGCCCTCAGGGCGGGCAAGCGGTGGGCCCGCCCCGCCGCGACCGCGCTGTTCGTGATCGGGACCGGCGTCGGACTGACCGGGCTGCTGACCGAGGACACCTCGGGCGAGACCGGACTGCCGCCGGAGCTGGGCTGGGCCGGGATGGCCCCCTGCCTGGCGGGCTTGGTCGCGGTCGTACTGCTGTGGCGGAGACCACGGCCGGCGTGAGGCGCCGGCTGCGTCCGGCTCCGCACACCAGACGCCGGCGGCGGCCCCTCGCGGCCGGACGGAACCGCACCGGCACACGGCATCACCCATCCGCACCGGAGAGGAAGAACTCGATGCAGCGCATCGGCATCATGGGAGTGGGCGAGATCGGCCGGGCCGTCGTCGAGGGCCTGCGCCACGGGGGCGGGGCGTCGCCGGAGGTCTTCCTCTCCCCCCGGGGGGCCCGCACCGCCGCCTCACTCTCCGAACGCTTCGAAGGCGTCCATGTGTGCGCCGGCAACCAGGACGTGGTGGACCGCTCCGAGGTGGTGATCATCGCCGTGCGCCGCCAGGACCACCGCGAGGCGCTCGCCGGGCTGACGGTGGACGGCGGCAGGACCGTGGTCAGCCTGATGGCCGGCGTCGCCACCGAGGACCTGCGGCGGACCCTCGCCACCGGCGCCCCGATCGTCCGCGCCATCCCGCTGCCCGCCGTGCGCGAGCGCCGCTCCGTCACCGTGACCTGCCCCTCCCACCCGGTGGTGGACGCTCTCTTCGCGCAGCTGGGCGGAGCGCTCCCCGTCGCGGACGAGGGCGCCTTCAACGTCTTCTCCGCACTGACCGGGACGCTCACCGCCCACTACGCCTACCTCACCACCCTCGCCTCGTGGGCCGCCGGCCACGGCATCGACCCCGGCGCCGCCGACCGGTACGTGCGCGGCCTCTTCGAGACCGTCGGCCGCTCCCTGGGCGACGAGGCCCGCTCCCTGCAGCGGCTCGCCACCGATCACGAGACCCCCGGGGGCAACAACGAGCGCATCCGCACCACCTGGTTCGATCCGGCCAACGCCGCGGCCCTCGCGAAGGCCCTGGACGGCCTTCTCGCCGAGCTGGCGTAGGAGCGCCGGCGGGGCCGGCGGGGGCCGGGCCGCCGCCGGACGCGCCGGGCTGTGGGGGGCGGCCGCGGGCCGCGCGTCGCCCGGTACCCGCCTGTCCGCGGATCGCCCGCGGCGGAGGACGGGGCCATCGACGGTGCCGGCGTCCTCCTCGGTGCTCGGGTCCCCGCCGGCCCGGCTCCGGCGGCGCGCCGCCGGTCGTCACCGTCCAGGCGTGCGAGGCCCGGGGGCTGCCCGCGCCCGCGGCGAACGGTCCGGGGCGGGGCGCGTCGGACGTCGTGCTCGCCGCAACCGCTTCCGGGCCGCCGGTCAGGCCTGGGACTCCGGGCGCTCCCCCGGGACGTCGTCGCCGAGGTAGGTCTGGATGTGCTCGCTGAGGACGCGGTCCGCCTCCTCCACCGTGCCGGACCGCAGCGCCGAGAGCAGGGCCCGGTGCTGCCGGGGGATCTCCTCCGGCGAGGGGTGCGCGGGTGCGTCCCGCACGAAGTAGGCGCGCACCCGGGGCTGGAGCGTGCGCCAGATCTGAAGCGCCTGGGTGTGTCCGCTCGCGGCGATGACCGCCTCGTGGAACGCCACGTCGAGATCCGCCAGGCGCTCCGCGGCCCCCTCCTTCCCGGCGGCGGAGGACATCTCCTCGACGAGCCGTTCGAGGCGGTCGAGCAGCTCGGGCGGGCGGCTCCCGGCGGCTTCGCGGAAGGCGAAGCGCTCGATGGTCAGCCGGATCGGTACGAGCACCTCCCGTACCTCGCGCTGCGAGATCCCGGCGACCTCGGCCCCCCGGTAGGGGTGGGTCACCACGAGCCCTTCCTGCTCCAGAATCATGATCGCCTCCCGCACGGGGCCGCGGCTGACCCCGGAGCGGGCCGACAGCTCCCGTTCGACCAGGCGGTCGCCGGGTTTCATCTCGCCGGTCGCGATGGCCTGCCGGAGCCAGTTGAGGACCCACTCCCTGCGCGACGCCGGAGGCGCCGATGTGGGCATCGAGCGCGTCACTTGTGTCCCATCCCCCTGGATGAAAGGGGCCCGCCGAGTGCGGGCGCCGGACTTACGATAGCTGACTGGCAGATGGTTGACCATCTGCCATCCGGGGGCTTAGTGTCCCGCACCACAGCACCGCCCGTCCCGGACGGCCGGTGCCGACACGCCGGACCCCGACGCCCCGGCACCGGTGCCCCCTCCGCGAGGGCCCGGCCCCGGGCGGTCAGGACACCGCCCGGCTCATCGACCGTCCGGCCGGCACCCCCAGAGCCGCCCCGGAACCGTTCACGACGAATCAGGACCCCATGAAGATCATCGACATACGCGCGGCCGGCCTGCGGGGCGCCACCCCGGCAGGCGGATGGCAGGAGGAACTCACCCGTGACGACGTCGTCCACACCCTGGTGGCGGTCCACACCGACGAGGGACCGATCGGCATCGGCAGCGTGTTCACCAGCGAGGCGCTGGTCCGCGGCGCCCTCGACATCCTGCGCCCGCTGCTGATCGGCAAGGAGGCCACGGAGCCGGAGCGGCTCTCGGAGCGTCTGCACCGGGCCACGTTCTGGATGGGTCGCGGCGGCACGGTGACGCACACCATCAGCGGCATCGACATGGCCCTGTGGGACGTGCTCGGCCAGGTCACCGGCCAGCCCGTCGGCCGCCTGCTGGGCGGGCGGTACCGCGAGCGCGTCCGCCCCTACGCGTCCCTGCTCATGGACCGGCCCGAGATCCTGGCGGAGCGGCTGGAAGGGCTCGCCGAACAGGGCTGGACGGCCTTCAAGATCGGCTGGGGCCCCTTCGGACGGGTCAGCGACGACCTCGACGAGCGGATCGTGGCCGCTGCCAGAGCGGCCATCGGACCCGACGCTCTGCTGATGGTGGACGCGGGTGGCAGCGACAGCGCCTGGTCGAACGGCTACAAGTGGGCGCTGCGCACCGCTCGCATGCTCGACCGTTACGACGTCGCCTGGTTCGAGGAGCCGCTCGGCCCCGACGCCCTCGACGACTACGTCCACCTGCGCCGCGAGGCCGAGGTCGCCATCTCCGGGGGCGAGGTGCTGACCAGGCGGCAGAGCTTCCTTCCCTGGCTGGAGGCCGGTGCCCTCGACATCGTCCAGCCGGACGTGACGAAGGTCGGTGGCCTGAGCGAGCAGCGCCGCATCGGATGGGCGGCGCAGGACCACGGTGTGCGGTTGATCCCGCACGGCTGGAACACCGCCGTCGGACTCGCCGCCGATCTGCAGCTCGCCTCGGCCCTGCCCGACACCGACCTGGTCGAGTACGTCACCGGGTCCCCTTACGTGGACGCCATCACCACCACCCCCTGGCGCCTGGACGCCGACGGGATGCTGGCCGTCCCCGACACTCCCGGCCTCGGGATCGGCCTGGACCCGGAGGCTCTGGCCCGCTACGCCGACGCGACCGCGCTGCTGCGGCCGTAGCCCGGCCGGAAAGGGAGGAAGACCATGAACGACGCCCGCACCGGTTCCGTGGTGACGCTGGGCGAGACGATGGCGGTGCTGACACCCACCACGGCGAACCGGCCCGGCCCGGGATGCCCGCTGAGGGTCGGCATCGGGGGCGCGGAGTCCAACGTCGCGGTGGCCGTCACCCGGTTGGGCGCGGTCGGCACCTGGATAGGCCGCGTCGGCGACGACGACCTCGGCCGTCTGGTGGTCCGGGAGCTCCGGGCCGAGGGGGTACGGGTCCTCTCCGAGACGGATCCCCGCGCGCCGACCGGGCTGTTGCTGAAGGAGATGCGGGCGGGGCGGCCCCGGCGCGTCCGCTACTACCGGCGCGGCAGCGCCGGCTCGAAGCTCTCCCCGGCGGATGTTGACCGGGCCGCGCCGGCGATCGCCGGCGCGGACCTCCTCCACCTGACCGGGATCACCGCCGCCCTCGGCTCGCAACCCCTGGCCGCTCTCCACCGGGCGGTGGAGAGCGCCCGTGGCAGCGGCACCCGCGTTTCCTTCGACGTCAACCACCGCCGCACCCTGTGGCCGGACGCCACCGCGGCCCCCGTGCTCCGGAGCCTGGCCGCCGCGGCCGACCTGGTCTTCGCCGGTCCCGAAGAGGCGGCACTGCTCCTGGGACGCACGCCGCCGGGTGAACCCACCGTGAGCGACGGGAAGGAGCTCGCCGCCGCCCTGTGCGCCCTCGGCCCGGACACGGCCGTGGTGAAACTGGGAGCGCTCGGGGCGGTCGCCGCGCACGAGGGCGCCCTCGTCCACGAGCCCGCGCGCCCCGTGACCGTCGTGGACGCGGTGGGAGCCGGGGACGCCTTCGCCGGGGGATACCTGGCCGAACTCCTGCGCGGGCTGCCGCCGGTGCAGAGCCTGCGCACCGGGAACGCCCTGGGCGCGGCCGTCAGCGCAACCGCGGGCGACTGGGAAGGGCTGCCCACCCGGGCGGAACTCGCCGACCGCGTCCTTGGCGCGGAGGTCGTGCGATGAGCCCCGCGGACACGCCCGCGCGCTCCCCGAAGGACGGTGCGGGACCGCTGCTCGGGCGGTGCCCGGTCCTCCCCGTGGTGGTGCTGGAGGACCCCGACCACGCCCTGCCGATGGGTGAGGCGCTGCTGGCCGGGGGTATCGACACCGCCGAGATCACGCTGCGCACGCCGGCGGGCCTCCCCGGCATCCGCCGGCTCTCGACGCTGCCCGGCATGCGCGTGGGCGCCGGATCGGTCCTCCGCCCGGACCAGGTGGACCAGGCCGTTGCGGCGGGCGCCGAGTTCGTGGTCAGCCCCGGGGTGTCGGCCGGTGTCCTCGATCGGGCACGGGCCCTGACGGTTCCGGCACTGCCCGGTGTGGCCACCGCCTCCGAGCTCATGGCCGTGGTCGAACGGGGGCTGGCCGAGGTGAAGTTCTTCCCCGCCGGCCTCCTGGGCGGCCCCGCCGCGATCTCCGCTCTGGCGGGCCCCTTCCCCGGCGTCTCCTTCATGCCCTCCGCCGGCCTGGACGCCGACACCATGGCCCGCTACCTGGCGCTGCCCTGCGTGCCCGCCGTCAGCGGAAGCTGGATGGTCGCACCGCACCTGCTCGCCCAGCGGCGGTGGGCCGCGGTCACCGACGCGGCGGCACGGGCGATGAGAACAGCCGCCCGGACCCTCGCGGCCCTCCCGGACCGGCGCCCGGCGCACGATCCGAGGCCCAGCTGACCGGCCGCACCCGACCGGTCCGGTCACGCGAGCCCACGAGGACTGCGGCATCCAGCGCCCGAACCCGTCCCACCCCAAGGCAGTCACCCGGGTGAACCGTCCCGACCGCACCAAGAGCAAGGAAAGCCCATGCCTGACGAGCACACGGCCACGGCCCCCACCGCCCCTCCAGCCGGCACACCATCGCGCCGGGTCGTCCTCATCTCCGCCGCAGGGGCCGTGGGCGGTTTCCTCTTCGGCTTCGACACGGCCGTGATCAACGGGGCCGTGGACCCCATCGAGAAGAACTTCGCCCTCGACTCGGTCACTCTCGGCACCGTTGTCGCCGTCACCCTGCTGGGAGCGGCCGTCGGGGCGCTCCTCGCCGGATGGCTGGCCGACCGCATCGGGAGAACCAGGGTCATGGGAGTCGCCGCCCTCCTCTTCGCCGCCTCATCGGTCGGCTGCGGAACGGCGTCGAGCCTCTGGGACCTGACGGTATGGCGCCTGCTGACGGGCGTCGCCGTCGGATTCGCGACGGTCCTGGGCCCCCTCTACATCTCCGAGATCGCGCCCGCCTCCGCCCGCGGCCGGCTGTCCTCCCTCCAGCAAATGGCCATCGTGCTGGGGATCTTCGCCGCCCTCCTCTCCGACTCCCTCATCGCCGCCCTGCTCGGCGGCGCGGACGCCGACCTGTTCCTCGGGCTGCCCGCATGGCGGTGGATGTTCATCGCCGGGACGGTTCCCGCACTCGTCTACGGAATCGTCTCCCTGCGCATCCCCGAATCCCCGCGCTATCTGGCATCCCGAGGACGCCGGGAAGAGGCCGTCCGTGTCCTGGCCGGCCTGCACGGGGTCCCGCACGGCCAGGCCGAGCACGCCGTCGCCCGGATGGACGCCACCGTCCTCCACGAGCGCCGCCCCCGCTTCCGGGACCTGCTCTCCCGCCGGACCGGGCTGCTCCCCATCGTCTGGGTGGGCATCGGCATCGCCGCCCTCCAAGCCCTCGTCGGCATCGACGTGATCTTCTACTACTCCACGTCCCTGTGGAAGTCGGTCGGATTCGGCGAGTCCGCCTCGTTCGGCCTTTCCGTCCTGAGTTCGCTGATCAACGTACTGGCGACGGTGGCCGCGATCGCGCTCATCGACCGGGTCGGCCGACGCCGTCTGCTGCTCTCCGGCTCGATCGGCATGGCGGCCAGCCTCCTCATGGTGAGCCTCGGGTTCTCGCAAGCCGTCACGGCGGGCGAGGAGCTGACGCTCCCCGGGATATGGGGACCGCTGACCCTCGTCGCGGCGAACGCGTTCGTGGTGTCCTTCGCCGTCTCCTGGGGGCCGGTGGTGTGGGTCCTGCTGGGCGAGATGTTCCCCAACTCCATCCGCGGGGTCGCGCTCGCGCTGGCCGCGTCGGTCAACTGGATCTCCGGCGTGGGGGTCAACCTCTCCTTCCCGTCCCTGCGGGAGATGTCCCTGCCCGGCGGCTACGCCCTGTACGCGGTCATGGCGGTGCTCTCCTGGCTGCTGGTCCACTTCGGCGTACGGGAGACGACGAACCGCGAACTGGAGGACATGAGCGGTGCGCCGGCACCCCAGGACTCCCGTCCTGACCGCGCCCCGCTCCCCCCACCCCTTCCGTGACCCCCGGCCCGCCCGGCCCGTGACGCGCCCGGCGGACCGCCGGACCAGGCGCGGCGGGGAACCCGTAGCACAGTCCCCTCAGCGGGCACACGGCATCGCACGAACCATCCGGAGGCAGACCACGATGCGGAACGACATCACCTTCATCACCGGCGCGGGATCCGGCATCGGACGGGCCATCGCACTCCTGCAGGCATCGGCCGGACGCCCCCTCGCCCTGGTGGACAAGGACAGAGCCGCTGTGGAGGCGGTCTCCGCGGAAGCGAGAGAAC
Source organism: Streptomyces pactum (assembly GCF_016031615.1). Lineage (GTDB taxonomy): Bacteria > Actinomycetota > Actinomycetes > Streptomycetales > Streptomycetaceae > Streptomyces > Streptomyces pactus. Next base: position 1,024,470 of record NZ_JACYXC010000001.1, read on the forward strand.
GGGGGGCTCTCGGGACGCTGGCCGTCACCGCCGACATCTCGTCCGAGAGCGCCGTCGCCGACGCCTACGCGCAATGCCGCGCGTCCCTCGGCACTCCCACCCGGATCGTCGCCAACGCCGGCATCGAGATCGCGCAGAAGGCGCACGACACCACCCTCGCCGAGTGGGCGAAGGTCATCGACGTCAACCTCACCGGCACCTTCCTCACCTGCCGCGACGGAATCCGGCTCCTGCTGGACCAGCAGCTCCCCGGGGCGATCGTCTGCATCTCGTCCCCCTCCGCGTTCGTGGGCTTCGCCGGAGGGGCCAACAGCGCCTACGGAAGCTCGAAGGGCGGCGTCTCCGCCCTGGTCAGGGCCCTCGCCATCGACTACGCGGCATCCGGCATCCGCGTCAACGGCGTCGTCCCCGGCGCCACGGCGACGCCCCTGCTCGATGTCGCCGCCGGCGCGCACGACGACATCGGTCACCGCGCCCGGACGCAGATCCCCCTGGGCCGACTCGCGCGTCCCGAGGAGATCGCCGAGGCCGTTGACTGGCTGCTCGGACCCAAGTCCAGCTACGTCACCGGCACCCATCTGCACGTCGATGGCGGCCTCACCGCCCGGGGCGCCAACGACTTCTGACGCCGCCGGCCGAACGCCCGACAAGACCTCCTCACCCGAGGACCGGACCACAACCCGAGAGGAACCCCATGCACCCTCGCCCGACCCCCGTCGGATCCACCACCTGGGTCGTCGCCGACGGCTACATCCCGCCCCGCAGTTCGGGGCCCGAACCTGAGATGACCAGCCACGACAGCATCTGCATGCTGAACGCGGGAGACACCGAGGCACGCGTCGAGGTGTACGTCTACTTCACCGACCGCGAGCCCGCGGGCCCCTTCGTCCTCCCCATAGCCCCCCGGCGCGCCTTCCACCAGCGCATCAACGACCTCAGCCGGCCGGAGCGGATCCCCGCCGGCACCGACTACTGCCTGGTCGTCACCAGCGACGTCCCCATCGTCGTCCAGCACACGCGCCTGGACTCCAGGCAGGAGGCCAACGCGCTGATGAGCACCATCGCCTTCCCCGCGTGACGCGGCCGGCGGCCATCCCACCCGGCGGGCCCGACGCTCCGCCGGGCCAGGTCGAAGGCGGTGCGCCGCCGCGCGGAGCCGCCGGGGTACCGGGGTACGGTGTCCCGTCCCAGGGGCCTTGTCGCCTGCGACGGCCTGACCGGCGGAGACGCCGAGCCGGGTGAGCCGCCGGTCGCCCCGCTCTTCGGCGCCGGCGCTCCTCGGTACCGGCGACCACCGACGGCGGTGCCCCGCCCCGGGCTGTCCCACCCGACCTTGTCCCTGACCTGCACACCGGACAAGGTCGGGTGGGACGGCACGACTCGTGCCGAGCACGTGGGGCAGCACACCGCGCGGCTGTTCACCGGGCGCGGGGCGGCCGGATCTCCACCGCGGTGCTGCGGGGCACTGATCTTGCCCCTCAAGGAACAGCCTCTGATCAGGGCTTTTCAAGGGGCGTGGCTCCCAAGCGGCCCCCCAGACCACTTACCGGCGACCCAAGTCAGGGTCGGCCTGGCAGCGTTGACGGCCGGAACCGCCGTCCAGGCCACCACCCGGGGACCTCGGCCACCAATGGAGGGTCGGGGTGACGGCCGTGCTCGTCGCGTCCGTCCCGGTGTTCGCGGCCGGCATGCTCGCATGCCCGCGCACTTCGTGACGCTGGTCTCGTTCTCCGGGGTGGATTGCGTCACCGGGCTGGTGCACGTCCGGCTTGTCACGACGGGTGTCGCCCTGCTGCTCCTCACGGGCTCTCCCACCGGCGGCGGGCACGGGGCCGGTGCCCCCGGTGCGGCCCGCTGCTGCAGCCCCGGCCCTCCATCGCGTCCCGGCGGACCCGGACCACCGTCCACCTGCTGATGTGCGGTCTGCTGTTGGCTTTGTTCACGAGAACCGACAGCACCTGTACACGAGTTTGGGAGGCGTCGGCGGTGCGTCGTGTTCGATGTTCATGAGAAACGACAGCGCCAGTGCGCCCCACTTCCCGAGTGGCGGCTCTGGGGCGGCGTCACGGAAACTCCGCGAAATCCTGTTGGCGGACGAGGGTGACCACTGCTACGTTTCCGGACGCCGTGCGAGAGATCGAGGAGGTGGTACCCGTGGACGCAGTATCGACATGGGTGCTCCCCTCCGGGGTCACGGTCGGGCGATAGACAGGTCGTCCGGGAGCGCCGTTCCAGTGCACTCCCGAAAGGCACGACCATGCATTTCACTTCCGAGCAGCGCCTCGACGACGGCGCCCTCGAACGCGAATTCACTCTCGGTGAGATCCCCGGCATTCTGTGGACACCCGCATCCGCATCCGCACCGGCGCCGCTGATCCTGCTCGGCCACCCTCCTCTCGGGCTGCGCAAGATCTACCCCCGACTGGTGGCCCGGGCCCGGCATTCCGCGGCGGAGGGCTTCGCCACGGCCACCATCGAGCTCCCCGGAAGCGGCGACCGGCCCCGCCTGCCCGCCGCCGAGCAGGCCCGCGCTGACCTGCGCCGGGCCATGGAGGCCGGCGAACCGGTCAGCGACGAGATCATCGACGCCCTCATTCTCCCCCTGGTCGACAAGGCGGTCCCGGAATGGCAGGCCGCCCTGGACGCCCTCCTGTCGCTGCCCGAGATCGGCGGTCCGGTCGGGTACTCGGGGGGAGTGATCTCCATCGGGACCCGGCTGGCGGTGGTCGAGCCGCGCATCTCGGCCGCTGTTCTGTTCGCCGGGAGTTTCGTCCCTCGCGCCATGTTCGAGGAGGCCCGCCAGGTCACCATCCCTCTGCACGTCCTGCTGCAGTGGGACGACGAAGGGAACGACCGGCAGGCGGCCCTGGACCTGTTCGACGCCTTCGGCTCCAAGGAGAAGACGCTGCACGCCAATATGGGCGGGCACACCGGCGTCCCGCAGTTCGCGGGAAACGCCGCGGCCCAGTTCTTCACCCGACATCTGAAGTGAGGCCGGGCCGTCAGACCGGCAGCAGACGGTAGCTGATGTCGGCCGGCATGCCGCTCATCGAAGACAGGTACCGGCCCTCCGTAGCTCTCTGTACCGTGGGCCTCTGCTGAACTCTCGGCAGGGGCCCGTTCTGCCTGAAGTCATAAACCGTTCGATTTCTAAAGAGCTTCGAGTGCTGCCCAAACTCGTGTACAGGTGCTGTCGGTTCTCGTGAACAAAGCCATGCTGTCGGCGTACACGCGAAAGTGCTCAGGTAAGTACGGATAAGTGTGCTCAGCCGGATGTTCGCCTGTGGGCTTGTCAGAAGTTGGCGTGCGACGATCGTGCGATGGAGAGCCCCGATCCTTCGTTCCGTCGGCGCCTGCTGATGGAGTCACTCGCAGTGTTGGCGGCTGATGCCCAGACCCAGGTGGCCTGGTTCCAGGCATGCGGTGATGTCAGACGAGATCGCCCTGGACTTCGATCACGCCTTCCGCATGGCCGAGGTCCTGGTGGCCGATGGACAGCTCGCCCGCGGAGTCTTGGCTGACCATCAGGAGATCGACGTGACCCTCAGCAGGATGAGCGGTGACGAGAACGCTGATCGCTGGACAAGGGATGCACTGTGCACCGACGAGGGTTGGGCTCTGGCCCGGCGGCTGGCCCGCCGGGTTCTCGTCGCGGAACTGGGTGAATGGCAGCAGCCTCTTCCGGAGATCTCTGTCATTCGGTGACGGGCTCCGCTGATCTGGCTGGTCAGGCCACCTGGGTGTCCTGCTTAACGGCGGCGAGCAAGCTTCTAGGCGGCTCCGATGCCCAAGTCTCCTCCAGTATCTGGCCGCGTGCGTTGCGGGAACCGGCCTCGAACGCCGCCTTGAGGGCGCGGAGCCTGGCGGTCAGGCCGGCGGGGCCGAGGTGGGCCAAGGCCCACAGGGAGGTGACGTGCCGGGCGGAGGCCCAAATCCCGGTGGTCGGGGGCAGGAATGGGGCGACGGCGATGTTGCGGGCGGTGAACGGGATGGGATCGAGGTAGGTCATCCCGCCGGAGCCGCACAGATAGGTGGTGGCTCCGGCGGCGGTGGTGAGGTGGGCGAGCCGCTCGGACCGGTCGGACCGGGCGGGCAGGTCGCTTGCGGTCAGGACGCGGCCTGTCCAGCCGAGGATGTCCAGCAGGATGCGGGTGGAGGTCTCGGCGACGGCGGCGGTCCGGCCGGTGTCGAACGCTGCCCAGACCGGTTCCAGAGCCTGCTGGAGGGCGGGCCAGTGAGGGCTGGCCCGGTATTCCTGGCGGATCACCGCCTCGGTCCGGCGTCGGGCCTTGGTGGGGTCGGCGATCAGAGCGTCCCGGATGGCGGTCTGGCGGCCGTGGGGCAGGTGGGTAGGGATGGACAGCCACCGGGTCTGGTGCGGGTCCTCCAGGGCGGCCAGGCGGGTGCGGTGCTGGTAGTCGCGGCGGGTGAACTGGACGTCGTCGAGGTCGATCCTGGTGTCCGCCGCGAACAGCTTGCCCAGGGTGGTCAGCCTCGGGAACAGGTTGGGCTGGTGGATCGCGCACAGCTCGCCATAGGTGGGCTGGTCAGGAGATGAGGCGGCTGGTGAAGCCGTCGCGGATGAGGGACTCGTATGCGGCATGCACGTCCTCCGGGACGTTCTGGGCGATGGCGAAGCCCTGCTTCGGATACTCGATCACTCGCTGGAGATCGCCGACGAGCATGTCCACCACGAGCTTCTCGTCGCCGATGCTCTTGAAGTAGTCGTCCAGTTCCAAAGGCTCGGACGCGCACACGATCTCGACGTCGGGCCACAGCTTGCGGGCAGTGGCGAAGGACCGCCTCTCCATGTAGGGCTTGGAGACGAGCATCACCGTCGCCGGGACGATGCCGGCGGCTGCCAGCAGGTCGCGGGTGAAGGTGATGTTCTGGCCGGTGTTCCCGGCGTTGGGCTCGACGAGGATCGCCTCGTCCGGGACGCCGAGCTCGATGGCGTGTTCGCGGAAGTGGACGGCCTCGCCGCGGGGGAAGCGGCCCTTGGTGGTGGGGCTGTTTCCGCCGGTGAACACCAGCGTCGGAAACAGGCCGCGGTGATAAAGGTCGGCGGAGGTCGCGGCGACGCCCCGGTCGTGGCTGCCCAGGCCGATCGCCACGTCGGCCTGCCGCAGCTGGTGGCCCATGAGGTGGTAGTCCCAGATCAGCTTGGCCTGGCGCCTCTGGTCCTCAGTGATGGTCTGCTGGTTGTCGCCCACTTTTGTTGTCTCCCTGGTCACCGGCTGTCGGGGCCGGACGGCCCCGTGCTCATGGCCTTGATGTTCTCGATACTGGCCAGCTGGTGGGACAGCCCGAAGCGGGCGGCCATAGTCGCGGCCTTGTCGAGGACGTGAAGGCCATCATCGCGGGTCGCGGGGTCGCTCAGCAGGATGTGTCCGTGGGCGGTGTCCAGACGGACCTTCTGCATGGGGGCGTCGGTGGTGGCGGTGCCGCGGGCGATGGTGATGAAGTGCAGGGCGGAGGAGAGGTCGCCGGCGCCTCGATGGGCCAGGGCGATCTTCTGGTGGGCCACCGACCAGTCCTCCGGCTCGGCGAGGTCCTCGAAGTCGCGGGTCGCGGCCAGCATCACGCGAGTCGCATAGTCGTGCTGGCCGTCCTTGCTCAGCGCGGTCCCCACCCACAGCCGGGATCTGGCCCGGTCCCGGCGGGAGAGCCGGTCGTCGACGGCGAGGTGTTCGTACTGGCGGGCGGCCGTCTCCAGCTTCCCGGACATCTCGGCGACCACGGCGAGGGACAGGTCGAGCTGGGCGATGCGGCGGGGGATGTCGAGCTGGGTGAACAGCGATTTGGCGGTGACATAGGAACGCTGGGCGGACAGCGGGCCAACCACGCTGCCCTGGTCGCGCTGGAGGTCACCGAGGAGGGCGGTCGAGCGGGCGAAGAGATACAGGCCCCGGTCATCTAGCCGCAGCGGGGTGAAGCGGCTGGTCCACCGGCTGATCAGGCTCTCGGCGAAAGTGAAGTCCTGCCTCGACAGGGCAACCACGGCGCGGTCGAGGTCATCGGTCCACGACTCGTACTCCCAGGCCAGCGGCCCGGCGGGCGTCACCCGCCGGCCTGCGGTCTCCGCCCCGGGCCCTCCGGCCTCGGACAGGAACGTCTCGAACCGCAGATGGGCCGCGGCGTCCGCGCGGGCCAAGGCCGTGTCGAGGATCGCCTGGGTGTCCGGCCGGGGCTCGGTTAGCGCCTGGAACTTCTCCCACTTGGAGACGGTCCGCACGCCGACACCGAGGTGTTCGGCGAACGCGCGAACGCTCAGCCGCAGCGCGAGGCGGAGTGCCTTGGCCTCCAGCCCGGTCCAGTGGTGCACGGTCGCCACACGTCGCTCCCTTCCCGCCGTCATCGAAGCACGTCCGACCGGGGTGGGGTGACGCAAGTGCAACGGAAGTGCAGCAGACGGTCATTCCCCGGTGGTTGGGGCCGGGCCAGGCTGACCGGTGACAGCAGTTGCCGGACTTTCTGGATGGTTGCGGACGATGGAGCCCCTCACCGAGCATCGCGGCGTCAGCGGCCCGGTCGTCTATGGCTTGCTGAGGCTGGTGAAGGTCTCCGCAACCCGCCAGGCCGCCCTGCACGACGCTCTGGCCGAGTACTGCCGCCGACACGAGCTTGTCCTGCACGGGGTCTTCATCGAACGGACGGCCGGCACCAATTGGTCGGTCGCGTTCACCGGTCTTCTGGACGTCCTGGACCTGCACGACACCTACGGCGTCGTCCTGCCCGCCCTCTCCCACCTGGGGACGAAGGCGATAGCCGCCGCCCGGCAGACGCGGATCACCGCCTCCGGCGCCCGGCTGCTGCTGATCCGCGGTGCCCGCTCGGCCGACTCCGGCCCCGCTGGGCACAGGCCGGACCAAGCACGCCACCGCAGTCCCGACCCCGCTCTGGACCACGACACCCGAGGCACCCATGCCTGAAGCGACGCAGCTGTTCTTCGACCACCGACCCGAATCGGTCAAAGCGGCACGTGACTTCATCACCCGGACGCTGAGGACCTGGGGCCTGGACGACAACGGCGACATCCGCCTGGTCATCTCTGAACTCGCCACCAACGCACTCACGCACGGCACCGAAGCCGAGCACGGCTTCCTCGTCCGCGTGCAGGCCCAGACCGACGGGATCCGTCTGGAAGTCCACGACAGCCACGACGTCCGCCGCCCCCTTCCCGAACCCGCCGAACCGGACGCGGAAGCCGAGACTGGCCGGGGCCTGGTGATCGCCGCCGCCCTCGCCGCCCGCTGGGGCGTCGATCCTCGCCAGCCGCACGGGAAGATCGTCTGGTCCCACTTCCCCACCGCCCCGCTGACTCCCGTTCCGGGACGGGCAGGAGGTCTGGACGTGCTGACCCGCAGCGCCCTGACAACCGGCCCAGGCACCGGGCTACTGGCCCTCACAGGGCACCTGGACCCGGCCCGTCTCCCCGGACGGAGAGCCGGCCGCTATCTGCTGCGGGCCCGTCGGCTCGGCCGAACCAGCCACTACACCCCCGACTCGATCGAGGCCCGCATGCGGCATCTCTCGGCCTCGTCACGCCGGGCTTGGACGGTGACCGGAATGGGACCCTGCGGAGGCCGAGGAAGGAAGTTGATAACGGTGGAGAACTTCCGTCACCCGCAGGAACGTGGCGGGCTCATGCATCGATCCCGGGTCAGTTGGTCCCCATCACGAAACAAGCGAGAGCCAGCGAACAAACGCCGTGCTCCCCTCGCTATTCGGAGGCACACCCTGTCCCAGGCACTACCCCCGCGTAACAGGCTGATGCTCGCCACGACACCCAATGCCGTGGGCTTGGCACGGCTGCACACCGCCGACGTCCTCTCGTCCTGGCGCGTGCCTTCCGACATCGTGAAAATAGTGCAGCTCGTCGTCTCGGAGTTGACCACCAATGCTGTGGAGCACCCCAAAGAGGGCGATAAGCCGGTCTCGCTGTTCTCGCCACATAGCAAGGTGCACACCTTCGAGTTGCTGCTGGAAATGGCCCCCGAAGCAGTCAGAGTGTCGGTATGGGACCGCGACGATCGGCCGCCCCTGCTGAAGGAGGTCGGGGTCGAGGCGACGAGCGGACGAGGGATCTTCCTGGTCGCGACGATGAGCAAGAACTGGGGCTACTACCCGGCCCGGGATCTACCCGGAAAGGTCGTGTGGGCCGATATCAGTCTCGTCCCCACGAGCCACCTCCATGAGATCGAAAGAGAGCAGTTCCCGAGCCGCCCTTCGTCGTCCGGGCGCAGGGTTCCCCGGGCCGAGCGAGTGGACCCGCATCTACTCGGCCGCGTGCTCGCCGGTGTCAGAAGCCTCTGATTCGTGGTCTTGATCGCCTATCTCCACCGCCGCCGCGAGCGTCGCCGGCCCTCTGCTCGTGGTCTCCCTGTCCTCGCTACCGAAGGAGTCTTCCTCGTGACTGCATTACATGTACTCGTCTGGTCCGTGATGAAGGACGAGCACCTGGCGAAGGCCGGCGCGCACGTGGCCTCCCTGCGCCCGGACGTGTGGCTCGCCCAAGAGATTCTCCCGCGCCACGTGGCCCCGTTCGAGCTGGCGACGAACATGCGCTGCTACCTGGCAGCAGCGACGTAGCGCCCGGGCCAGCCCCGCTGCTCCGCCGCCCCCGTCTTCCCCTCCCGCTCGATCGCAGGAGACCTCTCCGTCATGACCACCGACCCGCCTACCCTCCCCGACGACACGTCGCTGGCCGGCTGGGACCACTGGTACGCCACCGGCGGGAACTTCCGCCCTCTGATCGACACGGGGTTGAACCGGCTCACCGCCCGGACTGGCCCCGGGGCGGAGGAGGTGGCGGTGGAGGACGGTTCGATCCCCGAGCCGGCGGACGGTTGGCACAAGGCGGGCCGGTACACCCTGGGCCGCCTGGCCTGCCTGGTGCTGCGCACCGCTCCGTGACCCGGCAAGGAGTTTCCGTGAGCAGAATCGACGTCACCGTGCACGGCGCCGACCCGCTGCTTCGAGCGGGCCTCAAGACCGTGCTGACCCAGATCCCCGAGCTGCGGCACGTCGAGGAGAACAGCCCGAGGGCCGGCACCGCGGTGCCCGTGGTGGCCGTCGGCCTGATCACGGCCGAGTCTCGCGCGGTCGTCGCCTCCAGCGCGCAGGGGCGCGCCTGCGTGCTGGTCGCCTCGGAGGTCACCGCCGCGCACCTGCCGGCACTGGCCGGCAGCGGGGTTCGGGGCGTCGTGGACCGGCAGGAGGCAGAGCACGGAGCCCTGCTGCGGGCTGTGCGGGCCGTGGCCACCGGAGGCGGGACGCTGCCCGACTCACTGACCGCTCAGCTCCTCTCCCTGCCGCAGACCCAGATGACGATGACCGAGCGGGAGATACGCGTCCTGCGCCTCATCGCGGAGGGCTGCGAGACCGTGGACATCGCATCCGCCCTGGCCTACTCCGTGCGGACGGTCAAGACCATCGTCTACGACGTGTCCGTGCGACTGGGCGCGCGGAACCGCTCGCACCTGGTGGCTATGGGTTTCCGCGCCGGCTACCTCACCTGATCCGAACCGTCACACACCTCACCCGGAGATGCCATGTCCACACCCGGTGCGGGACCCGCTGTCACCGCGCTGACCGGCCGCCACAAGGAGCATGCGGTGGGTGCGCTGCGCGATCTACGGCTGGCGCCCGGCCAAGTACGCGGAGCACGAGTGCGGCTGGCACTCGGTGCGCACCACCCGCGGCCACGGCGGGCTGCGCCATCTGATGCAGGTCCCCACGACAGGGCAACGCCTGGCGGCCGCCCCATCGGAGGGTTTGGATGTATGTGATGCGCGCGGCGGGCCCTGCGGACCGGCCTGCCCTGAACCGGCTGATGAGCGCTCGCCCAAGGAACTGGCCCGGCAGCGGCGGGCCGCTGTTCACCGGCGCGCGGGACCTGGCCGGCGACAGCGAGGACGGCTACCCGCTGGCGTGGGTGCTTGTCGAGGACGCTCGGCTCCTGGGGTGCACCGTGATGCTCTCCACCACCCCGGTGGTGGGCTGGACCGATGAGGAGCGGGCCGAGCCCGCGGTCGTGCTCAGCGGCACCTGGACCCACCCCGACTACCGCCGCGACCGCCTGGGGCGTCTGATCGTGCGGTGGGCGGAGGACCACGCCGCTCGCCGCGGCGTGAAATGGGTTCGGTGCACCGTGTGGTCCATGCGGCTGGTGTACTACCTGGCCGACCTGGGCTGGAGCGTGGTGCGTCAGGCGGGTCACTGCGAGCGGCACCCGGAGATCCTCATGCAGTGCCGGCCCCGGCGGCATCCGGGGCTGAGTGCCCTGGTGGCCGAGGTCAGCCCCGCCCTGGCGCCGGAGAACCCCGTCGCCACCAGTGCAGAACGAACCGTGTCATGAATCCGCGGCCAGCTCGATCCGCGATGGGAAGAGGACCACGTCGCCGGCGGTGTGCACGCCGTGCATCCGGGAGTCGGTGGCGGCGCGCCGGCGCTGCGCAGGGCACGGGTCGCCGCGCTGGGCGGATACGTCCGGTCCAGGAGTGGCCGGTGTCGTCCACGATCCGCAGACGCTGCGGCCGGTCCCGGCAGCCGCCGGGGGCGGGGCCGGCTTGGTGTCCTGTTCCGTCCCCTTCATCACCTTGCGCGATGTCGTCCCCGTAACCGACGTGGGCGCCGTCACCTGTAGAGCTGCCGCTCGGAGCTGGCGGTACCGACCCAGCTCCGAACGGCCCCCCGCCGACACCTCATGGAGGACCGATGACGGTGATCGACACGGCGCAACCCGCCGTTGATTGGACCGCCCTGCACAACTTCGACGCCTTGCGTGGCCAGTTACGGGTCTCGCTCACCCCTCGGTGCAACATCGCCTGCTGGTTCTGCCACAACGAGGGCGACGTCCCCCCGCCCGCGACCCGGGCCGACCGGGAGCAGCAGCCGCGCAGCCGTGTGCTGGAGCCGGCCGGCTTCGTGTCCGTCATCACGACGCTGATGGACGCCGGCTTGAAGCGGGTGTACTTCACCGGGGGTGAACCGCTGACCTCACCTCATGCCCGGCCGGTCCTTGAGCAGCTCCCCGCAGCGAAACCCGGCGGCTCGTACACGCTCATCACCAATGGCACGCACGTCCGCACCCACCGGTCCTGGCTGGGCCACACGCCGGTGAACAGGGCGAAGGTCTCCTTGCACTACTTCTCCGACGAGTCGTTTCGCGCGATCGCCCAGACGCGGCTGGGCATCGCCACCGTGTTGCAGGGCATCGAGACCGCACGTGAGCTGTTCGAGACCGTCGAGCTGAACTGCCTGCTGCTGAAGGAGAACGAGCACGAGGTCCGCAGCATCGTGGACTTCGCTGTGGAGCGCCGGCTGCCGGTGCAGTTCATCGAACTGGTCGGCACCGATTTCAACAGCCGGCGCGCCGGCTGCGCCGTGCCGGCCGACGCGATCGTGAAGCACCTGCGCACCCTGACCCGGCACGAGCACACCAACGTCGCCGGGGTGGGCCAGGGCCGGCGGATCTTCCTCGTGGACGGAATCCGGATCGAGGTCATTCATCGAAACCTGGGTCGGCACCACGTCGGGCAGTGCGGCACCTGTCCGGTGCGGAAGCGGTGCGTCGAAGGGTTCTGGGCGCTGCGCCTGGGTCACGACGGCGGTCTCCAGCCCTGTCTGCTGCGGGAGGACCTGCGGATGCACGTCACCGATCTGCTCCACGACCCGCAGCGGCTCGCCGAAGCCGTCGCCGATCACGTCACCGCTTTCACCGAGGGGGTCCTGTGAAGCTGCCGCACGCCTACCAGCCGATCACCGGTCACCGGTACCAGGGGCCGTTCGTGGTCCTGGAGGGGGTCTCCGGTATCGGGAAGTCCACACTGGCCGGCGTTCTGGCCGGCCGGCTGCGCGCCACCTCGATCCACACCCTCACCAGGCCGCACACCGACTGGTCCGCCGCCGTCAACGCACGACTCCGGGCCCTGCCGCAGTTCGCGTTCTACCTCTCCGGCCTGCTGCACACCTCCGACTCGGTGCGGCAGTGCCGCACCATCGGGCCGGTGATCGCCGACCGCTACGTCTCCTCGGTCCTGGCCTGCCACAGCGCCGTCCACCGTGTGCCCGTCGATGACGTCGCCGCCCTCCTGGTCCCGTACCGTGGCTACCTCGACACCCCCGACCTCACCTTCTATCTGCGCTGTTCGGAGCAGGTGCTGCGCCGGCGTATGGAGACCAAGGGCAAGGAACAGGTGCTGAGCCCCGATGACCTTGCGCTGTTCGGTGTCGATGGCCGCCTCGACCGGCTGCTGCGCAACTTCGAGCGGGTCGCGGACGAGGACCCGACCGCCGTGGTGATCGACACCGACGGCAAGACACCAGGCACGCTCGCCGACGAGGTCCTGGCGCACGTGGAGGCCCGGCGTGCTTAACCCGATCGATCCCCACGCCGTCATCCGAGACGGTGGCGCGGTGGGCAATTACCCCTGGCCCGTCCACACCGGTGTGGCCTGGTGGATGGGCTCCTGCTTCGTGGTGGTGGCCGAAGCCCGGCGCCTGGTCGCCGGCCACGACGGGCATGCCGTCAGCGCGAGCATGCACGAGCGACTGTGCCGCGGAGCGGTCAACGCCCAGCACTATGCGTGCGAGGTTCTCGACGCCGGAGCCGTCAGCGAGACGGAGCTGCTGACCGCGATGAAGCGGCACGGCACGGCGCCCGGCGCCTGGATCACCACAACCCCCGGCGCGCCGCCGGACGCCCTGGTCCACGTGACCTTGTACGACCGGGAGGGCAACCGGCTCACCGAAGAATCCGGCCTGGCCACGATTCGCAGCATGATCGCCCAGGATCGGGTGCCCCTCCCCGTCAACGAGCAGGCCCGCGGCCGTGTCCGTTGCCTGCCCCGTCCTTCGACCGGTAAGGAGAACCATCGGTGATCAAAGCCGCTGAGATCGTCCACTCCGGTACCAGCATCCTGTTCGTCACACTCGACTCCCTGCGGTGGGACGTCGCCCAGTCCGCCTTGGCCGAAGGGCTGACCCCGGGCCTCGCCGGCCTGCTGCCGACCGGTGGCTGGGAGCGGCGGCACACACCGGGAAGCTTCACCCTGCCGGCGCACATGGCCTTCTTCCACGGCTTCCTGCCCAAGCTGCCGCAGCCCACCCAACCCCCGCGGCTGTGGGAGTGCCGCCCCCCGGCGTTCAAGACGGTTCCACCGGAGACGTTCGTCTTCGAAGCCCCCAGCCTCCTGAAAGGGTTGCGGATGCACGGATACCGCACCATCTGCGTCGGCGGGGTCACCTACTTCTCCCGGCAGACACCTCTGGGCCACGTTCTGCCCGACCTGTTCGACGAGGACCACTGGCGGACGGAGTTCTGCTCCCCCGAAAGGGACTCCGCCCGCCACCAGGTTGACCACGCCCTGGAACTCGCCGAAACGCACCGCAGCCGTCCCCTGCTGCTGTTCGTCAACATCTCCGCCACCCACGTCCCCCACGGCCACTACCTCGGCGACAGCACCGACACCTGGCAATCCCAACACGCCGCTCTCGCCTACGCCGACCCCCACCTGTCCCGCCTGATCACCACTCTCACCAGCACGCAGCGGTGGCTGATCATCGTGTGTGCCGACCACGGCGACGCCTTCGGCGACGACGGCTACCACGGACGGGGCATCGCCCACCCCAGCGTGATGACTGTCCCGTTCACAGCCATGGTGCGCTCATGACCGTTAGCCTCGCCCGTCATGAGCGACGAAGACCCCGAGCCCCTCCGCGACGCCTCTGTCGTGGTGGCCCGCGACGCGGACGGCCTGGTGGCCTTGCTGAGCGCATGGTTCCCCCGCCAAGGCGGTGAGTACCTCTTCCTGCCCGGCGGCCGACGAGAAGAAGGCGAAACACCCCTGAGGTGCGCACAACGGGAGCTGCAAGAAGAAGCGGGGATCACCGCCACGACGTGGCACCCGCTGGGCGCCTTCGCCATCACTCTCAGCACCACCGCCCGCGTCCATCTGTTCGAAGCGCGAGACCTCACCTGCGGCCCCCAGCAGCTCACCCCGACCGAGCGGGACTTCAAACTCAGCTGGTGGCCGCTGCAAGACGCGATCGACGCAGCCACCAAGGGCCGCTTCATCCTGCCTGCCGGCCCGCTGGCGCTGCTGCTCGTCGATCGCGCCGAACACAACGCCCCCGACAATTAACTGGCGCTTCCGCAGAGGCCGCCACCGTTCCACCTCGCTCCACCCGGATGCCCGCTCGTCCACACTGCCTCGCCTCTTCGCCCGATGGACGTACCCCGGAGGGATGCCGTCGGAAACAATCTTTCCCTTCGGGAGACTGCGGTGAAGTTTCGAGGGTACGCGGGCAGGGCAAGAACAGGTGCTTCAGGCGCAAGGCGGACTGTATGGACCCGGCTGGGCAGGACGAGAGCCAGCAGCCGCTCGTGGGCCGCCTCATATCGGTCTCTGCGGTCTTCGAGGACAGCGAGGAGATAGCCCTCGCCCGTGACCTGGCCCGTTCCTTCCTGGCGGACGTCCAAGCCGTGCACGGGCTGCCGGTGTCCGGGCGGGCGATGGGCATGGTGCAGCTGGTCGTGAGCGAGTTGGTGACCAACTCCCGCAATACGCTTCCAGCCCGTGCCTGTTGACCCTGGAAGTCAACGAAGGCGCCATCGAGATCAGCGTGTGGGACAGCAACACCGCGCTGTCTGCGGTCCTGGCCACCGACCCGGGCCGCATCGGGCAGCACGGGCTGGAGATAGTCATGGCCGTCTGCCAAAGCTTCGCCGTCCACCGCGAACCGGTGGGCAAGCGCATCACCACCACCATCGGGCTGGCCGACGACCCCGGCGGAGCCCCGGCTGGCCGCCAGCCCTCCTGACCCGCCCGGCCGGAGGCGTTCACCCCCGTCAGCAGTAGCCACCCGGCCCCACACGCTCCTTCGGAAGTGCGCGCAGCGGGCTGGCGAACAAGGCCTTCAAGACCGTGGAGCAGGTGGTGACCGATTACGTCAGGCACGCCGTCGAGGACGTCGCGGGTGCTCCGAAAGCGGGTCCTCCTGGACCCGTGACCGATGTCAGCGGCTCCTGGAACCATGCCTTCGTCCGAGACAGCCGCATTAGGACCTGTCTGACAAACGATCTCGGGATGGTTCGCGGAGCCAGAGGATGAGCGAGGCGAGTTGGACTCCAGCCCTGTAGCGGGCGGCCAGTTTGTCGAACCGAGTGGCGATCGCGCGGAACTGCTTGAGGCGGTTGAAGCAGCGTTCGACCACGTTGCGGGCCTTGTAGAGCTCGCGGTCGAACGCCGGCGGCCTGCCACCGGCCTGGCCGCGCCGCAGCCGGTTGACCTTCTGGTCCGCCCGTTCCGGGATCACGGCCTGGATGCCCCTCCTCCGCAAGGCCTGGCGGATCGCCCGTGACGAGTACGCCTTGTCCGCGATGACCGCATCGGGCCTGCGGCGAGGCCGTCCGGGGCCCGTGCGAGGCACCCTCAGCCCGTCCAGGACTGCGTCGAAGACCGTGGAATCGTTGACGTTGCCCGGCGTGACGACGACGGCCAGTGGCAGGCCCCGGCCGTCGCAGGCGAGGTGTACCTTGGTGATCAGCCCGCCGCGTGACCGGCCGAGCGCCTGGCCGGCCGGCGGACGTGGCCGATCTTCCAGTTCGTCCCCCGCCGCCGCCCCCTTTTGCGGGCGCCGGCGGCGTGCTGGTGGGCCCGGTTGACTGTGGAGTCGACCGACACGGTCCACTCCACGGCTCCGACGGAGTCGTCCCGGACTTGGACCTGCTCGAGCAGGCGGGCCCAGGTACCGTCCGCCTCCCAGCGGGCGAACCGCTCATAGACCGTCTGCCACGGCCCATAGCGCTCCGGCAGGTCACGCCACGGGGCACCCGTCCGCAACCGCCACAGCACCCCGTTGACGACCTGCCGGTGATCCCGCCACGACCGCCCACGTCCATCAACACCCGGCAGCAGGGGCGCTATCCGCTCCCACGCCGCATCCGTCAGCTCACCACGACCCACCACAAGATCAATTATCAGACAGGTCCTAGCACGAACTCGGGCTCGCCAGTGGTTCCAGAACGCACGGAGACGTCCTAGCGCTCGACGGAGATCGGTCTTGGGTGGTGCGGAACCTCAAAGGGCATCAGTGCTCCCGCCACTTCGCCGCTGGAGCCCTCAGGCCGTCCTCGCCGCTGCCCTGCGATGCCCTGCCCTTGGAGCGGCCGGGCGCCCATGCGCCGGACACGTCACCCAGGCCATCCTGCATGCCCTGGCCGTGGGACGACCGGAAGCAGGCCGCCACTGCCTCATGCAGCTCTGACTCTGCCACTATGCACTTATGACGGTCGAACCGAAGAGAAGCAAAGAGACTGCAAAGCCTCTGCGATAGCGCAGGTCAGAAAGGGTGGTCCCCGCGCAGGCGGGGGTGGTCCGCGGAGCGGCCGGCCGCCGCGGTACGCGTCGGTGTGGTCCCCGCGCAGGCGGGGGTGGGTCGGTCCTCGCGCGGCTTGAGGCTATGGATCGCCGACGGGGTGGGCCGGTCTTCGGTGAAGAACAGCCTCGCGGTCCTGGTACGGGTGATGGAGCAGGCCGTACGTGACGGCATCATCACCCTGAACCCGGCGCGGGTCGTCGGCTGGCAGTCGGAGTACCAGAAGGCCGAGGACGAGCTCGACGACCCTCGCTCCCTGGCCCTCACGGACTGGACCGCCCTCACAGCGCTGGCGGACGCGCTGGTGGAGCGGTCATACCAGCAGTTCGCCGGGTGGGGCAGCGTGGTGATCTTCGCTGCCGCCACAGCCGCTCGGATCGGCGAGGTCTCCGGTGTCCGCGTGAAGGACATCGACCCGGTCAACTGGATCTGGACCGTCCGTCGCCAGACCACTCCCGCCCCTGGCGGGCTGATCGACAAGGGCACCAAGGGCAAGATGGCCCGTCGTGTCCCGCTGATCGAGGAGGTGCGACCGATAGTGGCCCAGCGTCTCCTGACAGCCGGCCCCGACCCCAACGCGCGGCTGTTCACCGGGCGCGGGGGCGGCCGGATCTCCACCGCGGTGCTGCGGGACGCCACCCACTGGGACGAGGTGGTGACCAAGCTCGGCTACGAGCATCTGCGCCGCCACGACCTTCGCCACACCGGCCTCACGTGGATGGCCGATGCCGGAGTCCCTCTGCACGTGCTGCGGATCATCGCCGGACACGGCTCGCTGATGACCACCCAGCGGTACCTGCATCCCGATCTCTAGGCCCTGACGAGGGCGGGGCAGTCGCTCAGTGCCCATCTGTCCGGTGCGGCAGCCCCGTCGAAGGCGCTGGCGGCTACGCTCCGGGCCTTGTAGAAACCACACAACCCACCGCGAATCGGAAATGATCTTGGCCCCCAGAGAACAGCCTCTGATCAGGGCTTTTTCCGAGGCGTGGTCCCCAAGGGGTCCCCGGCCGCCTGACCAGGCATCACTTTGATGGCCCGTCAGTACACAAGAAAAGGCCCCC
Organism: Streptomyces pactum; assembly: GCF_016031615.1. Classification (GTDB taxonomy): domain Bacteria; phylum Actinomycetota; class Actinomycetes; order Streptomycetales; family Streptomycetaceae; genus Streptomyces; species Streptomyces pactus. Next base: position 1,041,914 of record NZ_JACYXC010000001.1, read on the forward strand.
TGGCCTGGGATTTCTCCCGGCCGGAAGGCCCTTTCGCACCGTCGGGACGACAGGATTTGAACCTGCGACCCCTTGACCCCCAGTCAAGTGCGCTACCAAGCTGCGCCACGTCCCGGTGCCGATTCGGCTCGGGGCTTTTTCTTTCCCCTCGCCGACCGCGCATGAGAACAATACCGCACTTCAGGGGGTGCTCGCCTCCACCCCCGTCCAGGCGGGGGCGGACGGACTCAGGGCGGGTGAGTAGGAGTACTCATGCGGGGCGGTCACCGGGCGAGCACGCTACGCACATGACGACTCCATCCATCCAGCGGCCGACCACCACCGCCTTCTTCATCCAGGCCGCGATCTCGTTCGGGGTGTCCCTGGCCGCGGTGGCGTACGGCATCGCCAAGCTGCCCGTCGGGGCGTGGGAGCGGGGTTTCCTCGCGCTCGGGCTGGTCTTCGTCGTGACGTCGAGCTTCACGCTCGCCAAGTGCGTACGGGACCGCCAGGAGGCGGAGGAGGTGACCAACCGGGTGGACAAGGCCAGACTCGACAAGCTGCTGATCGAACAGGACGTCTTCAAGCCGGACGGCATCTGACCATCCCGGCGCCGCCGGCGGGCTGGCGAGTGGCCGCCAGGGGCCGGAGGGGCCCGGCGGGCGCCGGCCGGGGCCGGGGGCCGGGGGAGGGCAGGAAGAGGAGGAACGGGGGGCGGGGCGGGCCGGGGGCCGAAGGGCCGGGCCCGCCCCGCCGCGACCGGCCCGGGCCGGTCCAGGCCGGGCCCGCCCCGCCGCAGCCGGGTCAGGCAGCCGGCCCAGGCACGCCCCCGCCGTGAGCGGCCCCGGCGGCCGGTCCAGGCCCGCCGCGGCCGGGTCAGGCCCGCCGCTCGGTGCGGGCGTCGAGCCAGGCCAGCAGGTCCTGCTGCACCTCGTCCCGGTTGGTCTCGTTGAGGATCTCGTGCCGGGCCCCGGGGTAGCTCCGCCAGCTGAGGTCCCGGGTGCCCAGGTACCGGAAGTCCTCCAGCAGCTCGTAGACGAGGGTCATCCGCTGGTTGCAGGGGTCCTCCGTACCGGCCGCGATGTGGACCGGCAGGCCGACCGGGACGCGGGCCAGGTTCCGCGGGTCGTTGATCTTGCGCACCGCGCGCACCCAGTCCAGCGACAGGCCCGCGCTGAACGGGAAGCCGCAGGCGGTGTCGGCCGCGTACCGGGCCACCTCGGTGGAGTCCCGGGACAGCCACTCGAAGCCGGTGCCGAACTCGTACGGGTCGTTGAACGAGGCGAAGAGCGTCGGCAGGAAGGTGGACAGGGCGTCCCGGCCGCGCTCGGCGATCTCCCGCTCTATGGTGGCGATGATCTCCTCCAGCTCCGCCGCCGGCAGGGTCCGGAAGGTGCCGGAGAGGATCAGCCCGGACAGATCCTCGCCGTGCTCCTGGGCGTAGTCCCGGGCCAGCATCGACCCCATGCTGTGACCGAGCAGGAACAGCGGCACGCCGGGGTGCTCGGCGCGGGCCCGGTCGCCGATGCCGCGCAGGTCGGACACCATGTCCCGCCAGCTGTCCCGCTCCCCCACGATCCCGTGGCCGCCGGTGCTCGCGGCGGTCCCGCCGTGCCCTCGGTGGTCGGAGGCGATCACCAGGTAGCCGTGGCCGGCGAGGAACCGGGCGAACCTGCCGTAGCGCCGGGCGTGCTCGGCGGCACCGTGCGCGATCTGGACGACGGCGCGCGGCTGCCCGCTCTCCGGCAGCCAGCTGTACGTCGCCACGCGTACGCCGTCGGGGGCGTGGTGATGGCCGGTGAGGTCGGGGTTGGTGCCGGTGGCGGGCATGCCGTGTCGTCTCCTGGAACCGTCGGGATGATGGGGGATGGGGGGTTGGGACGAGGTCGGGGATGGCGGGTGCAGGGGCGGACGGGTTCGGGCTACCGGAAGCCCACTCTCTCCTCACGGAGCCCGGTTGGCCAGGGGCCGGGCACCACGCGGAACCGGTGGAGGCGGCCCTCGGCGTCCGGTGGGCGGGGCCGGCGGGGTGTGCGGTGGGCGGGGCGAGGGGTGTCGGATTCCGGACACGGTAGACGCCTGCGCCCCGCGCCGCGGTTCCGCGGGGACCGCTCAGTCCCCGGAACGGGTCAGGCCGAGCAGGTCGCGGGCGGGGCCCTCGGGGCGCTGCCCGGCCGGCCAGACCGCGCGCAGCTCGCGCCGCAGCGCCACCCCCTCCACCGGGATCTCCACCAGCCGCCGGGCGGCCAGTTCCTCGCCGACCGCGAGCACGCTGAGCACGGCCGGCGCGGCGCCGTCCACCGCGGCGGCCTTCACCGCCGTGGTGGAGGCCAGTTCCAGGAGCGGTTCGGCGAGGCCGCCGTGGCCGGCGAGGGCGGCGTCCAGGACCTGCCGGGTGCCCGATCCCCGCTCCCGCAGGACCAGGGGCGCGGCGGCCAGCTCCGCCGGGCTCACCGGGGTACGGCGCCGAGTCCACGGGTGGGCCGGCGCGACGACGACCACCAGCCGGTCGCGGCCGACGACCGCGCCGTCCAACCCCCGGGGCACCTCCAGCCCCTCGACGAACCCGAGGTCGGCCTCCGCGGCGAGGAGCCGCCCGGCGACCGCGGCCGAGTTCCCGGCGATCAGCGAGACGGCGGTGCCGGGGCGGTGGGCGCGCAGCGCGATCAGCCACCCCGGCAGCAGGTACTCGGCGATGGTCATGCTGGCCGCGACCCGCAGCCGTGAGTCGCGGCGGCCGCGCAGGGCGTGCACCCCGGCGTCGAACGCCTCGGCCGCCTCGACCACCCGCCGCGCCCAGTCGGTGACCAGCGCGCCCGCCTCGGTGAGCCGGGAGCCGCGCGGGGAGCGCTCCACCAGGGGCACCCCGAGCCGCCGTTCCATGGCCCGGATCCGGCTGCTGGCCGCCGGCTGGGTGATGCCCAGTTCCTGGGCGGCGCGGCCCAGGCTGCCCAGCCGGGCGACGGCGAGGAGCAGTTCCATCGCGCCCAGGTCGGGGACCCGGTGGGCCAGCGGGGTGCCGGGCTCGGCGCCACGGTCGCGGCCGGCCGGTCCGGAGGGCGGCCCGGCGGCGGCCGGATTCCCGGACGGTCCGGGCGCGGTCCCGGACGGTTCCGTGACGGGGGCGGTGGACCGGCCGGACGGGTCGGGGGCGGTGTCCTCGGCCACTCCGGCGACGCCGGCCGTTCCGAGGGCGTCGGCCGTTCCGGGGGGCGCCGGGGGTCCAGGGGACGCCGGGGGATCCCGGCGGCCGAACGGGCCGGGGGCCGCGGGTTGCGACCGGGTACCGGCCGGGTCCCGGTCGCCCTGGGTGGTGCTCATAAATCCAGCTTATGTGCTCATAGGAAATGATCCCTGGTGGGAGCGGTGGCGGCCCGGAAGGCTGCGGGACATGACGCTCGCACCTCCGCCGCCCGCTCCCCCATCGCCCCCCCATCGCCCCCCGTCGCTCCCGTCGCCCCCGCCGTCCACCGGTGGCACGACGGGGTGCGCCGGGTGGGGCCGAACTGGTACGCGGTGGTGATGGGCACCGCCATGGTGGCGACCGCCGGGGAGGTGCTGGGCGATCCGCCCGGGGTCCGGCCGGTGCGGCAGGGTGTGTGGCTGCTGGCCGTGGGGGCGCTGGCGGTGGTGGTGGCCGCACGGGCGGCGCACTGGCGCCGGTATCCGGAGGTGGCCCGCGCCCAGCTCCTGGACCCGGCGGTCGCGCCCTTCCACGGCTGCGCGGCGATGGCGCCGCTCGCGGTCGGAGCCGCCACCCTGGCGGTCGGGGCGGACGTGGTGGGCCGCGGGCCGGCGGTGGCCGCCGCCGCGGTGCTGTGGGCGGTCGGCACGGTCGCCGCGCTGGTCGTGGCGGCCGGCATCCCGTACCTGATGATCGCCCGGCACCGGATCGGGGTGCGGGACGCCTCTCCGGTGTGGCTGCTGCCGGTGGTGGCGCCCATGGTGTCGGCGGCGACCGGGCCGGCGCTGGCGCCGTGGCTGCCGGCCGGGCAGTGGCGGGCGTCCCTGCTGCTGGGGTGCGGTGCGCTGTTCGGGGTGAGCCTGGCCGCCGTACTGCTGCTCCTGCCGCTGATCTTCGCCCGGCTGCTCCGGTTCGGGCCGCCCCCGGCGGCGTCGGCCCCGGCGCTCTTCCTGGTGCTGGGGCCGCTCGGCCAGTCCGCCACGGCCGCCGGGCAGTTGGCCGACGCCGCGCCGCGGGCCGCGCGCGCCGGGTACCTGGCGGTGGCGTACGGCGTTCCGGTGCTGGGGTTCGCGCTGCTGTGGCTGGTGCTCGCGGGCGCGCTGGTGCTCCGCTCGGCACGCGGCGGGCTCCCCTTCGGCCTGGGCTGGTGGGCCTTCACCTTCCCGGTGGGCACCTGTGTGACCGGTACGGCCGCCCTCGCCCGGCACACCGGGCTCCCGGCGCCGGCCTGGCTGGCGGCCGGGCTGTACGCGGTGCTGGTAACGGCCTGGACGGTGGTGGCGGCCCGCACCGTTCGCGGGCTGGCGAACGGCACCCTGCTCGCTCCGCCGGGCGCGGCGGGCGGGACCGGCCCGGTGGCCGGCGGCCCCGGTGCGCCGCGGGACCGGGCGGCCGGCGGCCCCGGCGGGGCGCGGCGCCCGGCGGACGCGCCCGGCACGGCCGCGGACCGGCCCGCCGCCCCCGGCGACCGGAGCGGTCCGCCGGAGCCGGCGCCGGTGACCGCGGGTGTGGGGTGAGGCGGCACCGCGGGACCGGACGCGGCGGGCCGCGCCGTCCGGCGGGAGGGCCCGGTCATCCGGCCGCCCCGGTCGGCGGAGCGGCCCCGAAGGATTCGCGGGCGACCGGGTCCGTCGGCGGGTCGCGGTCCCCGGCCGGTCAGCGCGCCGCGGCCAGGGCCTCGGCGAGTACCCGGGGGGCCTCCACCAGCGAGGGTCCGTACCAGGTCAGATGGCGTCCGCCGACGAGCGCGGCGGGGATGCCGGGGAACGCCTCGGGGCCGTCGTCCGCCGTGAAGCGGTACGGCTCGTCCGGCAGCACCACCAACTCCGCGCCGGCGGCGTTCAGTTCGGCGAGCGGAATCCTGGGGTAGCGCTCGGGGTGGTCCCGGTGGACGTTGCGCACCCCGAGCCGGGCGAGCAGATCGCCCGCGAAGGTGTCCCGTCCCAGCACCATCCAGGGGCGCCGCCAGACCGGGATCACCGCGCGCCGTTCCGGGCCGGCCGGGCGCACCTCCCGCCACGCCGCCTCCGCCTCGTCCAGCCAGCCGGGCCGCGGCAGGCCGCAGCCGTCCACCAGCACCCGGTGCAGCTCGGCGAACGCCTGCTCCAGGCCGCGCACCTCGGTGACCAGGACGCGCAGTCCGGCGGCGCGCAGGGCGGCGAGGTCGGGCTCGCGGTTCTCCTCCTCGTTGGCGAGGACCAGGTCCGGGGCGAGGGCGGCGATCCGCCCGGTGTCCGGGTTCTTGGTGCCGCCGACGCGCACCGCGTCCAGTCCGGGCGGGTGGCTGCACCAGTCGGTCACCCCGGCCAGCAGCCCGGGATCGGTCGCCGCCACCGCCTCGGTGAGGGAGGGCACCAGGGACACCACGCGCCGTACCGCGCCACGCCTGCTCATCCGCCCCACCGTACGGCGCCGGCGGGCGGACCCGCAGCCCTGCGCCGGGTACGGACGCCGCGCGCCGCTGCGCCCCCGCCGGGCGGGGCGTCCCCGGTCCCGGCTGGACGACGGGCCTCCCTGTCCGGCCGGGCCGGCGGGCAACCGGCCCGGCCGGACGAGGAGGCACCCCCGGCCGGGCGCCCCTGCTCCCCCGCCGGACGAGGACGCGCCCCCGGCAGGGCGCACCGTCGGGCGGGCTTACCCCGGCTCCCGGCCCGGCGCCGAGGCACCTCACCCGCCCCCGGGGCGCACGGCCGACGGTCCCGCGCCCCGCTCGGGCGGCAGGGCGCACGCCCGCCGCCCCGCGCCGCGGTACGGTCGCGCCCGCCCCGCCGGAAACGGCGCTGCCGCCGGTGCGTACCGGCGGCAGCGCCCGGGGCGGCGGGAAGGCGCCACCGGCGGGACGGGTGGGGGACGGGTGGGGTCAGGCGGTGACCGGCGCCATCCGGTCCACGATCCCCGGGTGGGCGTCCATCCAGGTCCGGACGCCCTCCTCGACGTTCCCCTTCCCGGCGTCCTGGACCGCCTGTTCCAGGCCGGCCAGTTCCTCCTCGGTCATGTGCCAGTTCTTGAGCCAGCCGTGGAACTCGGGGAACTTCTCCGGGAACGACCTGTGCCCCAGCGAGTGGATGCGGTTGTTGTCCCCGAAGGCCTTGTGCGGGTCGGCCAGCTTGGTCAGCCGGTACTTGCCGTACGCCCAGTGCGGCGTCCACAGGGCCACCGCGATGGGCTCCTTCCGGGCGTAGGCGCGCTGGAGTTCGGCGAGCATCGCCGGGGTGCTGCCGTCCACCACGCGGTACTCGTCCGCCAGGCCGTAGGTGTTCAGCACCTTCTTCTTCAGCAGGTTCATCTGACCGGTGCCCGGCTCGATCCCGATGATCTTGCCGTCGAAGGTCTTCGCCTTGCCCTTGAGGTCGGCCAGGGTCTTCACGTCCTTGACGTACGAGGGCACCGCGATCTCCAGCGACGTCCGGTCGTACCAGGGACCGATGTCGACGAGGTTCTTCTTGTACCGGTCCCAGTACTGCTTCTGGGCGGCCGGCAGCCAGGCGTCGAACTCCACGTCGATCTGGCCGGCGCTCATGCCGGTGAACATCGAGCCGACGTCGTACTGCCGGACGGACGGCTTGTAGCCGCGGCGCTCCAGGACGTTCTTCCACAGGAAGGTGGTGGCGACGTCCTCGTCCCAGGGGAAGTAGCCGATGTGCGGCGCGGCGCCGGCCTGCTTGCCGGGCCGGTCCGCGGTGCCGCCGGCGCCCTTCACCGGGGCCACCTTGTCCACGAAGCCGGGGTTCTTCTCCAGCCAGGCGCGCACGCCCTGCCGCTGGTTGCCCTTGCCGGCCTCCTGGATCTCCGCCTCCAGGCCGGTGAGCTGCTTCTCGGTCAGCTTGAAGTCCTTCATCCACCGGGCGACCTCGGGCTCCTGCTCGGAGAATCCCTTGCGCGCCAGGGTGTGGATGGAGTCGCCGGAGCCGAACGCGCCCTGCGGGTCCTTCAGCTTGGTCAGGTCGTAGGTGCTGTAGGCCCAGTGCGGCGACCAGAGGGTGACCGCGACCGGCTCCTTCTTCGCGTAGCTGCGCTCCAGCTGGGAGAGCATGCCGGCGGTGGAGCCCTTGACCAGCTGGTACTCGCCGTCGAGCCCGTAGCCGGGGAGGACCTTGTCCTGCATCAGCTTCATCTCGCCGGCGCCCGGCTCGATCCCGATGATCTTGCCGCCGAAGGTCTTCCCCTTGCCCTTGAGGTCGGCCAGGGACTTCACGTCCTTGACGTACGAGGGCACCGCGACCTCCAGCGAGGTCTTGTCGTACCAGGCGCCCAGGTCCTCCAGCCGGTCGTGGTACCGCTTCCAGTACGCGTCGTGGGTCACCGGCAGCCAGGAGTTGGTCTGCACGTCGATGTCGCCGGCCGCCATGCCCGTGTAGAGGGCACCGACCTCGTACGCCTTGGCCTCGGGCTTGAAGCCGCGCTGGCGGAGGACCTCCTGCCACAGGTGGGTGGAGGCGACGCCCTCGTCCCAGTTGATGTAACCGATGCTGATCGAGCGGCCCTTGCCGACGTCGGCGGTGACCCGGTCGCCGTCCTCGTCGTCGCCGCCGAAGACGTTCAGGCCGCCGGCGGCCAGCGCCAGCACGATGACGCCGACCATCGCGACCGAGGTCGCCGGGCGCCAGCGGAGCACGTTCCGGCTCCCGGCCGCCGCGGCGTTCTGCTTCGCCAGCGCCCGCCGGCCCAGCGGCGAGACCCGCTGGTTGAGCGCGCCGGTCATCCGGTCCAGGTACATGGCGAGGATGACCACCGCGATGCCGCCCTCGAAGCCCAGCGCCACGTCCACGGAGCTGATCGCCTCGAAGACCGAGGAGCCCAGGCCGCCGCCGCCGACCATGCCGGAGATGACCACCATGGACAGCGCCAGCATGATCGCCTGGTTGACGCCGGCCATGATGGTGGGCAGCGCCAGCGGCAGCTGGACCCGGGTCAGGGTGCGGCGCGGTGTGGTGCCGAACGCGTCGGCGGCCTCCACCAGCTCCCCGTCCACCTGGCGGATGCCGAGTTCGGTCATCCGTACCCCGGGCGGCATGGAGAAGATGATGGTGGCGATGATGCCGGGGACGACACCGACCCCGAAGAAGAAGATGCCGGGGATCAGGTAGACGAAGGCCGGCATCGTCTGCATGAAGTCCAGTACCGGCCGCAGCACCGCGCTGACCACCCGGTTCCGGGACGCCCAGATGCCCAGCGGGACCGCCACCGCGAGGGTGATGGCGCCGGCCACCAGGACCAGCGACAGGGTCTCCATCGCCTCGTCCCACTGCTCGATCGAGTCGATGAGCGCGAAGCCGGCGAAGGCGAGGACCGCCGGCAGCAGCCCGCGCAGCCACCAGGCGAGGACCGCGAGGATGCCGGTGAGCAGCAGCGGGTGGGGCGCGGCGAGCACCTGGTGCACGCCGTCGTACATGCCTTCGACGACGGTGGAGATGAAGTCGAAGAGCCAGTCGAAGTGGTCGCGGAGGAAGTTGACGCCGGAGTCGATCCAGCTTCCGAGTTCGAGCCTAGGCACCGGCGGTCACCTTGTCCTCCGGGGTGTCCAGGCCCTTGCCGTCGCCGGCGTCCCGCCCCTTCGCGGGCGCGGTCGCGCCCCGGGCGCCCGGTGGTCCGCCGCGGGCCGGGTTCCGTGCGCCGGCCCCGCTCCGCGGGGTGACGACCTTGGTGCGGGTGCGGGCGTCCGGGGCGGCCGGCCGCTCCGGGCGGGCCGCCGGCGAGGGCGCCGCCTCCCCGGCCGCCGTCGCGGACCCGGTCGCGGTCCCGGGGGCGCTCCCCGTGGCCGCGGGGGTGGCGGCCGTACTCCGACCGGCGGTCACCGCGGCATCCGCGGCCGGGACGGCGGCCGGGGCCGGGTCCGCCGGGGCCTCGCCGAGCACGGCGAGCAGCCGGGCGCGCGAGACCACACCGACCAGCTCCCCGGCCTCGTCGGTGACGGCCACCGCGACACCGCTGCGCGAGCAGGGGGTGAACAGCTCGGCGATGGGGGTGTCGGGGCGCACCGTGGCCGGGGCGGCCGCGATCACGTCCGCCGCACCGGCGATCGGGGTGCCGTCGTCGGCGCGGGTGCCCAGCACGGAGTCCGGGTCAGCCATGATCGCGCCCGCGGTCAGCACCCGGGTGCGGTCCACGTCCTGGGTGAAGGAGGCCACGTAGTCATTGGCGGGGCTGACCAGGATGTCCTCGGCCGAGCCGGTCTGGACGATCCGGCCGTCCCGCATCACGGCGATCTGGTCGCCGAGCCGCATGGCCTCGTTGAGGTCGTGGGTGATGAAGACGATGGTCTTCCGCAGCCGCTTCTGCAGCTCCAGCAGCTGGTCCTGCATGTCGCGGCGGATCAGCGGGTCGAGCGCGCTGAACGACTCGTCCATCAGCAGCAGGTCGGCGTCGGTGGCCAGCGCCCGGGCGAGACCGACCCGCTGCTGCATGCCGCCGGACAGCTCGTCGGGCCAGGACTTCTCCCAGCCGGCGAGCCCCACCAGGGCCAGGGCCTCGGCGGCGCGGGTCTCCCGCTCGGCCCGGGGCACGCCCTGCACCTCCAGGCCGTAGGCGGCGTTCTCCAGCACGCTGCGGTGCGGGAAGAGCGCGAAGTGCTGGAAGACCATGCTGATCTTCCGCGACCGCACCTCGCGCAGACCGCGCGGGGTGAGCTCGGTCAGGTCCTGGCCGTCGAAGAGCACCCGGCCGGAGGTTGGCTCCAGCAGGCCGTTGAGCATGCGCAGGAGGGTGGACTTACCGGATCCGGACAGACCCATGACCACGAATATCTGGCCCGCCTCGACGGTGAACGAGGCGTCGATCACCGCGGCGGTGACACCGTCCTCGCGCAGCTCGTCGCGTTCGGCGCCGGCACGCAGCCGCCGCACGGCCTCTTCGGGTCGTCTGCCGAACACCTTGTACAGGCTCTCGGCTTTCAGCCTGGACACATACACCTCTCGGGTCGTACCAAAAAACGACCCGCCACCCCCGCCGGCAGGTCGTGGAGCGGATGCGGAATCCGTCCACAGCCCGGTGCCGGGGGTCGTCTGGCGTCCTGCTTCCCGACCCGGCCGGGGCCCACTCCGGGAGCGCGTCTGCCCGGGCCCCCCTGGCGCAAACCATTCGGTGACGCAGGTCACATTTCCGTACCGTCGGCGGTGCGCCGGGCCGGTACCGCCGGGTGCGGCCGACCTTCCGCCGGTGCGCCACCGGCCGGGCCGCCGGGCCCGGTGCGCCGGCCCGGCCCACCGGGGCGGCCGACCGACACGCGCGCGGGGCACCGCCGCCCGTCGCGGAGCCGGCCCGCCGGGTCGCGGAGCGGCCGTGTCGGTGCGGTGCGGCATGATCGGGGCGTGACGCGACGCCTGATGCTCCTCGACACCGCCTCCTTGTACTTCCGGGCCTACTTCGGGGTGCCGGACACCGTCCGGGCCCCGGACGGCACGCCGGTGAACGCCGTGCGCGGGCTGCTCGACTTCATCGCCCGCCTGGTCCAGGACCACCGGCCGGACGACCTGGTGGCCTGCATGGACTTCGACTGGCGCCCCGGGTGGCGGGTGGAGCTGATCCCCACCTACAAGGCCCACCGGGTCGCCGAAGCGACCCCGGCCGGGGTGCCCGACGAGGAGGAGGTGCCGGACACCCTCTCCCCGCAGGTCCCGGTGATCGACGCGGTGCTGGACGCGGTGGGCATCGCCCGGGTGGGCGCCGCCGGGTACGAGGCGGACGACGTCATCGGCACCCTCACCGCGCGGGCGACCGGGCCGGTGGACATCGTCACCGGCGACCGCGACCTGTACCAGCTGGTGGACGACGCCCGGGCGGTCCGGGTGCTGTACCCGGTCAAGGGCGTCGGCACGCTGCAGGTGGTGGACGAGTCCGTGCTCCGCGAGAAGTACGGGGTGGACGGCCGCGGGTACGCCGATCTGGCGACGCTGCGCGGGGACCCCAGCGACGGGCTGCCGGGGGTGCCGGGCATCGGCGAGAAGACCGCCGCCAAGCTGCTGGCCGCCCACGGTGACCTCGCCGGGATCATCGCGGCGGCCGAGGACCGCGCCTCCCGGATCACCCCGGCCCAGCGCCGCCGGCTCCTGGAGGCGCGCCCGTACCTGGCGGTGGCGCCCCGGGTGGTCGCGGTCGCCCCCGACGTGGCGCTGCCGCCGGTGGACCCGGCACTGCCGTGGGCCCCGCGCGACCCCGAGGCGCTGGCCGCGCTGGCCGAGCGGTGGGGACTGGGCGGATCATTGCAGCGTCTCCTCACCACACTCCGCCGGTGAACCTGTTAGGTTAGGTATACCTAACTCTTCTCTGATCACGGAGGCGCCGTGACCGACCGGCCGACCCGCAAGAAGCCCCAGGCCCGTCTCGCCCGCGTGCTGCGCAGCGAACGGCTGAGCCCGCACATGGTGCGGCTGGTGTTCGGGGGCGAGGGCCTCTCCGGATTCGTGGCGGGCGAGTTCACCGATCACTACGTCAAGCTGCTGTTCCCCGTGGAGGGCGTCAGCTACCCGGAGCCGTTCGACATCGCCCGCATCCGGGAGGAGCTTCCGCGCGAGCAGTGGCCCCGGACCCGCACTTATACGGTGCGCCGCTGGGATCCGCGGGCGGGCGAGCTGACGGTGGACTTCGTGGTGCACGGTGACGCCGGGCTGGCCGGGCCGTGGGCGGCGGCGGCCCGGCCCGGGGACGAGATCCGGATGCTGGGCCCTGGCGGCGCCTACGCCCCGGACCCGGAGGCCGACTGGCACCTGCTGGCCGGCGACGAGAGCGCGCTGCCCGCCATCGCCGCCACCCTGGAGCGGATGCCGGCGGACGCCACGGTCGAGGCCCTGATCGAGGTCGCGGACGCGAGCGAGGAGCAGCCGCTCGCCGTGGGCCCAGGGGTGCGGCTGCGGTGGCTGCACCGGGGCACCGCACCGGCCGGCCGCACCCTGGTGGCGGCGGTCCGCGAGCTGGAGCTCCCGGCCGGACGGGTGCACGCCTTCGTGCACGGCGAGGCGGGCATGGTCAAGGAGCTGCGCCGGTACCTGCGGCTCGACCGCGGCGTCCCGCGCGAGGACCTGTCGATCTCCGGTTACTGGCGGCTCGGCCACGACGAGGACGGTTGGCAGTCCTCGAAGCGGGAGTGGAACGCGCAGGTGGAGGCGGAGCAGGAGCGGAGCGCCCCGGCCGCCGCCTGACCTCCCGCACCGGCCGCCCCGGCGGTCCGCGACGGCCGGCCCTCCGCCCTCTCCCGACGCGGCTCGCCGCTTCTTCCGACGCGGCCCGCCGCTTCTTCCGGCGCGGCCCGCGCCCGGCCCACGACCGCCGGGCGGCGGGCCGTCCCGGCCGTTCCCCGCCGGGGCCCCATGCGGGGACGGTGCGTCGCAGGCGCCGCGCGGCGTACCGGGGCACCGGCGGTAGCCGCGGCCGTACCTCCCGTCGCGGACCGGGCCGACGGCCTCGCCGGCCGCCCACCGTCGCTCCGCCACAGGCCGGGGCCGGTCATCGGTATCCGCGGCCGTGCGTCATCCGGCCGCCGGCGGTCCCGTGGCCGGCACGCCGTACCCGCCGGACACCCCGGCGCGCCGGCCACCCGCCGGGGGGCCCGGGCGGCGGCGGACGCCCGCCGGCGCCCGTGGCGCAGCGGCGCACCCCGCCCGGCCGGCCGTCGGTGCCGAGGCGGGCGGGACGGCAGCCCCGGCACCGACGGCCGCCCCGGCGGGCGGGCAGGGGGCACCGGCCGGATCAACCCACCGAGGAGTACGCGACCACCCCGCGCCGCAGGCCGTCCACCGCCCGGCGCGCGTTCCGCGCCACGGTGCCGCCCTCGGGGGCCGCCTGGGCGATCTGTCCCAGGACGTCGATGAGTTGCTTGCACCAGCGGACGAAGTCGCCGGCGGGCATGTCCACTTCCCGCAGCACATCGTCCAGTCCGTGCCCGGAGGCCCAGCGGTACGCGGCCCAGGCGAAGCCCAGGTCCGGTTCGCGCTGTCCGACGCCCTCGGTCTGGCTGATGCGGTGGTCCTCCTCCAGCGCGTCCAGCCGGCCCCAGATCCGCACCATCTCCCCCAGCGCCTCCTTGGCGGCACCGGTGGGCAGCTTCGGCGGCAGCGCGTCGTCGGCGGTGCGCGCCTCGTACACCAGCGCCGACGCGCAGGCGGCCAGCTCGGCCGGCTTCAGCCCCTCCCAGACGCCTTCGCGCAGGCACTCGCTGGCGAGCAGGTCGAGTTCGCCGTAGAGCCGGGCGAGCCGCCGCCCGTCGTCGGTGACCTGCTCCTCCCGCAGATAGTCCAGCTCGGTCAGGAGCGCGCAGATCCGGTCGAAGGTGCGCGCGATGGTGTTGGTGCGTCCCTCGATGCGCCGCTCCAGCTGCCGGGTGTCGCGCAGCAGCCGGTGGTAGCGCTCGGCCCACCGGGCGTGGTCCTCCCGGTCTGCGCAGCCGTGGCAGGGGTGCGCGCGTATCGCGGCGCGCAGGCTCGCGATCTCGGTGTCGTCCGCGGCGGCCGACCGGTCCCGGCGGTGCCTGCGCACATCGTGGTGGCCGGCCTTGGTGCGCAGCGCGGAGGCCAGGTCGCGGCGGGACTGGGGACTGCGCGGGTTGAACGTCTTGGGCACGCGCATCCGCTCCAGCGGCTCCACCGGGACCGGGAAGTCCATCGTGGCCAGCCGCTTGACCTGCCGCTCGGCGGTGAGCACCAGCGGGCGCGGCCCGTCGTGGGCCTCGTAGCCGCGGTGGCCGCCGGTCCGGCCGGCCGCCAGCCCGGGGTCGAGCACCAGGGCGAGCCCGGCGTACTTGCCGGTGGGCACGTGGATGACGTCGCCGGGCCGGAGCTTCTCCAGCGCGGCCATCGCCGCCGCCCGCCGCTGCGCGGCGCCCTGCTTGGCCAGCTCCGTCTCCCGGTCCTTCAGCCGGCGGCGCAGCGCCGCGTACTCGTCGAAGTCGCCGAGGTGGCAGGTCATGGAGGCGCGGTAGCCGGCCAGGCCCTCCTCGTTCCGCTGCACCTGCCGGGAGATGCCGACCACCGCGCGGTCCGCCTGGAACTGGGCGAAGGAGGTCTCCAGCAGTTCACGGGAGCGGTGCCGGCCGAACTGGGCGACCAGGTTGACCGCCATGTTGTACGACGGCTTGAAGGAGGAGCGCAGCGGATAGGTGCGGGTGCCGGCCAGGCCGGCCAGCGCGGTCGGGTCCGTGGTCCGCTGCCAGAGCACCACCGCGTGGCCCTCGACGTCGATGCCGCGCCGGCCCGCCCGGCCGGTGAGCTGAGTGTACTCACCGGGGGTGATGTCGGCGTGCTGTTCGCCGTTCCACTTGACGAGCTTCTCCAGCACCACCGAGCGGGCGGGCATGTTGATGCCCAGGGCGAGGGTCTCGGTGGCGAACACCGCCTTGACCAGGCCCTGGACGAACAGCTCCTCGACGACCTCCTTGAAGGTCGGCAGCATGCCGGCGTGGTGGGCGGCGATGCCGCGCTCCAGGCCCTCCAGCCACTCGAAGTACCCCAGGACGTGCAGGTCCTCGTCGGGGATGCCGGCGGTGCGCTGCTCGACCAGGGTGCGCACCCGGGCGCGCGCGGCCTCGTCGTTGAGCCGCAGCCCCGCGTAGAGGCACTGCTGGACGGCGGCCTCGCAGCCCGCGCGGCTGAAGATGAAGGTGATGGCCGGCAGCAGCCCCTCGGCGTCCAGCCGGTCGATGACCTCCGGCCGGCTCGGCGTCCAGATCCGGCCGCGCTGGCGGCGCTCGCGCTCCCGGTCGGCCTCCCGCATCCCGTTGCGCCCGCGGCGCTTGTCGCGGCCGAAGGTGGGGCGGGTGTTCTCCATGCGGGCCAGCCGGACCAGGTCGGGGTTGACCTCGCGGCGGGCGGCGGTGCCCTGGCCGCCGTCCTGGCTCTTCTCCTCGAACAGGTCGTACATCCGGCGGCCGACCAGGACGTGCTGCCACAGCGGCACCGGGCGGTGCTCGGAGACGATCACCTCGGTGTCGCCGCGCACGGTGTCCAGCCAGTCGCCGAACTCCTCGGCGTTGGAGACGGTCGCGGAGAGCGACACCAGGGTCACCGACTCGGGCAGGTGGATGATCACCTCTTCCCAGACCGCGCCCCGGAAGCGGTCGGAGAGGTAGTGGACCTCGTCCATCACCACGTAGCCCAGGCCGCGCAGCGCCTCCGAGCCGGCGTACAGCATGTTCCGCAGCACCTCGGTGGTCATCACGACCACCGGGGCGTCGGAGTTGATGCTGTTGTCACCGGTGAGCAGACCGACCCGGTCCGCGCCGTACCGCTTGACGAGGTCGGTGTACTTCTGGTTGGAGAGTGCCTTGATCGGCGTGGTGTAGAAGCACTTGCGGCCCTGGGCGAGCGCCAGGTGGACGGCGAACTCGCCCACGATGGTCTTGCCCGAACCGGTGGGGGCGGCGACCAGCACGCCCTTGCCGGCTTCGAGGGCCTGGCACGCCTCCACCTGGAACGGGTCCAGCTGGAAGTCGTACATGTCGCGGAAGGGGGCCAGCGCGGTGGCCTGCTCGGCGGCCCTGCGGCGGGCCGCGGCGTACCGCTCGGCGGGTGTCAGCTCGTCGCTCATCTTGTCTACGAGCCTACCGGCCGCCTCCGACAACGCACGATCTTTATCGTGCACCGGCCCCCGCCGGGGGTGCACCGGCGCGACCGGGCCGCCGGCGGGCCCGGCCGGGGCGGCCCGGATCGCGGGCAGCCCCGGTCGCCGGCCGCCCTGGTCGGGGACGGCCCGGCCGGGATCGGGGTCGGCCGCGGGGCGGCCGGCCGCGCGGCGGGGCCGGGCTCCCGAGCCCCGGAACGGTGCCGGGCCGGACGCCGGAACGGTGCCGGTGACCGACGGGGGGCGTCCGGCGCGGCGCCCCGGCGGGCCGAGGCTGCCGCGCGCCCGAAGCCGGGCCGGTGGTGACCGCCGGCCTGCCGGATCGGAGGGGTCAGGCGGCGCCGAGCAGCCGCAGCGCGCCCGGCACGGTACGGACGGTCAGCGGCAGCGGCCCCACCGCCTCCCCGTCGGCGTACCCGGTGATCCCGTCGGCGGCCAGGGTGAGGCTGCGGACCCGGTGCACGGTGACCGCCGGGTGGCTCAGATGCGTCCCCCGGTACACCCGCGGGAAGACCCTCAGCAGGGTGGTCCTGCTGCACCTGCCGACGACGGTGACGTCGAACACCCCGTCGTCGTAGCGGGCCCCCGCGCAGATCCGCATGCCGCCGCCGTAGGAGCCGGTGTTGCCGACCGCGATCAGGGTGGCGTCGATCAGCTGCTCCGGTCCGTCGTCGAACCGCACCCGGAACGGGGTGGTGCGGAACGCGGCCAGCTCGGCGACGATCGCCAGGTCGTAGCGGAGGCGTCCGGTCGGCCGGCGCATCCGGTTGCCCCGGTCGTTGACCCGGGAGTCGAAACCGGCGGCCAGTACGGTGCCGAACCAGGTGTCGCCGGCCCGGCCCAGGTCCACCTCCCGGGCGCCCTCCCCCTTCAGCGCCTCGACGATGCGGTGGGCGGCGGCGGCCGGATCGCGCACCGGCAGCCCGGCCGCCCGGGCGAAGTCGTTGCCGGTGCCGACCGCGACCACACCCAGCGGGGTGCCGGTGCCCGCGACCGCCTGCAGGGCGAGCGAGGTCATCCCGTCGCCGCCGACCACGATCAGCGCCCCGGTGCCCTGGGCCACCGCGGCACGCGCCCGGCGCAGCGCGTCGTCGGCGTCGAGACCGAGCACGGTACGGACGCCGAAACCGGCGGCCCGCAGCACCCGGGCGGCCGGCTGGGCGGCACGGGCGCCGCGTCCCCGGCCCGCCGTGGGGTTGACGAAGAGAGTGAGGTCGCAGGTCACGGCCGGACCTTATCCGGTCCCCCCGGGCACGGTGATCACCCCGACCGGGGCCGACGTACGGAAGGAGATGTTCCGCCCGGCCGCGGCGGGGGTGGCGCACCGGGCGGTCCGCTCCGGCGCTGGACGCCGCGAAGCCCGGACCGCCGCCCCGCGGCCCGGGCCGGGCTCAGGTGATGTCGTCGTAGCCGTTGCGCCGGACCGGGTCGGTGCGGTCGGACCGGCCGCCCTGCTGCTCGGGCAGCGCGCGGGAGGCGGAGACCGGCTCGACGCCGTCGATGCGCTCGGGCGTGAGGTCCAGCGGGGACGCCTCGTCGTCGCTCAGACCGGCGTCCGGGTTGTTGTTGCGGCGGCGCCGGTCGTTGAGGAGGCTGACGCCGGTGGCCGCGAAGTACAGCACCACGATCGGCGCGGCCAGCACCGACATGGTCAGCGGGTCGCCGGTGGGGGTGGCCACGGCGGCGAAGACCGTGATGCCGACCACCATGAACCGCCACCAGCCCAGCATCCGCTTGCCGGTGATGACGCCGCCCAGGTTGAGCAGCACCAGCAGCAGCGGCAGCTCGAAGGCGAGACCGAAGACGATCACCAGCCGGGTGACGATGTCCAGGAACTCGTCGGCCGGGAAGAGGTTGTCCCACCCCTCGGGGGTGAGCCCGACCAGCGCTCCGGCCGAGGTGGGCAGGATGGCGTAGGCGAGGTACGCGCCGCCGAGGAAGAGCGGTACGCCGGCGGCCACGAAGCTCAGGGCGTACTTCTTCTCGTGGCCGTGCAGCCCGGGTGCGAGGAAGGCCCAGAGCTGGTAGAGCCAGACCGGGCTGGCGACGACCACGCCGGTCGCCAGGGCGACCTTGAGCATGATCGTGAAGGGTGCCAGCAGTCCGTTGGCGGTGATCTGCGCGCAGGGCTCGCTGTGCTGCTGGCCGACCGTCTGCCCCTCGGGACAGCCGACGGCGTCGATCACCGGACCGGTGATGAACTCGGCGATCTGCTTGTAGTAGATCAGCCCGAAGACGGTCACCACGCCGATGGCCAGGACCGACTTCAGCAGCCGGTTGCGCAGCTCACGCAGATGCTCCGCGAGCGGCATCCGCCCCTCGGGGTCCTTCTTCTGCTTGCGGGCAGACTTGAGCAACCCACGTCCTCGTCTCGTGCGAAGGCCGACGCCGACGCGCCTGGGTCAGCGTCGGTGCGGCGGCTCTTAAGGGCCTGCGTCAGCTCTTGGTGGTGCGGTTCGGCTCGGTGACCGGGCGCGAGCTGGTCACGTCGCCGGGCGCGGCCTGGATGGTCTTCGGGGCTTCCTGGACCGGCTCGGCCGGCGGTGCGCCCGCCGCGGCCTCGTCGTCCTTCTTCATGGCCTTGGCCTCGCTCTTGAGGATGCGGGCCGACTTGCCGAGCGAGCGGGCCATGTCCGGGAGCTTCTTGGCACCGAAGAGCAGCAGGATGACGACGAGGATCAGAATGATCTCGGTGGGCCTCAGGTTCATGTGCTACTACCTTCTCGCCGGGGCGGCGTACCTACTGCCTGCCGTGTGGATCGGACGGGCGTGCCAGTGCTGTCAGCGATCGTAACCCGCAGCGGTGAACGCACGGCAATCCCCGTGCATACGCCTGGTTGCGGGGTCCGGCGGCCGCCGGCACTGCGTTCCGAAGCCTACCTCCCGGCACCGCCTCCACATCAGGGTGCGCGGCCGTGCGCCACCCTTCGCCGGAGTGCCGTGCCGGTCCGGCGGGCGGCCTCGCCGGTCACGGCGCGGGCGGCTCCCGCGGGTCGCACCGGCGGGTTCCGCCGAGGGACGAGGGTGCCGGTGCGGCCCGACTGGGTCCTCCGCGAGGGGTGGGCGCCGGTGCGGCCCGGCGGGTCAGTCCCGGTGGAGGACCGAGTCCACCTGCGTGGCCAGCGGTCCGGCCGCCCGTTCAAGGTCGGCCACGGCCCGGTTGATCCGGTGCGAGCTCTCCGCGATCTGCCGGGACAGCCGCCGCACCTCGACGAAGACCCGCACGGCGAGCACCCCGAGGACGGCGATTCCGCAGAAGGCGAGAGCGATAGCGAGCATCGGCCAGAGCATGGGGCGAGCCTATCGGGCCACCGGGGTGCCGGGCCCGCGCGGTCGGGTGGCGGTGCCCGGGCCACCGGGTGCGGGTGGCCGGCCGGCCCGCCACCGGTGCGCCCCCGGCGTTTCGCGGGGCCCGGCCACCGGCCCGCGCCCCGGCGGTGGCGGCGCCGGTTGCGGTGATGGCGGTGCGGGTGGTGGCGGTACGAGCGGCGGTGGCGACGGCCCTGGGGGCCGGCCCGGGCGCGGGACCACCGACGGGCCGGGCAGGTCACTGGGGGCGGCACCACCGACGGGCCGGGCAGGAGGCCGGGGGCGAGGCCCCTTCCGGGCCGGAGCCGGGGCCGCCCACCGGCCCGGCTCGCCGGCCGGGCGCCGGGGTCAGACCGTGGAGTGCAGCCGCAGGGTGCTGACGCCGCCCCCGGTGAGCAGCTCCACGATGCGCTCACCGGCCGGCTTGCGGACCGCGGCCCGGCAGTCGGGGCAGGTGAAGGAGTAGAACGTGGTGCGGTCGCTGCCCCCTATCACCAGCCGCAGCGCCGGCGCGGTCAGCTCGAACCGCCCCCGGCACTCCGGGCAGCCGGCCTTGAACACCACGGTCTGGGTGTCTGCGGGGTCGGTCCCGGCGGTCACGTCCGACGCTCCCTTCACTCGCCGTACGCCGCGAGCGCCTGCCGCGCCGCGTCCCGCGCGCTCTCCGCCAGCTCCGGCGGGGAGACGATCCGACCGTCCCGGCCCAGGCGCAGCGCCAGCCGGCGCAGCGATCCGGGGTCGGAGGTGCGCAGGGTGATGCGCAGGCCGCCGTCGGGCAGCTCCTCGGCGCCCTCGTACGGGTAGTACTCGGCCACCCAGCGTCCGCCCGGCCCGACCTCGATGATCACCTCGGGGTCCTCGGCGGCGGTCTGCACCAGGCCGGCGGAGAGGTCGGCCAGGTCCCGCAGCTCGATGGGCGGCGGGTCGGAGGGCTCGTCCAGCAGCTTGATCTCCGCCACCCGGTCCAGCCGGAAGGTCCGCCGCGCCTCGGTGCGCCGGCACCAGGCCTCCACGTAGGTGTGGCCCACGGCGAAGAGCCGGATCGGGTCGATCTCCCGCTCGGTCAGCTCGTCGCGGGCCGGGGAGTAGTAGCGGATCCACAGCCGCCGGCGCTCCGCGATGGCGCGGTCGACGTCGGCGAAGACGCCGCCCTCGGACTCGAAGATCACCGACAGCCGGGAGCTGGCCCCGGCCGCCTCGCCGGCCGCCGCCTCCAGCTTGGCGGTGGCGCGCAGCAGCGCGTCCCGGTCGCCCTCGCGCAGACCGGGCAGGGTGGCGACGGCGCGGGCGGCGACCAGCAGCGCGGTGGCCTCGTCGGCGGCCAGCCGCAGCGGCTCGCCGGCGCTGGTGCCGGTGGCGTCGGGGTTGTGCCACCAGATGTGCTCGCCGTCGGTGTCGATGTCCAGCAGGTCGCCGCCGCGGAAGCTGGTGCCGCACATCGGCAGCACGTCGAGGTCGGCGATGAGTTCGTCCTCGGTGATACCGAAGGCGCGGGCCACGTCGCTGACGCGGGCACCGGGGCGTTCGCGCAGATAGGTGACCAGGGAGAGCATCCTGCGGGTCTGGTCAATGGCATTGCCGGCCATGGCAGTCGGTCCGTTCCCTCGCTCAGCCGCCTGCGACGGCGCGCAACCGGTCGATCACATCGGCCCGCAGTTCGGCGGGTTCCAGTACGAGTACGTCGTGGCCCAGTTCCGCCAGCCCGGCGTCCAGCCCGTGACCGTACGGGATCTCCAGCTCGTCCCAGCCGTCGTCCACCGGACGGGTGGTCAGGGCCCGGGCCCGCAGCGGGTATCCGTGGCCGGCCCGCAGCCGGATCCGGGCGGTACCGGTGGCGGTCTCGCCGGCCCAGCGCTCCACCGTCTCGCGGACGGTGACGTGGTCGGGGACCTCGGCGGTGAACGCGCCGGCCCGGGAGCGCACCTTGCCGACGATGCGGGAGAGGCGGAAGACCCGCTCGGCGCGGCGGTCGCGGTCCCAGCCGGCCAGGTACCAGTGGCCGCGCCAGCACTCCAGGATCCAGGGCTCGACCTGGCGGCGCTCGGGCTGGGCGGCGCTGGACTTGCGGTAGTCGAACACCACCGGGCGGCGGTCGCGGCAGGCCAGCATCAGCGGTTCGAACGCCGCCTCGTGGGCGGGGATGCGCGGTTCCAGGGCGCCGGGGGGCTGGGCGCCGTACGGCTCCTCGGTGAGCGGCATCCCGGCGGCGCGCAGCTTCTGCAGCGCCCCGCTCGCCGCGCCGGCCAGCCGGGCCTGCTGCCAGACCTTGGCGGCCAGGCTGAGGGCGGCGGCCTCCTCGGCATCGAAGGTGATGGGCGGCAGGCGGTTGCTGTCCCGGCGGGCCAGGTAACCGGTCTCGCCGTCGAAGCCCTCCACCGTCTCGATGACCAGGCCGAGTTCGCGCAGGTCCTCCTTGTCCCGCTCGAACATGCGGTTGAAGGCCTCGTCCCGGGCGGCCGTGGCGGCGGCCCCGGAGCCGGACGCGCCGGCCGTGGCGGACGCGCCCGCCGACCCCGCTTCCAGGTAGGCCTCGATCGAGGACCGCAGCTCCCGCTTGGTGAGCGGACGCCGCGTCCCCAGCAGGCACAGCGCCAGGTTCATCAACCGCTCGGCCTTGGCAATCGCCATCGACGCGCCTCTCGCCCTCTCTGCGTCACCCACATGCGTTTCCTCGACGGTGACCGTACCGCTCCGGGGACGGAAGGTGAAAGCCGAGGGCCCCCGCCGGTCGGCGGGGGCCCTCGGCACCGGTCACCGGCCGCGTCAGACGGCGACCAGGTCGCAGACGAAGATCAGGGTCTCGCCCGGCTTGATCTTGTCGCCGGCGCCGCGGTCCCCGTAGGCCAGGTGCGGCGGGATGATCAGCTGGCGACGGCCGCCGACCTTCATGCCCTGGACACCCTGGTCCCAGCCCGGGATGACCTGGCCGACGCCGAGGGTGAACTGGAGCGGGCCGCCCCGGTTCCAGCTGGCGTCGAACTCCTCGCCGGTGCTGAAGGAGACGCCGACGTAGTGCACGGAGACCTTGTCCCCGGCCTTGGCCACCGCGCCGTCGCCTTCCCAGATGTCCTTGATCTCAAGGCCGGCCGGCGGCTCGCCACCCGGGAAGTCGATCTCAGGCTTGTCGATGCTCACGAAAATTGCTCCTGTCACGTTGTGGGCAACCCGCACAGTCTTGCAGAGCCGCGGCGGTGCCCTTACAGGGCCGCGAGGATGTCCACGGAGAAGACCAGGGTGGAGTTGGCCGGGATGCCCTGCTGCTCCTGCTTGCCGTAGCCCAGGTCCGGCGGGACGACGACCAGCACCCGGCTGCCGACCTTCTTGCCGGTGAGCCCCTGCGACCAGCCCTTGACGACCTGCTGGAGGGAGAACTGGGCGAGCTGCTTGCGGGAGTAGCTGGAGTCGAACTCCTTGCCGCCGTCCCAGAGCACGCCCTTGTACTGCACCAGGACCGAGTCGCTCTCCTTGACCTCGGCGCCGTCGCCCTCGATGACGTAGTTCGACACCAGCTTCTTCGGCGCGTCGGTCTTGGGGACTGTGATGGACGGCGCCTTGCCGTCGGTGTTGTCGCCGACCTTCGGCAGGTCGATGTTGTCCTGGGCGACCTTGTCGCCCTGGGCCGAGGCGGTGGCGCCGAAGGTGTCGATGACGTCCACCACGAAGACCATGGTGTCGTCCCCCTTGATGCCGGCCTGCGGCTGGCCCTGCTTGCCGTACCCCAGCTCCGGCGGGATGGCCAGCTGCACCCGGCTGCCGGCCTTCCGGCCGACCAGGCCCTGGTCCCAGCCGGGGATGACCTGCCCGGTGCCGATCTGGAAGATCGCGGGCTTGCCCTGGTCGTAGGAGTTGTCGAAGACCTTCGCGGTCTTCCAGATCTGGCCGAGGTAGTTGACCTGGAGGTAGTCACCCTTGGCGACGGTGACACCGCGGCCGGCGATCAGCGTCTTGACGGCGAGATCGGCGGACGGCTCCCCCGGGCCCTTGGCGACCTTCGGCTTCTCGCCGAACTTGGTGCCGCCGGTCAGCTCGGGCAGCGGTCCGTCCACGATCTTGCCGGTGGGCGGGGCCGAGGGGGTCTGGCCGGTGGGCTCGGAGGGCGACGCCTTGTCTCCCTTCTCGGAGCCGGATTTGTCGTCGCCGCAACCCGCGAGCGCGAGCAGACCGGCGGGCACGGCAAGGAGTACGGAGCGTCGGCGCACGGAGATCCTCGTTCGGTAGGTCCTGCGGGGGCAATGCGCGCCACTCTACGACGTGGCACGGGCCCCGTACGAGGAACGTACGGGGCCCGTGTGCGGTGGCGCACCGCCCGGGGCGCGGCCGGCGGGCCCCCGGGCGGTCCGCCGGCGCCGCCCCCGGGGGGCCCTTGCGGCGCCCGCGGCGCCTCACATGCCGGCGATGAGCTTCTCCACCCGGTCGTCCACCGACCGGAACGGGTCCTTGCACAGCACGGTGCGCTGTGCCTGGTCGTTGAGCTTCAGGTGCACCCAGTCGACGGTGAAGTCCCGGCGCTGCTCCTGGGCCCGGCGGATGAAATCGCCGCGCAGCCGGGCCCGGGTGGTCTGCGGCGGCACCGACTTGCCCTCGAAGATCTTCACGTCGTGGCAGACGCGTGCCGCCTGTCCGCGCTTCTCCAGCAGGTAATACAGCCCGCGGCGGCGATGGATGTCGTGGTAGGCCAGGTCTATCTGGGCGATCCGCGGATGCGACATGGTGATGTTGTGCTTCGCGCGGTACCGCTCGATCAGCTTGTATTTCATGACCCAGTCGATCTCGGTGTCGATGAGATCGAGGTTCTGGGTGCGGACGGCTTCCAGGGCGCGGCCCCACAGTTCCAGCACGCGCTCCACGGTTCCGGTGCGGATTCCGCGGCGCTCGCAGAAATCCACCGCCTTTTCGTAGTACTCCTGCTGCACCTCCAGGGCGGACGCCTCCCGCCCGCTGGCCAGCCGCACCTTGCGCTGCCCGGTGGTGTCGTGGCTGACCTCGCGGATCGCCCGGATCGGGTTCTCCAGGGTGAGGTCGCGCATCACGGTGCCCGCCTCGATCATGCGGAGCACCAGGTCGGTGGCGCCGACCTTGAGCAGCATGGTCGTCTCGGACATGTTGGAGTCGCCGACGATGACGTGGAGCCTGCGGTAGCGCTCGGCGTCGGCGTGCGGCTCGTCGCGGGTGTTGATGATCGGCCGGGAGCGGGTGGTGGCGGAGCTGACGCCCTCCCAGATGTGCTCGGCGCGCTGACTGACGCAGTACACGGCGCCGCGCGGGGTCTGGAGCACCTTGCCCGCCCCGCAGATCAGCTGCCGGGTCACCAGGAAGGGGATCAGGATGTCCGCCAGCCGGGAGAACTCCCCGTGCCGGGCCACCAGGTAGTTCTCGTGGCAGCCGTAGGAGTTCCCGGCCGAGTCGGTGTTGTTCTTGAAGAGGTAGACATCGCCCGCGATGCCTTCCTCGTGCAGACGTTTCTCGGCATCGACGAGGAGACCTTCGAGGATGCGCTCACCGGCCTTGTCGTGGGTGACCAGCTCGGTCACGTTGTCGCACTCGGGAGTTGCGTATTCGGGGTGCGATCCCACGTCCAGATAGAGGCGAGCGCCGTTGCGCAGGAACACATTGCTGCTGCGGCCCCAGGAAACGACACGGCGGAAGAGGTACCGCGCCACTTCGTCAGGAGACAGTCGGCGCTGTCCCCTGAACGTGCATGTGACGCCGTACTCGTTCTCCAGCCCGAAAATGCGGCGGTCCATGACTGAACATTACGCCTGACCGCCTGTTCTGAAACCGGGTTCGACGGCACCGTTTCGATCATTTTCCGCCGGGACGTCACCGGATGCCGGGGTCCCGGACGGCCGGTCCGCCGGGACGTCACCGGGTGCCGGGGCGGCGGGGGGCCGGTCCGCCGGGGCGAGGAAGCGGCGGGCGGCCAGCAGCACGGCCAGGGCGACCGCGCCGGCCGCGCCCGGCACCGCGAACCCGGCCGCCACGTCACCGCCCTCGATGACCGGCCCGGCGACGGCGGTGCCGGCCGCGTTGCCCACCACGAAGGTGGTGACCAGCCAGGAGAACGCCTCGGTGACGGTGCCGCGCGGGGCGTGGTGGTCGATCACCACGAACGCGCAGGCCAGCGCCGGGGCGAGGAACACCCCGGAGAGCAGCGCCAGGGCGGTCATGCCGGGCACCCCGGGGACCAGGGTCAGCGGCAGGTACCCCACCGCCAGGGCCGCCACCAGCAGCCGCAGCCGCACCTCGGCCGGTCCCGCCCACGGGCGGGCGCCGTAGACCACACCGCCGATCAGCGCCCCGGCCCCGAGCGCGGAGAGCAGATAGCTGGAGACCATGCCGCCGCCGTGCCGGTCGGCGTAGGCGACCGCGGTGACCGCGATGGACCCCAGCGCGATGCCGATGAAGAGGAACGAGGCGAGCAGCACCAGCAGCCCGGGCGAGCGGAGCGCGCCGAGCCAGTGCGCCTCGCGCGGCGCCGAGCGCCACCGGCGGGACGGCGGCGACAGCACCACCGACAGCGCGCCGGCGACCCCCAGCACGTTGACGATCAGCAGGGCGGCGCTCTCGGACCGGGCCGCGACCAGCAGGGTGACCAGCAGCGGGCCGACCGAGAACATCACCTCCTGGGCGACCGCGTCCAGCGCGTAGGCGGCGTGGACCCGGTCCTGGCGCCCCAGCACCCCGGGCCACAGCGCCCGCAGACCGCCCTCCAGCGGCGGGGTGAAGCCACCGGCGATCAGCATGGCGGCGTAGGCGAGGGGCAGCGACCCGATGCCGGTCAGCGCGAACAGCACCATGCCCAGCGCGGAGAGGACGGCGGCGGGCAGCATCACCCGCGGCTGGCCGAAGCGGTCGACCGCCCGGCCCAGCAGCGGCTGGCCGATCGCGTTGCCCACCCCGTAGACCGCCGAGAGCCCGCCGGCCAGCGCGTAACTGCCGCCCTCGGCGCGGACGAAGAGCACCACGGCGAGCGCGGCGGTGGCGTTCGGCAGCCGGCCGACGAGGGTGCCGACCAGCAGCCGCGCCGCGTACCGGGTGCGCAGCAGATCTCCGTAGCCGGTGGCCATCGGCCCGCTCCTCTCCCCCGGGCAGGCCGAGGTTTTACGTATAACGTCGAGTGTCATACGTACCATGGCAGCTCACCGCGGGTCCACCGGTACGGCGCCCGCGACCGGAGGCGGGGAGCGCAGCGCATGGTGAGCGGCGGGGAGCGGGAGCGCCACGGGGCGGGGCCCGCGCGGACGACGCCGCGGCCGGCTCGCGGGGATGCCCGGCGGGCCCCGGCGGAGGGCTCCGGGCCCCCGGCGCCGTCGCCCGCCGGACAGCCGGCGGCCCGGACGCGCGGGGCGGGTGACGGAGGGACCGCGGCGGCCACGGCACGCTCCGGGGACGGAGCGCAGCATGCGCACCCGGAGAACGAGGCACCACCCGCCCACCACGGGGACAGCAACCCGTCCGTACCCCCCGGGGCGGAGGCACCACCCGCGCACCCGGGAGAGGGAGCGCCGTCCGCGCACCCGGGGGGCGGGACACCGGCGGCGCCGGCCGGCGACGGGTCGCCGCGGGCGGACGGTGCGGCGCCCCGTCGCCCCCGTGCGGAGGAGGCGCCGCCGCCCGGGACACCTCCGGTGGGCGAGGCGCCCCGGCCGGGAGCCGCCGGTCCGGGCCGGGCCGCGGCGGACCGGTCCCGGGGCACGGCTCCGGCGGTCGACCGGCGGGTGGGGGCGCGCGCGGCGCGGGCCGCGACGGCCGGGCGCCCGGCGCCGCCCGGGCCCTCCGCACCGCTCGGCACCACCCGGGTGACCAGCAAGGACGTGGCCCGCGCCGCCGGGGTCTCCCAGGCCACCGTCTCCCTGGTGCTGGGCGGGAAGTGGCGCGGCCGGGTCTCGGAGCGGACCGCCGACGCGGTCCGGGCCGCCGCCGGTGAACTGGGCTACCGGCCCAACCTGGCCGCCCGTAACCTGCGGCTGGGCCGGACCCGGACGGTGCTGCTCGTCGTGCCGGCGCTGACCACGGAGTTCTTCGCCCGGGTGTACACCGGGGCGGCCCGGGTCGCCGCCGAGCACGGGTTCGGGGTGGTGCTCTACCCGTCCCCGGAGGGGGTCGGTCCGGCCCGGGACCCGTTCGACTCGGCGCGGGCCTCCCTGGACGGGATCATCGCCTCCTCGATGGCCGCGGGGGCGCTGGCCGGGGTCCGGGGCGGCGGTCTGCCGCTGGTGATGCTGGACAGCGACCCGTCGGACGGCACCGCCCACGCCACGGTGAACCCCGACATCGCCGGCGGGATGCGCGAGGTCGCCCGCCATCTGCTCGCCCTCGGCCACCGCCGGGTCACCCATCTGGCCGCGGACGTGGACTCCTGGACGTTCCGGGTCCGCGCCCGGGCGCTGGCCGAGGTGTTCGCGGCGGTACCCGGCACGGTGATCCGCACCGAGCGTGCCGCTCTGGAGGTGGACGAGGGGCGCCGGGCCGCGGAGCGCGCGCTCTCCGCGCCGGGGACGCCGCCCACCGCCCTGGTCTGCGACGACGACATCCTGGCCGCCGGGGCCTGCAAGGCGGCCCGCCGGCTGGGGCTGCGGGTGCCGGACGACGTCTCGGTGACCGGGTTCGACGACCTGGCGCTGGCCTCCGCACTCGAACCGGAGCTGACCACCGTACGGCTGCCGGCCGAGGAGGTGGGGGCGCGCGGGATGGCGGCGCTGCTCGCCGTGCTGGAGGGCCGCCGGGCGGACGGCGACGAGCTGGCCGTGGAGCTGGTGGTACGGGGCTCGACCGCGCCGCCCGGGCCGGCCGGCGGTCCGGCGGCCTGAGGCCCGGCCCGGGACCCCCGGCCGGGGCCCCGGCTCCACGGCGGGCGCCGCACGGCGGGGGCGCCCGCCGTGTCCGGCCCGCCCCGGACGCGCGGGAGCCCGGCAGGCGTGATGCCTGCCGGGCTCCCGCAGCGGTCCGGTGCCCCCGGTGGCCGGTTACTCGCCGGCGTCCGGGCTGTCCTTGCCGGAGCCGGACGAGCCGGGCTCCGGGGTGTCCGGCCCGGAGTCCGCGCCGTCCCCGGCGGTGTCCGGCGTCTCGGCGGCGTCCGGCTCCAGCAGCCGGGCCAGCTGCCGGCCGAGGATCCGCTTGAACTTGCGCTGCTGCGGGCGGGTGCGGTCGAGGGTGGCGACCTCCAGCTGCTCCGCCGTGAGGCTGCGCTCGCCGCCGCCGGTGTCCCGGGTCAGCGACTCCACCGCCAGCTTCAGCGCCTCGGCGAGGGTCATGCCCTCCCGGTGGCGCTGGTCGAGGTAGCTGCTGATCTGGTCGGCGTTGCCGCCCACCGCCACCGAGCCGTGCTCGTCCACGATGGAACCGTCGTGCGGCAGCCGGTAGATCTGGTCGTCCTCGGGCCCGTCACCGACCTCGGCGACGATCAGCTCGACCTCGTAGGGCTTCTCCGCGGCGCTGGAGAAGATGGTACCCAGGGTCTGCGCGTACACGTTGGCCAGCCCGCGGGCGGTCACGTCGCCGCGGTCGTAGGTGTATCCCCGCAGGTCGGCGTAGCGGACGCCGCCGATGCGGAGGTTCTCGAACTCGTTGTACTTGCCGACCGCGGCGAAGGCGATGCGGTCGTAGATCTCGCTGACCTTGTGCAGCGCACGGGACGGGTTCTCCGCGACGAACACGATGCCGTCGGCGTACTGCAGCACCACCACGCTGCGGCCGCGCGCGATGCCCTTCCGGGCGTACTCGGCGCGGTCGGCCATGGCCTGCTGAGGCGATACATAGAACGGCGTCGTCACCGGCTATCCGTCCCTTTCTGTCACTGTCACTGGCGAATGCATCCCGATCGGCCTCCTGTCGCCTCAGAGCGGTGCGGCCCGGGGGCCGTCGGGCAGCTGGAGCCGCTGGTCGTGGACGGCCCGGGCGATGTCGGAGACCTCGGCCTCGGTGAGCCGCCGGAAACCGTCGTCGCCGATGACCGTGACGATCGGGTAGATCCGGCGGGTCAGGTCCGGGCCACCGGTGGCCGAGTCGTCGTCGGCCGCGTCGTACAGGGCCTGGACGACGGCGGTGACCGCCTGCCGCTCGGTGAGGTCCGGACGGTGGAGCTTCTTCAGGGAGCCCCGGGCGAAGACCGACCCGGAACCGACCGCCGCGAAGCCCTGCTCCTCGAACCGGCCGCCGGTCACGTCGTAGGAGAAGATACGGCCGACGCCGCGGTCCACGTCCCAGCCGGCGAAGATCGGCACCACGGCGAGGCCCTGCATGGCCATGCCCAGGCTGCCGCGGATCATGGTGGAGAGCCGGTTGGCCTTGCCCTCCAGGGAGAGCTGGACGCCCTCCACCTTCTCGTAGTGCTCCAGCTCCAGCTGGAAGAGCTTGACCATCTCCACCGCGAGCCCGGCTGTGCCGGCGATGCCCACCGCGGAGTACTCGTCGGCCGGGAAGACCTTCTCCACCTCTCGGTGGGCGATGGCGTTGCCCATGGTGGCCCGCCGGTCACCGGCGAGCACCACTCCGCGGGGGAAGCCGGCCGCCACGATGGTGGTGCCGTGCGGGGCCTCCACCGCGCCGCGCACCGGCGGCAGCGTGCGGCCACCGGGCAGCAGCTCCGGGGCGTGCCGGCCGAGGAAGTCCACGAACGAGGACGAGCCCGGTGTGAGGTAGGCGGCAGGCAGCCGCCCGGTGGTGCGAATATCGGCTTCCACGCGTTCCCTCCCAGTTGGTGCGCTGCTCCCGCGGAGCAGCTCGGCGGTGTCCTCGACCCGCGCCGGGCCACCGTGGCCGGGTGGAGCGGATCATCGACCGCACCCTACCGGCCGGGTGACCGGGTGCCGCATCCCCCCGGCACGCCACGGGCACCGGCCGCGCCCCGCCGGTCCGCCGCGGCGGGCGGCCCCGGCGGAACCCGGCCGGACGGCACACGGGCCGTCCGGCCGGTCGCTCCTTACTCGCCGCCCTTCTGCACGAAGCTCCGGACGAAGTCCTCGGCGTTCTCCTCCAGGACGTCGTCGATCTCGTCCAGCATGGAATCCACGTCGTCGGACAGCTTCTCCTGCCGCTCCTTGAGGTCCTCGGCAGCCTGCGCGTCCTGCGCCTGCTCCTCCACCTCCTCGGTGGAGCGCGTCGCCTTCTGCTGTCCGCCGCCGGTGTCCTTGGTCGCCATCTCCCTCACCCCGCTCGGTTCGCCCAGCTCGATTCGGTCGTCAGCTTGATTCGGCCTCTTGTGATCAGACCCTACAAGCCGGGTCCGACATAGGCTCCGCACTTACCTCAACGCGCGCGGGCCATCTTCATGATTCCCTGCGGGAGGTGTTTTCAGCCCCCCGACAACAACCGGACCAGGTCTTCCGCGGTGCGGCAGCGGTCCAGCAGCTTTTTGACGTGGTTGCGGGTGCCGCGCAGCGGCTCCAGCGTGGGCACCCGCTGCAGCGAGTCACGGCCCGGCAGATCGAAGATCACCGAGTCCCAGGAGGCGGCGGCCACGTCGTCCGCGTACTGGTCCAGGCAGCGCCCCCGGAAGTAGGCCCGGGTGTCCTCCGGCGGCTGCGTACGGGCCCGCAGCACGTCCTCCTCGGTGACCAGCCGCTGCATCCGGCCCCGCTCCACCAGCCGGTTGTACAGGCCCTTCTCGGGCCGTACGTCGGCGTACTGGAGGTCCACCAGGTGGAGCCGGGCGGCGTCCCAGTCCAGGCCGTCACGCCGCCGGTAGCCCTCCATCAGCTCCCGCTTGGCCACCCAGTCCAGCTCTCCGGCGAGGCTCATCGGGTCGTTCTCCAGCCGGCCCAGCACGTCCTCCCAGCGGGCCAGCACATCGCGGGTCTGCTCGTCGGCGTCCGCGCCGAAACGGTTCTCGACGTACTTGCGCGCCAGCTCGCAGTACTCCATCTGGAGCTGCACCGCGGTGAGGGTCCGGCCGTTGCGGAGCGTGACCAGCTGCCGCAGGGTCGGGTCGTGGGAGACCTGGTGCAGGGTCCGGACCGGCTGGTCGACGGCGAGGTCCACGGCGATGAAGCCGTCCTCGATCATCGACAGCACCAGCGCGGTGGTGCCCAGCTTGAGGTAGGTGGAGATCTCCGACAGGTTGGCGTCGCCGATGATCACGTGGAGCCGCCGGTACTTCTCCGCGTCGGCGTGCGGCTCGTCCCTGGTGTTGATGATCGGCCGCTTGAGGGTGGTCTCCAGCCCGACCTCCACCTCGAAGTAGTCGGCCCGCTGGCTGATCTGGAAGCCGTGCTCGTGGCCGTCCTGGCCGATGCCCACCCGGCCCGCGCCGGTGACCACCTGACGGGAGACGAAGAAGGGCGTCAGGTGGCGCACGATGTCCGAGAAGGGGGTCTCCCGCTTCATCAGGTAGTTCTCGTGCGTCCCGTAGGAGGCGCCCTTGTTGTCGGTGTTGTTCTTGTAGAGGTGGATGGGCTGGGCCCCGGGCAGCTCGGCGGCACGCAACGCCGCCTCCGCCATGATCCGCTCGCCGGCCTTGTCCCAGAGCACCGCGTCCCGCGGGTTGGTGACCTCGGGGGCCGAGTACTCCGGATGGGCGTGGTCCACGTAGAGCCGGGCGCCGTTGGTGAGGATGACGTTGGCCAGGCCGATGTCCTCGTCGGTGAGCTGGCTGGAGTCGGCCGCTTCCCGTGCGAGGTCGAAGCCGCGGGCGTCCCGCAGCGGATTCTCCTCCTCGAAGTCCCAGCGGGCGCGGCGCGCCCGGTGCATCGCCGCCGCGTAGGCGTTGACGACCTGGGACGAGGTGAGCATGGCATTGGCGTTCGGGTGACCGGGGACGGAGATCCCGTACTCGGTCTCGATACCCATCACGCGCCGTACGGTCATGCGGCCCTCCTTGCCCGGCTCCGGCCCCCGGTGGGGCCGGCGCTCAAGTCCCGCTGCGCCTGCCGGCCGGATACGGCCGTCCCCGACCTCCCCCGGCGTGTGGCGGCGGTACCGCAGAGCCTAGAGCGGCGACGCGGCGGGTGGGAGATCATTGCGGTCATTGCTCCGGTCCGGTTCATCCGTGCAGACATGCGCGCGCCTGTGCAGAAATACGCGTCCGGCTGCGGTTGCCCCGCCCCCCGCCCGTGGGCGGGGGGACCCGCAGGACATCCGCAGCCGGAGTCGGCCTTACAGGTACTGACCGGTGTTCGCCACCGTGTCGATGGAGCGCCCGGTGTCCGCGCCCTGCTTCCCGGTGACCAGGGTGCGGATGAAGACGATCCGCTCGCCCTTCTTTCCGGAGATGCGGGCCCAGTCGTCCGGGTTGGTGGTGTTGGGCAGGTCCTCGTTCTCCTTGAACTCGTCCACGCAGGCGGCGAGCAGGTGGGCGACCCGCAGGCCCTTCTGGTTGTGGTCGAGGTAGGCCTTGATCGCCATCTTCTTGGCCCGGTCGACGATGTTCTGGATCATCGCGCCGGAGTTGAAGTCCTTGAAGTAGAGGACTTCCTTGTCGCCGTTGGCGTAGGTCACCTCAAGGAACCGGTTCTCCTCGGACTCGGCGTACATCTGCTCGACGACCGACTGGATCATGCCTGCCACGGCGGCCTTCGGGGACCCGCCGTGCTCGGCGAGGTCGTCCGCGTGGATGGGCAGGGTATCGGTCAGGTACTTCGAGAAGATGTCCTTGGCGGCCTCCGCGTCCGGACGCTCGATCTTGATCTTCACATCGAGGCGGCCGGGGCGCAGGATCGCCGGGTCGATCATGTCCTCGCGGTTGGAGGCGCCGATCACGATGACGTTCTCCAGGCCCTCCACACCGTCGATCTCGGAGAGCAGCTGCGGGACGATGGTGTTCTCCACGTCCGAGCTGACCCCGGAGCCGCGGGTGCGGAAGAGGGAGTCCATCTCGTCGAAGAAGACGATGACGGGCGTGCCCTCGCTCGCCTTCTCCCGGGCCCGCTGGAAGACCAGCCGGATGTGCCGCTCGGTCTCACCGACGTACTTGTTGAGCAGCTCGGGGCCCTTGATGTTGAGGAAGAAGCTCTTCCCCGCGGGCTTCCCGGTGACCTCGGCGACCTTCTTGGCAAGGGAGTTGGCGACCGCCTTGGCGATCAGCGTCTTGCCGCAGCCGGGCGGGCCGTACAGCAGCACGCCCTTCGGCGGCCGCAGTTCGTGCTCCTTGAACAGGTCCGGGTAGAGGTACGGGAGCTCGACCGCGTCGCGGATCAGCTCGATCTGGTTCCCCAGACCGCCGATCTTGGTGTAGTCGATGTCCGGGACCTCTTCGAGGACCAGTTCCTCGACCTCGCTCTTGGGCACGACCTCGAAGACGTAGCCGGAGCGGGGTTCGAGCAGCAGGGCGTCGCCGGGGCGGATGGTGGTGTTCAGCAGCGGCTCGGCGAGCCGTACCACCCGCTCCTCGTCGGTGTGCCCGATCACCAGGGCGCGCTCGCCGTCCTCAAGGATCTCCTTGAGGGTGACGATGTCCCCGGCGCGCTCGAACTCCATGGCCTCGACCACGTTGAGCGCCTCGTTGAGCATGACCTCCTGGCCACGCTTGAGCTCGTCGAGCTCGACACTGGGGCTGACGTTCACCCGGAGTTTCCGGCCTCCGGTGAAGATGTCGGCCGTACCGTCCTCGTTCGCCTGCAGGAACACCCCGAACCCGGCCGGCGGCTGCGCCAGCCGGTCCACCTCTTCCTTGAGGGCCACGATCTGGTCGCGGGCCTCACGGAGGGTGCCGGCGAGCCGCTCGTTCTGCGCGGACACGCCCGCCAGGTTGGTCTGCAGCTCGACGATCCGCTCTTCGAGAATCCTCGTGTGCCGCGGAGAGTCGGCGAGCTTACGTCGCAGGACGGCGATCTCCTGCTCTAGGTAGGCAACCTGGCCGGCTGGGTCCTCGGACCCCCGCCCCGGCCGGATGCCGCGGTTGATGTCGTCGTCGTGGGCTGCCACGGTCCTCACCTCCTCCAAAGGGAGCTGGACGCTTCCTGACCCTACCTGGGCAGGTGCAGGTTGAAACCCCTAGATCACAAACCCGAACGGAGTGTGTCCGATCTTCACCCTTGCGTACGTCCTCACGCGAGGTGAATACCCACCCAACAACATCGGAAAGCGACCGGTTGTATCGTCGGGACGGTCAACACCCGTCACAGCTGGCTCCATTTAGTCGGCCTCGCAGGAAGTACCCAGGGAGCGGCACGCCAGATGACCATGCAGAGGGAAGACTCCGTGATCACCGCGGACGCCGCCGACGGCCCCGCCCTGGAGGTGTGGATCGACCAGGACCTGTGCACCGGGGACGGCATCTGCGCGCAGTACGCGCCCGAGGTCTTCGAGCTGGACATCGACGGGCTGGCCTATGTGAAGAGCCCGGACGACGAACTGCTCCAGGACAAGGGTGCCACCACCCCGGTGCCGCTGCCTCTGCTGGCCGACGTGGTGGACTCCGCCCGGGAGTGCCCGGGCGAGTGCATCCACGTCCGGCGGGTGGCGGACCACGTCGAGGTGTACGGCCCGGACGCTCCGTGACGGCCGCCGCCCCGGTGTGACCGCCCGGCGCCGCCGGGCGGGCGACGCCGCGGGCGGACCGGTGGCCGCCGGGCGTACGGCGGGCGCGGGGGCGTCGCGCGCCGCGGCGGCGGGTGGACGCGGCCGGGTGCCGCCGGAGCGCTCCGGGTGCGCCCGGCCTCCCGTGTGGTCCGGTCCGGTGATCCCAGGGGCCTCGGGGGCCCGCCCGCTCCGGCCCCGCACGCGCCACAGGCATCCGGGCACGGTCCCGCGCGCGGCGCCGGCCGCCCGGGGTCCGGCATCCGCGGACCGCGCCGGGCCGGCCGCGCGATCCGGTGGATCCCGGACGGCGGTGCGGCGCCCCGGGCACGGTGCCGGACCGGCCCGCACGGGGCCGGCCGGCGCGGCGCCCCGGGGGTCCCGTCAGACGCTGTTGGCCGGGCGCAGCGCGGTCAGCACGAACTTGCCGTCCCGCCACCGCCAGTTGACCTTCCGCTGCAGGTCGGGACAGCAGCGCGGCACGTCGAGCGACGAGTAGCCGAGGAGGGTGGCGGAGACCGTGGTGCCGCGCACCGCGAATCCGGTCACGCCCATCCGTTCCTTGGGGTCCAGGAAGGTGGCCGTGACCCGGGGCGGGTCCCCCTTCCGGTCGCCCGGGGAGAGGACGTAGATGCCGCTGGGCGGGGTACCGCTGCCGGACCGGCAGCGCACCAGCGCGACCGTCTCGGGCCGCCCGTCGCCGGTCAGGTCGCCGGAGGCGGCCTGGACCACGCCGAGCGGCACCGGGCCGCAGTCCACCGGATAGTCGGCGGCGTGGGCGTCCGGGGGCGGGGACGGCGGCGGCACGGGCCGGCGGCGGGGTGGCGGTGGCGCCGGAGGGCTCCACCACGGCGGCGCCGGCCACCACG
Source organism: Streptomyces pactum (assembly GCF_016031615.1). Classification (GTDB taxonomy): domain Bacteria; phylum Actinomycetota; class Actinomycetes; order Streptomycetales; family Streptomycetaceae; genus Streptomyces; species Streptomyces pactus. The sequence continues at coordinate 1,077,254 of NZ_JACYXC010000001.1, forward strand.
GCGGCGAGGGCGGCCGTGGTGACCACCCAGTGCACCGGCCGGGGACGGCTGTGCGGAAGGCGCCGGTCGGGCGATGAGGGGGAGGCCGGGGACGACGCCGGACGGGATTCGGCACCTGCCTGGGTCTGCACGCGGAGTGACTCCTGGGAGAGCGTCGGCTTGCGGGGTGCCCAGCATCGTGCCACACGTCACACGACCGAGGGACCACCGGGGCGGGGTTTTCGGGCGGAACACGTGAGCGCCGCGGCCACCGTCTCCCCCGCGGGGAAGTCGGTGGCCGCGGCGCGGTGTTGAAGGGCCGGCGCCGAGGGCGCGGGCCGGCCGGGGGAACCGGCGGGGATCAGGCGTCCGCGGGGCCCGTGGCGGTGTCCTTGCCCGCGCCGGCGGCCGGGTCCTTGGCACCCCATCCCGCGTAGTCCTCGCCGTACGCGCCCTTGGCGGGCCGGCGCCGGCGCAGCGGGGGCTCCACGCCGTCGGCGAGGCGCCGCGCGGTGAGCAGGAACCCGGTGTGGCCGATCATGCGGTGGTCGGGACGGACCGCGAGGCCCTCCACGTGCCAGGTGCGGACCATGGTCTCCCAGGCGCTCGGCTCGTTGAAGGTGCCGAACTCGCGGATCGCCTCGACGGTGCGGGCGAGCTGGGTGGTGGTGGCCACGTAGGCGCAGAGGATGCCGCCGGGCACGAGCGCCTTGGAGACCACCTCCAGGCACTCCCAGGGGGCGAGCATGTCGAGGATGACGCGGTCCACGTCGGTGTCCGACAGGTTGTCCTGGAGGTCACCGACGGTGAGGCGCCAGGCCGGGTGCGGCCCGCCGAAGTAGCGCTCGACGTTGCCCCGGGCGATGTCGGCGAAGTCGGCACGGCGCTCGTAGGAGTGCAGCATGCCCTGGTCGCCGATGGCCCGCAGCAGGAAGGTGCTGAGCGAGCCCGAGCCGACGCCGGCCTCCACGACGCGCGCGCCTGCGAAGATATCGGCCATCGCCAGGATCTGCCCCGCGTCCTTGGGGTAGACGACGGCAGCGCCGCGTGGCATGGACAGGACGTAGTCGGGGAGCAGGGGACGCAGCGCGAGGTACGCGACGTTTCCCGTGGTACGCACGACGGTTCCCTCGGGGGCACCGATCAGCTCGTCATGCGGGAAGGACCCCTTGTGGGTGTGGAAGTTCTTCCCGGCTTCGAGCGTGAAGGTGTAGTGGCGTCCCTTGGGGTCGGTGAGCTGGACCTGGTCCCCGACCTGGAAGGGCCCGCGACGGCGGGCGGCACCGGTCGGTTCGGACATGTGAACAGCCTACCGGGCGCTACGGGTGCCGGTTGCCGCCGGTGGCCGCCGGTCAGGGCGGGGCCCGGGCCGGGGCCGGCCGCCCCGCCGGGTTGGCCGGGCGGGGGGTCGGGGGTGCGGCCGGCGGGGGGTCGCGGAGTGGCGCCGGGCAGGGTCGCGGGTGCGACGGGGGGTGCCGGGTACGGCCGCCGGGCCGGGGCGGGAAGCCGGGCGGGGCGGGGTTCAGGGGGACGGGTCGGGGCGGTCGGTGGGGGGACGGCAGGTACCCGGGCAGGGGCCCGGCGCCGGAACGGCCGATCCGGGATCGGGGCACGCGGGACCGCCGCCGGGCCCCAGGAAGCCGCATCAGGCCCGGCGGGGGGCCGAGGGGCCGAGGGCGGGTACCGGGAAGCCGACGGGTACGTGGACGGGGCCGGCGGGTGCGGGCCGGGCCGCGGCGCCGCCCGGAGTGCCGGGCCGGGGCGTACCGCCGTCAGGAGGAGGGGCGGGCCATGGCCGCCACGAACGCCCGCTCCACATCGGCGGCGGAGAGCACCCCGTAGATCTCCCCGGTCTCCTCCACCACCAGGTACTCGGTGGCCGGGGTGGTCTGCAGGGTGTCCAGCAGGTCCTCGCCGGTCAGCTCCGCGGAGACCTTCATGCCCTCCTTGAGGTCCTGGGCGAGGGTGCCGACCGCGACCCAGGGGCGGCGGTGCTCGGGGATGCCGACGATGGCGGCCTCGCGGACCACGGCCGTCGGCACGCCCTGCCCGTCCACGACGACCAGCGCGCGGGCGCCCGCCTCGTTGGCGCGGCGCAGCGCCTCCGACAGCGGGGTGTCCCCCGCCACCGGGACGGCCCGCCGGGTGAGGGTGCGGGCGCTGAGGCCGGGCAGCCGCTCGCGCAGCCGGGCCATCCGCAGGCTGTTGCCGGCGCCGGTCCAGATGATCGCGGCGAGGATGGCGGCGAGCAGCGCGTCGGTGAGCGACTCGAAGCTGCCGAAGCCCTCGGCGTCCTCGTTCAGCCCGCCGGCCTGGCTCAGCAGCGGCAGGCCCACCAGCACGGTGACGGCGAGCGCCCGGCCGGTCCAGGCCGCCGCGATGGTGCCGGTCATCGGCTTCCCGCTGATCTTCCACACCACCGCGCGCAGCATCCGGCCGCCGTCCAGCGGGAGGCCCGGCAGGAGGTTGAACGCGGCGACGATCAGGTTGGAGACCATCAGCCCGGCGAGGAGCACACCGGGGACGGTGCCCGGTTCGACGAACTGCATGCCGACGTAGAAGAGCCCGGAGAGCACGAGTGAGAGCAGCGGACCCACGAAGGCGAGGACGAACTCGCGGCCGGGGGTCTCGGTCTCCTTCTCGATCTCCGACACGCCGCCGAAGAACTGCAGCTGGATGCGGCGGACCGGGAGCTTGTAGCGGAGCGCGGCGATGGTGTGCGCCAGCTCGTGGACGAGCACGGAGGCGTAGAAGGCGACCGCGAAGAAGAGTGACACCAGGTAACGGGCCGCGCCCAGCTCGGGCAGCACCCGGTCCAGCTGGTCCCCGAAGACCCAGGTGATCAGTGCGGCGACGACGAACCAGCTGGGCGCGACGTAGACCGGGACCCCGAACGGCCGCCCCATCAGGAAGCCGCCCCCCACCTCCCGGGGGCGCTGCGGCCTGTCGCCTTCGGGCCCGGTCGCGCGTCCGGCGCCGTCGCGGCCGGTCTGCCGCTGCCCGCTGTTGTCCACGGTGTCCCCTCGTCGGATACATCCCCCGCGCCCTCTGGGTACGGTCCCACGATCATGCAGGGCGAGGGCCTCTGACGTCGATGGTATGCGGCTCCCGCGGCGGTCACCCACCACCGCCCGTGACCGGGGCCCCCGGGCTCCTACCCGTCGTGCCGCCCGGCACTCCTCCGCCACGCCTCGGGCCTCTCCCGGGCGCCCGCCCGCCGGGCGGCGGACGGTCGGTGACGGTGGGTGAGCGGTGCGCGGTCACCGCCTGCCGCGGTGCCGGGCCGGCGGTGACCGAGATGACCGCCCGGAGCCGTGCGCGTCCGGCGCCCGGAGGTGGCCGGCGCCATGGGTGCCAGGCGCCCGTGCGCGGTCGGTGGCTGTCCGTGGCCGCCGGTGCCTGTCGGTGAGGGGCCGTATGGTCTTCGGCATGGGAACACTCACCGGCGAGACCGACGAGCCGTCCGCGCCCGTGGCGGAGGCCCCGGCCGTCCCCGCGCCCGCGGCGGAGGCCCGGGCCCTCCCCGGGGGCCGGCCGGCGTCGCTGTCGCCCTCACGCGCCGCCGACTTCATGCAGTGTCCGCTGCTGTACCGCTTCCGGGTGATCGACCGGCTGCCGGAGAAGCCGAGCCCGGCGGCGACCCGGGGCACGGTGGTGCACGCGGTGCTGGAGCGTCTCTTCGACGCCCCGGCGGCGCAGCGCACCGCGGACCGGGCGCGGGAGCTGGTGCCGGGCGAGTGGCAGCGGCTGCTGGCGGCCCGGCCGGAGCTGGCCGAGCTGTTCGCGCGCGAGGACGGCGGGCAGGACGCCGAGCGGCTGGCGCAGTGGCTGGCGGACGCCGAACGGCTGGTCGAGCGGTGGTTCACGCTGGAGGACCCCACCCGGCTGGAGCCCGCCGAGCGGGAGCTGTTCGTGGAGACCGTGCTGGACTCCGGGCTGACGCTGCGCGGGTACATCGACCGGGTGGACGTCGCGCCCAGCGGCGAGGTGCGGCTGGTGGACTACAAGACCGGGAAGGCGCCGGCCCCGCAGTACGCCTCGGGCGCGCTGTTCCAGATGAAGTTCTACGCCCTGGTGGTGTGGCGGCTGCGCGGTGTGGTGCCGCGGCGGCTGCAGCTGGTGTACCTGGGCAGCGGTGACGTCCTCACCTACGACCCGGTGGAGGCGGACCTGCTGGCGGTGGAGCGGAAGCTGCACGCGCTGTGGGAGGCGATCTCGCTGGCCACCGAGACCGGCGACTGGCGGCCCCGGCCGACGAAGCTGTGCGGGTGGTGCGACCACCAGGCGCACTGTCCGGAGTTCGGCGGCACTCCCCCGCCCTACCCGCTGCACCTCGCGCCGCCGGCCCCGCGCCAGGCTCCCCCGGAGGAGTCCGGCGGATGACCCGGTACGCTCCCGCCCGTGCGCGGGAGCGAACCACGGACCCGAGCACCCCGCGCGACGGGGCGGGCGACGGGCACAGGACCGAAACGGCCGCGAAGCGACCCTTGAAGGCGGCGGTGGGTGACGGGCACGGACAGGAACGGCCGCGAAGCGACCCTTGAGGGCGGGGGTGGGTGACGGGCGGGCAGAATGAGACCGTCTAACGAAGGAGATGTCCTGTGGCCATCCGTGTCCTGCTCGTCGATGACCAGCCCCTGCTGCGCACCGGTTTCCGCATGATCCTGGAGGCCGAGCAGGATCTCGCGGTGGTCGGGGAGGCCGGGGACGGTCTGCAGGCCCTGGACCAGGTGCGGGCGCTCCAGCCCGATGTGGTGCTGATGGACATCCGGATGCCCCGGATGGACGGGGTGGAGGCGACCCGCCAGATCACCGGCCCCGGCCGGGACGGCCCGGCGAAGGTGCTGGTGCTGACCACGTTCGACCTGGACGAGTACGTGGTGGAGGCGCTACGCGCGGGTGCCAGCGGCTTCCTGCTCAAGGACGCGCCGGCCCACGAGCTGGTGCAGGCCATCCGGGTGGTGGCGGCGGGCGAGGCGATGCTGGCCCCGAGCATCACCCGGCGGTTGCTCGACAAGTACGCGGAGCACCTGCCGTCCGGTGAGGAGCCGGTGCCGGACACTCTGCACACGCTCACCGACCGTGAGGTCGAGGTGCTGAAGCTGGTGGCGCGCGGGCTGTCCAACGCGGAGATCGCCGCGGACCTGTTCGTCAGCGAGACGACGGTGAAGACCCATGTGGGCCATGTGCTGACCAAGCTGGGTCTGCGGGACCGGGTGCAGGCGGCGGTGTACGCGTACGAGAGCGGTCTGGTCCGTCCCGGCGGCCAGTGAGGCGGCGCCCCACCCCGGCCGGGGCCGGCACCACCCGGCCGTGCCGTCCCTGGTGACCACGCGCCCCGGGACTGCCGGGTAGCCACCCGGCCGGGCCCGGCGCCTACCCGGCATCCACCCGGCCGTGGCCGGCGCCCCCACCCGAACCCGGTGTCGGCACGCCAACCCTGCCGGTCCCGGCGCCCCGCCCGGTACCCGCCCGGGCTCGACGCCGGCACGCCACCCGGACCCGGGCCGATGACCATCTGGCCGGGCCGCGGGCCCCGGCCGTCCGGGGCTCAGCCCTCGGCTCCCCGGCCCAGCTCCCACAGCTGGAGCATCGCGGAGGAGTCCAGCGCGTACTCGGTGCCGGTGATGTCCTCGCGGGCCACCACGTACTGCTTCTGCTGCCACAGCGGCAGCACCGGGACGTCCTCGGCCACAAGGTCCTGGATGCGCCGGAACTCCGGGGCGGCCAGGGCCCGCTGGGCCTTCTGCCGGGTCCTGGGCAGCAGGTCGTCCTCTATGGCGCGGTTGCGGTAGGGGGAGTTGAGGAAGTTGTCCTTGCCGATGAACGGGGCGATGTAGTTGTCCGGGTCGGGGAAGTCCAGGAACCAGCCCATGCCGTAGACCGCGTACTCCCCGTCGGCCGCGTCCTGCCGGAACCGGGTCCACCGCACGCCCTGGGTGCGGGCCGTGAACAGGCCGCTGGCGTTCAGCTGGTCCCGCAGGGCGGTGAACTCCTTCGCCGTCGCCGGACCGTAGTGGTCCGTGGTGTAGGTGAGCGTCAGCTTCACCGGGGTCCGGACCCCGGCGTCGCGCAGCACGTCGCGGGCGCCGGCGACCGACGGTTCGCCGTAGGTGTTGTGGAAGGAGTTGGTGTGCGCGGCGATGCCGGTGGGGACCAGGGAGTACAGCGGGTCGCCGGTGCGCTTGTAGACGTCGCGGACGAGCGCCTGCCGGTCCACCAGGCGGGCGATGGCCTGCCGGACGGCCTTCTCCCGTACCGCCGGTGCCTTGGTGTTGAAGGCCAGGTACCGGATGGCCTGGCCGGGGGACTCGGTGACGCGGACCCCCGCAACCCGCCCGGCCTCCAGCTTGTCGATCTGCTCGGCGGAGAACTCCCGGTTGGCGACGTCGACCTCGCCGTCGGCCAGCGCCCGCTCCAGGGCCGCGGAGTCGTCGAAGAAGCGCATCTCGACGGTGTCGCTCCTGGGTTCCAGTTCGCCCCGGTAGGCGTCGTTCCGGGTGAAGACGGCCTTGGTGAGCCGGTCGCCGTCCACCTCGGTCCGCACGGTGTAGGGGCCGGAGCCGGCGACCTCGAAGCCCTTGCGCAGGGCCTTGGGGTCGTAGTCGTGGCTGTCCAGGATGGCGGCGGCCGGGGTGGTGAGCTTGGAGGGGAAGGTGGCGTCGGGGGCGGAGAGGTGGATGACCACCTCGCGCTCGTTGGGCGTCTCCACCTTGTCGATGCTGGACAGCAGGGTGGCCGGGCCGCCCCGGTGGGCTATCCGGCGCACTCGGTCCAGGGAGAACTTCACGTCCCGGGAGGTGAGTTCGCGGCCGTCGGCGAAGGTCAGCCCGCGGCGCAGGGTGCAGCGGTACTGCTCGCTGTGGTTGTCCTGGAAGCCGCACGACTCGGCGGCGTCCGGCACCGGCTGGCTGCCCGCCCTGGGCAGCCGCATCAGGGTCTGGAAGGCGTTGTGCATCACGGCCCAGGAGGCGGTGTCGTACGCCTGGGCCGGGTCCAGCGGCGCCGGGGCGTCCGCGGTGGCCTCGATCCGATCGGTGGTCCCGACCACGATGGTGCCGCCACCCGGGCCCGAGTCGTCCGACCCGCCGCAGCCGGCGAGGGCGGAGGTCAGCAGGCCCGCCAGGACGGGCAGCACCAACGTTTCGCGATTCATGGTCGGGAGTCTCCCTGCGGTGGTTCCACGTGCTCGCGACGAGATTAGTCGGCACCTCCGGGCAGGCCGGAACAGACCGAACCACCAGGTAATCACTTTCGGATGACGGCCGGTCGGCGATCGATATGCGAACGTCGGAACGTAAGGCGCGAGAAACCATCAACCGGGACACATGGGGGCGCGCCAATGCACGCGAAAGGGATGCTCAGCGCGGTGCCCCCGCCGCACCGGAAAGGAATAGGGTGAGAAAGCTCACGTGATCAACAACGCTTAATGATCACCGGAATACCTCCGGCCTATTCATTCGGCACAATTGCGCGGCACGATCGGCGCGTGGCCGGTTCTTTTCCGCTGATGAGTCGTCGGAGAAATGGCACGTCGACTTCTTCGAGGGAGGGGACCACCGTCCGTCCGGCGGCGGGCTCGATGGGCGCCACGGAGGGCACGGCGACCACCGGGCAGCCCGCGGCCTCCCCGGCGGCGACACCGGTCGGGGTGTCCTCGATGACGACGCAGCGGGCCGGGTCGGCCCCCAGGCCGGCCGCCGCCGCCAGGTACGGGTCGGGGTGCGGCTTGGTCCGCTCCATCTCGTCCCCGGCGACGGTGAGCCGGAAGTGCTCGGCCCCGATGGTGCGCAGGACGCGGTCGATGACCTTCCGGTGCGAGGCGGAGACCAGGGCGGTGGGCACCCGGTGCGCGGCCAGCTCGGTGAGCAGCCGGCGGGCGCCGGGCAGCATCGGGACGCTGCCGTCGATCAGCTCGGTGAACCGGTCGTTGAGCCGTACGGTGAGGTCGGCGAGGGTGATGTCGGCGCCGGTGACCTCGATGAGGTAGGAGGCGCTGCGGGTCATCGGCCCGCCGACCACCACGGCGCGGTGCACCTCGTCGAGCACGAACCCGAGTTCGCGGAAGACGGCGGCCTCGGCCTCCCACCAGATGCCCTCGGTGTCCACCAGGGTGCCGTCCATGTCGAGGAGCACGGCCTGAAGTTCCGGGGCGGCCACGGGGCGGGGTTCGAGCGCGGGGCCGTCGGCCGCACCGGTGGCGACGGCGGGGATGCCACTGGTCATCCAGGTACCTCCGTGAAGGGACGCGAAGGCCGGCCGCTCCCTTCCCTCGGGGGCGACCGGCCTCACCGGATCGTCCAGTCTACGTCGGGGCCGTCCTGCACGCCCGTCGATTTCCACCGGCCGGTTCCGCTTCCGGTTCCGGCCGCCCCTGCGCCCGCCTCTCCCGGCCCCGGCCGCAGCGCGGCACCGGCCGCGGCACGGCCCCGGCACGGAGCGGCCGGGGCCGCGGGGTCAGCGGGCGTTGAAGTACTTCGCCTCCGGGTGGTGGATGACGATGGCGTCGGTGGACTGCTCGGGGTGCAGCTGGAACTCCTCGGAGAGCTGGACCCCGATCCGCTCCGGCCGCAGCAGCTCGGCGATCTTCGCCCGGTCCGCCAGCTCGGGGCAGGCACCGTAACCGAGCGAGAAGCGCGCGCCGCGGTACTTCAGGTCGAACATCTCCCGCACGTCGGCCGGGTCCTCGGCGGCGAAGCCCAGTTCGGCCCGGACCCGCGCGTGCCAGTACTCGGCGAGCGCCTCGGCGAGCTGCACCGACAGGCCGTGCAGCTCCAGGTAGTCGCGGTAGGCGTTGGCGGCGAACAGCTCCGCGGTGGCCTCGCCGATCCGCGAGCCGACGGTCACCACCTGGAGCCCGACGACATCGATCTCGCCGGAGTCCTCGGGACGGAAGAAGTCGGCGAGGCACAGCCGCCGGCCCCGGCGCTGGCGGGGGAAGGTGAAGCGGGTCAGCTCGCTGCCGTCCTCGTTGAGCAGCACCAGGTCGTCGCCCTTGGAGACACAGCGGAAGTAGCCGTAGACCACGGCCGCCTCCAGCAGGTTCTCGGTGTGCAGCTTGTCCAGCCAGCCGCGCAGCCGCGGCCGGCCCTCGGTCTCCACCAGCTCCTCGTAGCCGGGGCCGTCGCCGGTGCGGGCCTGCTTCAGCCCCCACTGGCCCTTGAACAGCGCGCCCTCGTCCAGCCAGGAGGCGTAGTCGGCCTGCTGGATGCCCTTGACCACGCGGGTGCCCCAGAACGGCGGGGTGGGCACCGGGTTGTCGGTGGCCACGTCGGAGCGGACCTGGCCCTGCTCGGGCTCCGGCTCGGCGACCTCGGCGGTGGCGCGGCGGGCGACCCGGCGCTGCTTGAGCTCGGGCAGCGCGGCGCCGGGGACCCCGCGCTTGACGGCGATCAGGGCGTCCATCAGCCGCAGGCCCTCGAAGGCGTCCCGGGCGTAGCGCACCTCGCCCTCGTAGATCTCGTGGAGGTCCTGCTCGACGTAGGCGCGGGTGAGCGCGGCGCCGCCGAGGATGACCGGGTACCGGGCGGCCAGCTTGCGCTGGTTCAGCTCCTCCAGGTTCTCCTTCATGATCACCGTGGACTTCACCAGCAGGCCGGACATGCCGATGACGTCGGCCCGGTGCTCCTCGGCGGCCTCCAGGATCGCCGAGACGGGCTGCTTGATGCCCAGGTTGACCACGTTGTAGCCGTTGTTGGAGAGGATGATGTCCACCAGGTTCTTGCCGATGTCGTGGACGTCGCCGCGGACCGTGGCGAGCACGATGGTGCCCTTGCCCGTCCCGCCGTGGCCGTCGTCCACCTTCTCCATGTGCGGCTCCAGGTAGGCGACGGCGGCCTTCATCACCTCGGCGGACTGGAGTACGAACGGCAGCTGCATCTGGCCGGAGCCGAACAGCTCGCCGACCACCTTCATGCCGTCCAGCAGGGTGTCGTTGACGATGTCGAGCGCCGGGCGGGTGGTCAGCGCCTCGTCGAGGTCGGCCTCCAGGCCGTTGCGCTCGCCGTCGATGATGCGCCGCTTGAGACGCTCCTCCAGCGGCAGGGCCCGCAGCTCCTCGGCCTTGGACGCCTTCATCGACCGGGTGTCCACGCCCTCGAACAGCTCCAGCAGCCGCTGCAGCGGGTCGTACCCCTCGCGGCGCCGGTCGTAGATCAGGTCCAGCGCCACCTGCACCTGCTCCTCGTCCAGCCGCGCGATGGGCAGGATCTTGGAGGCGTGCACGATCGCCGAGTCCAGCCCGGCCTTGACGCACTCGTCGAGGAAGACGGAGTTGAGCACGATCCGGGCGGCCGGGTTGAGGCCGAAGGAGATGTTCGACAGGCCGAGCGTGGTCTGCACCTCCGGGTGGCGCCGCTTCAGCTCGCGGATCGCCTCGATGGTGTTGACGCCGTCCTTGCGGGACTCCTCCTGGCCGGTGCAGATGGTGAAGGTCAGGCAGTCGATGAGGATGTCGGACTCGCGGATGCCCCAGTTCCCGGTGAGGTCGGCGATGATGCGCTCGGCGATGGCGACCTTGTGCTCGGCGGTCCGGGCCTGGCCCTGCTCGTCGATGGTGAGCGCCATCAGCGCGGCGCCGTGCTCCACCGCGAGCCGGGCGACCTTGGCGAACCGCGAGTCGGGACCGTCGCCGTCCTCGTAGTTGACGGAGTTGATGACCGCCCGACCGCCGAGCTTCTCCAGACCGGCGCGGATGACGTCCACCTCGGTGGAGTCGAGCACGATGGGGAGGGTGGAGGCGGTGGCGAACCGCCCGGCCAGCTCCGCCATGTCGGCCACGCCGTCCCGGCCCACGTAGTCCACGCACAGGTCGAGCATGTGCGCGCCCTCGCGGATCTGGTCGCGGGCCATCTCCACGCAGTCGTCCCAGCGGCCCTCCAGCATCGCCTCGCGGAACTTCTTGGAGCCGTTGGCGTTGGTGCGCTCGCCGATGGCCAGGTAGGAGGTGTCCTGGCGGAACGGCACCGCCTGGTAGAGGGAGGCGGCGGCCGGCTCGGGACGCACCTCGCGCGGGGCGGGGGTGAGGTCGCGGACCCGCTCCACCAGCTGCCGCAGGTGCTCGGGGGTGGTGCCGCAGCAGCCGCCCACCAGGGACAGGCCGTACTCCCGGACGAAGGTCTCCTGGGCGTCGGCCAGCTCCGGGGGCGTCAGCGGGTAGTGGGCGCCGTCCTTGCCCAGCACCGGCAGGCCCGCGTTGGGCATGCAGGACAGCGGGATGCGGGAGTGGCGGGCGAGGTACCGCAGGTGCTCGCTCATCTCGGCCGGGCCGGTGGCGCAGTTCAGGCCGATCATGTCGATGCCCAGCGGCTCCAGGGCGGTGAGCGCCGCGCCGATCTCCGAGCCCAGCAGCATGGTGCCGGTGGTCTCCACGGTGACCGAGCAGATCACCGGCAGGTCCAGGCCCGAGAGCTCCAGGGCGCGGCGGGCGCCGATGACCGCCGCCTTGGTCTGGAGCAGGTCCTGGGTGGTCTCCACCAGCAGCGCGTCGGCGCCGCCGGCAATCAGACCCTCGGCGTTCGCCTGGTAGGCGTCGCGCAGCGTGGTGTACGGGGCGTGGCCCAGGGTCGGGAGCTTGGTGCCCGGGCCCATGGAGCCCAGCACCCAGCGCTGCCGGCCGTCGGCGGAGTGCTCGTCCGCCACCTCCCGGGCGAGCCGGGCGCCGGCCTCGGAGAGTTCGAAGACGCGGTCGGAGATGTCGTACTCGCCCAGCGCCGAGTGGTTGGCGCCGAAGGTGTTGGTCTCGACGCAGTCCACGCCGGCCTCGAAGTAGGCCGAGTGGACCGAGCGCACGATGTCGGGACGGGTGAGGTTGAGGATCTCGTTGCAGCCTTCGAGCTGCTGGAAGTCCTCCAAGGAGGGGTCCTGTGCCTGAAGCATCGTGCCCATCGCTCCGTCGGCCACCACCACTCTGGAGGCGAGTGCCTCGCGCAGTGCTGCGATACGGGGGGCGGCTGCGGACGATGGCGTGTACGAGGCCATGGAAATGCTCCCTGGGGTGCGACGGCTGTCGGCTTTGCGCCCTCGTACGAGGAGCGCACCCGGTCAGCGTAGCCCCCACGACCGCCGCGGGGGCGGGTGGTTCCACCAGCCGGGACGGCGCACGGGATCGAAGAGGATGATCGTTCGCGCCGTCCGCGGTACCACAAGGTCGGCATGGACCGATAGTGTTCAGCATTGTCGAACCCGCACCGTGGGGAGGAAACGCGATGGCACGGACCATCCAGTCGCTGGAGCGAGCGGCGGCGATGCTGCGACTGCTCGCCGGCGGCGAGCGGCGCCTCGGCCTGTCCGACATCGCCTCCGCCCTGGGGCTCGCCAAGGGCACCGCGCACGGCATCCTGCGCACCCTCCAGCAGGAGGGGTTCGTCGAGCAGGACGCCGCCTCCGGCCGCTACCAGCTGGGCGCCGAGCTGCTCCGGCTGGGCAACAGCTACCTCGACGTGCACGAGCTTCGGGCGCGCGCCCTGGTCTGGGCCGACGACCTGGCCCGCTCCAGCGGGGAGGCGGTCTACCTGGGCGTGCTGCACCAGCAGGGGGTGCTCATCGTGCACCACGTCTTCCGCCCCGACGACAGCCGGCAGGTGCTGGAGGTCGGCGCGATGCAGCCGCTGCACAGCACCGCGCTGGGCAAGGTGCTCTCGGCGTACGACCCGGTGGCGCACAGCGAGGCGGCCGAGGGCGAGCGGAAGGCGTACACCGCCCGTACGGTCACCCGGATGACCGATTTCGAGGAGGTCCTGGACCTGACCCGGGCGCGCGGCTGGGCCGCCGACGTGGAGGAGACCTGGGAGGGCGTGGCCTCGATCGCCGCCCCGATCCACGACCGGCGCCGGATGCCGGTGGGCGCGGTGGGCGTCACCGGGGCCGTCGAGCGGGTCTGCCCCGCCGGTGAGCTGCGGCCGGACCTGGTCGCGGCGGTCCGGGACTGCGCGCGGGCGGTCTCCCGCGACCTGGGCGCCAGGCCCTTCTAGTCCTCGGGCCCCGCCGGCCGCCGGCCGCCTTCCGGTACGGGCGTCGGCCCTCGGGCCGCGCCGGCCGTCGGCCCTCCACCCGTACGGGCACCGGCACCGGGCGGCCCGCTCGCGCCGGCCCGGTCGCCGGTGCCCCCGCCCCTCCCGGCCCGCCCCCTCCCGCCCGTCCCGGTCCGCCCGGCTCCGGGCCCCCGGCCCGGACGCGTACCGGCCCGGCAGCGCCGGCCCCGGGGGCGCGCCACCGGCCGCGGTGGCGCCGGGATGTGACCGGCACCGATCCGACCGGAATCCGACCCCACGGGGGGCCGGCGCCCTCCCGCCGGTGCGCGCCCCGCTCCCCCTCCCGGGCCGGCGCCGCGACCCGCCCGCGGTGCTCGGCGGTGCCCCCGCGGGACGGGTGGGCCGGGTGTTGCGGTCCGTGCGACGCCGCAGGTCACGAGTCGGTTTCGGGAGGTTTGAGGGCCCCTTGTTACCGACGAGTTTTCAGTCACAGAAGTCTTGACGGGCCCCGCAGTGTACAGAAAACTGCCGTGCATCGGTCGGCATTGTCGAACACCTGACGACAATATTCGCTATGGTGGACTCGCCGCGGGCCGACCAACGCCCTCACCCCTGAGGGCGCGGACCTCCGGAGGGACCCGGGGTTCGCCTTCCCCTGGACGAAGGACAAAGGAGTCGCGGGTGTCCAGCCTCGACATCTTCACCGGCGAGACGATCGGTACCGCCGTACTCATCCTGCTGGGCGGTGGCGTGTGCGCCGCCGTCACCCTCAAGAGTTCCAAGGCCCGGAACGCGGGATGGCTCGCCATCACCTTCGGGTGGGGCTTCGCCGTTCTCACCGGCGCCTACATATCGGCCCCCCTCTCCGGCGCGCACCTCAACCCGGCCGTGACCCTCGGCCTGGCGATCGAGGGCGGCACCGAGTGGAGCGACGTCCCGCTGTACGTCGGGTCCCAGCTCCTCGGCGCGGTCATCGGCGCCGCCCTCGTCTGGGTGACCTACATGGGTCAGTTCCACGCCCACCTCACGGACCCGGAGATCGTCCGGGCGCAGACCGGGCACGAGGGGATGGTGGACAAGGCCGCCGCCCCGGCCGCCGGCCCGGTGCTCGGCGTCTTCTCCACCGGCCCGGAGATCCGGAACGTCGCGCAGAACATGGCCACCGAGATCATCGCGACCGCGGTGCTCGTCCTGGCGATCCTCACCCAGGGCCTGAACGGCGACGGCGACGGCCTCGGTGTCCTCGGCGTCATGGCCACCTCGTTCGTGGTGGTGGGCCTGGGCCTGTCGCTCGGCGGCCCCACCGGATACGCCATCAACCCGGCCCGTGACCTCGGCCCGCGCATCGCACACGCCCTCCTGCCGCTGCCGAACAAGGGCGGCTCGGACTGGGGCTACGCCTGGATCCCCGTCGCCGGTCCGCTGATCGGCGCCGCCCTCGCGGGCGGTCTGTACAAGATCGCCTTCGTCTGACCCCAGCCCCGCCCCGCCCGCCACCGGACACTCCCAGGAGAGCAGTACACATGACCGAGATCCCGACCACCGGTTCCCACGGCCACGGACCGTTCATCGCGGCCATCGACCAGGGCACCACCTCCAGCCGCTGCATCGTCTTCGACCGCGACGGCCGCATCGTCTCCGTCGACCAGAAGGAGCACGAGCAGATCTTCCCCAGGCCGGGCTGGGTGGAGCACGACGCCACCGAGATCTGGCGCAACGTCCAGGAGGTCGTCGAGGGCGCCATCGCCAAGGCCGGCATCACCTCCGCCGACGTCAAGGCGATCGGCATCACCAACCAGCGCGAGACCACCCTGCTGTGGGACCGCACCACCGGCGAGCCGGTGCACAACGCCATCGTCTGGCAGGACACCCGCACCGACGCCCTCTGCAAGGAGCTGGGCCGCAACGTCGGCCAGGACCGCTTCCGCCGCGAGACCGGACTGCCGCTCGCCTCCTACTTCTCCGGCCCCAAGGTCCGCTGGCTGCTGGACAACGTCGAGGGCCTGCGGGAGCGCGCGGAGGCCGGCGAGATCCTCTTCGGCACCATGGACTCCTGGGTCATCTGGAACCTCACCGGCGGTGTGGACGGC
This sequence comes from Streptomyces pactum, assembly GCF_016031615.1. Taxonomy (GTDB): domain Bacteria; phylum Actinomycetota; class Actinomycetes; order Streptomycetales; family Streptomycetaceae; genus Streptomyces; species Streptomyces pactus. Next base: position 1,092,294 of record NZ_JACYXC010000001.1, read on the forward strand.
GGCCGGCACGTCACCGACGTCACCAACGCCTCCCGCACCATGCTGATGAACCTGCACACCATGGAGTGGGACGAGCGCATCCTGCAGTCCATGGAGGTGCCGGCCGCCGTGCTGCCGGAGATCCGGTCCTCCGCCGAGGTCTACGGCACCGTCAAGGGCGGGGCGCTGGACGGCGTCCCGGTCGCCTCCGCGCTCGGCGACCAGCAGGCGGCGCTGTTCGGACAGACCTGCTTCTCCGAGGGCGAGGCCAAGTCCACCTACGGCACCGGCACCTTCATGCTGATGAACACCGGCGAGAAGGTCATCAACTCCTACAGCGGCCTGCTCACCACCGTCGGCTACCGGATCGGCGACCAGAAGCCGGTCTACGCCCTGGAGGGCTCGATCGCGGTCACCGGTTCGCTGGTGCAGTGGATGCGCGACCAGATGGGCCTGATCAAGTCCGCGGCGGAGATCGAGACCCTGGCGTCCTCGGTGGACGACAACGGCGGCGCCTACTTCGTCCCGGCCTTCTCCGGGCTGTTCGCCCCCTATTGGCGCTCCGACGCCCGCGGGGTGATCGCCGGCCTGACCCGGTACGTCACCAAGGCGCACATCGCCCGCGCCGTGCTCGAAGCCACCGCCTGGCAGACCCGCGAGATCACCGACGCCATGACCAAGGACTCCGGCGTCGAGCTGACCGCGCTCAAGGTCGACGGCGGGATGACCTCCAACAACCTGCTGATGCAGACCCTCTCGGACTTCCTGGACGCGCCCGTGGTGCGTCCGATGGTGGCCGAGACGACCTGCCTCGGCGCCGCCTACGCCGCCGGTCTCGCCGTCGGCTTCTGGCCGGACACCGACGCGCTGCGGGCCAACTGGCGCCGCGCCGCCGAGTGGACCCCCCGTATGGAAGCGGACGTTCGCGACCGCGAGTACAAGAACTGGCTCAAGGCCGTGGAGCGGACCATGGGCTGGATCGAGGACGAGGAGTAAAAGACCATGACCACCCTGCAGAGCGTCCCGGCCCTCGGGACGCACCCGGCTGCCGGTTCGAACCCGGGCCGCGCCGAGACCCGGGAACAGCTGTCCAAGGCTTCGTACGACCTCCTGGTGATCGGCGGCGGCATCCTGGGCATCACCACTGCCTGGCACGCCGCGCAGTCGGGACTGCGGGTGGCCATGGTGGACGCCGGCGACTTCGCCGGCGCCACGTCCTCCGCCTCCTCCAAGCTGCTCCACGGCGGCCTGCGTTACCTCCAGACCGGTGCGGTGAAGCTGGTCGCGGAGAACCACTTCGAGCGGCGCGCGGTGTCCCACAGCGTCGCCCCGCACCTGGCCAACCCGCTCACCTTCTACCTGCCGGTGTACAAGGGCGGGCCGCACGGCGCCGCCAAGCTGGGTGCGGGCGTCTTCGCCTACTCGGCGCTCTCCGCCTTCCGGGACGGCGTCGGCCACGTCATCTCGGCGGAGAAGGCCGCCCGCGACGTGCCGGAGCTGCGCACCGAGGGCCTGCGGGCGGTCGCGGTCTACGGCGACGGGCAGATGAACGACAGCCGGATGGCCCTGATGACGGTGCGCGCCGCGGTGGAGGCGGGCGCCACCGTCCTCAACCACGCGGAGGTCGTGGGGCTGCGCTTCACCGGCGGCCGGGTGACCGGGGCGGAGCTGAAGGACCGCACCGACGGCACCGAGTTCGGCGTCAACGCCCGGCTGGTGCTCAACGCCACCGGCCCGTGGGTGGACCACCTGCGGAAGCTGGAGGACCCGGACGCGGCCCCGTCCATCCGGCTGTCCAAGGGCGCGCACCTGGTGCTGAAGCGCACCTCGCCGTGGCGGGCCGCGCTGGCCACCCCGATCGACAAGTACCGCATCACCTTCGCCCTCCCCTGGGAGGACATGCTGCTGCTGGGCACCACCGACGAGGAGTTCGAGGGCGACCCGGCGGACTGCCGCGTCAATGACAAGGACATAGCCCAGATCCTGGACGAGGCCGCGTTCTCCATCCGGGACCAGCAGCTCTCCCGCGACCTGATCACCTACTCCTTCGCCGGGCTGCGGGTGCTGCCGGGCGGCCCCGGCGACACCGCCAAGGCGAAGCGGGAGACCGTGGTCACCGAGGGCCGGGGCGGCATGCTCTCCATCGCCGGCGGCAAGTGGACGACCTTCCGGCACATCGGCCGGACCGTCATGAACAAGCTGGCGCAGCTGCCCGGCCACCCCCTGGCGGAGGACATGGAGCCGGTCTCCCGGCTGCCCAAGCACGTGCCGCTGCCGGGTCTGGCCAACCCGCACGCCGTGGAGCACCGGCTGCTGGTGGACGGCGGTACGCCCGGCCCGCGGATGGCCGCCGACACCGCGCGCCACCTGGCCACCCACTACGGCTCGCTCGCCTTCGACATCGCACGGCTGGCCAACGACGACCCGGCGCTCGCCGAGCGGATCCACCCCGACGCCCCGGAGATCTGGGCGCAGGTGGTCTACGCCCGGGACCTGGAGTGGGCGCACACCGTCGATGACGTGCTGCGCCGCCGCACCACGCTGACCATCCGCGGCCTGGACACCGACGAGGTGCGGGCGCGGGTCCAGCGGCTGCTGGACGACCGCCGCGCCTGACGCGCGGGGCCGCCGCCGGCGGCGATCGGAGGGGAGGGGTCCGGGCCGGGCCCCTCCCCCGCGCCGTCTCCGTACGGCTCCGCCCCGGCCGCGCGGCACGGCCGGGGCCGGGCCGGGCGGCACCGCACGGGACCCACGGCGCGACGGGGCACGATCCGGCGCGAGGGGGCACGACCGGCCGGCCGCGGTCCCGCGCGCCCCGGGGCACGGCGCGGCCGGCGGGCGCGGCAGCGGGCCGGTGGCCACGACGCGACCGGCGGGCCGGGCGCCGCCCTACGCCGCCCGGCAGCCCTCGGCACCACCCGGCAGACCCCGCCTGGCCTGGCATCCCTCCGCACCGCCCGGCAGGCCCCCGCCCTTGCCCGGCAGCCCTCCGCACCGCCCGGGGGCACGACGCGGCCGGCGGCCCGTGCGCGCCCCGGGGCACGACGCGGCCGGTGCAGCGGAACTCCACAGCGGCTCGCGTCCCGGCTGGGAGAGTGTCCGCCGGGCCCGCGGCCGGCGCGCCGCGCGGTCCCGCACACCGGCCGATGCCGCGTCAGCGGCGGAATGCGAGGAACCTTGTATGGATGTCCACACCTCCCTCATCGCGGCGGTCGGGAACACGCCGCTGGTCCGCCTCAACCGGGTGACCGCGGGACTGCGCGCCCCGGTCTACGCCAAGCTGGAGTACGCCGGTCCCGGCGGCAGCGTGAAGGACCGCGCCGCACTGGCGATGGTGGAGGCGGCCGAGAGGGCGGGGGTGCTGCGGCCCGGGGGGACCATCGTGGAGGGCACCTCGGGCAACACCGGGGTGGGTCTGGCCATGGTCGCGGCGCAGCGCGGCTACCGCTGTGTGTTCGCCCTGCCGGACCGGACCAGCGCCGAGAAGGTCGCGGTGCTGCGGGCGTACGGCGCCGAGGTGGTGCTCTGTCCCAGCGGCCTGCCCCGGGAGGACCCCCGCCACGTCTTCGGCACCGCGCGGCGCATCGCCGCCGAGACCCCGGGTGCCTGGCACGCCAACCAGTACGACAACCCGGCCAACCCGGCGGCCCACCGCCGGACCACCGGTCCGGAGATCTGGCGGCAGACCGACGGCCGGATCACCCATCTGGTGGCCGGCATCGGCACCGGCGGCACCATCACCGGCACCGGTGAGTACCTCAAGGAGGTCTCCGGCGGCCGGGTGACGGTGGTGGGCGCCGATCCGCAGGCGTCGGTGTACTCCGGCGGCGACGGGCGCCCGTACTTCGTGGAGAGCATCGGGCTGGTACGCCACCCCGAGACGGTGGAGAACACCTGGCCGGAGTCCTACCGGCCCGCGGTCGTGGACCGGATCGAGCGGATCGGCGACCGCGAGTCACTGCTGACCGCCCGCCGGCTGGCCCGGCGGGAGGGGTTGCTGGCCGGTGCCTCGGCGGGCACCGCGGTGGCCGCGGCGCTGCGCGTCGCCGCCGGGCTGGGCCCGGACGACCTGGTGGTCGTGGTGATCCCCGACTCGGGCCGCAACTACCTGTCCAAGGTCCACGACGACGGCTGGCTGCGGCACTGGGGGTTCCTGGAGGGTGACGGGGACGGGCCGGTGGTGGGCGACGCCGCATCGGTGCCGGCGGTCGCCGGGCTGCGCCCCTCGGACACGGTCAAGCAGGCGCTGGCCACGCTCGACGAGCCCGGCCCGCACCGCCCCGACGAGGACCTGCCGGTGCTGGTGTCGGCGGTGGGGGTGCGCGAGGACGGGGTGGTGATGGCTCCCGAGGTGATCGGGTCGGTCACCGTCCGCGGCCTGCGGATCGCCCTGGACACCGGCACCGCGCTGCCGGACGACGCGATCGGTTCCCGCCTCGCCCCGCCCCCGCCGGTCTTCGGCGCGGGGGAACCGGCCGCCGACGCCCTGGCGGCACTGGAGGAGCGGGACGCGCACGCCGCCGTGGTGGTCCGGGACGGCCGCGCCGACGCCGTGGTCCGCCGCGCGGCGCTCGCCGCGCTCGTCCGCGAACGGGCCGGCGGACCGGGGACGGCCGGCCACCGGCGGGGCGCGGACGACGCGCGGGAGGCACCACAGACGGCGGACGACGCGCGGGAGGCACCGCACACGGCGGACGACGCGCGGGAGGCACCGCACGCGGAGGACCGCGGCCGGCCCGGCCCGGACGGCGGCCGGCACGCGGCGGACGGCGGACACAGCCGGAACGGGGAACCGGCCGGGGCCGGCGCGCGGCGGGTGCCCGGCCGGCCGGCGCCGTACGACGGGCGGGAGGGGGCCGTACCGCACCAGACGCCGGCGTCCGCCCCGGCCCGGCGCTCCCCCGGTGCCTCCGGCTCCGCGGCGGACCGCACCGGGCGCTGACGGCCCGTCACCCCCGGCCGGGGCCGGGGGTGTCCGGCAGCCGGTGACCAAGTGCCCGGAATACGTATGAAGTTTGCGTGACATCGGCGGGTCCGGCGGGTGCCCCGGACGGTCGGCGCACCCGCCCTGACCAGGCGGTACGTGTCGCCGCACGGGCACCGGCGGCGCCACCGGCGGGACGGCCGGGCTTGTCCGACCCCGCCCCGCCCGGCGCGGCGTCGGGTTACCGTGCTCAGTGGCCATGGCCATGCGGAGTCCCGCAGGGTCCCGGCCGCGGCCCGGACCGGAGCCCACCGGCCCGCCGCCCCCGTCCGCGGCCCGTCCCGCCGAGCCTTGAGGAGTGCGTCGTGACACTGCTGACCACCTGGCCGGAATCCGGTCCCGACGCCGTGGTGCGCGTCCCCGGCCCGGACGCGCCCGCGGTGGAACGGGCGGCGGCGTGACTCCCGCCTTCACCGCCGGTTCGGTCGTCCTGGACATCGAAGGCACCACCGGCGCCACCGGGTTCGTCGTCGCGGAGCTGTACCCGTACTCCCGGGAACGCTTCGGGGCGCTGCTGGCCGAACGCGCCGCCGAGCCGGAGGTGCGGCGGGCGGTGCGGCAGATCCGGGAGCTGATCGGTGAGCCCGAGGCGGACCGCGCCCGGCTGGAGGACGTGCTGTGCCGGTGGCTCGACGAGGACCGCAGGGTCGCCCCGCTCAAGACCCTCCAGGGCATCATCTGGTCCGAGGGGTTCGCCCGCGGCGACCTGGTGTCGCACTTCTTCCCGGACGTGATCCCGGCACTGCGCCGCTGGCACGCGGCCGGGCTGCGGCTGCTGAGCTACTCCTCCGGGTCGGTGGCCGCCCAGCTCGCCTGGTACCGGTCCACCCCGGACGGCGATCTGCTGCCGCTGCTGGAGGGCCTGTACGACACCGAGAACGCCGGGCCGAAGGAGTCCCCCGACTCCTACCGGGCCATCTGCGCCGATCTGATGGCCGAGCCGGACAGCCTGCTGTTCCTCTCCGACCGGCGCGCCGAACTGGACGCCGCCCGCGCGGCCGGGTGGTCCACCCTCGGTGTCCGCCGGCCGGGCGAGCCGTACTACGCGGAGGGCGTCGGCGACCACCCGCAGACCGCTTCGTTCGACACGGTGACGATCCGTCGCACACCCTGACCGGTGCGGCGGGCCGGGCCCCGGCGGCGGCCGGGACGGGCTCCGCCGCCGGCACCGCCCGGTCCACCGGCCGCGGACCGTACGCCGGACGGCCCCGGCCGCCGGGCGCGACCGCCGGGAACCACGGCCGCCGCGGGTCGGGGACGATTTCCCGGTCAGACCAGCCGGTCGCCGGGGAGTTCGCCCGCCGCGACCTCCAGCACCCCGCGCTCGGTGACCAGCGCGGTGACCAGCTCACCCGGGGTGACGTCGAAGGCCGGGTTGTGGCCCCGGGAGCCCTCCGGGGCCATGCGCCGCCCGTCCCACTCCAGCACCTCGTCCTCACCGCGGAGTTCGATGGGGATGCCGGCGCCGGTGGCGGTGGCCGTGTCCACCGTGGTGGTGGGCGCGGCGACCAGGAACGGGACCCCCGCGTGGGCGCAGGCCAGGGCGACCGCCACGGTGCCCACCTTGTTGGCGGTGTCCCCGTTGGCGGCGATCCGGTCCGCGCCGACGATCGCCGCGTCCACCTCGCCCCGCAGGATGGTGCCGGCAGCCGCCCCGTCGGCCTGGACACGGTGCGGAATGCCGTCGTGCGCCAGCTCCCAGGCGGTCAGCCGCGACCCCTGGAGCAGCGGTCGCGTCTCGTCCACGTGCACCAGCTCCACCCGGCCGCGGGCGTGCAGCTCCCGGATGACGCCGAGCGCGGTGCCCCAGCCGGCGGTGGCCAGCGCTCCCGCGTTGCAGTGGGTGAGCAGGCGCAGCGGCCGGTCGGCGGGCAGCCGCTTGAGCAGCCAGTCCGCGCCGTGGCCGCCCATGTCGCGGTTGGCCTGCTCGTCCTCCCGGTGGATGGCGCGGGCCTCGGCCAGCACCGCGTCGGCGCCGCGGTCCAGCAGCGGCAGCACCCGGTCCACGCAGACGGCCAGGTTGACCGCGGTGGGCCGGGCCTCGCGGATCCGGGAGACGGCCGCCAGCAGCTCGGCCCGGTCCCATCCGGCGCGCCCGGCCTGGCGGAGCGCGATGACCACGCCGTACGCCCCGGCGACCCCGATCGCGGGGGCGCCGCGCACCACCAGCCGCCGCACCGCGTCCACCAGGGTGTCCACGTCGGTGACGTGCATCCGCTCCAGCCGGTGCGGCAGGAGGGTCTGGTCGATGAGGGACAGTCCGTCCCCGGTCCATTCGACGGCGCGCAGCTGCTCACTCATGCGGGACCTCCCCGGTCTGCCGACCACCCGGTCGCCGGACGTCCGGTTGCCGGACATCCGGTCATGTGGTCACCGTACCGGAGCGGGGCGCCGGGCGGACCGGCGCGGACGGGCCGGGAGCGGACGCCCGGGACGGACCCGGGCGGGACGGGCGCGGGGACGGGCGGGCCGGTCCCGGCGGGCCCCGGCGGACGGCCGGTCGGCTACCGCCGCGGGCGGTCACCGGGGGCGGGAATCGGCCGTCCGTCCCGTATAGGGGCTGCGGCGGGGTACCCCGGAAGCCGTAGGCTGGGGACGCACGCGATGGAACGGCAACCGGTGGCGGTACGGACGACCCGCCCCGGTCGGAAGGAGGCGCTGGGTGATCGAGCTTGAGGGGGTTCCCGAGCTGATCGACCCGGTCATGATCTGTGCCTTCGAGGGCTGGAACGACGCCGGGGACGCGGCCTCCACCGCGGTGGGGCACCTGGACCGGGAGTGGAAGGGCGAGGTCTTCGCCGCCCTCGACGCCGAGGACTACTACGACTTCCAGGTCAACCGGCCGACGGTGTGGCTGGACGGCGGCGTCCGGAAGATCACGTGGCCGACGACCCGGCTGTCCGTGGTCCGCGCCGGCACCGGCGACAAGCCGCGCGACCTGGTGCTGGTCCGGGGGATCGAACCGAGCATGCGGTGGCGCTCGTTCTGCAACGAGCTGCTGGGCTTCGCCCACGAGCTGGGCGTGGAGATGGTCGTGGTGCTCGGTGCGCTGCTCGGCGACACCCCGCACACCCGGCCGGTCCCGGTCAGCGGGGTCACCTCCGACCCCGACCTGGCCCGCACCCTCGATCTGGAGGAGACCCGCTACGAGGGGCCCACCGGCATCGTGGGCGTGCTCCAGGAGGCGTGCACCCATGCCGGGGTGCCGGCGGTGAGCCTGTGGGCCGCCGTGCCGCACTACGTCTCCCAGCCGCCCAACCCGAAGGCGACGCTGGCGCTGCTGAACCGCCTGGAGGACCTGATCGGGGTGCGCATCCCGCTCGGTGAGCTGTCCGAGGACGCGCGCGCCTGGCAGCTGGGGGTGGACCAGCTGGCCGCCGAGGACAGCGAGGTCGCCGAGTATGTGCAGTCGCTGGAGGAGGCCCGGGACACCGCCGAGCTGCCCGAGGCGTCCGGCGAGGCCATCGCCCGGGAGTTCGAGCGTTATCTGCGCCGCCGGGACGGCCAGCCGGGACCCGGCGGGCACGCGGCCGAGCCGGGCGGGGTGGCCGACGGCCGCGACCCGGCGACGTACCTGCGGGACTCCGCCGGCGGGCGGCCCCGCCCGCGCAGGTCCCCGGCGAAGGAGGACCCGGCCGGGACCGCCGGCCCGGCCGACGGACGGCCGCAGGGCGACGCTCCGCCGGAGACCGGGGAACGGTCGCAGGACGAGGAACTGCCGCGGGACGGGAAGCGGCGGCGGGACGAGGCGGCGGGCCCGGACGCGACCGGCACCGGCGCCCCGGCCCCCGGCGCGGCGCACGACCACGACGACCGGGCCGGGTCCGCCGACCGCGGCGACGAGACCGGCGGCACCCCGGAGGGTGCCGGGACCCCGGAGACCGGTGGTGCCTCGGAGACCGGCGGGACCCCGGAGACCGGCGGGACGTCCCCGGGCGGCACCGGGAGAAACGATGAGGCAGACGGGCCCACGGCCCCGGCGGACGGCCCGGACCGCTCCGACGCCCCCGGCGAACAGGGCTGAGCGGCCCGGCGTCACCCGCCCGCGGGACCGCCGCCGCACCGCCGTGACGGGCTGAGGCCGCCGCGCGCCGGACCCGCCGCCGTGACGGGCTGAGGCCGCCGCTGTTCGGACCGGACCGCCCCGGGCGGCCGGTTCCGGCGGCGGGCCGGGCGCCGCGGGCGCACCCCCGGTACGGGCGGTGCGCACCCGTCGCGGGAACGCCACGTGGCGCGGGCCGGGGCCCGCGCCACGTGAGGTCCGGTGGAAGGAGCCGGCTCCCCGGCTACAGCGCCACGCCCAGCAGGGCGTCGACGGTCCGGGAGACCAGCCCCGGGGCGCCGGTGTCGGTGCCGCCGTCCGCCGCCTGCGCGGCCGCCCAGCGGTCCACCGCGGCGAGCGCGGCCGGGGTGTCGAGGTCGTCGGCGAGCGCCTCCCGCACCTGCTCCAGCAGCGCGTCGGCGGACGGCCCGTCGGGCCGGGAGACCGCCGCGCGCCACCGCGCCAGCCGCTCCTGCGCCTCGCTCAGCACCGCGTCCGTCCACTCCCAGTCGGACCGGTAGTGGTGCGCCAGCAGGGCGAGCCGGATCGCCGCCGGGTCCACCCCGTCCCGGCGCAGCGTGGAGACGAAGACCAGGTTGCCCTTGGACTTCGACATCTTCTCGCCGTGCAGGGCCACCAGGCCGGCGTGGACGTAGGTCTTGGCGAAGGGCTGCTCGCCGGTGAGCGCCTGAGCGTGCGAGGCGCCCATCTCGTGGTGCGGGAAGGCGAGGTCGGACCCGCCGCCCTGCACGTCGAAGCCCATCCCCAGGTGGTCCAGGGCGATGGCGACGCACTCGATGTGCCAGCCGGGGCGCCCGGGCCCGAGCGAGGCGCCGTCCCAGCTGGGCTCGCCCGGCCGGGCCGCCTGCCACAGCAGCGGGTCGAGCGGGTTCTTCTTGCCGGGCCGGTCCGGGTCGCCGCCCCGCTCGGCGGAGAGCCGGCGCATGGCCTCGGCGTCCAGGCCGGACACCCCGCCGAAGGCCGGGTCGGACTCCACCGAGAAGTAGATGTCGCCGTCGAGTTCATAGGCGGCGCCGGCGTCCCGCAGCCGCTCCACCAGCGGCACGATGCCCGGTATCGCCTCCACCGCGCCGATGTACTGGGCGGGGGGCAGCATCCGCAGCGCGGTCATGTCCTCGCGGAACAGGGCCGTCTCCCGCTGGGCGAGCTCGGCCCAGTCCATGCCGGTCGCCGTCGCCCGCTCCAGCAGGGGATCGTCGATGTCGGTCACGTTCTGGACGTAGTGAACCTGCCGCTTGGTGTCGAGCCACACGCGCTGTACCAGGTCGAACGCGTTGTAGGTCGCCGCATGTCCCAGGTGGGTGGCGTCGTACGGGGTGATCCCGCAGACGTAGATGCGGGCGACGGGGCCGGGGTCGAGGGTGATCGGACCCCCGGTCGCGGTGTCGTGGATCCTCAGGTCGCGGCCTCTGCCGGGCAGGGCGGGTACCTCAGAAGCGGGCCAGGCATACATGTCATGAGCGTAACCGGATGCGGCTTCCGGATACGAACCGGATCTGCACTGTTGACCGAAGAAGCGCCCTTGTACATCGGCCTGCCGTGTGCTTCACCGGACCGTATGCCTCCGCATGACGCCCCAGACCTCGACAAGACGGAGTGAAGCGGGCGTATATCACCCGACCATCACCGATCCCGTTCACGCATTTCCAGCCACCCCAAGGTGTCCGAAAAAGTCGCCGATACGCCGCTCTCCACCGGAAACCGTGGCACGGCGGCGGTGTGGACCCAGGGCCTTCCGGGGACATACCGGGTCGCTCGGGACCGTCGGGGTCGCACCGGGTCGATCCGCCGGTCCGCCGGGGACTCCCGGTATCCCCGCCGCCCGCTCCCCCGCGCCCGCCCCGGCCGGCGCCGGCGGCCGGACGCGGCACGAAACCGCGCGGACGGCCGGCCCGGCACGACCTCCCGGCCGGGTGTGCTGCCGCTTCCCCCCGGACCGCTCAGACCGGGGGCCAGGGGATCGCGGGCCACTCCCCGCCGGGCTCCGGGTGCCGGCCGGTGGCCAGCAGCGACTCCACCCGGGCCCGCAGCGCCTCGGTCTCGGCCGGGGTGATCAGTTCGGCCAGCCGGGTGGCGAGCGGCCGGCCCTCGGCCAGCTCCTCCGACAGCCGCCGCAGCACGGCCAGCGCCTCCTCGGTCAGCGGCTCGCCGGCCCACCCCCACAGCAGGGTGCGGAGCTTGTCATCGGCGTTGAAGGTGACCCCGTGGTCGATGGCCCAGACCCGGCCGTCGGCGGTGGGCAGCAGGTGCCCGCCCTTGCGGTCACCGTTGTTGATCACCGCGTCGAGCACCGCGAGCCGCCGCAGGGTGGTGTCGTCGGCGTGCACCAGCAGGGCGGTGCGCCCGGGCCCCACCTCCGCGAGGCCGACCGCCTTCCACCCGGCCTCCGGACTCTCGCCGTCCACCAGTGCCAGCAGCTCGGGGGCGTCGCCGTCGGTGGACGCCTCGATCCACAGCTGGCACATGCCCGGCCCGTACGGGCCGTCGCGGAGCACGGTGGGCGGGATCAGCCCCCAGCCGGTGGCCTCGGAGACCTCGTACGCGGCGACCTCGCGCTGGGCGAGGGTGCCGTGCGGGAAGTCCCACAGCGGGCGCTCCCCGGCGACCGGCTTGTAGACGCAGTCGGCCCGGTGCCCGCGGTACTCCACGGTGCAGAACAGCACCGCGTTGGACGCCTCGCGCACCTGCCCGCGGACGGTCAGCTCGCCCCGCGCCAGCAGTTCCACCGGCTCCGGCGGTCCGTCGCCGGGGCCGGCGGGCGTCACGCCCCGCGACGGTATCCGTTCTGGCGCGGACATACGTGTCCCTCCGGGTCGAGCGGAAGACTGCACAGCGGGCACGGCGGGCGTCCGGCGTTGACGACCTCCAGGGCGCGTTTGGCGAAGGCGCGGGCCTGGGTGCCGGTGAGCCGCACCCGCAGCATCGGCGGGCCGTTCAGCTCGTCCTGGAGCAGCCGCTCCTCGGCCTCGGCGAGGTCCTCCTCGGAGTCCGCGTCCAGCTCGACCAGGGCCTGGGCCTCGACGACCATCCGCTGCTCGTCACCGTCCCAGGCGAGCGCCATGGTGCCGACCCGGAACTCCTCCTCCACCGGCGTCTCCAGCGGGGCGGTGTCGGTCAGCTCGGTGGGGGCCACGGCGGGCACCGCCGCGCTGCCGCCGGTACGCCGCACGACCTCGTCCAGCAGCTCGTCGATCCGCTCGGCGAGCGCCGCGACCTGGGTCTTCTCCAAGGCGACACTGGTCACCCGGCCGCCCGCCGAAGCCTGCAGGAAAAAGGTACGGCGGCCAGGCAGCCCGACCGTACCGGCGACGAACCGGTCCGGCGGGTCGTAGAGGAACACCTGACGGGTCAACGTCCTGCTCCCTGTGGTCTGAGGTGGTGGAGCTACGACCGCTGAAGATCGTTAGCGTGGCACGCGGCGGGACGGCGCCGCGGCACCACCCTACTGCGCGCACGGATCACGGCGCGCCCGCGCCGCCCCCCACGGCCGTGTCCGGGCTCGCGTCGGCGGCGCGGTCCTCGCGCGGCGCCAGGGCACCGAGTTCACCGGTGTCGCCGAGGCGCAGCAGCACGGGCCGTACCGCGGTGTAACGGATCGCCGTCACCGAGCAGGGGGCGACCGTGATCCGCTGGAACAGGTCGAGGTGGAGGCCGAGCGCGTCCGCGACGAGCGACTTGATGATGTCGCCGTGCGAGCACATCAGGTAGACGGCGTCGGTGCCGTACGCGGCCTCGATCCGGTCGTTCCAGTCCCGGACCGCGTCCACCGCCCGGGCCTGCATCCCCCGCATCGACTCGCCGCCGGGGAAGGTGACCGCCGACGGGTGCTGCTGCACCACGGCCATCAGCGGCTCGTCGGACAGCTCCGACAGCTTCCGTCCCGACCAGTCGCCGTAGTCGCACTCCTGGATGCGCTCCTCGGTGTGCGACGGCAGTCCGGGGCGCGCGGCGAGCAGCGGGGCCACGGTCTCCCGGCAGCGCTGGAGCGGGGAGGACACCACGGTGGCGACCGGGATGCCGGCGAGTCTGGCCGGCAGCGCGGCGGCCTGCCGGGCACCGCGCTCGTCGAGGGCGACACCGGGGGCCCGGCCCGCCAGCACCCCGGCGGTGTTGGCGGTGGACCGGCCGTGCCGGACGAGGATCAGCGTGGGCATGCCGCCACCCTACGGCCCCCGGCGCACTCGGGGTCCAGGGGTGTGCGCGGGCGCCCGCCCACCGGGCCGGCCGGTGGGCGGGCGCCCCGCCGCCGGCCCCGGCCGTACCGTCCTGGCCTGCCCTGCCCGCGGGACCTCCGCGCCCGCCGGCCGCACCGCCCCTCTCCCCGTGACGGCCCCCGCGCCGGCCGGCCTCACCACCCCCCTCCCCCGGGAGGGCTCGCGCCCGCCGGCCGCACCGCCGCGCCCGGCCCCGCCGGCACGCCTCGGGCCCGGCTTCTCCGGAACCGTCGCCCCGGGGGCGCCCGTCGGGGCACCGCGCGCCGGTGGATGCCGGTGACACCGGGTGATGCTCCGGTGCGCCCCACGGTGCCGGGCGGACGGGGACACCCCGCGGCGCGGTCCCCGGGTGCGCTCCGGGGCGAGGAGCGGCAGAATGCGCGACGTGATCGTGGACTGCGCCGTGTACCGGGACGGGCGGCGGACGGACTGCCCGGCCGATCTCTCCGGCGTGCTGCGGGAGGCCCGGGGGGCGGGCGACGCCTTCGTGTGGATCGGGCTCCACGAGCCGGCCGAGGAGGAGTTCGGGCGGGTGGCCGAGGAGTTCGGGCTCCACCCGCTGGCCGTGGAGGACGCCCTCAAGGCCCACCAGCGCCCCAAGCTGGAGGTGTACGAGGACTCCCTGTTCCTGGTGCTGAAGCCGGTGCGGTACGAGGAGCGCGACGGCACCGTCACCACCGGTGAGCTGATGGTCTTCGTGGGCGAGGCGTTCGTGGTGACCGTCCGGCACGGTACCGCCGACCCGCTGGGAACCGTACGGGACCGGCTGGAGCAGACCCCCGAGGTGCTGCGGCAGGGGCCGACCGCGGTGGTGTACGCCGTGACCGACACGGTGGTGGACCGGTACCTGGAGGTGGCCGAGGACCTGCGGACGGACATGGAGGCACTGGAGACGGAGGTCTTCAGCCCGGACCGGGGGACCTCGGGGCGGACCGCCCGCCGGATCTACGCCTTCAAGCGCCGGCTGCTGGAGTTCCGCCGGGCCGCCGGGCCGCTGGTGGAGCCGGTGAACCGGCTGGCGGGGGCCGGGGTGCCGTTCGTGCACGCCGGCTCACAGCCGTTCTTCCGGGACGTCGGCGACCACCTGGCCCGGGTCGAGGAGCAGACCGACGCGCTCGACCGGCTGCTCTCGGACGTGCTGGCGGCCCATCTGGCGCAGATGGGCGTACGGCAGAACGACGACATGCGGAAGATCTCGGCGTGGGCGGCGATGGTCGCCGTCCCCACCATGGTCGCCGGTGTCTACGGCATGAACTTCTCCCACATGCCGGAGCTGCGGCAGTCCTGGGGCTATCCGGTGGCGGTGGCGGTGATGGTCGGGACGGTCTTCGCGCTGTACCGGTTCTTCCGCCGCCGCGGCTGGCTGTGACCGGGCGCCCGCACCCGGCGGCGACCGACGCGGGCCGCCCGGGGGTGACCGGCCCGGGCCGTCCCGGAAGGTGACCGGCGGACGCCGACCCGGGGGCGACCGGCCGCGGGCGCACGTGGCTCCGCCGCCGTGTGCCGCCCCGCCCGGTGGTGCGGCCGTCAGGCGAATTCGGGCTCGGTGGTGGGGGCCGTGCCCAGCGCGTCGCGCCGCTCCGGCATCCGCAGCGTCACCATCCGGCGCCAGCCGCCGAGGCGCTCGGCGGCGTACAGGGCGTGGACGCCGGCCGCGAGCACCGCGGACTTGGCGCGCGGCCAGCCCAGGAGGTCGCCCATGCGGCGCATCACGGCGAGGCCGACATCCCGGTAGACCACGGTCTCGGCGAGCGCGCTCTCCCGGAGGGTGGCCTGGATGAGCCTGCCGTGCCCGGCGGCGGCCAGCCGCAGCAGCTCCTCGTGGCAGTAGGCGAGGTGGTTGTCCTCGTCGTCGGAGATCATCCGGACCGCCCGGCCGATGTCCGGGTGGTCGCCGAAGTACTTGCGCAGCATCCGCATCTGGGCCGACGCGCGCTCCTCGGTGACCCGGCTGTGCGCCAGGTAGACGATGATGTCCCGCTCGGTCAGCGGCTCGTCCCGGCGCAGCTTGTCGTGGGCCAGCCCGATGCCGCGGGCCTCCAGCAGCATGGTGTAGTCGGCCTCCGGCGGCACCTCGACCGGCTCCAGTCCGCGCTTGCGCAGCAGCGCGTTGAAGATGCGTCCGTGCTTGTCCTCGTCCGCGCCGTGGCGCGCGATCTTCGGGGCGAGGTGCCGGGCGCCCGGCGGTACCAGGGCGGCGATCCGGCCGTTCTCCCAGCCGCCCTGCGCCTCACCGCTCGCCGCGATGGAGCAGAAGAGCTGGAAGGACCGGTCGTCGTCGAGTATCTCGGTGAACACGCTTTTCGCCGTGAGCATCAGCCACCTCCGTGCGACATCCGCGCAGGAACCCAGTGAACGTCCGGTGCGGTGGCGGGGCAACAGCTGACCGGCGGGGCCGGGCCGGACGGAGGAATCCGGCACCCGTCCGGCCGCCGCCCGGTGGCGGGCCGCCGTGGAGCGGGGTGCGGAAACCGCCCCCGGAACTGACCGGACGGGGCCCGGGTGCGGGGCCCGGTGCAGCCCGTCCACGGCTCCGGGGCAGGGACGGTACGGGCCGGCCGGGTACGGCCCGTGACCGGTGTGGCCCGGGACGCCGAGGCGAAGCGGGGGGCGGGGCCGGGGGCGGGGGCCGTAACCGCCCGCGGGCCCCGGCGTTGAGCCGGGTGCCGGCCGTGGCGGGGAAGCCCCCGAGCCCCCACCACGGCCGCGCGGCGTGGCGCCTGGCGCCGTCAGGCGAGGCCGGCCCGCTCCAGCGCCTCGGTGCCCGCGCGCAGGGCGGCGACCCGCTCGTCGAGGGTGAAGCCCGCCGGGGCGAGGGTGAGGGTGGTGACGCCGGCCTCCGCATAGCGCCGCATGCCGTCCGCTATCCGGTCCACCGAGCCCAGCAGGGTGGTGGAGTCGATCAGCTTCTCCGGGATGGCCGCGGCGGCGCCGTCCTTGTCGCCGGCCAGGTACTTGTCCTGGATCTCGGTGGCCTCCTTCTCGTACCCCATGCGCCGGGCGAGCTGGTTGTAGAAGTTCTGCTTGCGGCTGCCCATGCCGCCCACGTACAGGGCGGTGTACGGGCGGAAGGTGTCGGCGAGCGCGCTGACGTCCTTGTCCTCGCCGAGGGCGAGCGGCACGGTCGGGCAGACGTCGAAGCCCTCCATGGTCAGGCCCGCCTTCTCCCGCCCGGCCCGCAGGTGGCTGATGGCGGTCTCCTCCAGGTGCTCGGCGGACGGGAAGATCAGCAGCGCGCCGTCGGCGATCTCACCGGTCTGCCGGAGGTTCTTGGGGCCGATCGCCGCGATGTACAGCGGGATGTGCTCGCGCTCGGGGTGCACGGTGAGCTTGAGGGCCTTGCCGGGGCCGCCGGGCAGCGGCAGCGTCCAGTGCTCGCCCTCGTAGGACAGCCGCTCGCGGGACATCGCCTTGCGGACGATCTCGACGTACTCGCGGGTGCGGGCGAGCGGCTTGTCGAACTTCACCCCGTACCAGCCCTCGGAGACCTGCGGGCCGGAGACGCCCAGGCCGAGCCGGAACCGGCCGCCGGAGAGCGAGTCCAGGGTGGCGGCGGTCATCGCGGTCATCGCGGGGGTGCGGGCGGGGATCTGGAAGATGGCCGAGCCCACGTCGATCCGTTCGGTCTGGGCCGCCACCCAGGAGAGCACGGTGGGCGCGTCGGAGCCGTACGCCTCGGCGGCCCAGCAGACCGAGTAGCCGAGGCGGTCGGCCTCCCGGGCCACCGCGAGGTTGTCCGCGTCCATCCCGGCGCCCCAGTACCCCAGGTTGATCCCGAGCTTCATGAACTCCCCTTACCGATGAGTAACGTCCCTTTCGGGGGACTCTAGCGCGCCTCGCACCGGTACGGCAGTGCCACGTTGTCCACAGGGCGGCACGGGTGATCGGCCGCCCCAGTAATCTCGACGTCCATGGAGCTAAGGCACCTCGGCCGCACCGGTCTGCGCGTGTCCCGGATCGGGCTCGGCACGCTCACCTGGGGACGGGACACCGACGAACACGACGCCGCCGAACAGCTCAAGGTGTTCTGGGACGCGGGAGGCACCCTGGTGGACACCGCGGACGTCTACGCCGACGGCGGTGCCGAGTATCTGCTCGGGCAGCTGCTGGAGGACCTGGTGCCGCGCCGGGACCTGGTCATCGCCACCAAGGCGGGCAGCGTGCCCGACCCCGACCGGCGCTTCGACGGCTCCCGGGGCCACCTGCTCGAAGCGCTGGACGCCTCGCTGGAGCGGCTGGGCACGGACTACGTGGATCTGTGGCAGGTCCACGCGTTCGACCCGATGACGCCGCTGGAGGAGACCCTGCAGGCCCTGGACATCGCGGTGAGCAGCGGCCGGGCGCGCTACGTCGGGGTGTCGAACTTCTGCGGCTGGCAGCTCGCCAAGGCCGCGACCTGGCAGCTCGCCGACCCCGGCGGACGGACCCGGCTGGCCAGCACCCAGATGGAGTACTCGCTGCTCCAGCGCGGGATCGAACGGGAGGTGCTGCCCGCCGCGCTCGACCTGGGGGTGGGCCTGCTGCCGTCCTCGCCGCTGGGCCGCGGGGTGCTGACCGGGAAGTACCGGCACGCCACCCCCGCCGACTCGCGGGGCGCCTCCGAGCACCTGGCCCCGTTCGTCGCCCCCTACCTGGACGAGGAGGCGAGCCGGATCGTGGATGCGGTGACCACCGCCGCGGACGGTCTGGCGACCACCGCCCTGCAGGTGGCCCTCGCCTGGGTGCGGGACCGCCCGGGAGTCGCCGCCCCGATCGTCGGGGCGCGCAACGCGCAGCAGCTCAGAGCGGCGCTGTCGGTGGAGGCGCTTAGTCTTCCCCCCGAGATCTGCCGGGCGCTGGACGACGTGTCGGCGCCCGTGCACCGCTACCCCGACCAGGACTGGAGCACCCTGTGAGCACCGACCGCCCCGACGGCGAGGCCGCCACCGCCCCCGAGGAGGAGCCCGCGCACGACAGCGGGTCCGCCGCCGAGGAGCGGCCCGCCCCGGCGGGGGCGGCGTCCGGCGCGGACGCCGCCGGCCCGGACGGCGGCGCGGCGTCCGGGCCGGAGACCGGCGAGCCGGTGGCCGGGGGCGCCGGAGAGCCGGGCGAGCCGGGGCGGGCCGACGAACCCGGCGGCGCGGAGAGCGACACGGAGGACGCCGGCGGGCCCGGCGACGGCGCGGGGCCGGGTGCCGGCGGCCCGGAACCCACGGGTGGCGCCACGGAGCCCGGAACCGCAGGCACGCAAGCCGCGGCCGGTGCCGGGGAGGCCCGGACCGGTGCCGGGGAGGCCCGGACCGGTGCCGGGGAGGCCCGGCCGGGCTCCGGGGAGAGCCGGAGCGGCGGCGCGTCCGCCGAGGGCGCCGGGGCGGCGTCCGGGACCGCTGCCGGGGCGCCCGCGGGTCCGGGGGCACCGCAGGGCGCACCCCGCGGCGGGCGTTCGGCCGCCGCCGAGGCGCTGGCCGCGGCGGTCCGCGCGGTGGAGCGCGGCGAACGCCCGGCGGCCTCCTTCTTCACCGAGCGGTCCGGCCCCGGCCCGGCCGCACCTGCGGCCCGGCCCGCCGCCGCACCGCCCCGGCCGCCCGCGGGCCCGGCGCCGGCCGGTGCCGCGCCGACCGGTCCCGCGCCGGCCCCGGGCGGCGGCACGGTGGCCGCCCCGGCGTCCGGTGCGCGGCGGGCCGGTGGCCGGGCCGCGCTCGCCGACGCCGCCGGGGTGCGGGAGGTGCTCGCCGCGGGCGGCGCCCCGGAGCAGCTGGCCGTGCCGGTCGCCGAGGCGCTCGGGGAGCGGGCCGCCGCCGCGCTGCGGGAGGACCCCTGGCAGCTGCTCGGGGTGCCGCGGGTCCGCCCCGAGCAGGCCGACTCCTTCGCCCGGGCGCTGCTCGGCCCGGAGTGCGGCCCCGGTGACGAGCGGCGGGCGCAGGCCCTGGTGCGCTGGCTGCTGACGCGGGCGGCGCTGGAGGGCCACACCGCGCTGCCGGCGGGCACGGTGCGCCGGGCGCTGGCCGACCGGGCCGTCCCCGACCCCGACGAGGCGCTGCGCGCCGCGGTGGGCGCCGGTGACGTGCTGGTGTTCCAGGACGCCCTGGACCGTCTGCCCGGCGCCCGCCCGGCCGGCCCGGACGCGGACGAGGAGGCCCCCGCGGTGCGGGTGCTGCTCGGCCTGGACCGGTTCGCGCTGGCCGAGGAGAGCCTCGCCGACGGCCTCGCCCGGCTGGTCAACACCGCCGTGGACCCCGGGACCGCGGCGGTCCCGGCGGACGGCGCGGACGAGCGGGGCGGCCCGGAGGGCGCGGCGGGCGCGGATCCGGCCGGGGCGCAGGCCGCCGCCTGGGAGGCCGCGGCCGCCGCGTCGGGCTCCCCGTCCGCCGCCGAGCTGATCCGCGCCGCCGCCGGGCACGGGCTGGTGGCGCACAGCGGTGGCGAGGCGGCCCGTGCGGAGCCGGTCGCCCTGGTGGCCGCGGCACGGGCCATGGGGCTGCGGGCGTACCTGGCCGCGCACAGCGAGGACGGCCGGCGCCGGCTGGCCGCCGCGCTCGCCGCCGCGTCGGCCGGCGGCGGGGACGGCGGGCCGGCCGCCGGAGACCTGCCGGACCCGGCCGCCGTCACCGTCGCGGGGCTGCTGTCCGGCGGGCAGGGGCCGGGCCGGGACGCCGAGGGCGCGCTCGCCGTGGACCTGGTGGCGGTGGTGGACGCGCCGCAGCTGGACGTGGAGACCGCGGCGATGCTGGTGGAGTCGCTGCCGGACGGTGCCCGGCTGGTGCTCAGCGGCGATCCGGGGGTGCTGTGGTCGGCGGGCCCGGGCCGGGTCTTCGCGGATCTGCTCGCCGCCCGCTGCTGCCCCCAGGTGGTCTCCCGGACGCCCGATCCCGGGCCGATCGGGGAGCTGGTGTCGGGCATCGGCGTCGGGGAGCTGACCGAGGTGGCCGCACCCGGCCGGGAGGTGGTGACCGTGCCGGTGCGGGACGCCGGGGAGGCGGTGCACCGGACCGTGCAGCTGGTGGCCGACTCGGTGCCGCGGGT
Organism: Streptomyces pactum; assembly: GCF_016031615.1. GTDB lineage: Bacteria > Actinomycetota > Actinomycetes > Streptomycetales > Streptomycetaceae > Streptomyces > Streptomyces pactus. Next base: position 1,112,536 of record NZ_JACYXC010000001.1, read on the forward strand.
GATCGGGGTACCCGCCGGTGAGGTGCAGGTGATCACCGTCGGGCACGGCGGCGCGGCCGGCACCCGGGTGCTGAACCGGGCGCTGAAGGAGCGGCTGAACCCCGGGCCGGGCCGGTTCGGCGGCTTCGATCCCGGGGACCGGGTGGTCCACGTCCCGGCGCCCGGGCACGTGCTGCCGGGCACCGTGGTGTCGGCGGACGCCGAGGGGCTGCGGCTGGACTGCGCGGGCACCCGGCTGGTGGTGCCGCGCGAGGAGGTCCCGGACGGCGTGCGGCACGGCTGGGCGATCACCGCCCACCAGGCGGCCGGACAGCGCTGGCCGGCGGCCGTGGTGGTGCTGCCCGGTGACGCGGCGGCCGGTCTGACCCGTTCCTGGGTGTACACCGCGTTCGGCCGCGCCGAGCGCCACCTGTCCGTGGTGCACGGTGCCGGGGAGGCGCTGCCGCGTGCGGTGGCGCAGGTGCCGGCGAAGGAGCGGACGACCCGGCTGCGGTCCCTGCTGGAGGCGCAGGGACCGCTCGCCGGCTGACCGGGCCGCCCGGCCCCGGTCGCTCAGCGGTCGGGGCCGAGCACCTCCAGGTCGTCGTCGTCGACGTCCACCACGTCGTCGTCCTCGTCCAGGGCCCCGGCGCCGGGCACGGCCCCGTCGTCCTCCGGCTCCTCGTCGAGGTCGTCCTCGTCCAGCTCCTCGTCGTCCTCGTCGAGCTCGTGGTCGAAGACCTCGCTCACGTCGAAGCGGCACACCACCCGCTGCGGATCGGTCTGATCGAAGGGCGCGGAGAGCCACTCCCCCGGCTCGGCGAGTTCGTCGGCGGCCACCACCCACAGCGTGGAGTCGCCCTCCTCCAGGCCGAACTCCTGGTGCCGGGAGGCGATCTCGTCGGGCTCGTACTCGCCGAAGATCATGCCCAGCGCGGCGTGCACACTGCTCGCCGCCCCCGGGGTGCCACCGGTACCGGTCGCGAGGTCGGGGTCCACGTCCGCGACCCGCTGTGCCTGGGCCAGCAGGCGCTGCGGCTCGGCGACCGCGTAGTCCCGGCGGATCAGCACGCTCAGCGCGGCCGGTTCGTCGGGCCCGGCGTAGGCGGGGATGCCGTCGCCGGGGATCTCGAAGGGGGTGACCTCGTCGTAGGCGTCGTAGAGCAGCTCGTCGTACGCCTCGGCCGCCGCGGCCAGCTCGTTGAACGCGGCGTAGACGGCCGGGTCGTCCTCGCCCGAACGGCGTTCGACAGCGTCGAGGTGTCGGTCCAGCGCGATCTTGACCGCCTCGGCGGCGGCACGTACCTCGGCAGCGGATGGCTGCGCAGCATCAGACATAGTGCAGACGCTATCCGTATCAGAGCAGTTCCCGCACAATAGATGCGATGCCGGAATACGAATTCTGCGATGTGTACGTGCCCCGGGGCGTCTCCCGGAAGGCCGCCACACGCCTGCTGACCGACCATGCCGAGTACGGACACTGGGAGTTGGACCGACTTCGACTCAACCCCGACGGCAGCCGCAAGGTGCGGCTCCGCCGCCGGATCATCCGCCAGCTGCGGGCCACCTGGTGAATCACCGGCCGTGGAATACCACCGTCCGGTGAATGCCACCTGAAAAATCGAGAAACGGGCCTCGCGATCGCGAGGCCCGCTCCGTTTCCCGGCGGGTGGCAGGGTCAGTGACCGCGCACCCGGCTGCGGCGGTACAGGACGGCGCCCGCCAGCAGCAGGCCGGCGCTGGCCGGGGCCAGCAGGTCCAGCGCTCCGGCACCGGTCTGCGCCAGCTGCGGCTCGTCCGCGTGGACCTGCGGGTCGGACACCGGCTGGGTGCGCGCGACGTGGCTGATCTTCTCGGGCGCCGGGGCCTGCTCGTGCGGGGCGGCCGGCTTGGGCTGGTGGCGCTCCGGCTGCTGCGGCTTGGGCTTGGCGTGCTTGGGCGGCTGCACCGGACGCTGCCGGACCGGCTCGCCGGCGTCGTTCTCGCAGTCGTTCCCGAGCGCGGAGTTGCCGACGCCGATGATGTCGATGGTGTTCCCGCAGACGTTCAGCGGGATGTGGACCGGCACCTGCACCTGGTTGCCGGAGAGCACACCCGGCGAGCCGTGGGCGTGGCCGTCGGCCACCGCTCCACCGCCCTGCCCGCCACCGGCCTGTGCACCACCGTGCTGCGCGCCGCCGGCCTGGTTGCCGTGCCCGCCGCCGCGGGTGGCGTCGCCCGGGGTGCTCTTGGCGTGCTTGCCCTTGGCATGCTTGCCGCCCGTGCCGTGCTGGGGGCCGGCCGCGTGCTTGCCACCGGAGCCGTTGACGCACGTGTTGCCGACGGCGGAGTTGAGCAGCCCGAGGACGTCGATGGTGTTCCCGCAGACGTTCACCGGGATGTGCACCGGCACCTGGACGGAGTTGCCGGACGCGACTCCCGGGGAGCCGACGGCCCCGCCGTGGGCGCCGGAGCCCGCCGCACTCGCGTAACCGGCGGTCGCGGCGAGCACGCTGCCCGCCGCGGCGACCGTCATCAGACTGTTTCTCGCAACCTTGCGCATGGGGTCCGTTTCCCTGCCTTGCCTCGAAATCGAAGATCCGCGCGGGCTGAGCGCCCGTGCGTCAACCCAGCGGTCCCGGAGTGCCCGAGAGCACTCCGGGACCGCGTAGGGATCACTCCCTGGGAGCCGTGACGCGACGTCACGTGGTGCTGCAGACGTTGCCGAAGGCGGGGTTCAACAGTCCGATCACGTCGATCGTGTCACCGCAGACGTTCACCGGGACGTACACCGGCACCTGGACCACGTTGCCGGAGACGACGCCGGGCGAGCCCACCGCGGCGGCCTTCGCTCCCGGGTCGGCAACGGCCGTGCCCGCACCGGCCAGCACCAGGCCACCGGTGACGGTCGCGGCAGCGACGACCTTCCTGATCATTGATCCTCCTCGCTGGCAATGCGGTCCGATCGCTCGGGCCGCACCCCCTGTAACGAGGAGGGGCCAAGCAGGCTACGAAACCAAACCTCCTTTCACCCGTTCCGGCGAAACACCGGAAACGGGTGACGAGTTCAGCAGTTGTCGAGGAAGCGGTCGAGCACCCGCACGCCGAAGGTGAGCCCGTCCACCGGCACCCGCTCGTCCACGCCGTGGAACATCCCGGCGAAGTCCAGCTCCGGGGGAAGCTTGAGCGGCGCGAAGCCGAAGCAGCGGATGCCCAGGTCGTCGAAGGACTTGGCGTCGGTGCCGCCGGAGAGGCAGTACGGCACCGCCCGCGCGATCGGGTCCTCCGCCTTCAGCGCCGTCTGCATCGCCTCCACCAGGGAGCCGTCGAAGCTGGTCTCCAGCGCCTTGTCGGCGTGCACGTCCTCCCGGCGCACCCGCGGGCCGAGGATCCGGTCCAGGTCGGCGAGGAACTCCTCCTCGTAGCCGGGGAGGAACCGTCCGTCCACGTGCGCCGTGGCCTGGCCGGGGATGACGTTCACCTTGTAGCCGGCGCCGAGCATGGTGGGCTGCGCGGTGTTCTGCAGCGTCGCGCCGATGATCTTGGCGATGCCGCCCAGCTTGGCGAGCGTCTCCTCCATGTTCTCCGGGTCCAGCGGGGTGCCCAGGGCGTCGGACAGCTCGTCCAGGAAGGACCGTACGGTCTTCGTCACCCGGACCGGGAACTTGTGCCGGCCCAGCCGCGCCACCGCCTCGCTCAGCTCGGTGATCGCGTTGTCGTTGTTGGTCATCGACCCGTGGCCGGCGGTGCCGTCCACGGTCAGCCGCATCCAGTGCATGCCCTTCTGTGCGGTCTCCACCAGGTACAGCCGCAGCTTCTCGTTGACCGTGAAGGAGAAGCCGCCCACCTCGCCGATCGCCTCGGTCACGCCCTCGAACAGGTCGGGGTGGCGGTCCACCAGGTGCCGCGCGCCGTAGACGCCGCCGGCCTCCTCGTCGGCGAGGAAGGCGAGCACGATGTCGCGCGGCGGCTTCCGGCCGCTGCGCAGGCGGTCCCGGACGACCGCGAGGGTCATCGCGTCCATGTCCTTCATGTCGACCGCGCCGCGGCCCCACACGCAGCCGTCGGCGATCTCCCCGGAGAAGGGGTGGTGCGTCCAGTCGTCCGCGTTGGCCGGCACCACGTCGGTGTGGCCGTGGATCAGCAGCGCCGGCCGGGACGGGTCCTCCCCCTCGATCCGGGCCACCGTGGAGGCCCGGCCCTTGTGGGACTCGAAGATCTGCGGCTCCAGGCCGACCTCGGCCAGCTTCTCGGCGATGTACTCCGCCGCCGCCCGCTCACCGGGGCCCGAGTGGTCTCCGTAGTTGCTGGTGTCGATACGGATCAGGTCACGGCACAGCTCGACGACCTCGTCCTCACCGGTGACGGCGCCACTGCCCGTCGCGGCCGACATCGACTCGCTCACACTGCCTCCTCGTCGTTCGCTGCCGTGGGCGCCCCCGGGTCGCGGGGCCGCCGCACGGCGGGGTCCGTCCGCCATACTCCTCCGCTCTCCCGTCCGGCCCAAGGCGGTAATACTGCCGTCACACCCCCGACATCCGGCCACCCCGCGGCGCGGGCCGGGTGATCGGGCACCCCCGGATGTTTGCTATGGTTTTCCACGTCGGAACGGCCACGGGCGGTCCGGCAGACACCTGGTCCGGGTGGCGGAATGGCAGACGCGCTAGCTTGAGGTGCTAGTGCCCTTTATCGGGCGTGGGGGTTCAAGTCCCCCCTCGGACACCATGAGACCCCTGCTGAGCAGGGGTTTTCTGCTTTTCCGGGACGTGGCGCGCCGGCCGGGGGCCGGGCCCGCCGGGCGGCGGCGCGGCGTTCCTCGGAAGCGGCCGGCCGGAGGTTGGGCCCTGCCGGCGCGGCCGGTGGGCGGCACCACACGGGCGGAGGCGCCCTGCGGGTTTCCGGACAGCGGCCCGGGAGGGCCCCGCACGGGCGGCCGGCGCGGCGCTCCCCGGAAGCGGCCGGCCCGGGCGGAACGCACCGCGTGGCCGACTCGCGGCCGGGCGGGCGGCGGCGCGACCCGTGGCCGGCGACCTCCGGACGGCGGGGCGCCCGCCGCGACGCGGACCTCCGGACGGCGGGGCGCCCGCCGCGACGCGCGGCGGCCCGGCGCGCCGTTGGACCGGCCGGCAGGGCCGGCGGGGGCGGGACGCGCCGGGCGGAGGCGGTTCAGGCGAGGGTCAGGAAGAGCTTCTCCAGCTCCTCCTCGGACATCGGCGGGGCGTCGGCCGGGCTCTCGGCGAGGCACTGGCGCATGCCGCTCGCCAGGATCTTGAAGCCGGCCCGGTCCAGGGCGCGGGAGACCGCGGCGAGCTGGGTGACGACGTCCTTGCAGTCCCGGCCCGCCTCGATCATGGCGATCACCGCGGCCAGCTGGCCCTGGGCCCGTCGCAGCCGGTTCAGCACCGGCCGTACCGCTTCGTCGTCCACCTGCATGGGAACCCTCCTTCGTCCCCCCGGCGACAACAATACCCCAAGGGGTATAAATCAGGACTTCGCCGCGCGCTCCCGGTGCCGCTCCCCCGGCACCGGCGGACCCCCGGAGGCTGCCGCGGGGCCCGTGGACGCCGGCGCGGACCTCCGGTGCGCGGCCCGCCGCCGGGCGGCGATCACGGCCGCCGGCACGGCGGCGAGCACCGCCCAGGTGGCCGGGTGGGCCCACACCGCGGTGTCGAGCTGCTGCGCCAGGACGAAGACGCCCAAGACGACGACGAACCAGCCGAACGCGGTGCGGAGCGCGTCCTGGGGGATACGGCCCGCGAGCCGGCCGCCGACCAGGCTGCCGGCCACCGCGGCGGCCGTGACGGTGAGCGCGAGGCGCCAGTCGATCTCCACCCCGGCCAGGTGTCCGGCGAGGCCGGCGAAGGATTTCATCGCGATGACCAGCAGCGAGGTGCCGACCGCGATGCCCATCGGCAGCCCGCCCAGGATCGCCAGGGCCGGGACGACGAGGAAGCCCCCGCCGGAGCCGACGAGCCCGGTGACCGCGCCGACCACGAGCCCCTCCACCGCGATGTGCTTCAGGGGCAGTTCGGCGGGCGCGGACCGCGCCCGCTCCCGGCCGCCCCGCGGTCCGCGCAGCATCGCGACCGCCGTGGCGAGCATCATCAGGGCGAACGCGACCAGCAGCAGCGTGCCGGGCAGGTACTCCGCGAGCCGGCCGCCGCCGTAGGCGCCGGCCATGCTGAACGCGCCGAACAGCAGGCCGGTCCGCCAGCGCACCCGGCGGGCCCGGGCGTGCGGGACCAGGGCGGCCAGACCGGTGACGCCGACCACCAGGAGCGAGGTGGCGATGGCCTCCTTGGTGTCCTGCCCGGCCAGGTAGACCAGGATCGGCACGGTCAGGATCGAGCCGCCGCCCCCGAGCACGCCCAGACTGACGCCGACGAGCAGGGAGGCGGCGATCAGCAGGGCGGTCACCGGGTGCTCCGCAGCTCCGCGATCACCGTGCGGATGTCCGGGCGGGGACCGCGGTTGTAGGGCAGCTTCGACAGCAGCACGCCCATGGCACAGGTGTTGCTGAGCGCCGCGTACGTCAGGCCGGCGCCGACCGCCGTACCGATCAGGTGGACGCCCGGCACGAGGACGCCGACCAGGCCGCTGGCCAGCACCACGGAGCCGGCGACGAGCCGCACCTGGCGCTCCATGTCCCAGCGCTCGGGGCCGCGGTTCACCGGCGCTCCGGCCTCCTCCCAGGCGACCATGCCCCCGTCCAGGACGCGGAGCCCGGGCAGCCCGGCCCCGGCCAGGGCCTGCCCGGCCTGGGCGGCGCGCGCCCCGGAGCGGCAGATCAGGACCACGTCCTCGTCGAGGTGGTCGCGCAGCTCCGCCCGGTGCTCGGAGAGGGTGGCCAGGGGGACGTTGTACGAGCCCGGTATGTGCGCGGTGCGGAACTCGGCGGGGGTGCGCACGTCGAGCAGGCGCGGCGCGCGCCCTTCCCGGAGGAGGCGGTGCAGCACCGCGGGGGTGAGGGAGCGGGAGGGGGGCGGGGGTGGTGCTCATGGGGTTTCCGTTCTCTTTCGGTCACATACCCCGGGGGGTATATGCGGGTCGCGGTTGGGCCCGGCGGTGGGCGCGGGGCCCGGGAGGGGTGGCCGTGGGCGAGGGCCCCGGGCGTGCGGGGCAAAGGCCCCGGGACGGGCCGGGCGGTCGTGCGCCGGTCAGCCGGCGGCGGCGTCCGCCCCGTGCGCCAGGGCCCAGGCGGCGTAGCCGCCCAGGATGTCGGAGACGTCGGCGACGCCGCGGCTGCGCAGCAGGCTCGCCCCGATGGAGGAGCGGTGACCGCCGGCGCAGTACAGGACGAGGGGCCGGTCGGCGGGCAGTTCGTCCGCGCGGGCGGGCAGCTCGCTCAGCGGGATGTGGCGGGCCCCGTCGATGAATCCGTTCGCCTCGCGCTCGCCGCAGGTCCGCAGGTCCACCACCACGGGCGGGTTGTCCCCCGCGAGGGCGGCCCGGAGCTGTGCGGCGGTCAGCCGGCTCGCCCGGGTGACCTCGCCGGGGAGCTGCTCCAGGGCGTCCTCGGGGTTGCGCAGGTAGCCCGCGACACGGTCGAAGCCGATCCGGGCGAGGCGGGTGACGATCTCCTCCTCCCGGTTCTGCGGCGCCATGACCAGGAGTTCGGACGCCGGATCGAGGACGGTCCCGGCCTGCTCGGCGAAGCGCCCGTCGGCGGGGACGTTCACCGCGCCGCGCAGGTGGCCGGCGGCGAACTCCTGCGGGTCGCGGGCGTCCACCACCACCGCTCCGGCGGCCCGCAGCTCGGCGAACCGGGTGAGCGTCAGCGGCCGGGGTGCCTCCGTCGCGTCGTAGCGGGGCCGGTCCTTGCGGTTCAGCTCGGCGTCGTAGGCGAAGTAGCCGGGGGCGGCGGACTGACCGGCGGTGACCAGCGCGACGAACTGCTCGCGGCTCATCGGGGCGCAGGCGTAGTTGGTGGCGCGCTGTTCGCCGATGGTGGACCGCTTCTCGGTGGAGAGGTTCTTGCCGCAGGCGGAGCCGGCGCCGTGGGCGGGGAAGACCCGCACCTCGTCGGGGAGGCCCATCAGCTTGCGCTGGACGCTGTCGTGGAGCATCGCGCCCAGTTCCTCGGCGGTGACACCGGCGGAGGCGAGCAGGTCCGGGCGGCCGACGTCGCCGATGAAGAGGGCGTCGCCGGTGAGCACACCGTACGGCACCGCGTCGTCGGCCCGTTCGTACACCAGGACGCTGATCGACTCCGGGGTGTGCCCGGGCGTCTCCATGATCTCCAGGGTGACGTCCCCCAGGGCGATCCGCTCCCCCTCGGCGAGCTTGCGGATCGGGTACTCGGTCCGGGCGCGCCGGCCGTAGCCGATCCAGGCCCCGGTCCGGTCCGCCATCTCCAGGTGTCCGGCGACGAAGTCGGCGTGGAAGTGGGTGTTGATGACGCCGGTCACCGTCAGGCCGTGGGTGCGGGCGTCGGCCAGGTACTCGGACACGTCCCGGCGCGGATCGACGACCACCGCCTGCTCCGTGGTCTCGTCGCCGATCATGTACGAGGCCTGGGAGAGGCAGTCGAGGTAGTACTGGGTGAAGAACACGGCAATCCCTTCCTGACGAGCGCGCACCGGGGGGTGGGCGCGGGTGTGCGGGGCGGACCTCGCACCGGGGGCGGGCCGGCCGGGGGTGCGGGAGACCGCCGTGCGCCGGCCGGAGCCGGATGCGGGGCCCGCCGGCCCAGGGCCACCTCGGCGGGCCGGGCGCTCCGGCATCCGAACGGACGGGGGCCCGCCGGACCGACGGAGGCCGGTGGCGGAGCGCCGGGGCCTCCGCGGGGGCGTTCCGGTCCGTCCCGCAACTCGGGTGGCCCTGCCCCGTTCGATACCCCCCGAGGTATCCACGTTCTCGACCGTAGAGCGCCGACCCCGCCGGAGTCAAATACCCCCCCAGGTATCCTGACTCGCACCGGGACGCGTATCCCCGATATACGGGTGGGGGTATGGTGAAGTGCGCAGACGCACCCGGGCGGGCCGCCAGGCCGGTTCGCGGGGCACCGCGCCCGGGCCGACGAGCGAGCCCCCGCGCGGCGCCTTGGCACCCCCGGCACCCCGCCTCCGCTTCCGCCTCTCACGGGGAGGACGTCCATCCGTGCGCACCACACCCGCGACCACCGCGCCGGTCTCCGGCACCCGCCGCCCGGTGCGCCTGGGGCTGCGGGAGAACCGGCTCCAGTTCTCCCTGCTCGTCGTCGTCAACGTGGCCGTGGGCGGCCTGGTGGGCCTGGAGCGCACCACCGTGCCGCTCATCGGCACCGAGATCTTCGGCCTCACCAGCGACCTGGCGGTCTTCTCGTTCATCGCGGCGTTCGACATCAGCAAGGCGCTGACCAACGTGGCGGCCGGCGCCCTGACCGCCCGGTTCCGCCGCGAACGGCTGCTCCTCGCCGGCTGGCTCCTCGGCGTGCCCGTCCCTTTCGACCTGGTCTGGGCGCCCTCCTGGGGGTGGATCGTGGCGGCCAACGTCCTGCTCGGCGTCAACCAGGGGCTGACCTGGTCGATGACGGTCAACATGAAGATCGACCTCGTGGGGCCCGCCCGGCGGGGGCTCGCCACCGGGCTCAACGAGGCCGCCGGTTACACCGCCGTCGGCGGCACCGCGCTGCTCACCGGTTAGGCCGGCACCCACGGGCTGCGCCCGGTCCCGGAGCTCATCGGCGCGGTCTTCATCGTCGCCGGCCTCGCTCTGACCCTCGCGGTACGCGACACCGCCGCGCACGTGGCGCTGGAACTCGCCCGGCACCCCGCGCCGGGGCCGGACGGCGGGACCATCGGTCCGGCGGCGGCGTTCGTCCGCACGTCCTGGCGCGACCGCTCCCTGCGCGGCGCCGCCCAGGCCGGCCTGGTCAACAACCTCAACGACGGCCTGACCTGGGGCGTCTTCCCACTGCTGTTCACCGAGCACGGCCTCGGGCTCGCCACGGTCGGGGTCGTCAAGGGGCTGTACCCCATCCTCTGGGGGATCGGCCAGATACCCGCCGGACACCTCGCCGACCGCATCGGCCGCAGGCCCCTCGTCGTCACCGGCATGCTCGTCCAGTCCGCCGGCCTCGTCCTCGCGGCGGCCCTGCTGGACACGCCCCTGCTCGTCGGCGTCCTGTCCGCCGTCGCCCTGGGAGCCGGGACCGCCCTGGTCCACCCCGCCCTCATCGCCTCCGTCCCCGACCACGCCCACCCCGCCTGGCGCGCCAACGCCCTGGGCACGTACCGGTTCTGGCGCGTCATCGGCTACGCCGCCGGCGCCCTGGCCGCCGGACTCCTCGCCGACACCCTGGGCCTGCGCGTCACGATCGTCGCCGCCGCGGTCCTCACCGCCGGTTCGGGCCTCCTCGCCGCCCGCTGGATCACCGACCCCGCGAGGGCCTGAGGCGGCCGGGCGGGCGCGGGCGGACGCCTGCCCGCGAGGGGGGCCGAGACGGCGGGGACGAACGGGGGCGGATGCCTGCCGGCCCGCGGGCCGGGGGACGCACCCGCGCGCAGGCGCGGGACACGGCAGCGGCCGGCGGCCGGGCGCTCGCGGCGGGGGGTGACGACGCGACGGGGTCCTCCCGCGGGGCCGGGGGGCCGGGGAGGGGGCCGTCACCCCGCCCCCACCTGCGGAGGCGGCACATCAGTCCCGCCGCCCACGGGAGCCCCAGCTCCCTCACATTGGTCCATACCTATTGACGCAATGGTCTAGTCCTCCTACTGTCTGGGCACGATTTCCGCGCACCGCGCGGGATCTGGCGCAGGGTCGGACACCGCGGTCCGGCGCCGCGCCGGCCCGCTTCCCCCCTCCCCCACGGGTTCACCGTTCACCTCCCAGGAGGCCCCTTCGTGTCGCTCTCCCGCACCAGAACGAGAGCCGCCCTCGCCGCGGTCTCGGCCGCCGTGGCGGGGCTGATGCTCGCCACCCTTCCCGCGACGGCCTCGTCCACCGGGACCCAGGCCACGGACCAGTCCGCGTGCCGCCCCGACGGGCTGTACACCACGCCCGGCGTGGACGTCCCCTACTGCTCGGTCTACGACACCGAGGGCCGCGAGATGATGGGCGCCGACCACCAGCGCCGGGTCATCGGCTACTTCACCGGCTGGCGGACCGGCAAGGACGGCACGCCCGCCTACCTCGCGTCCGACATCCCCTGGGACAAGGTCACCCACATCAACTACGCCTTCGCGCACGTGGACGGGGCCAACAAGCTCTCCGTCGGCGGCGGTGCGGACAACCCGGCCACCGGGATGACCTGGCCCGGCGTGGCGGGTGCCGAGATGGACCCGGCACTGCCCTACAAGGGGCACTTCAACCTGCTGAACAAGTTCAAGAAGCAGCACCCGAACGTCAAGACGCTGATCTCGGTGGGCGGCTGGGCCGAGACCGGCGGCTACTTCGACGACAGCGGCAAGCGGGTGGACTCCGGCGGCTTCTACTCGATGGCCACCAACGCCGACGGCTCGGTCAACCAGGCCGGCATCAACACCTTCGCCGACTCCGCGGTCTCCTTCATCCGGCAGTACGGCTTCAACGGCGTGGACATCGACTACGAGTACCCCACGTCGATGAAGGACGCCGGCAACCCGCTGGACTGGAAGATCGCCAACGCCCGCCGGGCCGGCCTGAACAAGGGCTACGACGCCCTGATGAAGACGCTGCGGGAGAAGCTGGACCGGGCGGGCGCGGCGGACGGCAAGCACTACCTGCTCTCGGTGGCGGCGCCGTCCTCCGGCTACCTGCTGCGCGGCATGGAGACGTACCAGACCACGAAGTACCTGGACTACGTCAACATCATGTCCTACGACCTGCACGGCGCCTGGAACGAGCACGTCGGCCCCAACGCCGCGCTGTACGACGACGGCAAGGACGGCGAGCTGGCCAAGGCGGGCGTCTACACCACCGCCCAGTACGGCGGCATCGGCTACCTCAACGGCGACTGGGCCTACCACTACTTCCGCGGTTCGATGCCCGCCGGGCGGATCAACCTCGGGCTGCCGTACTACACCCGCGGCTGGAAGAACGTCACCGGCGGCACCGACGGCCTGTGGGGCACCGCCAAGGCGTCCATCTGTCCGGCCGGCTCCGGGCTGACCAGTTGCGGTGACGGCGCCGTGGGCATCGACAACCTGTGGCACGACAAGGACGACAACGGCAAGGAGTCGCCGGCCGGCTCCAACCCGATGTGGCACGCCAAGAACCTGGAGAAGGGCGTCGTCGGCGACTACCTGGACGACTACGGGTTCCCGGCCGGCACCAAGCTGACCGGCACCTACACCCGCAAGTACAACTCCACGCTGGTCGCACCGTGGCTGTGGAACGCCGAGAAGAAGGTGTTCCTGTCCACCGAGGACGAGCAGTCGGTGGCGGCCAAGGCCAAGTACGTCGTGGACAAGGGCCTGGGCGGCACCATGGTGTGGGAGCTGGCGGGCGACTACGCGTGGAACGCCGGCAAGGGGCAGTACGAGCCCGGCCAGACGCTGACCACCACCATGTACGAGGCGTTCAAGTCGGCCCCGGCGTACGGCGCCAAGCGCGCCACCACCGACCTCCCGCAGGAGGTCGTGGACGTCGACGTCAGCTTCCGGGAGTTCCCGCTCGGCGACTCCAACTACCCGATCAGCCCCAAGCTGCGCATCACGAACAACAGCGGGGCCACCCTGCCCGGCGGTACGGAGTTCCAGTTCGACTACGCCACCTCCGCGCCCGGCAACGCCAAGGACCAGTCCGGCTGGGGCCTGAAGGTGATCCGCAGCGACCACACGGCCGCGAACAACGTCGGCGGCCTGAAGGGCGACTACCACCGCGTCTCGGTGAAGCTCCCGGCCTGGCAGTCGCTGGCCCCCGGCGCCTCGACGGACATCGACTTCGTCTACTACATGCCGGTGTCCACCCCGTCGAACTGGACGGTGACCACGGGCGGCAAGACCTACGGGCTCGCCGGGGACTTCACCCGGGGCGCCAAGGTCGTCAAGCCGGGTGACGGCGGTGGCACCACCCCGCCCGACCCGGGCACCTGCACCGCTCCGGCCTGGAGCCCGACGGCCGTCTACACCGGCGGTTCCACCGTCTCCTGGTCCAACCACAGCTGGAAGGCGCGCTGGTGGACGCAGGGCGAGCAGCCCGGCAGCGGATCGGGCGTCTGGCAGGACCTCGGGGCCTGCTGACGCACCGCACCACCACCGGAGCCCGGTCGTCCCCACGGGGGGCGGCCGGGCTCCGGCGTGCCCGGCCGGGCCTGCCGGGCTCCGGCGTGCCCAGGCCGGGCCACCCGGTCAGCCGGTCACCCATTCAGCCGGTCAGCCGGTCAGCCGGTCAGCCGGTCGATCGTGGCCGGCCGGCTCCGCGACCGGCCGGTGGTCCGCCGCGGTCGGCGGCGGACCACCGGCCGCCGCGGCGGCGAGCAGGGTACGGGCGGCCTCCTCGGCCTGGCGGGCGGGCTCCGGGCCGCCGCCGACCGCGGCGGCGGTGATGGCCCCCTGCACCAGCAGGAACAGCGGGGCGGCCACGGCGGCGGGCAGCCCCGCCTCGGTGACCAGGTGCTCCAGATACGCCCGGACGGCCCGCTGGTGGGCGCGGGCGGCCTCGGCCACCGGCTCGCTGGTGGCGCCCAGCTCGCCGAAGGAGTTGATGAAGGCGCAGCCGCGGAAGTCCGGTTCCCGGAACCAGACGTCCAGCCGGTCGAAGACCGCCAGCACCCGCCCGGTGCCCGCGGGCCGGCGCTCGACGTGCCGGGCCAGGTCGGCCCGCCAGCGCTCGTCGCGCCGCAACAGATACGCCCTCACCAGCGCCTCCTTGGACGGGAAGAGCTGGTAGAGGCGCTTGAGCGACACCTGGGCGGCGCCGCGGACGGCGTCCATGCCCACGCTCTGCACCCCGCGCCGGTAGAACAGCGCCTCCGCGGCGTCCAGCACCCGTGTGGTCAGTTCCGCCGTCTCCATGTCACCTCTCGCCTCGCCCCGCCTTGCCGGAGAACCATCGTTCTCCTAGGCTACGCGATCAGTGGAGAACGACCGTTCTCCCGATCTGGGGAGGCATCATGACCGAGCGGACCGGCACCGGGACGGCCACCGGGGACGAGGCGGGCATCCGGCCGCCGCTGCCGCCGTTCACCGCGCACACCGCCGAGCAGAAGGTCCGTGCCGCCGAGGCCGCGTGGAACACCCGGGACCCCGAGCGGGTGGCGGCGGCCTACACGGAGGACTCCGAGTGGCGCAACCGCGACGTGTTCCTCACCGGGCGGGCGGCCATCGTGGCGTTCCTGCGCGAGAAGTGGGCCCGGGAACTGGATTACCGGCTGCGCAAGGAGCTGTGGGCGTACGGCGACGACCGGATCGCGGTGCGGTTCGAGTACGAGTGGCACGACGACCGGGGCCGGTGGTTCCGCTCCTACGGCAACGAGAACTGGGAGTTCGCCGCGAACGGGCTGATGGCCCGCCGGTACGCCTCGATCAACGACGTGCCGATCAGCGCGGCGGACCGGCGGATCGCCGGCTGACCGTCCGGCCGGCACGCGGGGCGCGCGACCCGGACGCGGGGGCCGGTCCACGATCGGGGCGCGAGCGGGCTCGCCGCCGGGCCGCGACACCAAGCCGGCGGGTGCGCCGGCGCGCCCCGGGTCGGCCGCGCCCCCCGGAGGGCGCCCGCCCGGACGGTGCCTTCCCGGCGGCTCCGACCGGCCCGGTCGGCGGACGGGGCGCCTGCCGGGGCGGCGGCCGGGCGCCCCTTCCCTCGCCGCCCCGGCGCGCCTGCGGTGCACCCGCCCTCGTACCGGGTGCGGTGCGGGACCGGGCAGGTCGCGGGGGCCGGTACCGCACGGGCGGAGCGCGGACGCAGGGCGGAGCGCGGACGCAGGGCGGAGCGCGGACGCAGGGCGGAGCGCGGACGCCGGAGACCCATAGGACGCGCCATATGACCGCTTTACACATTTATGCCGGTTTGATTGTTACCTTCACATCTTGGGCGATCACCTGATGAATGTCCGCCGTCCGGATGAGCGCCCCGTGAGACCGGACCCCACAGCCTTGCGGGAGTGGCCCAGATGACGTCGCCGAGCTCTGTCAACGAATCGGTCGAGGAGGCCTCGGGGAGAGCCGGGCGCGGCTACGACTACGAGCGCTACAGCCGGCTGGCCGGTCCGCTGACCGAACCGCGACCGGGGCCGGACGGCGTCCACCGGGTGAGGTACCGCAATCTGCTGGCCCAGCAGCCGCACCGGATCCGCGCCACCCTGCTGCTGTGTGCCGCGCCGCTGTGCTCGGCGGTCCTGCTGGTCTGGCTGCTCCAGCCGGAGCACTGGGTGCACCGGGACGGGGTGGCCGGCTGGGAACGGGCCTGCGACGTGGTCATGCTGGTGTCGATCGCGCTCATCGAATCGTTCCGCCTGTTCACCGTCGTCTCCAACGCGCACGCCACCCTGCGGGCGTGCGACCCGGTGCCGGTGACCGCCGAACCGGGCACCCGGGTGGCCTTCCTGACCAGCTTCGTCCCGGGCAAGGAGCCGCTGGAGATGGTCCGGGCCACCCTGGAGGGGGCGATGCGGCTGCGGCACGACGGCGAGCTGGACGTCTGGCTGCTGGACGAGGGGGACGACGACGAGGTCAAGGAACTGTGCGCGCGGCTGGGCGTCCACCACTTCTCCCGCAAGGGGGTGGTGAGGTGGAACCAGCCGAGCGGGCCGTTCCGCGCCCGGACCAAGCACGGCAACTACAACGCCTGGCTGGACGCGCACGGCGACTCGTACGAGTTCATGGCCTGCGTGGACACCGACCACATCCCGCTGCCGAACTTTCTGGAGCGCATGCTCGGTTACTTCCGGGACCCGGATGTGGCGTTCGTGGTGGGACCGCAGGTCTACGGAAATTACGACACGCCGGTCACCAAGGCCGCGGAGAGCCAGCAATTCCTCTTCCACGCCCTCATCCAGCGCGCCGGTAACGCTTATGGCGGAGCGATGTTCGTCGGCACCAACAACGCCGTTCGGGTGGCCGCCATTCGCAGTATCGGCGGACTCTACGACTCCATCACCGAGGACATGGCGACCGGATTCGAGCTCCATCGCCATCGCAATCCGGCGACCGGGCGGAAATGGGTGTCGGTCTACACCCCCGACGTGCTCGCCGTCGGCGAGGGGCCCAGTGCCTGGACGGATTTCTTCACCCAGCAGCTGCGCTGGTCCCGGGGCACCTACGAGACGGTGCTCAAGCAGTTCTGGCGGGGGGCGTGGCAGCTGCCGCCGGGAAAGTTCCTCAATTACGGGCTGATGGTCGCCTACTACCCGATGACCGCGCTGAACTGGGTGCTCTCGGCCGTCTCCTGCATGCTCTTCCTCGTGGTCGGCGCCGCCGGGGTGCACATCTCGCCCGAGGTGTGGCTGATGCTCTACGGCGACGCGGCGGCGCTCCAGATCGGCCTGTACGTGTGGAACCGGCGGCACAACGTCAGTCCGCACGAGCCGGAGGGGTCCTCGGGCGCGGCCGGGATGCTGCTGTCCGCGCTCTCCGCCCCCATCTACGCCAAGTCGCTCGGTGACGCGGTGCTGCGCCGCAAGAGCCGCTTCGTGGTGACGCCCAAGGGCGACTCCGCCAGCCCCGACCGGCTCGCCACGTTCCGCATCCACCTGGTGTGGGCGGTGGTCTTCGGCGGCTCGATCGTCGCCTCGCTGATCATGGACCACACCCACGCGGCGATGCTGGGATGGGCGTCGCTGGCCCTGGTGCTGAGCCTGTGCCCGGTCGCGGTCTGGCACGCCGAACGGCTCCGGACGGCCCGGCCGCGGCCACCGGCCACCCCGGAGCTGCCGCCCGCCCGGGCCGCGGGGGACACCGCCCCGGCCCCGTCCGGGACGCCGCAGGACCGGGCCGGGGCGGTGCAGGACCGGGCGGGCGGGCCGCTCCGGGAGACCGCCGCGGTGGCGACGGCCGCGGACGGCCCGGCGGAGGCGGCAGCCGGACCGGCGGACGGCCCGGCGGACGGGACGGGGCGCGCCCCGCGCCCGGCCGGGCCGGCGGAGGCGGCCGCGGAGACCGGACAGAACCCGGTGTGCACCAGCTGACGGGCCGGATGCGGGCGGCCGGATGCGGCTGCCGGGATGCGAACCCGCCGGGCACGGCGCGTCCCGCCACCGGCCCCGCCGGCGCGGGTCGCCACCGGCGGTCGGCGGACCCCGGTCTCCGGTCCCCGGTGCCGGCGGTCAGCGGGGGCGGCCGCCGGACCGGGCGTCGCTGTTGCGGGCCAGCTCCAGGGCGTACTCCCGCCACCAGGCGCCGGCCGGGGGGCCGCCGTTGCAGGTGCCGTCCGACTCCCCGGGCCGCTTGACCCACAGATACGCGTCCACCAGCGGATCGCCCGTGCGGGTGGTGGGCGGCTCACCCAGCGCGCGGCCGGACGGGTTGCACCAGTGCCCTTCGTGGCCGCCGGTCCCCGGCTTCCCGGCGGCGCCCCGGGCCACCGTCACCGGGCCGTTGCCGTTGCGGCTGGTGTCGATCACGAAGTGCGCGCCGCCCAGCGCCCGGGCGAGCCGGTGCCCGTACCGGCGGGTGGCGGCGGTGGGCTGGAAGTTGGACACGTTGAGCGCGAAGCCGTCGGCGTACCCGACGCCACCGCGGCGCAGCGCCGCCACCAGCGCCCGCACGTCCTGGATCCAGCCGGCGTTCCCGGCGTCCAGGTAGACCCGGGTGGCGGGCAGCCGGGAGAGGGTGAGCACCGCGTCCTTGAGCATCGCCAGCCGTTCGTCGCGCATCGCGGCCGGTACGCACCCGTCCACCACCTGGGCCACCGCGTCCGGTTCCAGCACCACGATCGCCGGCCGGTGGCCGATCCCGGCCGCCAGTTCCCGGATCCACACCCGGTAGTCGTCCGGGCCCCGCGCGCCGCCCGCGGAGTGGTTCCCGCAGTCCCGGTACGGGATGTGGTAGGCGACCAGCACCGGGACCCTGCCGTCCCGGGCGGCGCGGACGGTGACGGCGCGGGCCCGCTCCCGGGGGGCCTGGCCGATCCACTCGGCCACCGGCTCGTCGGCGATCCGGCTCAGCAGCTCCGCGTCGGTGTCCCGGCCCTGCGCCTCGTACCGGCGGACCTCACGGGCGGCCCGGCTTTCCGGATCGACCCACAACGCGTCCCCGGGGCCCGGCGGTTCGGCGCCTCCGGCGGAACAGGCGGCCGGCGGGAGGACGGCCAGCAGAGCGGTGACCACCGTCACCCAGGGCCGCGCCGTGAATTTCCTCTTACCTTTCTGGGCCATTCGAGTCTTCCTCTTCCGGAGAACGGAACTGTCGGCTCCGGCGAATGATGCCATCGGGTGATCATGAGCACCCCGGGTCGTTTCGGCTCGTTGAGTAAATTGCCCCATTCGCAACAGGAAAGGAACTGACGATGAACCGCATTGTCAGGGCCGCGGGTATCACCGCCGCCGGATGCCTGCTCGTCGCCGGTGGTGCCGGAGTCGCCCAGGCGCACGGTGACCACGGCCACCACGGTCAGAAGGGTCACCACAGCCACCAGGGCGGCAACCACGGGAAGTCGCAGGGCAAGTCCCACAAGCAGGGTGGCAAGAAGCAGGGCGGCAAGAAGGAGGAGGGCAAGAAGGAGGGTGGCGGCCACCGCGAGGAAGGTTACGGCGGCCACCGCGAGGAGGGTTACGGCGGTTACGGCGGCGGTTACGGCGCCTACGCCTCGGCCGTGGCCTTCGGCTCCCCCGGTGTGCTGAGCGGGAATGTCGTCCAGGTCCCCATCGACATTCCGCTGAACATCTGCGGCAACAGCATCAACATCCTCGCGGCGTTCAACCCGACGTTCGGGAACGTCTGCATCAACAAGTGAGCTGACCGGCGGTCGCGCCGCCGCGGCTTCCCGGGGTCCGTCCGTCCCGTGCGGCGGACCCCGGTCGCGGCCCGGGCCGCCGGTACCCACCCCGGCGGCCCGGTCGTCCGTCGTCCGCCACCTCCCGGCGCGCCACCGGGCCGGGCCGCCACGCTCCGGCACCGCACCGCTCGCCCTCCTGGTCCCGCCCTCCTGGCACACCCGGGCGCGGCACACCGCGGGGCGGTGGCCGGGGTTGCCCTCCGGCGGCCGGCCGGCCCCCACCGCCCCGGCCGGCGAACAGAACCCGGAGGCGGAACCCCGTCCGGAAGTGGTGCCCGCGCCGGTGTCCGGGGCGGACCCGCCGCCGCAGGCGCCGGGCGGCCCTCTAGGATCGGGCGGTGACCAGCGACTCCTCCACGCCCTGCCGGGTGACCGTGTGCCGCGGCTGCTGCTGCGGCGATCCGCGGAAGATACCCGGCGTCGACCACGCCGGGCAGCTCCCCCGGCTCCGCGCCGCGCTGGGCCGCGCCGCCCAGGTGCGCGCCTCGGACTGCCTGGACGTGTGCGACCAGGCCAATGTGATGGTGGTGCAGCCCTCCGCCGCGGGCCGGGCGGCCGGCGGCCGACCGGTCTGGCTGGGGCTGGTCAACGACGACGAGGCGCTGGCGGACATCGCGGCGTGGATACACGCCGGCGGGCCGGGCCTGGCCGAACCGCCGGGGGTGCTGGACCTGTACGCGTTCACCGTCTCCCGCCGGGTGCGGGCGGCGCTGGAGGACTGACCGGCGCTGGAGGACTGCCCCCGGGCGCGCCACCCCGGGGACGGGCCGGGCCGCCGGAACCGGGCCACCGGCCGGGCCCGCAGGCCGGAGGGCCGGTTCGCCGGGTCACCCACGCCGGGCCGCCGGTTCGCCGGGTCACCCGCGCCGGGCCGCCGGCGGGCGGTACACGCGGCCCCCGTCCGTAGGGGGCCCCGGCCCGCGCCCGTACGAAACCGGTTCGAGCGGCCCCCGTTACGCACCCGCGGCCCCCGACGCGCTCGGCCCCGCCCCCCACTCCCCGGCCCGGGCCTCCCGTGGTCAGCCGACGGCCGCGGCCGCGGCCCGCTCCCGCGGTGCGGCCGGAGAAGATGCACCCGCCGAGGAAGGTGCCCTCCAGCGAGCGGTAGCCGTGCACCCCGCCGCCGCCGAACCCGGCGGCCTCGCCCGCCGCGTAGAGGCCGGGCAGCGGCTCGCCGCCCTCGGTGAGCACCCGGGAGGACAGGTCCGTCTCCAGGCCGCCGAGGGTCTTGCGGGTGAGGATGTGCAGGCGCACGGCGATCAGCGGACCCGCCGACGGGTCGAGGACGCGGTGCGGCGCGGCGGTGCGGATGAGCCGGTCACCCAGGTACCTGCGGGCCCCGCGCACGGCGGTGATCTGGAGGTCCTTGGTGTACGGGTTGCCGATCGCGCGGTCCCGGGCGACGATCTCCCGGTGCAGCCGGTCGGCGTCCACCAGGGCCTCGCCGACCAGCTGGTTCATCCGGCGCACCAGGTCCGGCAGGGTCCGTTCGACGATGAAGTCCTCGCCGCGGTCGAGGAACGCCTGGATCGGCGCGGGGGTGCCGCCACGGGCCCGGCCCAGGACGTCGCGGACGCGCCGGCCGGTGAGGTCGGGGTTCTGCTCCGAGCCGGAGAGGGTGAACTCCTTCTCCACCATCTTCCGGGTGAGCACGAACCAGGTGTGGTCGTGCCCGGTGCCCATGATGTGCTCCAGAGTGCCCAGGGTGTCGAAGCCGGGGAAGAGCGGCACCGGGAGCCGGTTGCCCCGCGCGTCCAGCCACAGCGGGGACGGGCCGGAGAGGATGCGGATGCCGTGCCCGGGCCAGATCGGGTCCCAGTTGCGGACGCCCTCGGTGTAGTGCCACATCCGGTCGCGGTTGATCAGCCGGGCACCCGCGGCCTCGGCGATGCCCAGCATCGCGCCGTCCACGTGCGCCGGCACCCCGCGGACCATGGAGCCCGGCGGGGTGCCCAGTCGCTGCGGCCAGTTGGCGCGGACCAGGTCGAGGTTGCCGCCGATGCCGCCGGAGGTGACGATCACCGCCTGGGCCCGCAGCTGGAAGGCGCCGGTCACCTCCCGGCTGCTGGGGGTGCCCCGGGCGGCGTCGCTGGGTTCCAGGACCTCCCCGCTGACGGTGTCCAGGACGCCGGCGGTACGGGACAGGCCGGTGACCCGGTGCCGGAAGCGCAGCCTGACCCGGCCGGCCGCCACCCCGGCCCGGACCCGCCGGGCGAACGGCGCCACCACGCCCGGCCCGGTGCCCCACGTGATGTGGAAGCGGGGCACCGAGTTGCCGTGCCCGGTGGCCTCGTACCCGCCGCGTTCGGCCCAGCCGACGACCGGGAAGAGCCGCAGCCCCTGGGCGCGCAGCCAGGCCCGCTTCTCGCCGGCCGCGAAGTCCACGTACGCCTCGGCCCAGCGGCGCGGCCAGTGGTCCTCGGGCCGGTCGAAGCCGGCCGTGCCCAGCCAGTCCTGCCAGGCCAGCTCGCGGCTGTCGCGGATGCGCAGCCGGCGCTGCTCGGGCGAGTCCACCAGGAAGAGCCCGCCGAAGGACCAGTGCGCCTGGCCGCCGAGGGACTGTTCGGGCTCCTGGTCGAGGAGGATCACCGACCGTCCCGCCTCGGCGAGTTCGGCGGTGGCGGCGAGTCCCGCGAGCCCCGCCCCGATCACGATCACGTCCGCGTCGTACGCCATGGTTGCCGTCCCCCTGCCGTCCTGCCGGAGCCCCGCCGGGCACCGCACGGTCGTGCGACCGCCGGGTGTGGGGGTGATCCTGCCTACCGGCTGGTAAGGCGTCAACCGTCGTGCGCCGCCGGCCTTCTGCTTGGATGGCCGGATGACACCGGAGCGGCCCCTCGCGGCGGACGAACTGCTGGACATCGTGGACGAGGACGACCGGGTGGTGGGCCGGGCGCCGCGCGGCGAGGCGACGGCGCGCCGGCTGCGGCACCGCTGTGCGTTCGTGCTGGCGCGGGACGGCGCGGGGCGGATCTTCGTGCACCGGCGGACCGCGCGGAAGCTGGTCTTCCCCTCTCGGTACGACATGTTCGTCGGGGGTGTGGTCGGCGCCGGCGAGTCCTACGACCGGGCGGCGCTGCGCGAGGCGGAGGAGGAGCTGGGCGTGTCCGGGCTGCCCGCCCCCGAGCCGCTGTTCCGCTTCCGTTACGAGACACCTGAGCACGCCTGGTGGAGCGCGGTCTACCAGGTGCGCTGCGATCTGCCGGTGAACCCGCAGCGGGAGGAGGTCGCCTGGCACGCCTTCCTCACCCCCGAGGAGCTGGAGCGGCGGCTCACCGGGTGGGAGTGGGTGCCGGACGGCCTGGACGCGTACCGGCGGCTGCTCGCCCTGCACGGCGGTGCCCTGCCGCCGCTGCCCGCCGGGCCCGCGACGGGCTGACCACCGGCCGCGGCGGCCGGTCCGGGGCCGACCGGCGGTCTCCCGCCCCCGGCGTGATCCACCACCGGGGGCCGGCGGTGGCGGCGCGGCGCCGTACGGGCGTCCTCGCGTGGTCCTGCGGCACGGCGCCGGACGGGCGGTCCGGGTGCGGAGGCCGGCTGCCCCGGCGGTCTCCCGCCCCCGGCGTGGTCCACCACCGCGGGCCGACGGTCCCCGGGGCCCGGCGCGGCCCGGTACCGGGGCCGGCGGCGCGGTGCGGCCGTACGGGCGTCCTCGCGTGGTCCTGCGGCACGGCGCCGGACGGGCGGTCCCGCGCCGGTGCGGTGCGTGCGGGCAGACGGGGGTACGGCGCGTCGTGCGCCGGGGGTGGTGAGTAGGCTCGTGATCATGTCCCCTCCCCTCCGGTCCGCCGCCGGCACCGTCCGGGGCCGGCTGGCCTCGGCCGCCGGCCAGGTGCGGCTGTGGTTCGCGCCCGCCCGGGTCCGGGCGGAGGGGGACACCCCCGACTACCGCTTCTCGCTCGCCAACGAACGCACCTTCCTCGCCTGGCTGCGCACCGCCCTGGCGCTGGTGGGCGGCGGGTTCGCGGTGGACCAGTTCCTGCCGGACACCGACCGTCCGCTGCGCCTGACGATGGCGCTGGTGCTGCTGGCGGGCGGCGCGCTGTGCGCGGTCCGGGCGGTCAACCACTGGGTGCGCTGCGAACGGGCGATGCGGCGCGGGGAGGACCTGCCCGCCTCCCGGTTCCCGGCGGCGCTGGCCGTGGCGGTCGGGCTGCTGGCGCTGGTGATGGTGGTGGTCGAGGCCGCCGGCTGGGCCCGTTGACGGCCGCCCCGGGCAGCCCCGGCGGCCGGCCGGGCGGCCGCCGGTCCGGGTGCGGCGTGCCCCGCCGGCCGTCCCGGGGCGCCCCGCCGGACCGTCGCCGTCCGGGCCCCTGCCCCGCCCGGACCTGCCGGGGGCGGAGCCGTGGCTGAGGCCGGCCGGGACCCGGGGCTCCAGCCGGAGCGGACCCGGCTGGCGTGGCGGCGCACCACGCTCACCTGCGCGGTGGTCGGGGTGCTCGGGCTGCGCCAGGCGCTGCGGGACGGGCCCGGGGCCGGCGCCCTGGCGGCGGTGGTGCTGATCGTGCTGGTGTGGCTGGTCTTCCTCGGGGTGGCGCACCGCCGGATGCGCCACCTGGCCGTACCGCTCCCGGCCGTACTGGGCGTGCGGTCGGCCGGGGTGGCGGCGGCGTGCGCCGTGGCGCTGGTGGTGTGCGGAGTGGCGGTTCTGATGTGACCCGCGGGGCCGGCGCTCAGCCGGCGGTGCCGGCGGCGGCGGGCTTGTCGGCCGGGACGGGGGCGGGGGCGGGGGCCGCCGCGCGTACCGTGCTCGCCATGCCGATCCTCCGCAGGCCCGCCCCGGCCACCACGGCGGCGAGCGCGAACGCGGCGGCGGCCAGCAGGAAGCTGAGGGTGAACCGGGACTCGGCGGGCAGCTCCGGGGCGCCGGCCGGCAGGTTCGCGGCGCTCTTCGAGGCCAGCACGGTGGTGACCACCGCGCTGCCGATCGCGGAACCGGTGGAGCGGGCGATGGAGTTGATGCCGTTGGCGATCCCCGTCTGGTGGAGCGGGACGCTGCCGACGACGACCGCCGGCAGGGAGGCGTACCCCAGGCTCACGGCCGCGCCGACCAGCAGGCCGGCTCCGATGACCGAGGCGGCGTGCCGGTGGTCCAGGGCCATCCAGCCGAAGCCTGCGGCGCCGATCACACCGGCCAGGACCAGGACCGGCCGGGGGCCCCACCGGTGCACCAGCTGCCCGCCGAGGGGCGCGGACAGCAGCGAGACCACCGTGCTGGGCAGCAGGAACTGCACCGAGGCGCGCAGCACCGAGGCGTCGAAACCGTAGCCCAGCAGGTCGGAGGGCATCTGCGCCAGCGAGGAGACGCCGATGAACAGGGCGAACATCCCGAAGCCGACCAGCAGGCCGGTGATGTTGGCGAAGAGCACCGGGGGGTGGACGAACATCCGCATGTCCACCAGGGGTTCGCGCACCTTCCGCTCCACCTGCACCCAGACGGCGGCGAACACCACCGCTCCGGCGAAGCTGCCCAGGGTCCGGCCGCTGGTCCAGCCCCACTCGTTCCCCTGGGTGATCGGGAGCAGCAGCAGGACCAGGGTGGCGGCGAGGGTGAGCGCGCCCAGGACGTCGGTGCGTCCGCCGGGGGCGTGCCGGCCGGACGGGACCAGCACCACCACGGCGAGCAGCGCGGCCACGGCGAGCCCGGTGGCGAGCCAGAAGGCGGTGCGGTAGTCCGGGTCGTCGCCCTGGGTGAGCAGGCCGACGCTGACCATGGCGAGGCCGGTGCCGAACGCCAGCGTGCCGCTGACCAGGGCCATCGCACCGGGGAGGCGGGCGGGGCGGATCTCGTCGCGGAGCACCGAGAGCGCCAGCGGGAAGATCGCGGTGGCGGCTCCCTGGAGCACCCGGCCGACGATCAGCCAGGCCAGCGAGTGGGCGGTGGCGGCCAGCAGCGAGCCGGCCACCATGACCAGCAGCATGCCGACCAGGGTGGGCTTCTTGCCGTGCTGGTCGCCGAAGCGGCCGAGCAGCGGGGTGAACACGGCGGCGGACAGCAGGGTGGCGGTGGTGACCCAGCTGACCTCGGCCGCGGTGGCGTCCAGGTCGTCCTGCATGAGGCCGAGGATCGGCACCACCAGGGTCTGCATCATCGACACCACCATGGTGGCGAGGCTCAGCGCGACGATGACGACCGTCTCGTCGCGGCGGCTCCCGGCCGGTCGGGCGGCGGGGCTGGTTCGGCTCATGGAGAGGTCCTCCGGCAGGGCGGCGTGGCGGCCCCCTGCCTCACTCGGTTAATTTGTTTGAGAAACTCAAGCAATCGGGAAAGAAGGTAGACCTCGAAGATTGAGATGGTCAAGTTGTTGTTTGAACGGCTGGAGCACCCTGCGTAAAGTCGCCGCATGAGCGCCGGCCCGTGGCACCCGCCCAGCAAACTCGACCTCCTGGAGCTCCTCGCCGCGATCGGCACCGCCCAGTGGCGCGACTTCACCGCCACCGCGGCGCGCCACGGTCTCACCGCGACCCAGGCCAAGGTGCTCGCCCAGCTCGGCGGCGGCCCGCTGCCGATGCGCGGCCTCGCCGACCGGCTGGTGTGCGACGCCTCCAACATCACCGGCGTCGTGGACCGGTTGGAGGAGCGCGGCCTGGTGCGCCGCGAGCCGTCCACCACCGACCGTCGGGTGAAGCACGTGGTGACCACCGAGGAGGGACGCCGGACGATCCGTCAGGTGCGCGAGGAGATGGCGGTCAGCCGGAACGCCCTGGACGCCCTGGACGACGAGGAGCGCGCCACCCTCCACGCGCTGCTGAGCCGGCTGCGGCCGGCCGCGGAGCGCCGCACCTGACCCTCCCCCGGGCACGGAGCCGGGCCCCGGGATCCGACGGCACACCGGCGGGTGACACGGCGGCACACCCGGGGCGGCACGGCGGGCACGGCGGCACACCGGCAGGTCGCCCCCGGTCGGCCCCGGCGCCCCTCGCCCCGCGCGGGCCGCACACCCGGGGCAGCGGCCCGCGCGCCCGGGACGGTGGCCCTCTGGACGCACATACCGACTGGTCGGCATGATGTCCCGAGCCGTCCGCCCGACCTGGTGAGGAAGAACTCTCGATGAACCACGACAATCCCCCGGGACTCGACCTGGTGAGCCTGCGCTCCCATCTGGAGCGTGCGCGCCCCGGGCTGGTGGACGGACCGCTGGACGCCGAGCTGATCGAGGGCGGCCGGTCGAACCTGACCTACCGGGTGACCGACGGCACCGGCCGCTGGGTGGTCCGCCGGCCGCCGCTGGGGCACGTCCTGGCGACCGCCCACGACATGGCCCGCGAGCACCGGGTGATCAGCGCCCTGCACCCCACCCCGGTCCCGGTGCCCGAACCGCTGCTGCTGTGCGAGGACACCTCCGTCCTCGGCGCCCCGTTCTACGTCATGGAGTACGTCGAGGGCACCCCGTACCGCACCGCCGCGCAGCTGGGCGGGCTCGGCCCGGAGCGCACCCGCGGCGTGCTGCTGGGCCTGGTGGACACCCTGGTGGAGCTGCACGCGGTGGACCCGGCCGCCACCGGGCTGGACGGGTTCGGCCGGCCGGAGGGCTTCCTCGAACGCCAGCTGCGCCGCTGGGGCAAGCAGCTGGCCGCCTCGCGCAGCCGCGAGCTGCCCGGGATCGAGGAGCTGCACCGGGCGCTGGGCGCCGGGCTACCCGGCCCGGCCGGCCGGCCGGCCGCGGTGGTGCACGGCGACTACCGGCTCGACAACGTCCTGGTGGGCGAGGACGACCGGATCAGGGCAATTCTCGACTGGGAGATGTCCACCCTGGGCGACCCGCTGACCGATCTGGGTCTGCTGGTGATGTACAGCACGCCGCTCGACGTCCCCGGCTCCCCGGTGGGGACCACCGCCGGGGCGCCCGGTCACCCCGACCCGGCCGAACTCGTCGAACGGTACGCCACCGGTTCCGGCCGCGACGTGGCGGACATCGCGTGGTACACCGCCTTCGCGTGGTTCAAGCTCGCGGTGATCCTCGAAGGCATCCACTACCGCTACACCCTGGGGCAGACCGTCGGAGCCGGTTTCGACCGCATCGGCGCGCTGGTCCCGGTCTTCATCGACCACGGCCTGACCACCCTTCAGGAGCGCTGAGAGCCATGGACTTCGCCTTCGACGCCCGTACCGAGGAGCTCCGCGGCCGGCTGCTCGCCTTCATGGACGAGTACGTCCACCCGGCGGAGGAGGTCGCCGAACGGCAGCGGGCCGCCCTGCCCTCCCCGTGGCACACGCCGCCGGTGGTGGAGGAGCTGAAGGCCGCCGCCCGCGCCCGGGGCCTGTGGAACCTCTTCATGCCGGGGGACGAGTACGGGGCCGGGCTGACGAACCTCCAGTACGCCCCGCTGGCGGAGATCACCGGGCGCAGCCCGCAGCTCGCCCCGACCGCCCTGAACTGCGCGGCACCCGACACCGGGAACATGGAGCTGCTGGCCCAGTTCGGCTCCGGGCGGCAGCGCGCGCGGTGGCTGGAGCCGCTGCTGGCCGGGGAGATCCGGTCGGCGTTCGCGATGACCGAGCCGGACGTGGCCTCCTCCGACGCCACCAATGTGCAGACCCGGATCGAGCGCGACGGCGACTCGTACGTGATCACCGGCCGCAAGTGGTACATCTCCGGGGCGATGAACCCGGCGTGCGAGATCTTCATCGTCATGGGCAAGACCGACCCCGGCGCCGAGGACGTGCGGCGCCAGCAGTCGATGGTGCTGGTGCCCCGCGACACCCCCGGGGTGGAGGTGCGCCGCGCGATGAAGGTCTACGGGTACGAGGACCATTACCACGGCGGGCACGCGGAGATCGTCTTCGACCGGGTGCGGGTGCCGGTGGAGAACCTCATCGGCGAGGAGGGTGGCGGCTTCGCCATCGCCCAGGCCCGGCTGGGTCCCGGCCGCATCCACCACTGCATGCGGTTGATCGGGATGGCCGAGCGGGCGATCGAGCTGATGTGCCGCCGGGCCGCCTCGCGGACCGCGTTCGGCCGGCCGCTGGCGGCGCAGGGCGTGGTCCAGGAGTGGATCGCCGACGCCCGGGTCGCGGTGGAGCAGCTGCGGCTGCTGGTGCTGAAGACGGCCTGGCTGATGGACACCGCCGGCAACCGCGCGGCGCACACCGAGATCCAGGCGATCAAGATCGCCACGCCGCGGACCGTGGTGGAGATCCTGGACCGGGCGGTGCAGCTGCACGGCGCGGGCGGCGTCGGCCAGGACTTCCCGCTCGCCGAGCTGTGGGCGGCGGCCCGGACCCTGCGGCTGGCGGACGGTCCGGACGAGGTGCACCAGCGGTCGCTGGCCCGCCGGGAGCTGAGGCGCCACCTCTGACCGGTGTGCCGGAGGTCCGGCGCGGCGGCCGGCGGCCCGTACCGGGTACCGCCGGCGCCCCGCCGCTCCTCGGGGAGCCGGCGGGGGCACCGGCGGTCAGTGGAGCGTGACCGGGGCGGCGTCCGTCGGCCCGGACCCGCGGCGGGCGGGGCGGCGCGGCAGGGTCAGCGCCAAGAGGAAGGCGACGACCAGCAGCCCGGTGCCGACCGTGAAGGCGAGCCGGTGACCCTCGGTCAGGGCTTCGGCCGGGCCGGCGCCGCCGCCGAGGGATTCCTCGGTGCGGGCGGCGGCCAGGGTGGTGAGGACCGCGACGCCCAGTGCGCTGCCGATCTGCTGGGTGGTGTTGAACAGCCCGGAGGCGAGCCCGGCGTCCTCCTCGCCCGCCCCGGACATGCCCAGCGCGGTCAGTGCGGGGAGGGCGAGGCCGAATCCGGCGGCGAGCAGCATCACCGGCAGCAGGTCGGTGACGTAGTCGGCGCGGACCGGGAGCCGGGTGAGCAGCGCGAGGAGCCCGGTGAGGAGCATGAGGCCGGCGAGCAGGACGGCGCGCTCGCCGAAGCGGGCGATCAGCGGGGTGGCGACGCCGAGCGCGGTGACCCCGATCACCACGGCGGCCGGGAGCATCGCCAGTCCGGTTTCGGCGGCCCCGTGGCCCAGGACCTTCTGGAGGTGGAGGGCGAGCAGCACCTGGAAGGCGAAGAGCGCGGCCACCATGAGCATCTGGACCAGGTTGGCGCCGCCGACGCTCCAGGACCGCAGCACGCGCAGCGGCATCAGGGGCGTCCGCGCGGTGGCCTGACGGACGGTGAAGGCGGCGATCAGCGCGACGGCGAGTGCGCCGAGACCCAGGGTGTGCGCCGAGGCCCAGCCGTGCTCCTCGGCGCGGACCACGGCGTAGATGCCGGTCATCAGGCCCGCGGTGACCAGCAGCGCGCCCAGGGCGTCCGCCCCGGCCCGCAGGCCCAGGCCGCGGTCGGCCGGGATCAGGGGCGCGGCCAGGACGAGGACGGCGAGGCCGATCGGCACGTTGATGAAGAAGATCCAGTGCCAGTCGAGGCCATCGGTCAGCACGCCGCCGAGCACCTGTCCCAGGGACGCCCCGGCCGCGCCGGTGAAGCTGAAGACGGCAATGGCCCTGGCGCGTTCCCGGCCGTCGGTGAAGAGGGTGAAGAGGATGCCGAGGCTGACGGCCGACGCCAGGGCGCTGCCGACGCCCTGCAGCAGCCGGGCCGCGAGGAGCATCCCGGGACCGGTGGCGACGCCGGCCAGCAGGGAGGCGAGGGTGAACACGGCGGTTCCGGCGACGAAGAGCCGCTTGCGGCCGACCAGGTCGCCGAGCCGCCCGGCGAGCAGCAGCAGGCTGCCGAAGGCGATGAGGTAGGCGTTGACCACCCAGCTCAGCCCGGCGGGGGTGAAGCCCAGGTCGCGCTGGATGGCGGGCATCGCGACGGTGACGATGCTGCCGTCCAGGATGACCATGAGGGTGGTGGCGGCGAGCACCCCGAGGGCCGCCCAGCGCGACCGCGGCGCGGGTCCGGTGGGGCCGCCCGCGGCGGCGGGGACGGCGAGGGCAGCACCGGTCGACCGGTCACCGGTGGCGGCCGCGGCGGTGGTCGGGGAAGGCGGACTGGCGGGCATCTGGATCTCTCCTGTCCCCCGGAAGGGTGAGACGGCAGGACGGCAAGGACGGCAGGGCGGCAGGACACCGCCAGGAGAGACCGTAGCAGATAGTTCCGTTGCAGATTTTCTTTATCGGACCTGGATGGGTGTCAGGCCCGCCGCTGCCGCGCCCGCCGCGCCGGCCGCGGACTCTCCACCGGGGTCGCCAGCTCGCCCCGGACCAGGCCGGTCAGGGCGCGCAGCAGCACCTCCCGGTCGGCGTCGGGCAGTGAGGCGAGCACCTCCCGGTGGACGGAATCGACGATCTCCTGGCTCCGCCCGGCCGTCCGGGCCCCCTCCTCGGTCACCGCGATGATCCGGGCCCGGCGGTCCGTGCTGGAGGGCCTGCGCTCGGCGAGACCCGCCTCCTCCAGGGCGTCCACCGTCACCACCATGGTGGTCTTGTCCATGTCCCCGATCTCGGCGAGCTGGGCCTGGGTGCGCTCCTCCTGGAGGGCGTGGACCAGGACGCAGTGCATCCGGGGGGTCAGGCCGATGGCGCCGAGCGCCGCGGCCATCCGGGTGCGCAGCACATGGCTGGTGTGGTCGAGCAGGAAGGAGAGGTCGGGCTGGGTGCGGGCGGGCGCCATGGCGGTCATGGCCCCATGCTAACGATTCGATCTGTTGCGGATGGTCCGGAAAGAACCTGGTCTCCGTCCGGTACGGGCCCCACCGCCCGCACCGTCGGTGCCCCGGCCGCACCCACGGGGCGGAAGCCGTCCGGGCCGCACGGGCGGGCGCCGTCCGGGCCGCGCCGGCTCAGGGGCGCAGCGCGCGCAGCAGCAGGTCGGCGAGGTGGTCGGCGACCTGCTGCGGGCTGAGCGGCCCGTCGGGGCGGTACCAGGTGCCGAGGTGGTGGACCGAGCCGAAGTGGTAGTCCACCACCAGGTCGGCGGGGGTGGCGGTGCTGAACACCCCGGTGCGCTGCCCCTCCTCGATCAGCTCCCGGAACCGCTCGTGGTAGCGGCGCCGCTCGGCCCGCACCTGCCGGTGCTTCTCCGGGCCGAGGTGGTGCATGGAGCGGAAGAAGATGGTGGCGTCGTCGAGGTTCTCGATGGTGGTGACGACCACGTCGGCGGCGGCGCCGCGCAGCCGCTCCGCCACCGGGGCGTCGGCGCCGGCGAACGCGTCCAGCCGCTCCTGCTGGAGCCGGAGCACCCGCCCGTAGATCTCGTGCAGCAGATCGTCCTTGGAACCGAAGTAGTGGTAGAGCGCGCCCTTGGTGACGCCGGCGGCCTCCACGATCTCCTGGACCGAGGTCCGGTCGTAGCCCTGCTCCGCGAAGAGGCGGGTGGCCGCCGCGAGGAGCCGCTGCGGCACCGGCCTCGGGTCGCCCTCCGTCGTTCCGGCCATCGCCGCCACCTGCCCTTCGTTCCGTGCCGTCACCCGCGGGAACGCAGTTCCCGCCGCAGGATCTTCCCACTGGTCGTCTTCGGCAGCTCCGGGAGGACGTCCACCCGGCGCGGGTACTTGTACGCCGCCAGCCGCTCCCGGCAGTACCCGATCAGCTCCTCGGGAGCGGCCGTGGCCCCGGGCCGCAGGCTCACGTAGGCCCGGACCGTCTCCCCCCGGTACGGGTCGGGGACGCCGACCACCGCCGCCTCGCGGACCGCCGGGTGGGTGTACAGCACGTCCTCCACCTCCCGCGGCCACACCTTGAACCCGGAGGCGTTGATCACGTCCTTCTTCCGGTCCACCACGTACAGCCAGCCGTCCGGGTCCATGAAGCCGATGTCGCCGGTGCGCAGTTCGCCCCCGGGGAGGGTCAGCGCCGTCTCCCGCGGCCGCCGCCAGTAGCCGGGGACCACCATGGGGCCGCGGACCGCGATCTCCCCCGGCTCGCCGAACGGCACCTCCGCCCCCGCCTCGTCCAGGATGCGCACCACCGTGTCCGGCCCGGGCACGCCCACCGCCAGGGTGCCGGAGACCGGGTCCACCGGGGCCCGGGCGCCGGGCGGCACGCTGGCGCACGGCGCCGAGCACTCGGTGAGCCCGTAGCCGCCGAGCAGCCGGTGCCCGGTCTCCGCGTGGAAGCGGTCCACCAGGGCCGGGGGCAGCGGGGCGCCGCCGGAGGAGATGACGCGGAACGACGCGAAGTGGTCCCGGGTGACGCCCGGGTGGGACAGCAGCGCCACGAAGGCGGTGGGCGGCCCGACGGTGTACGCGGGCCGGTGCTCGGCGAACGCGTCGAGCACCACGCCGGGCTCGAACCGGTGCGCGAGGGCGAGCGTGCCGGCCGCCGCGAAGCAGGCGGACAGCTCGCAGACCATGCCGGTGATGTGGAACAGCGGGGCGAGCGCGAAGTAGACCGAGCCGGGCGGCAGCCGGTGGCTGCGGCGCTGCCGCTCCGCGTTGTAGCAGAGGTTGCCGTGGGTGTTGACCGCGCCCTTGGGCGGCCCGCCGGTGCCCGAGGTGTAGCTGATCAGGGCGGCGTCCCCGGCCCGGGGCGGGGCCAGGGCCGGGGGCACCGCCGGGCCGCGGGCGGCCGCGAGGAGGTCCCGCGCTCCCGGTTCCGGCCGTCGCCCCGGTTCCGGCGGGGTGAGGACGCGGGGGTCGTTCCTGGTCTGGAAGTCGCCGTCCCGGGCCGTGCGGACCAGCCGGACCGGTGTGCCGGCCACCGCCTCGTGCAGCGGGCCGCGCCAGGCGTGGTCCGCGCAGACCAGGGCGGTGGCTTCGGCGTCGCGCAGCAGCCGCGCCAGTTCGTCCGCCTTGTACATCGGGTTGACCGGCACCACCACCCCGCCCGCCTTCCAGGCGCCCAGCAGGGCGAGCACGAAGTGCGGGGTGTTCTGGAGCATCATGGCGAGCCGGTCGCCGGGCCGGAAGCCGTGCCCGGCGAGGTCGCCGGCCACCGCGTCGCTGAGGGCGTCCAGCTCGGCGTACCGCAGGCGGCCGTCGAAGTAGGCGACCGCGGTGCGGTCCGGTGCCGCCCGGACCGCGTCCCGGAACGCCTGGAGCACGCTGGGCCGGGCCCGTACCGGCGCCCGGCCGGCCTCACCGAGCCGGGCCAGCCACGGCCTGTCCTGGTACGACGTCATCTCCGCTCCTCCTCGCGCGTCGGCGCCACGGTACAGGCCGAGCCCGCCGCCGGCCGCGGCGGGGCCGGTGCCGGGCGGCGGGGTGGCCGGGGCCGCGGGCGGGCGTCCGGCCCGGGCTCGGGGCACCGGGACCTGCACCGCGACCAGTTACGGGACCTGGACCGCCAGCGGGGTCAGGGCCGGCGGCGCCCTCGGCATCGGCACCGGTGCCGGCGCCGGCACGGTCACCGAAGGACGCGGGGCCGGTGCCGCTTTCCGGTCGTTCCGCCCGGCCGGAACCACCGTCCGGTTCCGCCGCCCGGCCCGCGCGGCACGGCGCGAGCGCTCGTCCCGCGCGCCCGGCGCGTACGGCCGGAACACCCCCCGCCGGGGGCCGGCCGGGTCGTGTGGCCGGGCGCCGGCGGGGTACGCGCCTCCCATCGGCCCGGCCGGAATCGCCCCGGCCGCAGAAGCTCAGGGGATCCTTTCGGCGGCGCGATACGTCCAACCGGGAAGAAGTCGAGTCCGCACCAGCGGAGGTGGGATGCAGTGGCCGGTTTCAGAGCGCTCGCACGCGAGGTGCGCAATCCACACAGACACATCGCCGCCCGGCGTAGCTCACTGCGCAAATGCCTGGAGAGGTTCGCACCCTACGGACACCGGGCGACCTGGCACCATCTGTGCGCCCGGGCCGGGTTCGCCCCGGAGGACCGGGCGCCCGACCCGGCGCTGCTGATCCGGGCGCTGGAGGAGCTGGAGGAGGCGCGCGACGTCTGGCTCGGCTACGAGGCCGAGTTCGCCGAACGCCGCCGGGCGGAGAAGCACCTGGGCATCCGTCAGCCGAACGCCGTGGAGGAGTGGCACGTCCGCACCTGGGGCGGGTGCGACATCGTCCCCTGCGAGAGCCCCACGGAGCATCCGCGGGCCCGGCTGGCGGCCGTGCTGCGGCGGATGATCCGGGCGATGGAGTCGGGGCCGCGCGGCTGCTGCCCGGTCTGCGCCGAGGAGCACATCGTGTGGCGGCAGGACCTGACGCACCGGCCGGGGTCGGGCCCGGTGTGCACCGGATGCGGCATCGTGGTGCCGGTCGCCCTGCTCACTCCCGGCGCGCTGGACGGGGCGCGGCGCGCCGCCTTCGAGAGCCGGCTCGCCGGCGTCTGACCGGCGCGCGCCTCTTCGCGTACCGGCGCGCGCCTCCTCGCGTACCGGCGTGGGCCGTACAGGACACGGCCGAGCGTGCCGCGGGCAGGGCGTGCCGCTCTGCGGTGCCCGGCCCCGCGGAGGTCCGGCGGACGGCCCTGACCGGCGCCCCGGCGGTTCCGCGCGCCTCGCCGCTTCCGGGTGGCCGGCGGGCCGGTGGATCTCCCGGTGCCGTACGGCCCCCGGAGCCCGGGCCGTACCGGAACGGCCGGTGGGCGGGCCGGTGCTCTCCCGGGCGCGCACCCCGGCACCCCGCCGTTCCGGAGGCGGCGCGGCCGACGGCCGGGGCCGCCGCGGGCCTCCGGCTCGCGCGGGCGTCCGGACACCGGCGCGCGGGGGCGTCCACGCCCGTACGGTGGGGCCCCGTACCGGCGTGTGTGCCGTACGGGACACGGCGGCGCGGGCCGCGGTCGTCCGGCCGCGAACAGCGGTCACGCCGGGACGGACGGGTCAGCACTCCTCCGGGTCGCACCCCGGCGCGCAGGGGACGGCCTCCGGCCCGGCCATGGCCGGGCGCCCGGCACCGGCGGCGGACGGGGTCCGCGGGACGTCGGCGGCCGGCGCCGCCGCCGTGCGCGGCCGGCCGGGGCCACCGCCGTCCACCCGCAGCCGCCGGGCCCCCGACCCGCCCGCACCCAGCTGGTCGTACGGGTTGGACAGCGCGCACCGGTCCAGGGACAGGCATCCGCAGCCGATGCAGTCGGAGAGCCGGTCCCGCAGCTCGACGAGGTGCTGGATGCGCTCGTCGAGGTCGGCCCGCCACCGTTCGGACAGGCGCGCCCAGTCCTCGCGGTCGGGGGTGCGCTCCTCGGGCAGCGAGGCGAGCGCCTCCCGCACGGCGGCGAGCGGGATGCCCACCCGCTGGGCGGCGCGGATGAAGCTGACCCGGCGCAGCGCGTCACGGCCGTACCGGCGCTGGTTCCCCGCCGTCCGGCGGCTGCTGATGAGTCCCTTGGCCTCGTAGAAGCGCAGCGCGGAGACGGCGGCCCCGCTGCGCGCGGACAGCTGTCCGACGGTCAGTTCCTTGATGCGGAGCGGTATCTGCGGCACGACGAGAACCCTACGCGAACCGGGCGGAACCGCCGGTCCCCGCCGGTCCCTCGTTGACAGCCGGGGCCCCCTCCCGCATGCTGAGCAAGCGCTTAGTGCATTGTCGTACCCGGGAGGCACGATGGCGGAGCCCACGATCTTCCACTCGCCGCGGGAGCTGCTGGCCGCGGTCGGCCGGGAGTTCGGCCCCAGCGACTGGGTGGAGGTCGACCAGCGGCGGATCGATCTGTTCGCCGAGGCCACCGGGGACCACCAGTGGATCCACGTCGATCCGGAACGGGCGGCGGACGGCCCGTTCGGCGGCACGATCGCGCACGGCTACCTCACGCTCTCCCTGCTGCCGCTGTTCACCCCGCAGCTGATCCGGGTGGAGGGGGTACGGCTGGGCGTCAACTACGGGACGAACAAGGTGCGTTTCCCGGCCCCGGTGCCGGTGGGGTCGCGGCTGCGCGCCACCGCGCGGATCGCCGGGGTCACCGAGGTGCCGGACGGGGTGCAGCTGACCACCGCGGTGACGGTGGAGCGCGAGGGCGGCGGGAAGCCGGTGTGCGTGGCGGAGTCGGTGAGCCGTTTCCTGTTCTGACCCCGCCTCCCCCGCCCGCCGGAGCCGCCCACGATCCGCCCCGGCCCGGCCCCGGACCGATCCGGGGCCGCTCCCCGTCGCCGCGGCGGGCCGTGGCGGCACCGCGCGGCGGCGTCCGTCAGGAGCCGGCCGCGCCCACCATCCGGAGCACCAGACCGGCGTAGAGGTCGCCGATCTCGTCCGGTGTGCGCCTCCCGTCCGGGGCGTACCAGCGCGCCACGTCGATGCAGAGCGAGAGCACGGCGAGGGTGGTGCCGGACACGTCCGGGACGTCGAAGGCGCCGGAGCGCACCCCGTCCTCGATGATGGCGCGCACCGCCGCGTCGATCTCCCGCCGGCGGGCGGCGATCACGGTGTAGTGCTCCTCGCTGAGCGCCGCCAGCTCGTACTGGACCACCCGGGCCGTGGTGTGGTGCTCGGCGTGCCAGCGGACGAAGGAGCGCACCACGGCGGCCAGCCGCTCGGCCGGGGTGCCGCCGGCGTCGTCGGCCTCCCGGACGATCGCCAGGGCGAGCCGGTGGCCGACGCCGCTGATCTGGTAGAGCAGCTCTTCCTTGGTCTTGTAGTGGATGTAGAGGGCGGCGGGGCTCATGCCGGCGCGGCCGGCGATGTCGCGGGTGGTGGTCGCGTGGTAGCCGCGCTCGGCGAACGCCTCGACCGCGGCGGTCACCAGCCGCCGGGCGGCGTCCGGACTGATGTCGGCCCACGCCCCGGTGTTCTCGGTGTTGTTCGCCTCCGCACTCATGGCGGACACCCTACAGGGCGATGAGCAAGCGCTTAGGGCACGGGAGCGGCCGCCGGTCACGCGTCCGGGCCGGCGCCGGGCACGGCCGTCGGCCACGCGCCGGGCCGGCGCCGGGGGCGGTCAGAAGACGACCAGCGCCCGGCCGCCGCGCCCGGCGAGCATCGCGTCGAAGGCGGCCGGGATGTCCGCCAGCCCGATCCGGTCGGTGACCAGGGCCGACAGGTCCAGCCGCCCGGCGCGGACGTGCTCGGCGATCACCGGCAGGTCCACGGCGGGGTCACAGTCCCCGTAGACGCAGCCGGAGAGCGTACGGCCGAAGTAGAACAGCTCCAGCGCGGAGAAGGACACCTGCTGTTCCTTCCCGCCGATCCCGACCACCGTGGTGCGGCCGCCCCGGCGGGTGGCGGACCAGGCGGTGCGGATGGTGTCGGCGCGCCCCACGCACTCCACGGCCACGTCGATGCCGTGGCCGCCGGTCAGTCCGCGGATCCGCCGCGGCACCTCGGTGGCGAAGTCCTCCCCGGCGACCAGGAACTCGGTCGCCCCGGCGGCCCGGGCCAGTTCCTCCTTGGCCGCCGAGGCGTCGACCGCGACGACGGTGGACGCGCCGGCGAGCCGGGCGGACTGGAGCACCGCCAGCCCCACCCCGCCGATCCCGAAGACCGCGACCGACTCCTGCGCGGCGACCCGCGCCGAGTGGTGCACCGCCCCGTACCCGGTGAGGACCGCGCAGCCGAGCACCGCGGCATCGGTGAGCGGAATGCCCGGCGGCAGCGGCAGCACGGCCCGCTCGGGGACCACCGTCTCCTCGGCGAAGACCGCGGTGCCCAGGCCGGGGTGGAGCGGCGTGCCGTCGGCGGCGAGCGTGGCGTAGGGGGCCGCGGCGCCGGCCGCCGCGTCGGTGCAGAGCCAGGGTTCACCGAGACCGCAGTAGTGGCAGGCGCGGCAGGCCGGCGCCCAGTTGAGGACCACCGGATCGCCGGGCGCCACCGCGGTCACCCCCGCCCCGACCGCCACCACCGTGCCGGCCCCCTCGTGGCCGAGGACGGCGGGCACGGGCTGGCGCAGGGTGCCGTTGGACAGCGACAGGTCGGAGTGGCAGACCCCGGCGGCGACGAGCCGTATCCGGACCTGGCCGGGGCCGGGCTCCGGCAGCACGATGTCGGCGATGCGCAGCGGGGCGTTGACGGCGGGCAGGACTGCGGCGCGGACCATGACTCTCCTCGGACGGGGCGGCGGCGGACGGGCGGGCTGACGGCCGGACGGGCGGTCGGTCTGACGGCCGGAGGGCCGGAGGGCGTACGGGCCCGGCCGGTGGGAAACCCGACGGTCGGTGTGTTCCGGGGACCCGCCCGGGCCGGCCCCCCACCCGGGCCCTCCCGGCTCAGGCCGGCACCCGCCCGGGCCAGGCACCCGGGCGAGTGCGCACCCGGCCGACCCCACCGGTCAGAACTGCAGCGACTTCATCTCCAGGTACTCGGCGAGCCCGTGGACGCCCAGCTCCCGGCCCACCCCGGACTGCTTGTAGCCGCCGAACGGCGCCATCGGGTTGAAGCGGCCGCCGTTGATGTCCACCTGACCGGTGCGCAGCCGGCGGGCGAAGGCGACCGCGGTGGCCTCGTCGGCGGACCAGACGGCCCCGCCCAGGCCGTAGATGGTGCCGTTGGCGATGCGGACCGCGTCGTCCTCGTCCGTGTACGGCAGGAACGTCACGACCGGCCCGAAGATCTCCTCCTGGGCGATGGTCATCTCCGGGGTGACGTCCGCGAAGACGGTGGGGCTCACGTAGTGGCCGCGGGACAGGCCCGCGACGGGCTCGGGGCCGCCGGTGACGATCCGCGCCCCCTCGGCGGTCCCGCGTTCGATGTAGCCGCGCACCCGGTCCCGCTGCCGGGCGCTGACCAGGGGTCCGAGCCGGGTCCCGGGGTCCCGCGGGTCGCCGGGGACGTAGCCGGCCGCGGCCTCGGCGGCGATCTTCACCGCCTCCTCGTAGCGGTCCGCGTCGACCAGCACCCGGGTCCACGCGGAGCAGGTCTGCCCCGCGTTGGACAGGACGTTGGCGAGGCCGGCGGTGACGGCGCGGGCCAGGTCGGCGCCGGGCAGGATCACGCTGGCCGACTTGCCGCCCAGCTCCAGCGCGACCCGCTTGACCGCGCCGCCGGCGATGGCGCCGATCCTCCTGCCGACCTCGGTGGAGCCGGTGAAGGAGACCAGGTCCACCTCCGGGTGCTCGGCCAGCGCCTGGCCGGCCACCGGGCCGGCCCCGGTCACCAGGTTGAACACCCCCGGCGGCAGCCCCGCCGCGTGCACCGCGTCGGCGAACAGCTGGGCGACCAGCGGGGTGTCCTCGGCGGGCTTGAGGACCACGGTGCAGCCGGCGGCCAGTGCCGGGGCCACCTTGGCCACGACCTGGTGCAGCGGGTAGTTCCACGGCGTGATGGCGGCCACCACCCCGACCGGCTCGTGGAGGACGGTGGAGGTGCCGATCCGCTCCTCGAACGGGTGGTCGGCGGCGAGTTCGGCGTAGGTACCGGCCACCACGATCGGTGCGCCGGCCTGGACCTTCCGGGCGAAGGTGTACGGGGCGCCGAGCTCGGCGGTGATGGTGTCGGCGATGTCCTCGTGCCGGGCGACGAGTTCGTCGCGGAGCGCGGTGAGCCGGGCTGCGCGCTCGGCCGGGGCGGTGGCGGCCCAGCCGGGGAAGGCGGCGCGGGCGGCGCCCACCGCGGCGTCCACGTCCTTCGCGGTGCCGGCCGGGACCCGGCCGATGAGCTGCTCGTCGGCCGGGTTGAGCACGTCGATCGTGCCGCTGCCCAGGGCCGGCCGCCACCGGCCGTCGATGTACATCCGGTCGTCCGTTCCCCGGTGGACCGCCATGGTCACCCTCCCGTGCGGCAGCTTGGTCTGCCGCCAACCTAACGCCGGTGGTCCGGGCTGACCAGGGCGCCCGGGGTGCCCTCGATCACGTCACCCCGGCGGTCGGCCGGACGTCCGTGAGGTGTGCGAAGACCACGATGTTGGCGGCGTAGCCGCGTTCCCGGTGGAACGTTCCGCCGCAGGTGAGCAGCCGCAGTTCCGGACGCCCGCGGGAACCGTAGACGCGGGTGTCGGGGAAGCGGGACTTGTCGAAGGTGCGGACCGCGTCCACGGTGAAGACGGCGGTGCGCCGGTCCGCCCGCACCACCTCGATCTCATCGCCGCGGTCCAGGTCGTCCAGGTTGAGGAAGACCGCCGGGCCGGTCGGGGTGTCCCGGTGCCCCACGATCACCGCGGTGCCCCGCTCGCCGGGCGCGGGCCCGTGCTCGTACCAGCCGGCCAGCCGGGCCTCCTCCACCGGCGGCGTCCGCAGCCGCCCCCGCCGGTCCCGGCCGAGGCCGGTGAGCGGGGCCTCCAGCGCGAGGCCGGGGATGGCGATCGCGGTCGCCGGCGCGTACGGCAGCGGGGGTGTGCCGGGGCGGCCGGCCCGGGGGCGGGGGCCGGCGGCCCGGTCGTGGCCCGGTGGAGCGACCAGCCGCCCGCGGCGAGGACCGCGACCGCGACCGCCGTCAGCAGCGGGCGGCGGACGCGTCCCGGCCCACGCCTCCCGGACGGCCGGTCATGCGGCGCCATGGGTGCGGCGGCGGGCCCGGCGGACCAGGTGGAAGCCGGCCCCGGCGGCGACGCCGGCCGCCAGGGTCCCGGTGAGCACGGCCGTCGCGGGGCTGCCGGAGCCGCCGTCGGCCGTCCCGCCGCCACCGGCGCCGACCGGGCCGTTCAGCGGGGCGCCGGTGTCGGTGTGGGCCCGGGCCGGGTCGCTCGTGGTCAGCTCCGCCGCGCGGTCGGTGGTCCGCCGGGGGGCGGCCCCGTCCGCCGTTCCGGCCTCGTCCGCCGGGGCCCGGCCGGTGCCACCGGTGCCCGGGCCGTCGGCGCCGGGCAGGCTGCCGGCCGGGCCCTCGGCGTCCTCGTCCGTCCCGTCGCGGCCCTGGGGCCGGACGGTGCCGGTGGCGGTGCCGTCCTCGTCCCGGTCCTCGTCGCGGGCCCCGGCCTGGGGGCAGGGCGGCCCCGGGGGCGGCGTCCGCGCCGCCGGGGGGCGGCCTGCGGCCCGTCCTGCCCGGCGGACGGGCGCGGGGCGGCGGCGGTGCGGTCCCCGCAGTCCACCCGGAACACCTTCTGCCCGGCCTGGCCGGACTCGCCGTCCAGGTGCCAGGCCAGCTTGTACCGGCCGTCCGGCAGCGACAGTTCCTCGGTGCGTCCGAGACCGCCGGCCAGGCTGATGCCGCCGGACAGACCGCCGACCTCGACGTCCGCCCCCAGCGGGAAGATCGCGTAGGCGACCTCCTGGACCGCCCCGAAGTCCTTGCCGAGCAGGTAGAACCGGCAGACCCTGGACTCGTCCCGCGCGGCGGACAGGGGGGTGCCGACGCTGCGGACCTTGACGTCGCCGTGGTCACCCGGCGTCGCGGCGGCCACCGGGGTGGCGGTGAGGAGGGCGGCGCCGGCGCAGGCCAGGGCGGCGAGGGCGGCCGCGCCCGGACGGCCCCCGGGGACGGCGGGGAGAACTGAGGTGGTCACGCGGTGCTCCTTCACGCCCGTGCGGGCTGGTATCCGTGCGGTGCGGTCACCTGACAACCTGTCACGCACGGACCGGCGGCGGCCGGTACGACCGTGCCGAAGAGCCGATAATCCCTCCATCAGCCCACACGGAACCCTCCCGCGCCGCACCCCCCGCCGGTCCCCCGGCCCGCCGCCCGCCCGGCCGCGCACCGGCCCTGCGGCGCCGGCACCCCGTCCTGCCGACCGGACGGCCGCCGCTCGTCCTGCTCCCGGACACGCGCCCGCCCGCCCCGCCGACCTCGGGCCGGGGGGCCCGGTCGCCCACCCCGCCGCCCGGACCGGCAGCGGCGGCCCACCCAGCCCACGGACCGGCAGCGGCGGCCCACCGGCCGACCGGTCCGCCGGTGCGCCCCCCCGCGCGGCACCGGCGCGCGTCCGGCACGGCCCGGGCGGGCCGGCGTACCGCGCCGGCCCCGGGACGCCCGGCGCGCGGGCGTACGGCCGCCCCCGGCCGGGCCGGGCGGCGGGTCAGTCGAGCACGCCGGCGAGATAGCCGCGGAGCATCTCCTTGGTCTCCGCCACGATCACCGGGTCACCCGCCGGATCGACCCGGAAGGCCAGCTTCAGCAGGGTGTCGGCGGTCTCCACGGCGAGCAGCACGGCCGTCCGGAGCCGCTCCGTGGGCCCGCCCCCGGACGGCCCGTCCGTCAGGTCCAGCCGGCCGGCGAGCAGGTCGTACAGCCGGTCGGCCACCAGATGGTTGGGCTGGTCGGAGGGCGCGGTGGCGGGCACCGGC
This sequence comes from Streptomyces pactum, assembly GCF_016031615.1. GTDB lineage: Bacteria > Actinomycetota > Actinomycetes > Streptomycetales > Streptomycetaceae > Streptomyces > Streptomyces pactus. The sequence continues at coordinate 1,154,214 of NZ_JACYXC010000001.1, forward strand.
ATGCCGAACTCGACCAGGCCGAAGCCGGGGGCCCCGCGCTTCATCGCCAGGTACTCGTCGATCACCACGTCCATGACCTGCCGCCAGTCCCCGGGGACCGGGTCGGGGCCGGGGGCGGCCAGCCGGGCCTCGATGCGGGCGACGTACTCGTCCAGGTTGCGCCGGGCCAGCGCCTCGGCCATCGCCCGCTTGTTGTCGAAGAAGCGGTAGACCGAACCGATGGGCACCCCGGCGCGCTCGGCGACGGCGCGGGTGCTCAGGTCCTCGTATCCGGTCTCGTCGAGCAGTTCGGCGCAGGCGTCGAGGATCCTGCCGAGACGTTCGGCGCTGCGCCGTTGCACCGGCACGCGGCGGAGGTTCGATGTGGACACCCCTCCATCCTGCCTGGTCCGCACCGTGTCGTTGACGCGCGCCCGGAGTATTCCTATGGTCATACATAGGAATCGTTGGAGCGGCGGGAGTACGCGATGAGCGGCACGAGCACCGGGCACGAGCAGGCACGGAAGACGGCCGAGGGGCTGGAGTACCTCTCCGGGTTCGGGAACGAGCACAGCAGCGAGGCCGTTCCCGGCGCGCTGCCGGTGGGGCGGAACTCCCCGCAGCGGGCCCCGCTGGGGCTGTACGCCGAGCAGCTCAGCGGCAGCGCCTTCACCGAACCGCGGCGGAACAACCGCCGCTCCTGGCTGTACCGCATCCGCCCCTCGGCCGCGCACCCGCCGTTCGTCCAGGTCGGCAACGGGGCACTGGCCGGCGCGCCGTTCGGTGGCGCCGAGGGCGCCGTGCCCGACCCCAACCGGCTGCGCTGGGACCCGCTGCCGGACCCGGCCGAGGGCACCGATTTCCTGGCCGGACTGTGGACCCTGGGCGGCAACGGCGACGCCACCCAGCGCACCGGCATGGCCGTCCACCTGTACGCCGCGAACGCCTCGATGACCGGCCGGGTGTTCAGCGACGCCGACGGCGAGCTGCTGATCGTGCCGCAGCAGGGCGGGCTGCTGCTGCGCACCGAGTTCGGTCTGCTCGCCGTGGCGCCGGGCCAGGTGGCGCTGGTCCCGCGCGGGGTGCGGTTCCGGGTGGAGCTGACCGACCCGGCGCCCGGGGCGGTCGCCCGCGGTTACGTCTGCGAGAACTACGGGCAGCCCTTCGTCCTCCCCGACCTGGGGCCGATCGGCGCCAACGGCCTGGCCAACCCGCGGGACTTCCTCGCCCCGGTGGCCGCCTACGAGGACGTCGAGGGCCCGGTGGAGGTGATCAACAAGTTCTGCGGGAACCTGTGGTCGGCCACCTACGACCACTCGCCGCTGGACGTGGTGGCCTGGCACGGCAACTACGTGCCGTACGTGTACGACCTGCGGCGCTTCAACGTCATCGGCTCGATCAGCTACGACCACCCGGACCCGTCGATCTTCACCGTGCTGACCTCGCCGTCGGACACCCCCGGGCTGGCCGGGGTGGACTTCGTGGTCTTCGCGCCCCGCTGGCTGGTCGGTGAGGACACCTTCCGCCCGCCGTACTTCCACCGGAACGTGATGAGCGAGTACATGGGGCTGATCGAGGGCGCCTACGACGCCAAGACGGCCGGCAAGGGCGGCTTCGTGCCCGGCGGCGGCTCGCTGCACAACATGATGTCCGCGCACGGGCCGGACCGGGAGACCTTCGACCGGGCCAGCGCGGCGGAGCTGGTCCCGCAGAAGGTGGACGACGGGCTGGCCTTCATGTTCGAGACCCGCTGGCCGGTGACGCTGACCCGGCAGGCGGCCGAGGCCGGCCACCTCCAGGCACGGTACGACGACGTGTGGCAGGGTCTGGAGCGCCACTTCCGTCCCTGACCGTGACCGGAGGCCACGTGACCACCTTCGCCCCCGACTCACTCGCCCTGAACCGCAAGCTCCCGCTCTGGTACCAGGTCTCGCAGTCGCTGCGCGCCTCGATACTCGGCCGCCGCCCGCAGGACCCGCTGCGGCTGCCGACCGAGGACCGGCTCGCCGAGCACTACGGTGTCAGCGTGCTCACCATGCGTCAGGCGCTCAAGGAGCTGGAGAGCGAGGGTCTGATCAGCCGGCACCGGCGGCGCGGCACGTTCATCGAACCCAGCGCCCGGCGCGGTGCGCCGGTGCGGCTGCTGGGTTCGGTGGACGCCATCGTCGCCCAGCAGTCCGGGGAGCGTACCGAGGTGCTGGGGCACGGCCCGGAGCCGGTGCCGCCCGAGCTGGCCGAGCACTTCCCCGGGCTGGACGAGGCGGTGGCGTACCGCCGGCTGCGCTCCGACGAGCGCACCGGCGAGCCCACCAACTGGGCGGAGAACCTCGTCCGGCCCGAACTGGCGGACCGCATCGACCTCGACGACCTGACGCGCTGGCCGATGACCAAGGTGCTGCGGGACGTGGTGGGGGTGCGGATCAGCCGGATCACCGACACCGTGGAGGCCCGGCTCGCGGACCCGGAGACCGCCCGGCTGCTCGACGTCCCGCTGCTCAGCCCGATCCTGCACTACACGGGCCTCACCTACGACGAGGCGGGGCGCGTGGTGGACGTGGCGCGCATCCGGTACCGGGGCGACCGGTTCTCCTTCACCGTGACGCTGGAGGCGCACTGACCTCCCCGCCCCGCCCCGCCCGGCGCGTCGCCCGGCCCCCTGGCCGGGCGGCGGCCTTTCCCGGCGGCGGCCCGGACACCACCGCGGCGCGGCGGCGGAGAAGCCCGCGGCACGAGGCACCGGCCCCGGAGGCACCACAGGTCCCGAGCGTGAAAGCTCCCGGGCGCGAGAGTCCGGGGGCGAAAGCGGCGGGTGCGAGGGGGTCGGGGCGCGACGGCCCGCGGACATGACGGCGGCACACCGGCCGCGGGAGGCATCGCCGTGGTGGACCCGACGGTGGCAGCGGCACGACCGAGGATGCCGGACCGGCAGCGGGTACGGCGGCGGTACGGGGGGCCGTCAGCGGCGCGGCGGCAGCGGTACGGCGGACCGCCGGCGGCGCGGCGGCGGTGTCACGGCGGCGACGCGCCGGGCCGGGCTGGGCCGGGAATTACTCGCGGCCGAAGGCGGACCGGTGGAACCGGCGGCCGCCGGGGCGCACCGGAGCCGGGGCGTACCGGTACGGCGGTGGAAGGGATCATCCCGGGCCGGGGAGCGGGCGACGACTCACCCCGGACGGACAGCGCGGAACGACCGGCTGGAGCGAGGCCGGCTTTCCCCTGGTGCCCGGGATGATCGATGAATCGAACGTGCTGCGGACGCCCGAGGGCTAGCCGCGGTTACCGAACAGGGAACGCCTCAGCCGCCGCAACGGGGCGAACAACGACACCCTCGCGGTGCGGCTGTCCCTGACGCGCTGGTGGTCGCGGGCGGTGAGCTCCCGCATCAGCACGGTGGCCCCCTCCGCCTCCCGCCGGGGCACGGCAGGGCCGCCCAGCACCGCGAGATGGCGGTCGAGGCGCGCACTGGACGCACCGCTCCCGCACGTGATGGCAGGCACCCGTGGCCTGCTCCTGACCGTTATCTGCTCCATGACACTCCCCACCCGTACGAAGACACCCGCCCCGGGCAGAGTAACCCTACCTCCCCGAGTCGTCACCCGTGCATCCAAGGTCGTGGATTCACCGCGCCGTCAAGGGCGTTGACAGCGGTTTCGGCACGGATTCGCCGGACGGGGCCCCGGCCGTCCTTCCGGCCGGGGCCCCGCGCCGCACGTCCGCGCCGGTGGCGCGGCGGGCTCAGGCGGCCGAGCGGAACGCCGGCAGGTAGCCGCCGGACTGGCCGGAGGCGGTGGGGTGGTACGAGTCACCGATGTTCAGCCAGTTCACGCTGTGCAGCCACGGGTTGCTGGAGCAGATCTCGTGCCCGGTGAAGGTGCCCCGGACGTCGGCGAAGGTGAAGCCGTTCTCCGCGACCTGCTTGGCGATGACCGAGTTGAGCAGGTCGGAGGCGCTGTTGATGGCGGCGCGCTTGGTCTCGCTCAGCCCGGCGACGCAGCCGCCGCCGAGCTGGTAGAAGCGCGGGTAGCCGAGCACGACCACGCGGGCGTTGGGCGCCTTGGCGCGGATGGTGTCGTAGGTGGTGTTCAGCTTGCCCGGCAGGGTGTTGCTGACGTAGGAGCGGGCCTGGTTGATCCGGTCCAGACAGCCGCTGTCGGTGCTGAGCACACAGGTGGTCATGACGTCCGCGAATCCGGCGTCGTTGCCGCCGACACTGAGGCTGACCAGGCCGGTTCCGGTGTTGAGCGGGCCGAGCTGCTTGGCCAGGACGTCATCGGTCTTCGCGCCGGAACACGCGGTGAAGCTGAAGGAGGAGGGGGAGTTCGCGGCGGCCCACAGCACCGGGTACGCCTTGGTGCTGCGCTTGCAGTCCCCGCTGCCGCTGTCGTAGCTCCCGGCCCCGACGCCCGAGGAGTACGAGTCGCCGAGCGCGACGTAGGCGGGCGCGGCCGCGGCCTCCGAGGCCTGAGCGGCGCCGGCGCCGGACAGGCCGACGACGGACCCGAGGACGAGCGCGCCGGCGACACTCATCAGCCGGGGGAGGATACGAGGCAGTCTCATCAAGTCTCCTTCAGCAGGCCACTGCTGGCTTTGTTTCGGGGGGATCACCCCGGCGACGGGGCGAACCGGTACAGACCGTCACCCGGGCCGCCTCGACCGTTGCGGCGGAATGACATGGCTATGTCATCCCTCGAAAACCGTTGTTCTATGCGGGTTGATGAGAAAACTTTGAACCGGTCCCAGGTGTCGTCAGTACCAACGGACCTCGCGCCCGGCGGTACCGGGCGCACCCCCGTGTGCGCGCCCGTTCCCGGCGCGCCACCGACGAGGAGGATTCCCGCGATGGCAGTGAAGCGTGTCAACCGACGCACCACCAGCACCACGCACCTCCCCCGCACCACCTCCGCGCGGTCCGCGGCGCTCGTCGCGGTGGCGGCGGCCACCGTCCTCGGCGCCCTGACCGCGGTCCCCGCGGGCGCCGCGCCGGCCGAGGGCACGGTCGTCGGCGCCGGCTCGCCCGACGCCGTCCCGGGCAGCTACATCGTCACCCTGGACGACGCGGCCGGCGTCCGCTCCGCCTCGGCGGCGGGCCGGAACCTGATCGCCGGGTACGGCGGCACGGTGCGGCACACCTACCGCGCCGCGCTCAACGGCTACGCCGTCCGGCTCACCGAGGGCCAGGCCCGCCGGCTGGCCGCCGACCCGGCGGTGGACCAGGTGATCCAGGACACCCGGGTCACCGCCACCGCCACCCAGACGGACCCGCCGTCCTGGGGCCTGGACCGGATCGACCAGGCCAACCTGCCGCTGGACCGCCGGTACACCTATCCCGACGACGCCGGCGCGGGCGCCACCGTGTACGTCATCGACACCGGTGTCCGGATCAGCCACTCCGACCTGGCCGGGCGGGCCGTCAACGGCTACGACGCGGTGGACGGCGACAACGTCGCGCAGGACGGCAACGGCCACGGCACGCACGTCGCCACCACCGCGGCCGGCACCCGGTACGGCGTGGCCAAGAAGGCCAGGGTCGTCGCCGTCCGGGTGCTGGACAACCAGGGCTCGGGCACCACCGCGCAGGTGGTCGCGGGCATCGACTGGGTCACCCGGAACCACAGCGGCCCGTCGGTGGCGAACCTGTCGCTGGGCGGCGGCCCGAGCACCGCCCTGGACACCGCGGTGAAGAACTCCATCGCCAGCGGCGTGACCTACGCGGTGGCGGCCGGCAATTCCAACCAGAACGCCGAGAACTTCTCCCCGGCCCGGGTCCCGGAGGCCCTCACCGTCGGCGCCACCACCAACACCGACGCCCGGTCCAGCTTCTCCAACTACGGCCCCCGGCTGGACCTGTTCGCCCCCGGCTCCCAGATCACCGCCGGGTGGCACACCTCCGACACCGCCACCAACACCATCTCCGGCACCTCGATGGCCGCCCCGCACGTGGCCGGCGCCGCCGCCGTCCACCTCTCCGGGCACCCCTCGGCCACCCCGGCACAGGTGTCCGCCGCACTGGTGAACGGCGCCACCCCGGGCAAGGTGACCAACCCGGGCACCGGCTCGCCGAACCGGCTGCTGCGGATCGTGCCCTGACCGCCGGACGGGTGGCACCGGACGGCCGGCGCGCCCGCTGAGCGGGTCGTGGGGCAGGGGCGGCGGCACCCCTGCCCCACGACCCGTCCCGGAAACCGTGTACCGCCGCCCGGCCCGGTGGCGGATCATGTGCACCATGTGCGCCGACCGCAGCTCCGGTTCCAGGAGGCGGAACCCGTCCGCCGAGTCCGCCGACCAGCCCGCCGCCACCCCCACGACCGCCCCACCGGCCCCCGCCGGCCCCGGCGACCACCCCGCCGGCGCCGGTGACCGGCCCGCCGGGGGGCGGGGACGGCCCGGCGGCGGTCCACCGTACGCTGCCGATCCGACTGACCATGGACGACAACGACTCGCCCGCCGACGTCCTGGACGCCCTGTTCCTGGGGCGCTTCGCCACCGGTGAGCAGCCGTACGCCCGCAGCCACTCGGTGGAGCGGGTGCGGTCCGGGGTGACGCTGCTGCCGCCGGGCGCCACGGTGCTCCGGGCCACCCGCGACGCCGACCGCAGCGCCACCCTGGCCGCGGGCGACGGCTGGACGGTGCTGGTGTCCCGCTGGACGCCGGGGGCCGACGTCACCGTGACCGCGGTCGACGACGAACTGGCCGAACGGGTGCTGCGGCAGGCCGTGGACGGCGCGGCGGACGAGCCGGAGCCGCAGCCGGAGAGCGTCGCCATGGGCTTCTGGTACCTCTCCCCCCGGCGCGGCCCGTACCGCAGCACCCGCCAGGTGACGGCCGGGACCTGGGAGGAGATCCGCGGCAACTACAGCGCGCCGGTGGCCGAGGCGATGGACGGCCTGGTGAAGCTCACGCCCGAGGACATCGCCGGCCGGCTGCTGCTCCTGCACGGCCCGCCCGGCACCGGCAAGACCTCCGCGCTGCGGACGCTGGCCCGCTCCTGGCGGGACTGGTGCCAGGTGGACTGCGTGCTCGACCCGGAGCTGCTCTTCAACGACGTCGGCTACCTGATGGAGATCGCCATCGGCGAGGACGAGGGGCCGGCCGGCGGCCGCTGGCGGTTGCTGCTCCTGGAGGACTGCGACGAGCTGATCCGCGGCGAGGCGCGGCACACCGCGGGCCAGGCCCTGTCCCGGCTGCTGAACCTCACCGACGGGCTGCTCGGCCAGGGGCGCAACGTCCTGGTCGGGGTGACCACCAACGAGGACCTGGAGCGGCTGCACCCGGCGGTGGTCCGGCCCGGCCGCTGCCTGGCCCGGATCGAGGTCGGTCCGCTCAGCCGCGCGGAGGCGGTCGGCTGGCTCGGCCGGGAGGAGGGCGTGGGCCGCGACGGGGCCACCCTCGCCGAGCTGTACGCGCTGCGCCGGGGCGGCGGACCGGCCTCGGTACCGGCGCCGTCCGCGGCCCCGGACGCCGGGCTGTACCTGTGAGGCGCGCCCGGCCGGGGTGCCGCCCCCGGCCGGGCGCGCCTCGTGCACCCCGGCCGCGCGGGCGCGGCGGCCGGGCGTGCGGCACCGCGGCCACTCGGGCGCGGCAGCCCGCCGCGGGGGCCGTCGGTGGTGGCGGGACGGCTCCGCCGGCCGGTGCGGGGGACGGCCGGGCGGCGGCCGGCCGGCGTCAGTAGATGCCGACGTCCTCCGGCGCACGGCGGGCGAGGGCGCCCAGGGTGTCCAGCGCGGCGGCGAGCACCTCCGGTGGCGGTGAGGCGAGCCCCAGCCGGACCGCGCCGGGCGCCCGGCCCGCGCCGACCACGAACGCGGCGGCCGGGGCGACCGCGATGCCCCGCCGGGCCGCGGCGGCCACGAACGTCTCGGCCCGCCACGGCGCGGGCAGCTCCCACCAGCAGAAGTAGGCGGCCGGGTCGGTGCGCAGGGTGTGGCCGGCCAGCCGGGTGGCGGCGATCCGCTGCCGGACCGCCGCGTCGTGCCGCTTGGCGCGGACGATCCGGTCCACGGTGCCGTCACCGATCCAGCGGACCGCCGCCTCCAGGGCGAACCGGCTGACGGTCCAGCCGCCGGAGCGCAGCGCGGCCGCGTACCGCTCGGTCAGCCCGGGCGGGGTGACGGCGAACCCGGCGGTGAGACCGGGCGCCAGCCGTTTGGAGAGGCTGTCGATCAGGACGGTCCGGTCGGGGGCGAGGGCGGCCAGCGGCGGCGGCCCGTCGGACAGGAAGGCCCAGATGGTGTCCTCGATCGCGTACAGGTCCAGCCGTTCCAGGGCGTCGGCGAGTTCGGCGCGGCGTGCCGGGGGCACCGTGGTGGCCAGCGGGTTGTGCAGGGTGGGCTGGAGGTAGACGGCGGCCGGCCGGCCCGCCCGGCAGGCGGCGGCCAGCGCCTCGGGGCGCACCCCGTCGGCGTCCGTGGCCAGCGGGACCAGGGTCACCCCCAGGCGGGCGGCGACGGCCTTGAGCACTGGGTAGGTCAGCTCCTCCACGGCGAGCCGGCCGCCGGGCGGCACCAGGGCGGCGACCGCGGCGGCGATGGCCTGCCGCCCGTTCCCGGCGAACAGCACGCGGTCGGGCGCCGGCCGCCAGCCGGTCCGGGTGAGCAGACCGGCCACCGCCTCGCGGGCGGCGGCGGTGCCGGCCGCCCCCACCGGGCGGAGCGCGGCACCCAGCAGGTCGGGGCGGAGCAGCGGCCGCAGGCCGGCGGCGAGCAGGTGCGCCTGGCCCTCCACCAAGGGGTAGTTGAGCTCCAGGTCCACCCGCCGGCCGGCCGGTTCGGCGAGCGCCGGGCCGGCCGCCGGCGGGTCGGCGCGGACGAAGGTGCCCCGGCCGACCTCGCCGACCACCAGGCCGCGGCGGGTCAGTTCCCGGTAGACGCGGGCGGCGGTGGAGTTGGCGATGCCGTGGGCCCGGGCGAAGGCCCGCTGGGTGGGGAGCCGGTCGCCGGGGCGGAGCCGTCCGGCCTCGATGTCCCGGGCGACCGCGTCGGCCGCGCTCAGGTAATCCTCCGTCAACGTCCCCTCCGTACCGCCCCGCAAGGCATTTTGCTCGATTGCACCGAGTGCAAAGTCATCATTGCACTCGCCGACGGGCCGCGCCTAGCATCCGGAACAACGGATCGGCAGGACCGCGAGAACGGGGATCTGATGATGACCACGGCGTCCGCGAACGGAATCGCCATCGGCTACGACGACCTGGGCCCCCGCACCTGCGCGGTGCCGCTGCTGCTGGTCCACGGGCACCCCTTCGACCGCTCCATGTGGCGCCCCCAGCTCCAGGCGGCCGCTGCGGCGGGGCACCGCGTCATCGCCCCGGACCTGCGCGGCTACGGCGAGTCCACGGTGGTGCCGGGCAGCACCCCGTTCCCGGTGTTCGCCACCGACCTGGCCGCGCTCCTGGACGGCCTGGGCATCGGGGAGGTGGCGCTGGGCGGGCTGTCGATGGGCGGGCAGATCGTCATGGAGTTCCAGCGCCTCTTCCCCGGGCGGGTGCGCGGGCTGCTGCTCGCGGACACCGCCGCCGAGCCGGAGACGGCGGACGGACGCGCCTGGCGGCGGGCGATGGCCGACCGGCTGCTGCGCGAGGGCATGGCGCCGTACGCCGACGAGGTGCTGACGAAGATGGTGGCGCCCCGCACCGTCGAGACGATGCCGGACGTGGCCACCCATGTGCGGCTGATGATGGGCGGCACCCCGCCGGAGGGGGCCGCCGCGGCGCTGCGGGGCCGCGCCGAGCGCCCGGACTACCGGCCGGTGCTGGCCGGGGTCACCGTGCCGACGCTGGTGGTGGTCGGCGCGGACGACGAGTTCACGCCGGTGGAGGACGCACGGACGCTGCACCGGCTGGTCGCGGGCTCCCGGCTGCGGGTGGTGGAGGGCGCGGCGCACATGCCGAACCTGGAGCGGCCGGCGGAGTTCAACGCGGCCATGCTGGAGTTCCTCGACGAGGTGGCCGCGGCGTCGACCGCACGGCGGTCCGGCCCGCCGGCCGGCGCGGCCGGGGCAGGCGCGGGGGCGGCCGGCGCGACCGGCTGACGCGCCCGGCCGGCTGACGCGCGCGGTCGGGCCGGGCCGCCCGGCGGGTGGGCGGTGGACGGCGGCGCGCCGGTTGCGGGTGTGCGTGGGTGGCGGATCCGACGGGGCCGGTGGAGGCGACGGGCGGCGGACGTGCCGGACCGGCGGAGGCGACGGGCGGTCGGGGCCGCGCCGGGACGCGTCCCCGCAGGCCCCGCGCCGCCCTCCCGACACCGCCGGTGTCACCGCTCCTCGTACACCGCTCGCAGCGCGTCCTGGACCGCGCCGAGCGCGGCGGTCCGGTCCAGGCCCAGCCGGTGCGCCCGCCGGGCGTAGGCCACCGCGGCCTCGGCCGCCTCCCGGGCGGCGGCGTCCCCGGCGGCGGCGACGAAGGTGCCGTTGCGGCCCCGGGTCTCCACCACCCCGTCCGCCTCCAGGGCGCGGTACGCCTTGGCCACGGTGTTGGCGGCGAGTCCGAGCTCCTCGGCGAAGCCGCGTACCGTCGGCAGCCGGTACCCCACCGGCAGCGCGCCCGACCGGGCCTGTTCCGCGATCTGGGCGCGGACCTGTTCGAACGGGGCGGTCGCCGAGTCCGGGTGGACGGTGATCTGCAGGGCCACGGTGCGTCTCCAGGGGTGCCGGTGCGGGTCGGTGCCACATTGTCCGTCACCCGCCGGCGCTCCGCCGCCGGCTCCGGCGCGGGGCGCCACCGCACCCGGCCGGCCGGCCCCCTCCCGGCGGAGGCGACCGGCCCGGTACGGAAACGCACCCCTCCCGGCGGGCACGACCGGCCGCGACCGGACATGCCCGAGCACGACCGGATCCGGCCGGTCGTGCCCGGGCGCGACCGGGCACGACCGGGCACGACCGGAGGGAGCCGGTACGGAGCCGGTACGGAGCCAGGCTGACCTGCGGCGGCGCCGGACCGGGCACCGGTGCCGGGGCCGCCGCCCGGGACCGGCACGAACCGATGACATCCGGCCATCCCAACGCCCGGAAATGGTGCGGCGCACCACCCGGTCACGCCGTACCCTGCGACCTCATGACGTTGATCGTGCGCGACTTTCGCGTGGCAGACGCCGAAGCGGTGGCCGAAGCACGCCGCGCCGCGTGGCCGTACGGGGTGAGCACCGCAGAGGGCGTCGCGTGGGAAGTGGCGCACGCCCCGGCCGGACGGCGCCACCGCCTCCTGGTCGCCGAGGCCGGCGGGACGGTGGTGGGCACCGCCGCCACCGGGATGTGCACCGCGGGCGGCGCGGCCGGACACGCCTTCGCCGAGGTGCGGGTGCACCCCGCGCACCGGCGCCGGGGCGTCGGCACCGCGCTGCTGCACCACGCCGAGGAGCACCTCGCCGGGCTGGGCACCACCGCCGTCCACATCCGGACGCTCGACGAACGGCCGTGCGTCACCTTCGCCGAGCGCCGGGGCTACCGGCGCGCCGCGGGCTACCGGTTCTGGCGGCTGGATCCGGCCGCCGCCGCGCCCGCCGCCCCCCGGGTGCCGCCGGGGGTGGAGCTGCGCACCGCGGCCGACCTCGCCGGTGACCCGCGGGGGTGGCACACCGCCGAGACCGAGGTGGCCCGGGGCCGGCCGGGCGGGGTGGACGGGGGGCGCACGAGGGTTGCGGGGGCTACGCGGAGTACGAGGAGTGGCTGACGGCCGAGTGGGGCCGCCCCGACCGCAGCCCGGAACTCTCCTCGGTGGCCCTGGTGGACGGGGCGGTGGCGGCGTACAGCGCGGTGTACCGCGACGGCGGCCGCCGGGTGTCGGTCCGGACCGGTGTGCTCCCCGGGGAGCGGGGGCGGGAGCTGGCGGAACTCACCACCGCCCACGCGCTGCACCGGGCCGCGGCGGCCGGCTGTGCCGAGGTCTTCGTCGGGCACGACGCCGACGACACCGCGCTGCTCGACGCCGCCCGGTCGCTCGGCCTGCGCCCCGCGGCGGCCGGCTGGCGCTACGTCCGCGAGCTGACGGTCTGACCGCCGCCGGCCGGGGCGGGGGCGAACCTCCCGGGTGCCGGGACGTGACGACCGGTCCCGGCATGGCGGGCGGGCGGGCGACGGCCGGGTGGCCGAGGCGGTGCGGGGCACGGCGCCGGCGACGGCGGGAGAGAAACGGCGGCCGGGGACGGCGCGGGGACGACCGGTCGGAGCCGGCGGAGGTCCCGGCCGTCCCGGGGGTACGGGAGGAGTGGCGAAGATGGCATCCGACGGGACAGGGGCCGGGCGGCCCGGTGGCGACGACGCGCGCACCGGCGCGGCGCCGGGGGTGCTGGTGCGGGACTTCCGTCCGGCGGACGCGGACGCCCTGGTCGCCGTCCGCCGTCTGGTGCGGCCGTACCACGTGATGAGCCCGGCCGGGGTGGCCTGGCAGGTCGCGGGGGCCCCGGCCGCGCAGCGGTTCCGGATGCTGGTCGCCGAGATCGACGGGCGGGTGGTGGGCTGCGCGGGCGTGGGGCTGGCCTTCGACAGCAGTGAGCCGGGGCAGGCGTTCGCCCATCCGATGGTGCACCCGCGGGAGCGGGGCCGGGGGGCGGGCGGCGCGCTGGTGGCGGAGGCCGAGCGGTATCTCACCGATCTGGGCGCCACCTCGCTCTACACCTGGGCGGTGACGGACGACGGCTCCCCCGGTTTCGCGGTCCGGCGCGGTTACCGGCCGCTGCGGGTGGCTCGTTACCTGCGGCTCGACCTGCGCGCCGCCGAGCCGCCCGCCCCGGCCGGCCCGCCGCCCGGGGTGGAGCTGTGCATCGCCGCCGACCTGGCCGACGACCCGCGGCCGTTCTACCGCGCGGACGTCGAGGCCACCCTGGACGAGCCGGGCGACGTGCCCAGCGACACGCTCTCCTACCAGGACTGGCTCGCGCTGTACTGGTCCCACCCCGACTTCGACCGTGGACTCACCACGCTCGCCGTCGCCGGCGGCGCGGTCGTCGCGTTCGCCACCGCGCACACCGACGGCGAGGGCGGGTACCTCTCGGCGATGACCGGTACGGTCCGCGCGCACCGGGGGCGCGGCCTGGCGAAGCTGGTGAAGAGCCACTCGCTCCGGCTGGCCCGGGCCGCCGGCTGCGCCTGGGCGTACACCGGCAACGACACGGAGAACGGTCCGATGCTCGCCGTCAACGCGTGGTTCGGGTACCGGCCGGCGGGCGCCGAGCAGCGCTTCGTGACCGGCCTCGGCGGCTGACCGGCGGCAGCCCCTCGCCGCCGGCCGGCCACCGCCCGGCGGGAACCGGCGCCGGCCGGTGGTCACCCCGGACGGGCGGCCGGTCACCGCGGACGGCCGGCCGGCCCGCCGGTGACAGCCGGTCAGCCGGTCAGCCGAGGAAGTAGAACGCGGGGGCCGGGTGCATCAGGAACGTGTGGTGCGAGATGTTCCACGCGTACGCGCCGGCCACCGCGAAGGCCACCCGGTCCCCGGCCCGGACCCGGCCGACCGGGACCCGGCGGGCGAACACGTCCTTGGGGGTGCACAGCTGCCCGGTGAGGGTGACCGGTTCCCCGTGGACGCCCGGCCGGGGCCAGGGCCGGGCCCAGTCGTTGCGGAGCAGCACGGTGAAGGGGTGGTCGTGCTGTTTGGCGGCGGGGGTGCGCAGGTGGTGGGTGCCGCCGCGGAGCACCGCGAACGCCTCGCCGGCGCTGTGCCGGACGTCCAGCACCTCGGTCACGTACCAGCCGCAGTAGCCGGTGAGGGCACGGCCGGGTTCGATGCGCAGCACCGTGCCGGGGTGCCGGTCGGCGAGCGCGGCCAGCCCGGCGCCGTAGCCGGCCCAGTCGAAGCGCCGCTCCGGACGGCCGTAGTCCACGTTCATGCCGCCGCCGATGTTCACCTCGTCCAGCGGCAGCCCGTACCGGTCGGCGGCGGTCCGGGCCCAGGTGACGATCCGCTCGGCGAGCGCCAGCTGGGCCGGGGCCTCCAGGCCACTGGCCAGGTGGGCGTGGAAGCCGCGCAGCCGCAGCCGGCTGCCGGCCAGCAGCGGCAGGCAGCCGGCCAGGCGTTCCGGGTCGAGGCCGAAGGGGGTGGGCCGGCCGCCCATGGTGAGCGCGGCGCCGTCCAGGGCGCCGGACCCGGTGGGCAGGTTGACCCGGAGCAGCACCTCGGGTGGGCGGCGGACCGGGACCTGCTCCGCCAGGGCGGCCAGCAGGCGGAGTTCGGACTCGCTCTCCACGTGGATGCGGTGCACCCCGGTCTCCAGCGCCAGCCGCAGCTCCGCCTCGGTCTTGCCGGGCCCGCCGAAGGCGAGGGGGAGTTCGGGGACGGTGTCGCGGACGTGGGTCAGTTCGCCGGCCGAGGCCACCTCGTACCCGGTGACGTGCGGGGCGAGCGCGCGGAGGATCTCCGGTGCGGGGTTGGCCTTGACCGCGTAGTACAGCTCGACGCGGTCCGGCAGCGCGGCGCGCACCGTGCCGGCGTGCGCCGCCAGGTCGGTCATGTCGTGCAGGTAGGCCGGCAGCTGGTCGTCGGTCAGCTCTCCGGCGAGTGCGGCGACCTGTTCGGTGATCACTGATGGCTCCTGGGGGTGAGGATGTGGGGGATCCGGGCGGCCGTCCGGCCGCGGGGGCCGCTCAGCCGTCCGCCGTGGTGCGCGTACCCGCTGGGGTGGCGGGGTGTGCCTCCGGGAGCGGGCCGGGTCCCAGGGGGCTGCCGATGCGCACGTAGCCGGCCTCCCGGTCCGCCTTCCGCCGCCAGCGGGTGAGCAGGTTGGCCTTGGCGGGCAGCGGCGCGCCGGCGAGCAGCGCGGTGAGCCGCGGGGGCCGCCCGTGCGCCGCGGCGCGCGCGGCCAGTTCCCGGCGGACCGCGGCCCACAGCGCCGGTTCCAGCGCGGGGTGCAGGTCGGCGAGGGCGGCGAGCAGCTCCGCGAGGTGGTTGACGAGCAGGCAGTACACGACCCGGTCCCAGCCGCGCGCCGGGTCGTAGGTGAGCGGGCGGGCCACGGCCGGGGGCAGTGCGGCGAGCGCGGCCCGGTGGTGGGTGGCCAGCAGCTTGGTGCCCTCCAGGTCGCGCAGCAGGACCTGCCGGGGGGTGCCGGCCGCGTCCACGCCGACGACCACGTTCTGCAGGTGGGGTTCGAGGACCACGCCGTGGTCGAAGTAGGCGGCGAGCACCGGCGGCACCAGCAGCCGCAGGTACGTCTCCCACCAGGTGAGGGTCTCGCGCGGCCCGGCGTCCTCCAGCAGGCGGGAGACGTGCGCCGGGCCGGTGGGGTACTCGTCGGCGACGGCGGCGGCCAGCAGGGCGGTCAGGCCGGGCCGCAGCCGGACGGCGAGCCCTTCCCGCACGATGACGCCGAGCCCTTCGAGCAGGTGGCGGCTGCCCAGGTCCAGGGTGCGGTACGCCGGTTCGCGGAGCAGTTCGCAGCCGTGGAAGCGGTCGGCGAGCGAGGTGGCGACCGGTTCCAGCAGCCGGGTCAGCGCGACCGCCCCGGCCAGCTCGTACTCGGCGTTCTTCCGCAGGCAGTTGGTGATGCGCACCTGGAGGCTGAACTTCAGGAAGTCCCGCCCGTCGTAGAGGGTGCGCACCGAGGCGGTCGGGGCGAACTCCGGCCCGCCGGCCCCGAGGTCCAGGACGGTGCCGCGGTCCAGCGCGGCGCGCAGCACCGGGTGGTCGCGGAGCATGGCGTACTGCCAGGGGTGCGCCGGCAGCAGCCGGTACCCGTCGGGCACCGGGCGCTGCCGGTCCAGCACGGCGAGCGCGCCCGCGGTGGCGGCCTCCTCCCGGACGTGCTCCCGGCGGACGGCGAGGTGGCGCAGGGGGAAGCGGGCGGCGGCCTCGGGGGCGTAGCGGCGCCACTGTTCGGCGCTGCCGGTCCGGGCCTTGGGGGTCGGGTGGAAGCGGTGCCCGAACAGCAGCGACCGTTCGGACGCCAGGTACGGGTCGGTGCCGGGGTCCGGGGTGTCGTCCCCGGCCGCCGCCGGGTCGCCGGCCGGGGTCCGGTGCCGTTCCAGGGCGGCCTGCACGCCCGCGTGGCTGGAGGCGACCTGGGCGAGGAACTCGTCGTTGGCGACCCCGGTGCGCAGCCGCAGTTCGCGGTGGATGTGCCGGGCCAGGGCGTGCCAGCTCACCCGCGCCCACTCCCCGCCGCAGGTCCGTTCGGCGACCGGGCCGGTGAACCGGTGGGCGCCGATCAGCGAGGTGCGGCGGAGCGCGACGCGGAGCAGCACCCCGCTGCACGGCAGGCGCACCAGCAGGTGGCCGTCGTGCACGGCGGTGTGGCGCTCGGGCTGGGACACCTCCCGCAGCAGGCAGTTGAGGAGGGTGTGGCTGACGACGTGGTCGGCGGGGGCCAGGGCCGTCCGGGACGGGGGCATACGGGGCTCCTGCGGGGTCGGGTGGCCGGCGGCGGGGGTCCGGCCGAGGGTCCGGCCGGTCATGGCATGGCCCGGCGGAGGTAGTTGGGCCCGCTGGTGTAGTGCTTGTTGATGTCGGCGGCGCCGGAGCGCCGCTTGCTGTAGAGGGTGCCGGCGGTGACCATGGCCTTCACCGGCAGATGATCGACGTCGAACAGCCGGGCGCGGAGCACCGCGCCGGAACTGCCGGGCGTGGTTCCCAGCCGGGCGACGGCGGCGGCGAGGCGGTCGCGGAGCAGCCCGGCCGGCGGCCGCCGCGAGCCGGCCGCCGCGAGCGCGTGCAGCGGCGCGGCGGCGCACAGGTGCACGGTGATGGTGGTGAACACGTCGGCCAGCGGGCCGTCCGTGTCCACCGTGATGCGCGGGTCGTCGAAGCGGCACAGGGCGGCGGCGCGCCGGGCGCCGCCGGGGCCGAGGGCGGCGGCGAGCCGCCCGGGGTGGACCCGCGGCCCGTCGTGGTCCTTGATCAGCAGCCGCAGCCGGGGACGCCCGCCACCGGGCCGGTCCAGTACCACGGAGGTGTTCTGCTGGTGTGCCTCCAGGGCGACGCCGTGGCCGAAGAGGAGGGTGTGGACGGTGAACAGCGTGTCCAGGTAGGCGCCGAGGAAGGCGGTGAGGTCGCCGCCGTAGAAGTGCTCGGCGAGCGCGACGGCCACCGGCGGTCCGGCGGGGGTGGCGGCGGGGAGTGCGGCGACCGGGACGACCTGGCACCGGTCCAGCCCGGCCGGGTAGCGGCGCACGAGTACGGCGAGGAGTTCGTGGCCGGCGTGCAGGTGGCCGGTCTCGTCGGCGAGCAGCAGGGTGCGGGCGAGGGCCGGCTCGCGGGCGCGCACCTCCTCCATCAGGCGCTGGGCCACGGCGCCGTCGGTGAGCGTGCCGGGCTTGACGGTGCGCCGGTTGAGCGCGCCGAGCGTGGCGGTGGGCAGCGGCAGTTTCAGGTGGACGGCCGGGTCGTCGGTGACCGCGACGGTCCGCATGGACAGGGTGGGCCGCACCAGCGGCCGGGGGTGGCCGGCCGGGTCGGTCCACCGGGCGGCCGGGGCGAGACCGGTGGTCTCCAGCGCGGCCGGCAGGGCCTCCTCGGCGGTGAGCGGGTGGACCGGGAGGGCCAGGTGGCTGTGGTCCAGGGCGGGGTGGCCGAGCCGGGCGGCGGGCGGCCACCAGCCGGGCAGCCGGGTGGTGTCACCGGTGACCGCCGCGCGGGGCAGCAGCACCCAGCGGACCGGGAAGACCGGGTGGGTCTCCGGGGCGTACGCCGCCTGCCGGTGCGGGGCGAGGCCGTGGCGGGCGCGGCCGGTGGGGTGGACCGGGTGGGCGCGGAACGCGGCGAGGGTGTCGTAGGCGAGTGCGCCGGTGAGTCCGGTCCACCGCTCGGCGGGCCGGTCGCCGTACGCCGACGCCAGGCCGGCCAGCACCTGGGGGCGGATCCGCGCCAGGTGGCGGACGGCGGCGAGTTCGGCGCGGCACTCGGTGACGAAGGTGTCGTAGCGGTCGGGCTCGTCGGTGACGGCGTGGCGTAACACGGCGAGGACCGCGTCGAGGGTGGTGAGGGTGCGGACGGCGGTGCCGCCGGCGGGGTGGTGCTCCACCAGCGGGCGGCGCAGCGCGGTGTCGCTCAGGAAGCCGTCCGGGCCGACCGGCAGGGCGAGCCGGCCGGCCTCCCCCACCGGGACGTGGAGCCAGTCGCCGTCCGGGCGGCGGTCCGGGCGGGACCGGCCGCGCAGCCCGTAGGCGTCCTCGCGGAGCAGCGCGGTGACCACCGCGCACAGCACCGCCCGCTCCTCGACGTCCGGGGCCGGGGCCGCTGCGGCGCCCGGCCCGCGTCCGGGGGCAGGGTGCCCCTCGCAGGGCGGCCCGGCCGGCGGGACGGTGGTGGCGGCCGGGGTGGCATGGGCGGGAGGGGGTGGTGGCGACGGCGGACGGGGTGGCCGGGGTGACGGCCGGCGGGGGCGGGAGGAGCGGTGGCGTCCGGCGGGACGGCGGAGGCGGGGCGGACGGCCGGTCCGGGGGCGCCGCGGCGCGGTTCCGTGGTGCGGGGCCTGCTCGGTCATGGCGCGATCTCCCATCGGTTCACGGCCAGGAACTCCGCCACCGCGCGGTCGATCCGGTGCTGGTCCGTACCGGTGGCCCGCAGGACGCCCAGGAAGTCGCGGTTGGTGCGGTGCAGGGGCCGCTCGGTGCCGGTCTCGCGCAGCGGACGGTAGTCCAGACGTACCCCGTCGGTCTCCCGCACGGAGGCGGCGGGCGCCGATACCAGCCGCCCCGGCCGGTCCGCGACGATGTACTCCAGCCGCGCCCTGGCGTCGGTCCGGGCGCCGAGCCGGGCGGGCAGCGGCAGGCCCAGGTGGGCGCGGAGGACGTGTTCGAAGAGGGGGATGCCGAGCAGTTCGGCCAGGACCAGGTCGCACTGGTCCCCGATGGAGCGGTAGTTGACCTCGATCAGGCGGGCCCGGTCGCCCTGGGCCACGTATTCGGTGTGGCAGGCGCCCAGGCCGACGCCGAGGGCGCGCAGCTGGGCGAGCACCTGTGTGGTGTGCGGCCGCGGGGGCTCGGGGAGCAGCACCAGGCGCTCCTCGATGAAGTGCGGGGGCGGCGAGATGTCGGTGCGGAAGGCGGCGAACGGATGCAGGACCCGCCCGTCGCCCAGGGTCTCCAGGGTCCGCACCGGGCCGTCCAGGAACTCCTCCACCACCAGCGCCTCGCCGGGCCGGCGGCGCTGGATCTCCCGGCAGCGGGCGAGCAGTTCGGCGGTGTCCGCGGCGAGGAAGACGTCCTCGCTGGCCACGCCCTCGCGGGGCTTGACCACGCAGGGCATGGGTAACGGCGGGCGGGCGGCGAGCAGTACGGCCGGGTCACGGCCGGCGGGCAGTTCGGCGGAGCGGACGGTGTCGAGGCCGGCGGCGGCCAGGGCGCGGCGTAACTCGGCCTTGTCCCTGGTCCGCAGCGCGGCCCGCCAGTCCTTCCCCGGCAGGCCGAGGAAGTCGGCGGCGAGCGCGGCCTGGACCTGGAGGTGGTCGCTGTTGCTGAAGACCGCGCCGGGCCGCCGGGGCAGCGCGGCGAGGTGGCTGACGACCTCGCGGAAGTCGCGTACCGCGCAGGGTGTCACGGTGAGCTCGGGCAGCGTCCCGCCGTCCGCCGCGTACCGCGCCAGGGCGCGCTCGTGGGCTTCCGGCTGGTCGGTGAGCACGGTCACGGTGAGACCGAGCCGGGCGGCGGCCGGCAGGTACCCCTCGGTGACGGAGTCGGTGGGGTTGAGCGCCAGGAGGTGGAGTAATCGGTGGTCGGACGGAGGACGGGGGGCTGTTGCTTCGAGATCGTTCTCGTACACGGAGAGACATTAGGTTAGGCAAGCCTAATCTTGTCAATTCACCTGGCCGCCCCGCCCCTTTGACCCCCATTCGTCGTCAACCCGGCGGTGCCGGAGTCAGCCGGGCAGCCCCATGCCCCGGTGCCGGGCGCGCCGCGCGGCGAGCCGCTCCGCGGGGTCCTCGGCCCGCAGGACGGCGAGTTCGGCGCCCAGGACCCCGCCGAGCCGGGCCAGGAACCCCCCGGCGGACGCCGCACCCGCGGCCGGACCCGGGTCCCGGCCCGGCGCCCGTCCCCGTGCCCCGTCCCGGTCACCACCCGGGTCGTCGTCCTCCTCGACGATCCGGTCCACGATCCCGTGGGCGAACAGGTCGGCGGAGCGCACGCCCTGGCGGTCCGCGGTCTCGTACGCCCGGTCGGTGGTGCGGTACAGGATCGCCGACGCGCCCTCCGGCGGCAGCGGGGAGAGCCAGGCGTGCCGGGCGGCGATCACCCGGTCGGCGGGCAGCAGCGCGAGGGCGGCGCCGCCGGCCCCCTGACCGAGCAGCAGGCACAGGGTCGGCGCCGGGAGCGTCACCATGTCGGCGAGGCAGCGGGCGATCTCACCCGCCAGGCCGCCCTCCTCGGCCTCGCGGCTGAGCGCCGCCCCCGCGGTGTCCACCACGGTGAGCAGCGGCAGGCCCAGTTCCGCGGCGATTCCCATCCCGCGCCGGGCGGTACGGAGCCCGGCCGGGCCGAGCGCCTGGCCGGGGCCCTCGGCTGGGTGGCGGTCGTGGCCGAGCACCACGCAGGGCGTGCCGCCGACCCGCGCCAGGGCGAGCAGCAGGCCGGGGTCGTGCTCGCCGGCGCCGGTGCCGCTGAGCGGGGTGACGTCCTCGGCGGCGGCGCGCAGCAGGGCCCGCACCCCGGGGCGCCCGGGCTCCCGGGACCGGCGGATCGACACCTCGGCGGGCGGCGCCTGGCCGCCCGCGGGGGCGCCTGCCGGGTCGCCGGCCGGCGCGTCCCGCGTGGGCGCCGGGGCCGCTCCGCGCCCCGGCCCGCCCGCCGGGCCGGCACCCGGGGCCCCGGCCCACGGACCCGCGGCGGGCCCGGGTATCGCCGGCTCCGGCGCGGCGGGGCCGGGTACGGCCGTGTCCGGTACGGCGGACCCCGGCGCGGGTACGACCGGTTCCGGGGCGGCGGGTCCGCGGCCCCCGGCCGGGCCGGCACCGTCCGCGCACAGCACCCGCAGCACCCGGGCGGCGACCACGGCGAGCTGGGACGGCGAGAGCACCGCGTCCACCAGACCGTGCGCCAGCAGGTTCTCGGCCACCTGCACCCCGGCCGGGAACTCCTCGCCGTACAGCGCCTCGTGCACCCGGGGGCCGAGGAACCCGATGAGGGCACCCGGCTCGGCGGCGGTCACATGGCCGAGCGACCCCCAGGAGGCGAGCACCCCGCCCGTCGTCGGGTGCCGCAGGTAGACCAGGTAGGGCAGTCCGGCCGCCCGGTGCTCGGTGATCGCCGCGGCGACCTTCACCATCTGCAGGAACGCGATGGTGCCCTCCTGCATCCGGGTGCCGCCCGAGGCGGGTGCGGCGAGCAGCGGCAGCCGCTCCCGGGTCGCGCGCTCCACGGCACGCACCAGCCGCTCCCCCGAGGCGACCCCGATCGACCCGGCGAGGAAGCGGAACTCGCAGGCCACGAGCGCGACCCGGCGGCCGTCCACCCGGCCCTCACCGGTGAGGACCGACTCGTCCAGACCGGTACGGGCCCGCGCGCGCTCCAGGTCGGCCCGGTAGCCGGGGTCCTCGGTGGTGACGGCGACCGGCTCGTCCCAGGACTCCCAGGTCCCGGGGTCGACGACGGTCTCGATCAACTCGCGTGCGGACGTACGGGCGTGTGATCCGGTCATACGGACCACCTTCCCACGGGTGCGGGCACGGGTCGCGGCCCGGCGGGCCTCCCCCGCCCGCGGCCGGCCCTCGCCCCCGCGCCCGGTCCTCGCCGGCCCCCGCACCCGCCGCCCGGCTGCCCGTACCCCCGGCGTCCGGCCCGTACCCGGCGGGTCTCCCCGCACCGGTCCCCGCGCCGCGGCGGCGTACCGGGCGGAGCCCCCGACCGGGACCCGGGGCGCGGGGTCCCGGTCAGTACCCGGGGCCGGGGTCCCGGCCGGTTCCGGCCGAGGGGGCGTCCGGGGCCGGACCGGAAGCCTCCAGCGCGGAGTCCAGCGCCCGGGTGAGCCGGTGCAGCCGGTCGCGCAGATCGGCCAGCTCCCGCGGGTCCAGACCGCTGGCCGCGATCACCTGCGGGGGAACGGCACGGGCGTCCTCCTTGAGCGCCGCGCCGTCCGCGGTGAGCCGGACGGTCACCGAACGCTCGTCCCGGGCGCTGCGCTCCCGCTGCACCAGCCCGGCCCCCTCCAACCGCTTGAGCAGCGGGGAGAGCGTTCCGGAGTCCAGGCGCAGGTGCGCGCCGAGCTGCTTGACCGGCAGTTCGCCGTGCTCCCAGAGCACCAGCAGCACCAGGTACTGCGGATAGGTCAGCCCGGTCTCCTTGAGGACCTGCCGGTAGACCCCCCCGAAGGCCCGGGAGGCGGCGTGCAGCGCGAAGCAGATCTGGAGGTCGAGGCGGAGCAGGTCGTGCTCCTCGACCGGGGTGGCGGCGGGGTTACGCGCCGGGGGGTCGGAGTGGCGTGCCATCCCTCAAGCCTACCTTTTGGTTGTACGCAATTAAGTTGTGCACTACTGTTCTGCGGGACGGAGGGACGGGCGCCGGGCGCCCGGTCCGCCGGTATCCGGGGGCCGGGCCTGTCCGGCCCCCGCGCCACCACGCAGCAGACCAGGTGAGGGACGGTTTTCATGGACGCGCTGTACACCGCGGTAGCCACGGCCAACGGCCGCGAGGGACGGGCCGTGAGCTCCGACGGCCGGCTGGACCTGCCGCTGGCGCCGCCGCCGGCGCTGGGCGGTGACGGACAGGGCACCAACCCGGAGCAGCTGTTCGCCGCCGGCTACGCCGCCTGCTTCGCCGGCGCGCTCGGTGTCGTGGGCCGCCAGGCCGAGGTCGACACCAAGGACGCCTCGGTCACCGCCGAGGTCGGCATCGGCAAGGACGAGACCGGCGGCTTCGGGATCAAGGTCACGCTCCGGGTGGAACTGCCGGAGCACCTGCAGGGCGAGGCCGGCCGGCAGCTGGTCGAGCAGGCCCACCAGGTCTGCCCGTACTCCAAGGCCACCCGCGGCAACATCCCGGTGGAGCTGGTCACCGAGTGACCTTTGCCGGTGGCCCGCCCGCCGCGCACGGGCGGGCGGACCACGGCGGCCGCGCCCGGCCCACGGGTTCCGCGTGCCCGGTCCCGGCGCATCCCCGCGCCGGCGCCCGCCGAGGACCGTCCGGGCGACCGCCCGCGCGGGCCTCGCCGGCTTCCCGCCGGCGACTCACGCCGCCCGCAGGAAGCCGGCGGGCCGGACCGCTTCCGCGCCGAAGCGGGCCCGGGCTCGGTCCGCGGCGGCCTCCACTCGCCGCGCCTTGTCGTCCGCGGGGTCGAACGTCAGCTGATGGGCGGCGGCCCCGGCGTCCGTCAGCCCCTCGGCCCGCAGGCCCAGCGACCGCACCCGCGCCCGCTGGAGCCCGAACGCCTCGTGCAGCGCGTAGGCGGCGGCGACCAGGTCCGGGGTGTGCGCGGTGGGCTCGGGCAGCGTCCGGGCACGGGAGGTCAGGGTCCGGTCCGCGTAGCGCACGGTCAGCGTGAGGGTGCGGGCCACCCGGCCCTCCGTACGGAGCCGGACCCCGAGCCCGTCGGCGAGGGTGAGCAGCGCGCGGCGGCGCCGCCCGGCGTCCAGTTCGTCGTGGCCGAAGCGGTGTTCCGCGGCGATCGAACGGGCGGGGGCGTTGGGGGTGACGGGCGCCGGGTCGATGCCGCGCGCCCGCTCCTGGACCCGCCGCCCGGCCGCCGCGCCCAGGATGCGCTGCAAGGTGGGCAGCGGGGCGGCCGCGATCCGCTCGACGCTGTCCAGCCCGTACGCGCACAGCGTCCGGGCGGTCGCGGGCCCGACGCCGTGCAGCGCGGCCGCGGGCTTGTCCGCGAGGAAGGCGGCGACCGCCTCCGGGTCGTCGGGGACGGTGCGCACCGCGCCGGCCGGCACGCCCCGCACGCCCCCGGTGCGTCCGGCGGTCTCCCGCAGGTGCGCGGCGGCGGCCATCCGGGCCAGCAGCGGGTTGGCCGCGACGCCCACGGTGCAGTCCACGCCGTACCGGGCCAGGGCGCGCACCCGTACGATCTCCGCCAGCCCCGCCGCGTCCCGCCCGAAGTAGCGCAGCGCGCCCCGGACATCGGCGAGCGCGGCGTCCGGCGGCAGCGCCTCGACCACCGGGGTCACCTCGGCGAGCAGGGCCAGCAGCCCTTCATAGGTGTCCGCTCCCGGCGCCGCCCCGGTGGCCTGGTGGAACCGCAGGTAGAGCACGCCGGGCCCCGGCCCCGACCGCCCCGGCGCCCCCCCGGCGCCCCGCACCGCGCCATCCGCGCCTTCTCCGGCCGCACCGGAACCCCGTACCGCGCCACCGGGCCCCTTCCCGGGCGCGCCGGAACCCGGCGCCACGCCACCCGGCACTTCTCCGGTCACACCGGAACCCCGCACCACACGCCCCTCACGCTCCCTCGGCCACGCCGGAACCCCCGCACCACGCCACCCTCGCGCCCCCGGCCCGCGCCGCGTACGGGCAGCCGGGCACCCGCCCCCGCCGCCCGTCGCGCACCCCGTGCGCCCCGCGCGTCCCGCACGTCCCGCGCATGCCGTACGTCCTGTACATCCCGTACGTCCCGTGCCGGTGTCATCCCGCGCTCCCCGGGCTCGCGTGCCACAGCTTCCGGCCGGTGGCGGCCCCTTCCCCGGCGGGCCGCAGATCCGCCCACGGGTGCATCTCGTACCCGGTGGACAGCTGGATGCGGCGCCCGGGGCCGGGTGCTCCGGCGGCTCCGGCGGATGCCGCGGCCGGCTCCGCATCCCCGGACGCCGCCGCCCCCGCCGGCCCGGCAGCCCGCCGGCCGCGGTCGGCCGCCGCGTCCGGCGCGGGACCGGCCGGCCCCGCGAGCTCCGCCGCGACCGCCGCCAGCCCCCCGGTGCGCCGCAGGTCGATGAGGTCGCCGAGGTTCCACGCGGCCGAGCCGACGACGGTGAGGGTGCCGCGCGGGCCGCGCCGCTGGGCCACCCCTCGGACCAGCAGCAGCCAGGAGTGGAAGACGGTGTGCGCGCAGGCCTCGTGGCTGTCGTCGAAGAAGGCGAGGTCGGCCAGGCCGGTGCCGTCGTCGAGGGTGACGAAGATGACGCGCCGTCCGGAGCGGATCGGCGGGGTCTGGGTGGCGACCTTGGCCCCGGCGACCAGGACGGTCTCGCCGTTCCGGGCCGCGCGCAGCCGCCCGGCCGGCAGCACCCCCAGCTCCGCCAGGAACGCCTGGTGGTCCCGCATCAGATGGCGGGAGACGTCCATCCCCAGCACGTCCAGCTCGGCGCCGAGCCGCTCCGCCGGGTCGAGGTCGGGGAGCCCGGCCGGGGCCGCCGCGGCCTCGGTGAGCGGCAGCTGGCCGCCGTGCGCCCCGGCGCCGCGCGAGGAGGCGCCGCGGTGCAGCTCGGCGATCCGCAGCAGCAGGTCCCGGCGGTTGCCGCCGAACGGGTCCAGCGCCCCCACCTCGGCGAGCCGTTCGGCGACCGCCCGTCCGGGGCGGGCGCGCAGCCACAGGTCCTGGAGCGAGGAGTACGGCCGCCCGGCGGCGATCCGCGCCGCCTCGGCCTCGCCGATCCCCCGGACGTCGCACAGCGCCATCCGCAGCCCCACCCCTCCATCAGACATCAGTTCGATTCGATAGGCGGCGTCCGAACGGTTCACGTCCAGCGGCAGGATCGGCACCCCGCGCCGCCGCGCGTCCGCCAGCAGCAGCCGCTTGGGGTACATCCCCGGGTCATGGGTGAGCAGCCCGGCGTAGAAGGCCGCCGGGTGGTGGGCCTTCAGCCAGGCGGACTGGTACGTGGGCACCGCGAAGGCGACGGCGTGCGCCTTGCAGAAGCCGTAGGAGCCGAACGCCTCGACGATCTCCCAGGTGCGGGCCACCACCTCCGGCCGGTAGCCGCGCTCCGCCGCCCCGGCGTGGAACCAGGCGCGCACCCGTCCCCGGCGTCCGGCGTCGGAGAGCGCCCGCCGGGCCTCGTCGGCCAGGTCGCGCCCGCAGCCGGTCATCACCGAGATGATCTCGATGACCTGCTCGTGGAAGACGACCACGCCGTAGGTCTCGCGCAGCGCCTCCTCCAGGTCCGGGTGCGGGTAGCGGGGACGGGTACGGCCGTGCCGGGCGTCGATGAAGGGCCGCACCATGTCGGCGGCGACCGGGCCGGGCCGGAACAGCGAGATGTCCACCACCAGGTCGTGGAAGGTGGCCGGCTGCAGCCGGCCCACCAGGTCGCGCTGGCCGGGTGACTCGATCTGGAAGCAGCCCAGGGTCTCGGCGGACCGGATCAGCTCGTAGGTGGCGCGGTCCCCCGGCGGCACCTGGGCCGGGTCGTCCAGGTCCAGCGGCCGCCCGGTGACCCGTTCGACCTCCCGGGCGGCGTGGGCCATGGCGGACTGCATCCGCACCCCGAGGACGTCGAGCTTGAGCAGGCCCAGCTCCTCCACGTCGTCCTTGTCGAACTGCGACATGGCGAAGCCCTCGCCGCTGGTCGGCACCACGGGGGTGCGGCCGCGCAGCCCGGCGTCCGACAACAGGACGCCGCAGGGGTGCATGGCGATGCCCCGGGGCAGCCCGTCGAGCGCCTCGACCAGCTCCCAGAAGGTGGCGCCGAAACGATTCTGCACAGGCTCACCGCCCATCCCGCCGCGCCGCTCCCACCCCGCGACCCGCGGGACGGCCGGCCCGCCCCGCTCCCGCAGCTCGCGCAGCTCCGGCAGTTCGGCCAGGGCCGCCCGGGCGTCCCGCGCCCGGATGTGCGGGAACGCCTTGGCGATCCGGTCCACCTCGGCCGGGTCCATCCCCAGGGCCGCGCCCACCGCCCGTACCGCGTGCCGCACCCGGTAGGTCTCGGGCATCGCGACGGTGGCGACCCGGGCCGCCCCGAAGCGGTCGAAGATCGCGCGGTACACGTCCAGGCGCCGCGCGGACTCCACGTCGATGTCGATGTCGGGCAGCGCGCGCCGCCGCTCCGACAGGAAGCGCTCCATCAGCAGCCCCTGCCCGACCGGGTCGGCGTGCGCGATGCCGAGCAGGTGGTTGACGAACGAGCCGGCGCCGGAGCCGCGGGCGGTGACCCGGATGCCCAGCGCCCGGGTGTCGTCCACGACCTGCGCCACGGTGAGGAAGTAGGAGGCGAAGCCCAGCCGTTCGACGGTGCGCAGCTCGTCCTCCAGCCGCCGCCACCGCCGCTCGTCGCGGTCGTACCCGCGCCGCACCATCGCGGCGGCGCAGCGCGCCCGGAGGATCCGCTCGGCGGACCGGCCCGCCCCGCCCGCCCCCGACCAGCCGGGGCTCGGGGAAGTGGACGCTGCCGATGCCCAGGTCGTCCTCGGGGTCCACCCGGCAGGCGTCGGCGGTGCGCCGGGTCTCCGCGAGCAGACCGCGGGCGGCACCGGCCGGGAGGCCGGCCGCCGTCACGACCCGTTCGGCGATCTCCGCCATGGCGCCGGGCCCCTTGAGCCAGCCCTCGCCGCCGTCCAGCACCGCGGACCGGCGTACGTCCACCGGCACCAGCCGGCGGGCGGCGTCCAGCACGTCGGCGACCGGCCCCCGGCCGGGGTCGGCGTGGCGGACCGCGTTGCTGAGCACCGCCGCCACACCCTGGTCGGCGGCGAAGCCGACGGTACGGGCGGCGAGCCGCAGCGAACCGGGGCCGGTGCCCTCGCGCCCGTGCCAGACGGCCTCCAGCCGCACCGCGTCCCCGAACAGCTCCCGCCAGGGGCCCAGCAGCCGGGCCGCCCGGTCCGGCCGCCCGGCGGCGAGCGCCCGTCCGACGTCGGAGTCCGGGCCGAGCAGCACGGTCAGCGGGGCCAGCGCCCCGGCCGGCGCGCCCGCCAGGTCCTCGGGGTGGAGCAGCGGACGGTCCTCGCCCCTGGCGTGGGCGGCGGAGACCAGGCCGCACAGGGCGGCCCAGGCGCGGGCCCCGTCCCGGGCGAGGAAGGTCACCCGCTGCGCGGACTCGTCGACGAACGCGCCGCCGCGCACCGGGGTGCGCCGCCGCGCGGGGGGCCGGGCCGCGCCGTCGCGGCCCGGCCCGGCCGCCGGCCGCCACTCCCCGACCGCCAGGTCCGCCCCGAACAGCGGGCGCACCCCGGCGGCGGCCGCGGCCTTGGCGAAGCGGACCGCTCCGGCCAGGGTGTCGCGGTCGGTCAGCGCGACGGCGTCCATGCCCCGCTCGGCGGCCCGGTGGGCCAGCTGCTCGGGATGCGCGGCGCCGTACCGCATCGAGAACCCCGAGGCGGTGTGCAGATGCGTGAAGCCCGGCATCCGCACCTCCTGCTGCTCAGCACCCCCTGACCTGTCGTTCTCCCCCTGCTCTCCACCATAGACCAGTCTCGAACATCCGTGCGACATGTGCGCCGGCACACACCCCGGCCCGCACCGCGCGCGGGCCGCCGCCCGCGTCGTCGCCGCCCGCCCATCGCCGCGGACCGGTACACCGGCCCGTCGGCGGGTCGCCCCACCGCACCACCGGCGGGCCGGAGGGACAGCCCGTGCCCCCGTCCGGCCCCGGCCGCCCGCCCGCGCCGCCCGCCGGCGCCCGCGGCCCGCCCGGTACCGCCATGCGTGCGATCCCCGGACCCGCCGGGCGCCCGAACGGGTCACGCCGCCTGCGCCGGCCGCCCCGGCCCGGACACCATGTGTCAGACACGGCGCCGGCCGGGCCGCGGGACGGACACCGGCGCCGGCCGGACCGCGCGGCGAGGAGAGGACCACCCCATGAGCCAGGCCAGCCACCTCTCCTACCGGGCGGGCGGCGGGGGTGCCGTGACCCGGCGCGCCGCGCTGCTGGTGATCGGCGTGCTCGCGGTGCAGCTGGCGTTCATCGCCTCCTACCTGGGCGCCTTCCACCGGCCCCAGCCGCACCGGGCGGACCTGGCGGTGGTCGCGCCGGCCCAGGTCCGCGGCGAGCTGGTCCGGAAGCTCGACGGGCTGCCCGGCCGACCGCTGGACGCCGCCCCGGTACCGGACGAGGCCACGGCGGTCCACCGCATCCGGCACCGGGAGTCCGACGCGGCGCTGGTGGTCGACCCGCGCGGCACCCGGGACCGGCTGCTGGTCGCCGGCGGCGCGGGAGGCTCCCTGGCCCAGGCCGTCGAACAGGTGGTGACCCGGGCGGAACGGGCCGAGCGCCGCTCGGTGACCACCACCGACATCGTCCCGGCCGGCCGCGGCGACGCCCGCGCGCTGTCCGCCTTCTACCTGGTGGTCGGCTGGTGCGTGGGCGGCTACCTGTGCGCCGCGGTGCTGGCCATCAGCGCCGGCGCGCGCGCCGCCACGCCGCGGCGGGCGACCGTACGGCTCGGCGTGCTCGCGCTGTACTCGGTGGTCTCCGGCCTGGGCGGGGTGATCATCGTCAACCCCGTGCTGGACGCCCTGGGCGGCAACTTCTTCGCCCTGTGGGGGCTGGGCACGCTGGTGGTCTTCGCGGTGGGCGCGGCCACCCTGGCGCTCCAGGGGTTCCTGGGCGTGGTCGGCATCGGGGTGGCGATCCTGCTGGTGGTGGTCCTCGGCAACCCCAGCGCGGGCGGGGCGTACCCGTACCCGCTGCTGCCCGGCTTCTGGCGGACGATCGGACCCGCGCTGCCACCGGGCGCCGGCGTGTGGACCGCCCGCTCCATCGCCTACTTCCGGGGCAACGCGGTGACCGGGCCGCTGCTGGTGCTGTCCGCCTGGGCGGTGGCGGGCACGGTGCTCACCCTGGTCTCCTCGATGCTCCGCGGGCACACCCACCAGGGCCCGGAACTGATCCCGCGCGCGCCGGACGGCCCGTACGCCTGAGCCGCCGCCCCCGGGGGCCTGCGCCCGCGCCGCGGGCTACCCGCCGCACGCCGCCCGCCCGTACGCGTGTGCCGTGCACCGGACCGCGCCGGACCACCCGTACCGCCGTGCGGTCCGCCCCGGCCGCCCGTCCGGCGGCGCCTCACCCAACGCCGTCCCCCGGTGCCGTCACCCGAGCGGCGTCGCCCGTCCGGGTGATACCGGCCGGCCGTGGACCGGGCCCGCCGCGCGCGGACCGAAGCGATCCGCGCGCGGCGAACCCCGCTCCGGGAGGGCCCGTGGGCAGCGGATTCCGGTCAAGCCGGACCGTCCGAGCCGCACCCGTTCCGGCGCGCCCCGGCACCGGCCGGTCAACCCGTGCTCCCCGCCACGCCGCACCGGCTTCGCGTAACCGTGGGTCAATGGGTGTTATACGGAGGGGAGCGAGCCGCGCGGACGGCACTATCAGCCACCGAGCCGACGCGGAACGTGACCGGAAGCGATCGTTCGAGGTGCGCGGAGCGCGCGCTTCAGCAAGACTCCCGTCCGGTATCTGCAACCACGAGCAAGGGAGTGTTCGAAATGCGGAAGATCGCTGGAGCGATCGGCCTGGGCGCCGCCCTGACCGCGGGCTGCCTGGTGGCCGCCGGTGGCGCGAGCGCGGAGCAGGCACAGCCCCGCAGTCTGTACGCGCCCTCGGCACTGGTTCTCACCGTCGGACAGGGTGAGGACGCCCGTACCGCCACGGTACAGCGCGCGGTGACCCTCAGCTGCACCCCCACCCCGACCGGTACGCACCCGGCCCCCGCCGAGGCGTGTGCCGAACTCTCCGCGGTGAACGGTGACTTCTCCGCGCTGCGCGCGACGGGGACCACGTCCGGGCAGTTCTGTACCAAGGACTACCGCCCGGTGGTGGTGACCGCTCAGGGTGTCTGGCAGGGCCGTTCGGTCCGGTACGAACGCACCTTCTCCAACAGCTGCGTGATGCAGGGGACGTCCAACGCGGTCTTCGCGTTCTGACGCCCCGCCGGACGACCCCGGGTCTGCCTCCCCGCAGCATCCCGGCCTGCCTCCCCGCAGGATGAGGCCCCCGGACGCCGCTCCTGGCGTCCGGGGGCCTCGGCCGTTCCCGGCGGGGCCGGTGCACGGACCGTTCGGCCGCCTGCCGGCCGGTCCGCGGACCGGCCGCCCGACCCGTCGGCCCGGGTCAGCCGATCTCGGCTCCGTAGGCCGCCAGGGCCTCGGTGACCGGCTGGAAGAAGGTCTCCCCGCCCGAGGTGCAGTCACCGCTGCCGCCGGAGGTGAGCCCCAGCGCGGTGTCACCGGCGAAGAGCGAGCCGCCGCTGTCGCCCGGCTCGGCGCAGACGGTGGTCTGGATCAGCCCCTCGACGGTGCCCTCCTGGTAGTTGACGGTCGCGTTGAGCGCGGTGACCTCCCCGTCGTGCACCTGGGTGGTGCTGCCGCTGCGCCGCACCTGCTGGCCGACGGTGGCCTCGCCGGCCGAGGCGATCGCCTGGGTGCCGCCGTCGTACAGGTCCACCGCGCTGGGGTGCTCCACCTCGGCGGTGTACTTCACCAGCCCGTAGTCGTTCCCCGGGAAGCTGCTGCCCTCGTTCGCACCGATCTCGGGTCCGCCCTGGGTCTCCGACCAGCTGCTGATCGCCTCGGTGCAGTGACCGGCGGTCAGGAAGTACGGCTGGCCGTCCTTGACCACGTTGAACCCCAGGGAGCAGCGGCCGCCGCCGCCCCAGATGGCGTCCCCGCCCTCGATGAACGTACGGAAGGCCCCGGCGGAGCGCCGGACCTCCACCCGGTCCCCGAGCGAGCCGGCGACCTTCTCCAGCCGGGCCAGTCCGGCGGCGGTGACCGTGCGGTCGGCGGTGACCACCACCTTGTTCGTCCGGGGGTCCATCGCCCAGGCGGTGCCGGGGAGGGCGGCCTTCGCCTTCAGCGCGGCGCGCGCCGCGTCCAGCCGGGCGAGGGAGTGTTCGACCAGCCGGGGTTCGGCGCCGGCGTCCCGGACGCGCCCGGCCGCGGCCGGGTCCACCACGTTGACCACGAGCTTGCGGGCCTCGGCGTCGTAGTAGGAGCCGGCCGCGGAGCCCTTGAGGGCGGCGGACAGGTCGGTGGCGAGATCGCCCGCCGCGGCGGCGGAGAGCGGCTCCGGGCCGGGGGCGGGGGTGGCGTGGGCGTTCGGCAGCGCGACGGCCGCGATCGCCAGGGCGGCCGCGCCCGCGGCGGTGACGACCGCCGGGCGCCGGGGAATGCGTCGGTGCTTCACTCGGTACCTCCAGTGGGGGGAAGGGCCCGGCAGTGGGGTGCCGTCGGCCCGGAGGGCATGTGGCACGGGACGCGGCCATTTAGGACGCGTCCATGCCAATCAGCGCCGCCGAGTATTCCCAGGGCTCCGGGGCGCACACAAGGTCGCGTTCGGACGGCGCGGGTCCGGGTCCGCACGCGCCCCGCACCCCGGCCCCACGGCCGCCCGCGCACGTCAGGACCGGGTCGGGCACCCCGCGCGACCGGCCGGTCACCCGGGGGTGCTCACGGAAACTGTCCGGTAACCGCCCGTCCCTCTCCGCCTCCCGGACGCGGCAGGGGGTCGGCCGCCTCCACCCCCGGACCGTCCGCCGCCGGACCGTCCGGTACCGGCCCGTCCGCCGCCGGCCCGTCCGGATGCGCCGGCCCCGGGCGTTCCGCGGCGCGCGGCCCGTCCTCCGGGGGCGCCCCTCGCGGATGCGGTTCGCCGGTTCCGGGCCGGCCGGACGGGGCCGGCTGTCCGCCCCGTTCCAGGAAGCGCAGCAGCTCCACCGGGATGGGCAGCACCAGGGTGGAGTTCCGCTCCGCGGCCACCGCCATCACCGTCTGGAGCAGCCGCAGCTGCAGCGCGGAGGGCGTGTCGGCCATCTGGGTGGCCGCCTCCGCCAGCTTCCTGGACGCCTGCAGCTCCGCGTCCGCGTTGATCACCCGGGCGCGCCGCTCCCGGTCCGCCTCCGCCTGCCGGGCCATGGAGCGCTTCATCGTCTCCGGCAGCGAGACGTCCTTGATCTCGACGCGGTCGATCCGTACGCCCCAGCCGACGGCGGGGCTGTCGATCATCAGCTCCAGCCCCTGGTTGAGCTTCTCCCGGTCCGACAGCAGGTCGTCCAGGTCGCTCTTGCCGATGATCGAGCGCAGGGAGGTCTGGGCCATCTGGGAGACCGCGAAACGGTAGTCCTCGACCTGGATCACGGCGTCGGCGGGATCGACGACCTTGAAGTAGACGACCGCGTCCACCCGCACCGTCACGTTGTCCCGGGTGATGCCCTCCTGGGCGGGGACCGGCATCGTCACGATCTGCATGTTGACCTTGCGGAGCCGGTCCACCAGCGGAACGATCATGGTGAAACCGGGCGGGCGGATGTCCTGGCGCAGCCTGCCGAGCCGGAGCACCACACCGCGTTCGTACTGCTTGACCACCCGGGCCCCGGCGAGGGCGTAGCCCATCACCCCCGCCAGCCCCAGTACACCCGCCGTCACGAGCTCGCCGACCATCACGCCCACCTGCCGTCCGTATCGCGAGCTGAACCCCTGTTCGAGGCTTTTATCCACGATAGTCCCGTACGACGGGGGAGGGGGAAGCGGCGGAACCCGGCCCTCCGGAGGCCCGGCGGACCGGTTGGCGCCGGCTCTCCGGGCCGTGCCGGGCTTCCGAGCCGGGCGCCGCCCTTCCGGGTCCGCACCGGGCCGACGGATCCGCGCCGGGCCTCCGGTCCGCGTCGAACTTCCGGGTCCGCACCGGGCCGACGGGCCCGCGTCGAACTTCCGGGCCGCGCGCCGGGGGTGGCCGTGCACCGGCCCCGCGACCGCACACCGGCCGGGTCCGCAGGGGCCCGCCGGTGGGTCCGGCCCGGTATCGTCCGCCCCCACCTCCGTCCCGGACCGTTCCCCCGGGGTCCCGGGGCCGCCCGTGACAGGGGGAAGCCCCCGCCCGGTGGAGGCGGGGGCTTCCCGTCGGTCGACCCGGATGCGCCGGGGCGGCGCCGGCCGGCGGACCGGCGCCGGGTGGATCAGTAGACGCTGACGCCGTAGGCGTTGAGCGCCTCCACGACCGGCTGGAAGAAGGTCGTCCCGCCGGAGCTGCAGTTGCCGCTGCCGCCGGAGGTCAGGCCGAGCGCGGTGGTGCCGGAGTACAGCGGACCGCCGCTGTCGCCCGGCTCGGCGCAGACGGTGGTCTGGATCAGGCCGGAGACGATGTCGCCGCCGCCGTAGTTGACCGTGGCGTTCAGCGCGGTGACCCGGCCGCTGTGGGTGCCGGTGGTGCTGCCGCGCCGGGTCACCGTCTGGCCCACGGTCGGGTTGGCGGCCTTGGTGATGTCCTGGCTGCCGACGGTGCCGGAGGGCGTGACCGAGCCGCTGTAGCGGACCAGCCCGTAGTCGTTGCCCGGGAAGCTGGAGCCGGCGGTCGGGCCGATGACCGAGGTGCGGCCGGAGTTGGCGTACCAGGTGCCCACGCCGTCGGTGCAGTGGCCGGCGGTCACGAAGTAGTTGGCCCCGCTGCTGTTGCGGACGTTGAAGCCCAGCGAACAGCGCGAGTTGCTGGAGTAGATGGCGTCGCCGCCGGAGATCAGCTTGCTGAACTTGCCGGGGGTGCGCTTGACCTCGATGGCGTCGGCCTTGTCGCCGGCGGCCTTCTTGAGCTTCGCGATCTCGCCCTGGGAGACGGTGCTGTCGGCGGTGACGACCAGGGTGTTGGTCTTCGCGTCGACGTACCAGGCGGTGCCGGCGACGTCGGCCTGACGCACCGCGTCACCGGCGGCCCTGGCCTCGGCGGCGGTGACCGTGCGGGCCGGGTTGTCCGAGGCGCTGGCGGCGGCCGGAAGGCCGACCGCCGCGGTGGCGGCGATCACCGAGACCGCGGCGACCAGCTTGGCACGGGTGACGACTGCTGCGCGGGGGGGGTGGTGCGCTCGTTCCTCAACTCTTCCTCCGAGGGGAATCGGGGTCCGCCGCGGGTGGGGGGGGCGGGCCCGTGAGGCGCAGTCGGGGCACACGACGGACTCCGCTTCCGACGTGTCCCTGACAAGCGCTCCCGGAAGTATTCGTGGCACGGCGGGCTCACCGCAAGACCACGAAACGGACATGACTCGTCGCAGCGCGGACACCCCGGCGGCCGTTCGCCGCCGGGGTCCGCCGCTCGTCCCCTCGGGACGCCGCTTGGACGGCTCAGTCCCCGGTGAGGTTCCGCTCCCCGGCCGGGACGTCCAGCGGCAGCGTGTTGCCGGGCGGTGGGAAGGGGCAGATGAAGTGGTCGGCGAAGGCGCACGGCGGCAGGAAGGCCCGGTTGAAGTCGAGCGTCAGCGTTCCGTCCGCGGCGGGGGTCCCGGGCCGCAGGAAGCGGAACCGGTAGCTGCTCCGCCCGCTGGTGCCGTCGGCGAACACGATCCACAGCGCGCCGCCCGCCTCGGCCACGGCAGCCAGCCGGTGCTCGGCGCCACCCGCCTCGAAGACCACCTCCCCCGCCAGGTGCAGCCCGCGCCGCCGGCCGTCGGCGTTGTCCACCCGGATCTCCCGGCCGTCCGGATACGGCCGGTGGACCGCCGGCACCGCCCATCGCGGGTCGTACGCGAAGACGTCGATCCCCCGGAAGGCGCGCCGGGCCGCGGCCCCGGGGTCGAAGACCCGCACCGCCCACGAGCCCTCCCGGCGCAGCACCACCAGCCGCTGCTCGCCACGGGCCACCCGCGCGCCGTCGGGTCCGGTGTCCGGTCCCAGCCGCACCGAACCGCCGAGCGGCCGTCCGTCCACGCTCAGGCCGTCGGCCGGCACGGCGGTCAGGACCACCTCGTCACCGTCGGCGGTCCACCGGCCCGGCACCCCGGGCAGGGAGCCGCCGGCGGCCGCGTCGGCGAGCCAGTGGGTTCCGGTGAGCGCGAGCGGGCCGTAGGGGGCGGTGACCGACGCGGTGCGGGCGGCCCGCCACTCCAGCCACTCCTGCCCCGCCCCGCCGTCCGGCGGAACGGAGCCGGCCGAGGGGTCCGGAGCCCCGGAGGAGGAGTGAGCGGCGGGACCGGGGGCAGGGGTGGAGGCGGAGGAACGAGGAGGTCGAGAAGTGTTCATGGCACCATGTCAGCATCTTTCCCCGGCCCCGCCACCGGCCGTGTGCGCCGGCCGTCCGGTACCGGCCCGGCCGGCACCCGGCGCGGGGCTCGGCCCGCACCCGTGCGCCGGCCGCACCGCGCGCGGCGGAGCACTCCGGTCACCCCGGACCGTCCCCGGCGGGAGCGCCCATCACCCGTACGCCGCCGACGTCACCCGTCCGGCTCGGCGGAGTGTGCCCGTCGCCCCGTCAGCCCCCTTGTACAGCAGGAACTCTGATCAGATGACAATCGTTCTGCACCAGTACCGTCACGAAATCCCTGTGCGGCGGCTAACCGCTTGGCACATCATCCACGACATGGAGGACCATGGAGGGGCGGACAGTACAGACCGTTGGTGAGAGGAGGCGTCCATGGGATCGGTGCGCAAGGCGAGTGCTTGGCTTGGCCTCGTCGACGACAGCGATGACGAGCGCTACTACGACGACGACTACGCCGAGGGGCCCGAGCCCGGCGACTCCTGGGTGACCGACCCGCGGATCCGGGTCACCGACCGGACCGCCCAGGCCCAGGGCACCCGGATCGCCACGGTGACCCCGGACGGCTTCCGGGACGCCCGCACCATCGGGGAGCTGTTCCGGGACGGCATCCCGGTGATCGTGAACCTGACCGCCATGGAGCCGGCGGACGCCAAGCGGGTGGTGGACTTCGCCGCCGGGCTGACCTTCGGGCTCCGCGGTTCGATCGAGCGGGTGGCCACCCGGGTCTTCCTGCTGACCCCCGCGGACTACCAGATCGTGAGCAGCGAGACCGGCCGCTCGACCGGCGGGTTCTTCAACCAGAGCTGACCAAGGCCGACCGGACCGGCCTCTCGCCGGTCCTCTCCCGCCTCCCCTCTCCGCCGCCCTCCCCCGCACCCCTCTTCCGGCGCCCCCGCCCCGCCTCCGCACGCCGTCCCCGGCGCCGCTTCCCGCGTTCTCGGCGTTCTCGGCGTTCTCCGCGCCCGTACGCCCCGGCCCGGCGCCCGCCGGTGCGTGGCAGCCGGCGCCCATCGACCGTCCCACCCGGCGCCCATCGGCGCGTGGCACCCGGCGTCCACCCAAGACACGGCTCTGCGGCGGGCCGGACGCGGTCCGGCGGCGGGCCGTCCCGCCGCAGGGCCGGCCCGTACCGCGCCGGACGGCCCGGCGGATGCCTCCGTCCCCCCGCCGTTCGTCCGCCGCCTCCACCCGCCGCGTTCCACCGCCGCGTTCCGCCTCTCCGCGTCGGCCACCGGGTCCCCGGTCGGCCGGCGCTGACCGGCGGGCCGGGCCTCAGCGGAACGCGTCGAGACCGGTGAGCGCCTTGCCCAGCACCAGCTGGTGCATCTCCACGGTGCCCTCGTAGGTGAGCACCGACTCCAGGTTGGTGGCGTGCCGCATCACCGGGTACTCCAGCGAGATCCCGTTCGCGCCCAGGATGGTCCGGGCGGTGCGGCAGATCTCGATCGCCTCCCGCACGTTGTTCAGCTTGCCGAAGCTGACCTGCTCCGGCCGCAGCCGGCGGGCGTCCATCCGCCGGCCCAGGTGGTGGGCGAGGAGCACTCCCTTGTGGAGCTCCACGGCCATGTCGGCGAGCTTGGCCTGGGTGAGCTGGAAGCCGCCGATCGGCCGGCCGAACTGCTCCCGGGTCCGGGCGTACTCCAGGGCGCTGTCGAAGCTGGCGCGGGCGGCGCCCATCGCGCCCCACACGATGCCGTAACGGGCGTGGCTCAGACAGCTCAGCGGCCCGCGCAGCCCGGTCACCCCGGGCAGCACCGCGTCAGCCGGCAGCCGTACGTCGTCCAGCACCAGCTCACTGGTCACCGAGGCGCGCAGCGACCACTTGTGCCTGATCTCCGGGGCCGAGAAGCCGGGGGTGTCGGTGGGTACGGCGAAGCCGCGGATGCCCTCGTCGGTGCGGGCCCAGACCACCGCGACGCCGGCCACCGAGCCGTTGGTGATCCACATCTTGCGGCCGTTGAGCACCCAGTCCGAGCCGTCCCGCCGGGCATGCGTGCGCATACCGGCCGGGTCGGAGCCGTGGTCGGGTTCGGTCAGCCCGAAGCAGCCGATGATCTCACCGGCCGCCATGCCGGGCAGCCAGCGCTCCTTCAGCTCCTCGGACCCGTAGCGGTGGATGGCGTACATCGCCAGCGAGCCCTGGACCGAGACCAGCGACCGGATGCCCGAGTCGGCGGCCTCCAGCTCCAGGCAGGCCAGGCCGTACTGGACGGCGCTCGCGCCCGCGCAGCCGTATCCGTCCAGCGTCATGCCCAGGACGCCGAGCGAGCCCAGTTCGCGGGCGAGGTCACGGATGGCGGGCAGTTCGCCGCGCTCGTACCACTCGGCGATGTGCGGCAGCACCCGGTCCGCCGACCACCGCCGCACGGTGTCGCGGATCGCCAGGTCCTCCGGCTCCAGCAGATCGTCGATCCCCAGCGGGTCGGACGGGTCGAACGGCGGCAAGCTACGCGCGGACATGGGTACGCCTCCGGCAGAGGATCTTCACGGCTGCCGCCGACGCTACGACCGGGTAACCCCTCGCGTCCAGAGTGACCGGCGTCCGGGGCTCCTCGCGAGCTGCCGGGCCCTTGCCGCGGCCGGGCACCCGCCCGCCCGCCGACGGGGTGCGCCGCGCCCCCTCCGCCGGGCGCCGGACGTTCCCCTCCGGGGAGCCGCGTGACGAGGAGCCGCACAGTGGGGTTCCGTACGCCGGGGAGCCGTGTGGCCGGGCGCCGCACGACGAGGAACCGCGCGCGTGACGAGGAGCCGTACGGCGGGAAGCCGTGGCGAGGAGCCGTGCAACGGGGAGCCCGTGTGGCGGGGAGCCGTACGGCGGGAGTCGTGTGGCGGGAAGCCCCGTGGCGGGGGCCCGCCGCTCCCCGGTGGCGGCGCGGCACCATCACCGGGCCGGTCCGCCAGGGATCAGGGGCGGTGCGGCGGGCGGTCACCGGCGGTCTCGGCCCACTCCCGGGCGGGCCCGGCGGTGCCGGCCGGGGTGTCCGGGCCGGGGGCGCCCGCGCCGGCCGGGGACGGCCGCTCGTACGCCGTGGACGCCTGGTCGCACGCCGGGGCCGTGGCGGCCGGCTCGGGCGGGGTGTCGCACCCGGCCACGTCGGGCGGGGTGCCGCACTCCATCGCGCGGGGCAGCCGCAGCGCCGCCAGCGCACCGATCACCAGCAGTCCGGCACTCACCGCCATGGTGACGTGGAGCCCGTGGACGAAGGACTCGCGGGCGGCGGCCCGCAAGGCGTCACCGACCGGTCCGCCGAGCCGGTCCGCCACGTCGTAGGCCTTGCTGATCGACTCCCGGGCGGCGTACAGGTCGTCGCCGGCCACCCCGGGCACCGCCGGCAGCCCGGGGGCGTAGGCGGCGTTCATCACGCTGCCCAGCAGGGCTATGCCGGCCCCGGCGCCGAGCTGGTAGGAGGTCTCACCGATGGCGGCGGCACCACCGGCGGACTCCGCGGGCGCCTCGCTGAGCATCGACTCGTAGCTGCCGAACAGGGTCATCTGGAGGCCGAAGCCGAGGATGACGAAGCCGGTCAGCAGCACCGCCGGCCGGTCGGTCTGCCCCATCAGGGTGAGCGAGGCGACGGCCAGCGCGGTGAGCAGGAACCCGGTGGCGACCATGGTGCGCGGACCGAGCCGGTGGAGCATCCGGGAGCCCACGATGCCCGCCGCCATCGCGGCGCAGGTGAGCGGCAGCAGCCGCAGACCGGTCTCCAGCGGCGTCAGCCCCAGGACCAGCTGGAGGTACTGCGCGGCGACGAGTTCCAGCCCGACGAGCGCCAGCAGCGCCAGCACGATGCAGCCGACGGATATCCCGAACGCGGGACGGGCGAAGAGGGTGAGATCGACCAGCGGGTGGGCGCGGCGCCGCTGCCGGCGGACGAAGAACACCAGCAGCGCGGCGCCGAGGGCTATCGGCCCCAGCGTCACCGGCTCCAGCAGGGACTCGCCGCTGCCCGCCCGCTTGACGCCCAGGACCAGCGAGGCGAGCCCGACCGCGGCCACCACCGCGCCCAGCACGTCCCACGGACCGTTGCGGTCGCCGGCCGACTCCGGCAGCAGCCAGCGGCCCACCGGCAGCGCGACCGCCATCAGCGGGATGTTGATCAGGAAGACCGAGCCCCACCAGAAGTGCTCCAGCAGGAAGCCGCCGAGCAGCGGTCCGCCGGCCGCGCCGATCCCGGCGACCGCGCTCCAGATGCCGATCGCCAGGGCGCGCTCCCGGCGGTCCGGGAAGACCTGCCGCAGGATGGACAGCGTGGCCGGCATGATCATGGCGCCGCCGATGCCGAGCAGCGCCCGGGCCACGATGAGGACCTGCGGGGAGCCGGCGAAGGCGGCCAGCGCCGAGGCCGCGCCGAACAGGGCGTAGCCCAGCAGCAGGATGCGGCGGCGCCCCACCCGGTCGCCGAGGGTGCCGAAGAGGATCAGCAGCGAGGCGCAGACCAGCGGATAGGCATCGACGATCCACAGCAGCTCGATGGCGCCCGGCCGCAGATCCGCGCTCACGGCGGGGACCGCGACATGCAGCACCGTGCCGTCGACGGCGACGAGCAGCAGGCTGACGCAGAGCACGACGAGCACGAACCAGCGGTTGGCTGCGCCACCGGTGGCCGTACCGCGCCGTTGCCGGGGAACGCCCGCCGCCCGCCGATCGCCGGCCGTGGTCGTCCCGGACATGTACGCACCTCCCTGTGTTGCGCTCGCGGCCGAGATTCGGGCACGGCGGGGAACTCGGCATGCGAGGAGGGCATGCGGTGGTCCCGGTGGCCCGGTGGCAAAGGCGAGTGAGACGTCAGAGTACGCGAGTCCCCGTGTGCGCCGTATGCCCCAGGTCATGTTGGCGCCCGTCACCCGCCGCGGGCCGGCCACCCGGCCGCCGCCACCGGCCCGCCGGCCCCGCCCACCAGCAACGCTCCGGGCGGCATACCGGCCCGCGGCGCACAGCCCGGCCCCCGCGGCGCCGGCCCGGCCCGGCCCCGTCGTCCCCAGCCGTCACCCTTGCGGGTGACGGGATTCTCCCGGGCGGCATCGCTGTCCACAGGCGGCCGACCGGTGGACCGCGATGGCCGATAATCAAGATCATGACCGAACTGGCCGCTCCTTCCGCCGTCGCGCGGGGCCCCGGTGCCGGTGCCGCGCCCGGTGCGCTGCGCCGGGCCGCCCCCGCGCTCCTGGTGTACGCCGGGACGCGGGCCATGGGGCTGGTGGTTCTCGCCGTGTGGGCGGCGGTCGCGGACCGCAGCGCCCACCAGTTGCTCGCCGAGCGGTGGGACTCGCTGTGGTACGCCCGCATCGCGGACGGCGGGTACGGCCACTCGGTGTCGATGCCGGACGGTTCGGTCCACTCCGATCTGGCCTTCTTCCCGATGCTTCCGTGGCTGGAGCGGTTGCTGGCGGCCCTCGGCCCGCTGTCCGCGGCAGACGCCGGGCTGCTGGTGAGCGCGGTCGCCTCGCTCTTCGCGGCCTGGGGGCTGTTCGCGGTCGGCGACCGGGTCGCCGGCCCCCGGGCCGGGGTGACGCTGGTCACCCTGTGGGCGGTGCTGCCGGTCGGCATCGTGCAGTCCATGGCGTACTCCGAGTCGCTGTTCACCGCCCTGGCGGCGTGGTCGCTGTACGCCCTGCTGGACCGGCGCTGGGTGCTGGCCGGGGCGCTCGCCGCGCTGGCCGGGCTGACCCGGCCGGTGGGCGCGGCGGTGGTGGCGGCCGTGTGGCTCACGGCCGGGGCGGAGCTGGCGCGGGACGCCGGACGGCGGCGGCGCTGGTGGCACGAGCGGGCGATGCTCGCCGGGGTGGCCCTGGCGCCGCTGGGCTGGGCCGGTTACGTGGCGTGGGTGAGCGTGCGGACCGGCAGCCCGGCCGGCTACCTGGACGTCCAGGCCGGCTGGGGTAACGGATTCGACGGCGGGCTCGCCTTCGCCTCGTTCATCGTCGAGCGGCTCCTCTCCGAGGCGTTCCCCGCCGGCGCGGCCCTGCTCGCCGGGGTGGGTGTCCTGCTGTGGCTGTTCGCGGTCGCGATACGGCAGCGCCTGCCGCTGCCGCTGCTGGTGTACGCCGGGGTGGTGCTGACCCTGGCGCTGACGGCCAAGGGGTACTTCGGTTCCAAGCCGCGTCTGCTGATACCCGCGTTCCCGCTGCTGCTGCCGGTGGCGACCGCGCTGGCCGGCCGGCGCCCGGCCCGCACGGCGCTGGTGCTGGGCTCGGCGGCGCTGGGGTCGGCGGTGTACGGGGCCTTCTGGCTGCACGGCTCCGGACCGCCGTGAGCCGCCGCGCCGGGGCAGCCGGTCGGGCCACGGCCGTCGGGTGGGCCGGTGCAGTCACGCCGGTGGGGTCACGGCCGTCGGGTGGGCCGGTGCACTCACGCCGGTCGGGCCACGGTCGCCGGGCCGCGCCGGTCGGGCCACGCCGGTGGGGTCATGGTCGTCGGGCCCACCAGGCCCCCGGTCCGGCACGGCCTGCGCGCCGGTGCGCCGGGCGGCTGGCACGGCCGGGCGGGTCGGCGGGCACGGCCGCCGGGCTGGCGGCGGCGACGGAGTGCGGCGGCCGGGCGAGTGGCGGCCGACGGCGGCGGGTGACCAACACCCGGCGGCCGCCGGCCCCCGACCCGGCGGCACGGCGGGCGCGCCCCGAGGCGGCACCGCGCCCGGCGCCACGGGAAGGCGACACCCGGGGAAACTCCACGGAACGGGAAGGGAAATCAGCCATAAAGCCCATCCCCCGAAAAGCATAAAAGGGGAGCGTCGGCTCCCCCGGCCGGCCCCTTCCGGCGAATCTCTTGATGTTTTCTTTATTTCACGGAATCCCGCCTTCCAAAGTCCCGGACGAGACGCACTCCACATCACATCGTCATCACAAAGAGACCTGATCGACAGAAGCGACCTGTGACGCAATGTAACGTCGATTGAGTGCGTACCGATGACAAGCTCCCTCGACCGGAGGGACGCCCCGCCGATCTCACGTGGCCGCGGATGACCCGGGTCCGCCGCTGGCTGCTGGGATCGACTCTCGCGGTCTACGCGGCGACCGTGATCGGCGTGCTCACCACCTCCTGGCTGGTGCGGCTCGACTGGCAGGTCATGCTCTTCCGCCCGTACAAGCAGTGGCCGGAGTTCCACACCTTCCTGGACTACTTCGTGGTGCTGGGACAGCGCGGCCCCACCGCGGTGGCGGTCGCCGCCTGGCTGGGCTGGTGCTCCTGGCGCCGGCGCACGCTGCGCCCGCTGCTGGTGCTGGGGACGTCGCTGCTGCTGCTGAACGTCACCGTGGGCGCCGCCAAGCTGGGGATGGGGCGGCTGGGACCGCATTACGCGACCACCGTCGGCTCGAACGAGATGTGGGCCGACGGCGATATATTTCCCTCGGGTCACACCGCGAACGCGGTGGTCACCTGGGGGGTGCTGGCCTATCTGGCGACCACTCCGCAGGCACGCCGGATCGCCTCGGTCATCGCGGCGATCTTCGCCCTCGGCGTGGGCATGACCACGGTCTACCTCGGTACGCACTGGGTCAGCGACGTCCTGCTGGGCTGGGCGGCCGGACTGCTGGTGCTGCTCGCCCTGCCGTGGCTGGAGCCGGTGATGGCCCGGGCGGAGCACCCGCTGCTCGCCCTGTGGCACCGGTTGCGCGCTGCCGTCCGGCCGGCCACCGGGGCGCCGTCGCCGGCCGTCCCGGCGCTGCCGGTCACCGCGCCGCAGCGGCCGGTCACCGCGCTGGCCACGCCCCGTACCGCCCGTGACGAGGAGGTGCCCGCCGGACCGGCCCGGGAGACGGTGGCCGTCGGCGGCCGGACGGTGTCCGCGCGGTCCCCGGAGGGTCGTCCGCACCACCCCTCCCGGCCGCACACCAGCCGTTCCGAGCGGACCCCGGTGACGCCGACCGGCAGCCGCCGGCCACCGCACGCGGACCGGGCGGCACGCGCCGCGGCCCCGGTGGGCCCGGGCCGTACGGTGGGCGGCTGACCCACGCCGC
This sequence comes from Streptomyces pactum, assembly GCF_016031615.1. Lineage (GTDB taxonomy): Bacteria > Actinomycetota > Actinomycetes > Streptomycetales > Streptomycetaceae > Streptomyces > Streptomyces pactus. Next base: position 1,197,890 of record NZ_JACYXC010000001.1, read on the forward strand.
ACCCGCCGGTGGCCCGGTACGCACCCGCGGCACCACGACGGCCCCGGTGCGCTCCCCCGCGGAGCGCACCGGGGCCGTCGGCGTCCCGCCCGGCCCGCACCAGCGGTGCAGACGGCCGGGTGGCCGGGTCGGTCAGCCCTTCCAGGAGCGGCGCACGGAGCCGTCCTCCACCTCGAAGTTGATCCTTCCCACCAGGTACTCCATGGTGATGAACGCGCCCGGCGGCAGCTGCCGGACCGTGCTCCAGCCGCGTTCCCGGGCCCGCCGTTCGGCGGCGTCCGCGTCCAGCCCGACATACCCCTCGGGCGCGTCGTCGGGTTCCTGCGCGTCATTCGGTACGGGTGCCATGGCAGCCACCGTAGGCCGCCGGGGCGGGCTACGGAAGCGACGCGGGGGCGCGGTCCGGTGGCCACAGGCGCCACAGGCGTCACACTTCTGTCACAGTGAAGTCCGGTGGCCGCGGTTACCCGGGTCACTCGAACGTGCCCTTCCCGCAACGTCCCGAAGTCCGGACTTCCGTTCTCCCCATAATCCCCGCCGAGCGGCCGAATTCCGCCCCGCCGGTTCGGCGGAGGGTTCCCCCGGATGAATTCCCCGACTGCCCGAATATCGGTGCACGGCGTACCCCGAACACAGCGGCCGGACGGCTCCCGGGCCATGCCCGTACCGCCCGCTTCAACACCGCTGCGCCACTCGGCGCGTTGTTGCCACGGGAGGGTGACATAACCCCGCACAAACGGGGATCGCCCCGCATTATGGCCAAAGCTCACAGCCCCATAGCCGACGCGGAGGGAGCCCCGATGGGTACGGAGACCGCGCAGGCCCCTCCCCCGACGGCGCGGAAGCGGCGGCGCGGCGGCGTGGTGGCCTGGCTCTCCACCACCGACCACAAGCGGATCGGGCACCTCTACCTGATCACCGCGTTCGGCTTCTTCCTGGTGGGCGGGGTGCTGGCGCTGCTGCTCCGCGCCGAGCTGGCCCGGCCCGGGGCGCAGGTCCTCTCCGCCCAGGGGTACAACCAGGCGCTCACCCTGCACGGCACCATCATGCTGCTGCTCTTCGCCACCCCCGCCTTCGCGGGGTTCGCCAACGCGGTCATGCCGTTGCAGATCGGTGCTCCGGACGTCGCCTTCCCCCGGCTGAACGCGCTCTCGTACTGGCTGTTCCTCTTCGGCGGACTGATGGTGGTGGGCAGCCTCCTGGTGCCCTCCGGCAGCGCGGACTTCGGCTGGACCGCCTACGCCCCGCTCAACAGCAAGGTCCGCACGCCCGGGGTGGGCGCCGATCTGTGGATCATGGGCCTGGCACTCTCCGGCTTCGGCACCATCCTGGGCGCGGTGAACTTCCTGACCACCATCGTCGCGATGCGCGGGCCGGGCATGACGATGTTCCGGATGCCGGTGTTCACCTGGAACATCCTCTTCACCTCGATCCTGGTGCTGCTGGCCTTCCCGGTCCTCGCCGCCGCGCTGCTCTGCCTGGAGGCGGACCGCCGGTTCGGCGCGGTAGTGTTCGAGCCCGAATTCGGCGGGGCACTGCTGTGGCAGCACCTGTTCTGGTTCTTCGGCCACCCCGAGGTCTACATCATCGCGCTGCCGTTCTTCGGCATCGTCACCGAGATCATCCCGGTCTTCTCCCGCAAGCCGATCTTCGGTTACACGATGCTGGTCGGCGCCACGATCGCGATCACCGGACTGTCGGTGGTGGTCTGGGCGCACCACATGTTCGTCACCGGCGCGGTGCTGCTGCCGTTCTTCTCGCTGCTGTCGTTCCTCATCGCGGTGCCCACCGGGGTCAAGTTCTTCAACTGGATCGGCACGATGATCGGCGGCTCGCTCTCCTTCGAGACCCCGATGCTGTGGTCCACGGGCTTCCTGGTGAGCTTTCTGTTCGGCGGGCTCACCGGCGTCATCCTGGCCTCGCCGCCGCTGGACTTCCACGTCACCGACAGCTACTTCGTGGTCGGCCACTTCCACTACGTGGTGTTCGGCACGGTGGTCTTCGCGATGTTCGCGGGCTTCTCCTTCTGGTGGCCCAAGTTCACCGGCAAGCTCCTCGACGAGCGGCTGGGGAAGATCCACTTCTGGACGCTCTTCACCGGCTTCCACGCCACCTTCCTGGTGCACCACTGGCTGGGGGTGGCGGGCATGCCGCGCCGGTACGCGGACTACCTGGCGGCGGACGGCTTCACCGTGCTCAACACGGTCTCCACGGCCGGCTCGTTCCTGCTGGGCCTGTCCACGCTGCCGTTCCTGTACAACGTCTGGAAGACCGCCGCGTACGGGAAGAAGGTGGAGACCGACGACCCGTGGGGGCTCGGCCGCTCGCTGGAGTGGGCCACCTCCTGCCCGCCGCCGCGGCACAACTTCCACACCCTGCCCCGGGTCCGCAGCGAGTCGCCCGCGTTCGACCTGCACCACCCCGAGGTCGCGGCACTGGACCGTCCGGAGCCGCAGCTCAGCCCGCAGGGCACGGTCAGCCCAGGGCCCGGTCCAGCCGGTCCCTGATCCGCCGCAGGTGCTCGGTCAGCTCCGGCGGCTCGCGCACCTCGAAGTCGAAGCCCATGAGCACCACGTGGAGCACCAGCACATCGAGGTGGTGCGCCCCGGTGTGCAGCAGGCAGCTGTGCGCGTCCACCGGTTCCAGCACCCCGGCGGAGGGCGAGATCCGCTCCGCCGCCGCCTCGGCGGACACCTTCAGCAGCACCGTGGCCCGCTCCGCGTACGCGCCGGCCGCCACCCCTTCGGAGACGTAGGCGGCCAGGTCCTCGGCGGGCGGCTGACGGGGCTCGAAGCGGGGCCCGTGCGGCGGCTTCGGCGTGATCCGGTCGGCCCGGAAGGTCCGCCACCCCTCCCGGTCCACGTCCCAGGCGACCAGGTACCAGTGGCGCCGGGCGCAGACCAGCCGGTGCGGCTCGACGGTCCGGCGGCTGCCGGCGCCCCCGTGGTCCCGGTAGGCGAAGCGCAGCCGCTCGTTGTCCCGGCAGGCGTTGGCCAGCTCGGTGAGCACGGCGGGATCGACGGTGGGTCCGCCGCCGGCACCGAGCATCGGGACGGTGTAGGCGGTCAGCGCGCCCACCCGGTGCCGCAGCCGGTCGGGGAGGACCTGCTCCAGCTTGGCCAGGGCGCGCACCGAGGTCTCCTCGATGCCGGCCACGCCTCCGCCCGCGGACTGCCGCAGTCCGACGGCGACCGCGACCGCCTCGTCGTCGTCCAGGAGCAGCGGTGGCAGCCGGGCACCGGCGCCGAGCCGGTAACCGCCCGCGGTGCCGGGCGTCGAGTGGACCGGGTAGCCCAGCTCGCGCAGCCGCTCGACGTCCCGCCGGACGGTGCGCGGGGTGACCCCGAGCCGGTCGGCGAGAGCGGCTCCGGACCACTCGCGGTGCGTCTGGAACAGGGAGAGCAGACGGAGCAGACGGGCCGAGGTCTCCAGCATGGCCCCGAGTCTGCCAGCCGCCCCCGGACCGCCCGGCACCGCTCCGTCCCTCGCCGGCCGGACCGGCGGCGGGGCAGGCCCCCGGACGATCGGCCGCGCCCGACGCGGGGTCCTGCCGGACATGGAACACGGTCCGCCCGCGACACGGGTCCGCCGGGTGTGGAGCAGGAGCCGGCCCCGGACACGCGGGGGCCGCCGGGCGTGGCACACGGGCGGGCGCGGGCCGGGCCGCCGGACGCGGGACACGGGCGCTGCCGGGGCCGCCCGCCCGCCCCGGACGGTCGGCCGGGCCCGGGCGGGCCGGGCCGGACGCGGGCGGTCCCCAGCGGTCACCGGCCCGGGCGCACGGTCCGCCAGGCCCGGGGCCGCGGGGCACCGGGCGCGGCACGGACGACGGGCATCGGACGCGGCACGGGCGACCGCGGGGCGCGGCACGGACGGCCGGACGCGGGCGGACCCCAGCGGTCACCGTTCCGGGCGCACGGTCCACCGGGCGCGGGGCACCGGATGCGGCACGGACGACGGGCACCGGGCGCGGCACGGGCGACCGCAGGGCGTGGCACGGACCGGCGGGCGCGGCACGGACGGCGGGCACCGGACGCGGGCCGCCCGCGCCGGTGCTGCCGCCCCGCGGCGGTCAACCGGCCGGCTCGACCCGCACCGACAGGTCGTTGTCGGCCGTGTAGTACGGGCCGGCCTGCGCCGGGCCGTGCGGGGCCGTCACCCGTCGCGCCGGATAGACGAACACCGGCTTGCGGTCCGCCACGTCGTCCAGCAGCCGGGCGACGCGCGCCGGCTCCCCGGACGCCGGGCACAGCCACAGGTCCCACACCTCCGTGCCGCCCCGCCAGCCGTCGGCCAGCCGCTGGTGGTCGAGGGTGAAGGTGAAGCGGGCACCGTCCGCGGTCACCGGGACGGTCACCACCTCCGCCCGGTCGCGCAGCCGGGCCTCGGCCACCGCCCCGGCCAGCGCGGCGGCCGGGTCCGCCACGCCGTACAGCTCGCCGTGCACGGTGACCGCGGTGGCGTCGATGCCCAGGTCGCCGGCCTCCGCGTGCGCGGCCCGCAGCCAGCTGCGCAGCGACAGGTTGCCGTGCTTGGTGGGGTACGGGACGCGCACGGCCACCGGCCCGCCACCGGGCTCGGGCACCCGGTCCACCAGGGCGCGCAGATCGTTGACGCCGGGGAGCAGCCGGACCGGGCCGGCCTGCCCGGACTCCGCCGCGCCGTCCCGGGCGAGAGCGACGTGGACGTCCCAGCGGCCCTCGGGCAGCTCGGTGCCCAGAGTCAGCTCGGCGTTCAGCCGGCCGTCGGCCGCCGGGTGGAGCGGCAGCCGCACCCCGCGGTCGGCGGGGTCCGCACCGCGGCGCAGCAGCACCAGCTCGGCGCGCTCGCCGGTACGGGCGGCGGGGCCGCCGGACACGTGGAAGACCAGCCCTCCGCTGGCGTCGGCCGTACAGTCGGCGCGGGGCGGGACGGACACGGTGGCGGACTCCTCGGACGGGACGGACTTCGGGGACGACGACGGGGACGACGGGGCCGGCGACGACGGCGGCGCGGGCGCGGCCGGGGTCCCGGACGGGGCCGGGGTCGCGGACGGGGTCACGCGGCACGCGCCTTCCGCAGCACCGTGTACCCCACGTCCTTGGTCGCGAAGGCGCTGCTGAGCAGGGTGCCGCGGGTGCGGTGCACCGCGCCGCGGAAACCGCTCCGGGCGGTCAGGTCGGTGAAGAGCGACTCGTACCGTCCGGCGATGTTCGACGGGTCGAAGCGGGCCGAGCGCTCCAGGGCCGCGCGCCCCATCCGCCGCCGCAGCTCGTCGTCGTTGATCAGGTCCAGCAGGCCGCGGGCCACGGCCTTGACGTCGCCGGACTTCACCAGTCTGCCGTCGGTGCCGTCGTCGATGATCTCCGCCGGGCCGTGCGGGCAGTCGGTGGCGACCACCGGCAGGCCGCAGCGCATCGCCTCGACGATGGTCATGCCGAAGGACTCCAGGCTGGAGGTGACCGCGGCGATCGAGCCCTTGGCCCACTCCGGGTCCAGGGGGTTCGCCGGGCCCATCAGGTAGACGTGGTTGTACAGGTCGAGCTTGTCGATCAGGGCGCGCAGCTTGGCGTGCTGGGCGCCGCCGCCGTAGATCCGCAGCCGCCAGTCCGGGCGCTCCGCGGTCACCTGGGCGAAGGCCCGGATCAGCAGGTCGTACCGCTTGACCGGGGCCAGCCGGCCGGCCGCGATCACCCACTTGGCGGAGGTGTCGGCCGGGGCCACGCCGGGCTCCGGCACGCTGTTGGGCACCGCCTCGACCCGCACGCCGGGCAGCTTCATCTGCCGGCGGTAGGTCGCCGCGTCCGCCTCGGTGACGGTGGTGACCGCGTCCAGCCGCGGATAGGCGGCGCGCAGCGTGCGCTTGAGCGCCTGGGAGTGGGTGCTCAGCGTCAGGTGCTCCTGCCCGACGCGGACCGGGCCCCGGCGCGCCTCCTTGGCGATGTGCACGTTGAGACCCGGGCGGGTGCCGACGACCACGTCGGCCTCCAGGGTCCGCAGGTGCTCGCCGATCCGGCGGTCGGTCAGCACGCTGTACTGGCCGTAGCGGCCCTCGGTGGCGGGGAAGACCTTCGCGGGGCGGGTGTAGTCCGGGTCGTCCCCCTCGTAGGTCGGACTGCCCTTGCGGATGTCCACCAGGTGGCGCAGCCGCACCTTGTCGCCCGGGTCGAACACCGGCTGCTCACGGTGGCGGAAGACGGAGACGATCTCCACGTCGTGGTGCTCGGCGAGGGTGCGGGCGGTGTTGTACGTCGTCCGGATCGTCCCGCCGATCCCGTACGCGTTGTGAATAAGGAATGAGATGTGCATCCGTCCCGGTACCCCACTGCTTTCCCGCCGTTCCCGCGCGGACGACTCCTCCGGTCCGCCTGGCACTGGGTGAGACCAGTGCGGTGATCGCAAGGTTGGGCTTCATCACACTCTTGTTCCACAACAGATGTCCAATCGGTAACCGGAAACGGGAATTTTTGTGACCTGGTGTTCATCAGGCCGGGCTAGCGCCTCTTTCCGGCCAGAGCGAGCGGTCCGTCCGCCTCCGGAGCGGTCCCGCGGGCAGGGCGCCGCCGGGTGCCGCGGGCGGGCCGGGGCGCGGGCCGGGCGCGTGACCCGGACCGCGCGTCCTCCGTTGAGCAGTGGGTGCCGGGAACCGCCCGGACCGGAAGCACGAGACCGAGGAGCCACCCGTGCCGCGCATGCTCGACGTCAGCGACGACGTACGTGCCGAGATCGGCGATGAAGAAGCCGACCGGCTGCTCGCCGGTGAGAACGCCCCGGGGAGCTACGACTGCACCTCCTGCCGTACGCCCGGCGACGCCGAACAGGAGCGCACCAGCACCGTGCTCTTCGTCGGCCAGGAGACCGCCGTCCTCGCCTTCGCCCACGCCAGCTGTGTGCCATCGCAGGTGGTGCCGGTGTCCGAGGAGCAGTTGCAGGGCGCGGTCGCCTCCATCACCGGCGAACAGCATCCGGCGGCCGGCTCGGGGGCACCGGCCGGCGCCGCGGCCGGCGTACCGTCCGGCATGCCGCACGGCGGACCGGCGGGCGGCGGACTCGGTGGCGGGATCGATGGCGGACTCGGCACCGGGCCCGGCGGCGGCCTCGGTGGCGGGCTCCCGGACGCCGGTCCCCCGCTCGGCGCCGCACCGGCCGCGCCCCGGCAGGCGGTGCTCAACGTCACCTGTGGGCTGGTCCTGCTGGGTGAGGAGCCGCGGCCCGCGCTGGTGGTGGAGCCGACCGCGCCGATCGCCCGGCCGGGCAGCACCGGTCCCGGCGACGAGTTCCTCCAGCTGCTGCTGGAGCAGGGCTTCGCGCCGCTCCACGACCTCAACGCCGCTCCGCCGCCGGTCCCCGGCTGGTCGGTGCTGATGGCGGCGGGTCAGCTGCACACGATCCTGATGCCCACGGCCGGCGGCGGGCAGATGGCGTGGTGGCAGGCGCACCGGCCGATGCCGGTCACCGACGGCTGGCGGACGGCGGTCAACAAGGCGCCGTCGGTGCTGGTCTACGCCGCGCCGGTGGGGTCGATCGGCAGCCAGCCGCGCGAGGACCAGCTCCGGGAGGCGCTGGAGCGCACCGCCGCCCGGGGGCTGCTGGTGGCCGCCGTCATGCCGCTGTCCGGCACCTGACGGGCCCGGTCCCCGGTCCGGCGGCGCCGTCTCCGGTCCATCTGACCGGTCCTCCCCGGCCGGTTCCGCCGCGACCGGTTCCGCCGCGACCGCGGCATCCCGCGGAAATTACCCCATTCGTCGCAACACCCGCATCCGGGGAGGGAACCGGTCGTTGGCTCCTGTGTGCACGCATACGACCCAGCTTCCCGTTCCCCGTACCAGAACGTGATCCCCGGCATGCGCCCCGCGCAGGACCCCGCGCCGGAGTATCCGCGGCGCTCCTCGACGCCGATCTACGACGCGCTGTACGCGGAGTACCGCAGGCTCTTCCGGGCCCTGCCCGGGGACCGCACCGGCGACGAGGAGCTGGGCTTCGTCGGGTTCGCCGCCCTCGGCCCGGACGGCCGGCGGCAGCCGAACTGGCAGCGCCAGACGCCCGGCACCGGCCGGACCGCCGCGGACCGGCCGGCCGACCGGCCGTACCGGGGCGGCTTCCAGCCCGCGCTGCCGCCGGCGCCGCGGGACGGCCACGGCATCGGCTACTGAACCGGGAGCCGGCAGCGGCTGCCGGCGGGAACGGCCCGGGGGCCGACCGTCCACACGGTCGGGCCCCGGGCCGTTTTACAGGTCCGGCGCCGGGACGGCCGCCGGAACCGGCTACTTCTTCCGGCCGCGCTTCTCCCGCACCCGCACCGAGATGTGGATCGGCGACCCCTCGAAGCCGAACTCCTCACGCAGGCGCCGCTCGATGAAGCGCCGGTAGCTCGCCTCAAGGAACCCGGAGGCGAAGAGCACGAAGCGCGGCGGCTTGGTGCCGGCCTGGGTGCCGAAGAGGATGCGCGGCTGCTTGCCGCCCCGGATCGGGTGCGGGTGGGAGGCGACGATCTCGCCGAGGAAGGCGTTGAGCCGCCCGGTGGGGACCCGGGTCTCCCAGCCGGCCAGCGCGGTCTCGATGGCGGGGACCAGCTTCTCCATGTGACGGCCGGTGCGGGCCGAGACGTTGACCCGCGGCGCCCAGGCGACCTGGCCCAGCTCGGTCTCGATCTCCCGCTCCAGGTAGTAGCGGCGCTCCTCGTCGAGGGTGTCCCACTTGTTGTAGGCGATGACCAGGGCGCGCCCGGCCTCCACCGCCATGGTGATGATGCGCTGGTCCTGCACGCTGATCGACTCGGTGGTGTCGATCAGCACCACCGCGACCTCGGCCTTCTCCACCGCGGCGGCGGTACGCAGCGAGGCGTAGTAGTCGGCGCCCTCCTGGAGGTGGACCCGGCGCCGGATGCCGGCTGTGTCCACGAACTTCCAGGTCTTGCCACCCAGCTCGATCAGCTCGTCCACCGGGTCCCGGGTGGTGCCGGCCAGCTCGTTGACGACCACCCGCTCCTCACCGGCCACCCTGTTGAGCAGCGAGGACTTGCCGACGTTGGGGCGGCCGATCAGCGCGACCCGGCGCGGCCCGCCGACGCCGCCGGCGCCGAAGGTCTGCGCGGGGGCGGTGGGCAGCGCCTCCAGGACCGCGTCCAGCATGTCGCCGGTGCCCCGGCCGTGCAGCGCGGAGACCGGGTACGGCTCACCGAGGCCGAGCGACCACAGCGCGGTGGCGTCCGCCTCGCCGCTGGGTCCGTCCACCTTGTTGGCGCAGAGCACCACGGGCTTGCCGGCCCGGCGCAGCAGCTTGACCACGGCCTCGTCGGTGTCGGTGGCGCCGACCGTGGCGTCCACCACGAACACCACCGCGTCGGCCGCCTCGATGGCGAACTCGGCCTGCGCGGCCACCGACGCGTCGATGCCGAGGACGTCCTGCTCCCAGCCACCGGTGTCCACCACCTTGAAGCGGCGGCCGGCCCACTCGGCCTCGTAGGTGACGCGGTCCCGGGTGACGCCGGGGCGGTCCTCGACGACGGCCTCGCGGCGGCCGATGATCCGGTTCACCAGAGTCGACTTGCCGACATTGGGGCGGCCGACGACGGCGAGCACCGGCAGCGGGCCGTGCCCGGCCTCCTCCAGCGCGCCCTCCACCTCCTCGGCGTCGAAGCCCTCCTGCGCGGCGAGCTCCATGAACTCCGCGTACTCGGCGTCGCCAAGCTCACCGTGCTCGTGGCCGGTGTGGATCTGGTCGTTCATGAAGCCTGTTCCTCGTCGTCCGTCCAGGCGGTCCGGGGTGGACCACCAGTCAAGTCTGTCGTAACCGCCGGGCTACCGCCGGGCGGTTTCCCGGCCGGTGGAGCGCCGGGCGTGTGCCAGGTGGTCGCTGAGCCGCCGCTGGATGCGGGTGGTCGCCTCGTCCAGCGCCGCCCGGGTGCCCTTGCCGGCCCGCGGTCCGCCGCTGCCGGGCTCCTGGGCGTGGAAGGGGTCGCCGAAGACCACGTCGATCCGGCCGCGGAGCCGGGGCAGTCCGGGTATCAGCCGGCTCCGGGTCTCCTCGCCGGCGCTGCCGAGCACCGCCACCGGCACGATGGGGGCGCCGGAGCGCACCGCGAAGTACGCCAGTCCGGCGCGGAGCGAGGCGAAGTCGCCCTCGCCGCGGGTGCCCTCCGGGAAGATGCCCAGCACCCGTCCGTCCCGGAGCACCGCCAGGGCGTCCTGGACCGCGGCCCGGTCCACGCCGCCGCGGTCCACCTTCAGCTGGCCGAGGCCGCGCAGGAACGGGTCGAGCGGCCCGACGAACGCCTCCTTCTTGACCAGGAAGTGCACCGGCCGGGGGGAGGTGCCCATCAGCATCGGGCCGTCGACGTTGTGCGCGTGGTTCCCCGCCAGGATCACCGGCCCGGCGGGGGGCACCCGCCAGGCGCCGAGCACCCGCGGCCGCCACAGCGTGTGCATGAGCCCGATGCCCAGCCGGCGGCCGAACGCCGCCCCGGCCGCGGACGGCGACGCGGACCCCGACGGGCTCACCTGGCCTGCTGCTTCTCTTGGACGAGCGTGACCACGCACTCGATGACCTGCTGCAGGGTGAGGTCGGTGGTGTCCACCTCGACCGCGTCGTCAGCCTTCGCCAGCGGCGAGGTCTTCCGCCCGGAGTCGGCGGCGTCGCGCCGGGCCAGCGCCGCCTGGGTGGCGGCCAGGTCCGCGGCGTCCTTGCCGCCCAGCTCACCGCTGCGGCGGGCCGCGCGGGCCTCCGCCGAGGCGGTGAGGAAGATCTTCAGGTCGGCGTCGGGCAGGACGGTGGTGCCGATGTCCCGGCCCTCGACCACGATGCCGCGCTCGGCGGAGGCGGCGATGGAGCGCTGCAGCTCGGTGATGACCGTCCGCACCTCGGGCACCGCGCTGACCGCGCTCACCCGGGAGGTGACCTCCTGGCCGCGGATCGGCCCGGCGACGTCCACGCCGTCCACCGTGATGGTGGGAGCGGCCGGATCGGTGCCGGAGACGATGACCGGCTTGGCGGCGGCGTCCGCGACGGCGGCGGTGTCGGTCACGTCGATGCCGTTGTTCAGCATCCACCAGGTGATCGCCCGGTACTGGGCGCCGGTGTCCAGGTAGCCGAAGCCCAGCTCGGCGGCGACGGCCTTGGAGGTGCTGGACTTGCCCGTGCCTGCGGGGCCGTCGATCGCGACAATCACTGCTGCCGGGGCGGTCCGGGCGGCGGTTTCCACGGTGACAGACACCTTCCTGGTACACGAGCGGGGTGATCGGGGGCTGCGAGGAGCGCCTCGGACAAGGTTACTGGGTGACGGGGCCGCCCCGGACAGCCCACCGGGCACATGTGTGCGAATCGGCCGATGTCCCGGCCGGCCGCGGCACACCTCCCCCACCGGCACGTACGCCCCGCGGACCCGCCGGTACCCGGCCGCCGCGGGGGGCCGCCGCCAGGAGGCGGCCCTGGACGTCCCCCGCGGACCCGGGCCCCGCCGCTCCGGCCGGGCCACGCCGCACCCGGGCGCGCGGGCCGTGGGCCGGCGGACCGCGGCCGGGCACCGGACGGCCCGGGGCACCGGAACGGGCCCGCGCCGGCCGGCACGTGCCCGGGGCGGCCGGTGCCCCGGGAGGCCACCGTGGCCCGGGGCGGCCGCGTGCACGGGGGCACCCCCGTATGCCGGGAGGCCGCCCGCACTGCCGCCCACCTGCCGGCCGCGTACCGGGGGCGGCTCCGGCCGTGGGACCGTCGCGTACGCCCGGAGACCGCGCTGCCGCCGGCAGGTGCGCGGCGGCGCCGCGGCCGGGCGGTCAGCGGCGGATGGACCAGCCGCGCTCCCGCAGCGCCTCGGTCAGCCCCTCGGCGGACCGCGGCTCCACCATGAGCTGGATCAGACCGGCCTGCTGCCCGGTGGCGTGCTCGATCCGCACGTCCTCGATGTTGATGCCCGCACGGCCGGCGTCGGCGAAGATCCGGGCCAGCTCGCCGGGCTGGTCCCCGATGTACACCGCCACCACCTCGTACGTGGCGGGGGCCGCGCCGTGCTTGCCGGGGACCCGGTCGCGGCCGGCGTTGCCGCGCCGCAGCACGTCCTCGATGCCCGCCGCGCCGCCGCCGCGTTCGTCCTCCGACGCCGACTCCAGGGCGCGGAGCGACCGGACCGTGTCCGCCAGGTCCGCGGCGATCTCGGCGAGCACGTCGGCGACCGGGCCGGGATTGGCGGAGAGGATGTCGAGCCACATGCCCGGGTCCGAGGCGGCGATCCGGGTGACGTCCCGGATGCCCTGCCCGCACAGCCGTACGGCGGTCTCGTCGGCGTCCCGGAGCCGGGCCGCGACCATGCTGGAGACCAGCTGCGGGGTGTGCGAGACCAGGGCGACGGCCCGGTCGTGGGCGTCGGCGTCCATGACGACCGGGACCGCCCGGCACAGCGCGACGAGTTCCAGGGCGAGGTTGAGCACCTCGGTGTCGGTGCCGCCGTCCGGGCCCGGGGTGGGTGTGAGCACCCAGGGCCGGCCCTCGAAGAGGTCCGCGCTCGCCGCGAGCGGCCCGGAGCGCTCCCGGCCGGCCATCGGGTGGGTGCCGATGTAGCGGCTGAGGTCGCAGCCGAGCGCCGTCAGTGCCCGGCGCGGGCCGCCCTTGACGCTGGCCACGTCCAGATAGCCGCGGGCCGCGCCGCGGCGCATCGCCCCGGCCAGGGTGTCGGCCACCCGGGCGGGCGGCACGGCGACGATCGCCAGGTCCACCTGACCGGCGGGCTCCGCATCGGTGCCCGCGCCGAGCGCCGCGGCGGTACGGGCCCGGTCCGGGTCGTGGTCGGCGAGGTGGACCCGGACACCACGGCCGGCCAGCGCGAGCGCGGCGGAGGTGCCGATCAGACCGGTGCCGATGACGAGGGCGGTTCTCACTTCGGTGACGTCCTTGCGGAGGGCGGCCGCGGCGGGGCCGGGCGGGTCGGCGCCGGCCCCGGGACCGCCCGTGCCGCCGCCCCGCTCCCCCGCCCGCGGCACGCTGGGTTCGGGTGGACTGCCTGATCAGCCTAACGATCCCGCCGGGCGCCCGCTGCCACGGCCGACCGGCGAGACGCGCGGCGGCCCGGTCCGGTACAACCGAGGGCATGATCTTCCATCTGGTGCGCCTCGACGACTGGCTGGTCGCCCCCGACCGCCCGTACGCCCCGCCGACGCTCGCGGAGGACGGGTTCGTGCACTGCTCGCCCGACGAGAGCACCACGCTGGCCGTCGCCAACGCCTTCTTCCGGGACACCCCCGGCCCGCTGATGGCCCTGATGATCGACGAGGAGAAACTCGACGTCGTGGTGGAGTGGGAGGCCGCCGATCCGGCCCCGCCGCCCGGGGTCCCGGACACCACGCTCTTCCCGCACGTCTACGGGCACGTGGTACGCAGCGCGGTGCAGGGGATGCTGGAGGTGGTCCGGGACGCGGAGGGGCGTGCCACCGGATTCGCGGTCTGGTCCTGACCCGCCGCGGGGGGCGCCGCCGGGGTCACGCCGCCCGCGGCCACCGGCCCCGCGGCACCAACCACCGGCCCGGCGGCACCGCCGCCCGCGGCCACACCCCGCCGGGCACGCGACGGTGCCGGGCCCCCGGGCACGCGGCCCGCCGGCCCGGCCCCGGCGCGCCGTCGCGGCGGGGCCGGCGGCCGCCTGCTACATGTCCACCTCGCGCATCAGCATGCCGACCTCGGTGTTGGTGAGCCGCCGGAGCCAGCCGGACTTCTGGTCGCCGAGCGCGATCGGGCCGAAGCCGGTGCGCACCAGCCGGTCGACCGGGAACCCGGCCTCGGCGAGCATGCGGCGCACGATGTGCTTGCGCCCCTCGTGCAGGGTCACCTCCACCAGGTAGTTCTTGCCGGTGTTCTGTACGACCCGGAAGTGGTCGGCGCGCGCGTAGCCGTCCTCCAGCTCGATGCCGTCCTTCAGGCGCTTGCCGAGTTCGCGCGGCAGCGGCCCCTGGATGGCGGCGAGGTAGGTCTTCCGCACCCCGTAGCGGGGGTGGGTGAGCCGGTGGGCCAGCTCACCGTGGTTGGTGAGCAGGATGATGCCCTCGGTCTCGGTGTCCAGGCGGCCGACGTGGAAGAGCCGGGTCTCCCGGTTGGTGACGTAGTCGCCCAGGCACTGGCGGCCGTCCGGGTCCTCCATCGTGGACACCACGCCGGCCGGCTTGTTGAGGGCGAAGAACAGGTAGGACTGGGTGGCCACGGTGAGGCCGTCCACCTTGATCTCGTCCTTCTGCGGATCGACCCGCAGCCCCTGCTCGGTGACGATCTTGCCGTTCACCTCGACCCGGCGCTGGTCGATCAGCTCCTCGCAGGCGCGGCGGGATCCCATGCCGGCCCGGGCCAGCACCTTCTGCAGCCGCTCGCCCTCCTGCTCGGCGCCGGGGAAGGTCTTGGGGGTCTTGATCGGCGGCTTGCTGTGCCGCTGCCGGTTGCGCTCCTCGATCGTGGCGTCCAGCTCGCGCGGGCGCGCGCCACCGCCCGTGCCGCGGCCCCGGCCGGCGCCCTGCGGGCTCCTGGGGCCGCCCTTGGCGCCGCCGCGGGCCGCGGCACCCCGGGCACCGCCCGGCGCGCGTCCGCCGCTCTCGGACGTTCCGCCCACGTCGTAACGGCGCTCCTCGGGGCGGGGACGTCCGGTACGCCGCTGCCGGTCGTCACGCCCTCCCTGGGCCTGACGGGGACGTCCGCCGCCGCCCCGCTGGTTCCGGTCGCCGCTTCCGCTGTTCCTGCCGCTGCTTCGCATCAAAGTTCCGTCTTGTCGTCTGCGTCGGTTTCCGGGAGGTCCGGATCGAACGACGGCACACCCTCTTGCGTCTCGGCCTCGATCGCGTCCGCCTCGGGGAGGAAGGGCGCGAGTTCCGGGAGCTCGTCCAGGCCGCGCAGGCCCATCCGCTCCAGAAAGTAGTTCGTCGTCCTGTACAGGATCGCACTTGTTCCGGGTTCCGTGCCCGCCTCCTCCACCAGTCCGCGCTGGAGCAGGGTGCGCATCACGCCGTCGCAGTTCACCCCGCGGACCGCCGAGACCCGGGAACGGCTGACCGGCTGGCGGTACGCGACCACCGCGAGGGTCTCCAGCGCGGCCTGGGTGAGCCGTGCCTGCTGCCCGTCGAGGACGAACCCCTCGACCGCGGCGGCGTACTCGGGGCGGGTGTAGAACCGCCAGCCGCCGGCCACCAGCCGCAGGTCGAAGCCCCGGCCGGCGACGGTGTACTCGTCGGACAGCTCGCGCAGCGCGTCGGCGACCGCGCGCCGGGACCGGCCCAGGACCTTGGCCAGGTGCTCCTCGGTGGCCGGCTCGTCCACCACCATCAGCACCGCCTCCAGGGCGGGTTTGAGGTCGAGGCCGGCGACGTCGTCCGCGCCGGCCGGGGTCTCCTCGCTCATCTCTGCTCCTCCTCGGGGTCCGGTCCCCGGTCGAACTCGTCGGTGATCACCGGCCGTCCGGCCGCGTCACCGGCCCAGCGCACCAGCAGCGTCCCCAGCGCCCGGGGCTGGTCCAGCACGACCGCCTTCTCCCGGTACAGCTCCAGCAGGGCGAGGAAGCGGGCCACCACGGTGAGGGTGTCCGGGGCGTCCTCGGCCAGCTCCGCGAAGGTGGCCTCGCCCGCCTCCCGCAGCCGGGCGATCACCACCTGCGCCTGCTCCCGGACGCTGACCAGCGGGGCGTGGATGTGGTCCACGTACACCTGGGGCTCCGGCCTGGGCTGCATGGCCTTCACCGCCAGCCGGGCGAAGCCCTCGGCGCCGATGCCCAGGACCACCTCGGGCAGGAGGTCGGCGTGGTGCGGCTCCAGCCCCACGGTGCGCGGATGGCGCCGGGCCTCGGACTCCAGCCGATCGCCGAAGATGTCGGCGACCCGCTTGTAGGCGCGGTACTGGAGCAGCCGGGCGAAGAGCAGGTCGCGGGCCTCCAGCAGCGCCAGGTCGGCCTCGTCCTCCACCTCGGCGGCGGGCAGCAGCCGGGCCGCCTTGAGGTCCAGCAGGGTGGCGGCGACCACCAGGAACTCCGTGGTCTGGTCCAGGTCCCAGTCCGGGCCCATCGCCCGGATGTGGGCCATGAACTCGTCGGTGACCCGGGAGAGCGCCACCTCGGTGACGTCCATCCGGTGCCGGGAGATCAGCTGGAGCAGCAGGTCGAAGGGGCCCTCGAAGTTGTCCAGCCGCACGGTGAACCGGCCGGTCCCGGGCTCCGCCGCGGGGCTCCCGCCGGCCGGGGCGCCGCTCCCCGGGCCCTCCTCCGCGGGGACA